>CAJTNN010000005.1:0-1874 GCA_910577585.1 uncultured Muribaculaceae bacterium | reverse complement strand
GTTGACCTTGTTGACAAAGCCACCGGGGAAGTCAAGCCCTCCTATGTCAGCGTTGACCGTCTTACCAACGAGATTGTGTCGGTGCCCGTAAAGGCCGTGTTCATCAAGGACACCATCGGGCAGACAAAACTGACTATGGCTGAAATAAGCGAACTGAAGAAAGGGAAAGCCCTCTCGCCTAAACAGATTACCGACAAGAATGGCAAGACCTACAATGTGGTGTTGCAGGTGTCAGCCGACCGCAAGGGCGTCGAGTTTGTACCCGGTGGCGTGCGACGACAGGAGCAGAACCAGCAGCAAGGCAACAATCAGGGTCAGCAACAGTCCTCGTGGCTGACAAAGGACGGCAACATCAAGCCCATTACAAAATGGGCGGGCGTTCCGATGACGCCGCAACAGCAGGCTGACTACACCGCCGGCAAGGTTGTCGAAATGACAAACATGGTTGACAAGCAGGGGCAGAAATGCACCGTATATCTCCAGTTTAATCCTGAAAAGCAGCGTCCGACAACGTCACTCAACGACCCTCGCGTCAAGGTGGCGGAAGAGTCAAAGACACAGAAGGCAGTCAACAATGACGGACTGACAAATGAGGCTACAAAGCATGTGGCCGAACCGCTCCAGAAATACCAGACCGCGCCGAAAGATGAGGATCAGGCTAAACAGCAGCGCAAGCCCAAAGGCCCCAAGCTGTAACCAACACCCGCTGAAATGACATAAGGGAGGTCCGGAACTCCCGATGTCGTTACCGCACAAACCACTATCTCCAAAATAATCCACCCGATAAAATTCATAAATATGAAACAGAAAAATCTTATAACAATCGTGACCGACCACGAACTCACGGCTGACACCATCGCCAGAGCAATCGGCGCAAACGAAAAACACGAAGGCTACTACCTCGGCAACGGCTATGCCGTTACATGGACAAACGGCGGGGTCATCGAGGCGACCTTCTCCCCTTCGGAGAATTTCGTGCTCTCCACGACAATGAACAGCCGACAGGTGTATGCCCACAATTTCAAGTTCGCCATGCGCGACTATGATGAGCTGGTTGGTTACAAGAAAACCGAGCAGGACAGGAAACAGCTCGCCACAATCAAGGCTCTATGGGGAATGAGCCACACGGTCGTCAACGCCATGTCGCCTGAGAGGTACGGCGATTTCGACTTCCTCAACCTCTACTATTTCATTGCCGTTCCGGTGGCAGTGCGCAGGGCATGGCTCCCCATTCTCACAAAGGGGGCAATCCGTCACGGAGTGATCCACGGGCCGCAGAACCGCAGGGAATACGAGGAATGGCTCGACAATGAGATCTACAACCATCTGGTGGAGAAGTCACAGGAGGACTCGGAAATCAAAGGTGCTTATGTCATGGAGGAAATGCCCGTGGAGGTGGCCGCTGCCCAAGCTGAAAGCATCGGTATTGAACCGCCCGAAGCTGGTGCTGTTCTCACGATGAACAAAAATGCCATGCGCATAACCGACAGCCAACCGCTTCTCAATATGCCGCTAATGCTCCTCAAAGCAGCCGTTGAACTGGACTTCGACCACATAAAGACAATGCAGACCGCCTACGCCCTGTACGCGAAGAAACTTATCTCCTATCCGTTCACGGTGCAGAACACCATTCCTTTCGGCGTGTGGAAACTGATGCTCCGCAACAAGAAAAATCTTCGCTACAACAGCAAGTGGGGCAAGGAGGCCAAACGGATCCGTATGCCGCGCCGCCACAACTTCCGCAACGGAGAGTGTATTTACAATGGCTTCGGTATTGTAACCACCGGACTCCACCCCACCGACCTCAGCCGTGACGAGGAAAAACTCTACAACCTGATTGTGAAAAGCGTGATTGACGCTTTCGCATAACCGAC
>CAJTNN010000004.1 GCA_910577585.1 uncultured Muribaculaceae bacterium | reverse complement strand
CACCCATCTCCTCAGCGCCGACCTCTACCCCTTCACCCCCGACCCCGCCGCCTACAAGCACCGCCTCTCCACCCGCATAGCCTCCCTCCCCGCACCCGCCGCCTCCCCCCTCACCATCTACTGCTGACCCCCGCCACAGATGGCCGACAGCCTCAAAAACAAGACAGTCAAAGGAACTCAAATCTTTATTGCGTAATATTATTACCATTCTTTCAATCCAAAGTTCGCTTTTGATGAGTTGAATATATTATGGCCACGACAGATAACAAGCGCATTGCAAAGAACACTATATTTTTATATCTCAGAACTTTACTGCTAATATTAGTAAATTTATATGCAGCCCGCTTGGTCTGGCAACTATTGGGAGTAGCCAATTATGGTATTTATAATGTAGTTGGAGGCATAGTGCTTACCTTTGCATTTCTAAATTCAGCAATGGTGGCATCATCTCAGCGTTATATATCTTTCGAAATTGGAAGAGGTGACCCTGAAAGAATTAAAAAGACTTTTGCTATTTCAGTTAAAGTTCATTTCTTACTATCATTTGCGGTTCTAATAATTGCCGAATCTATTGGACTTTGGTTTGTTAACTTCAAGTTGAATATTCCCACCGGTAGACTTTGTGCGGCAAATTGGGTATATCAATGCAGTGTATTCTCTTTTATCTTAACGATTATCGCTGTCCCCTACAATGCTTGCATTGTAGCTCACGAACACATGAAGGTATATTCCTATATTGGAATACTAGAGGGAGTATTGAAGCTAATAATCGTATATGCAGCACTAACTATACACTATGATCCTCTTATTACTTACGCACTGTTGATTTTAGTGGTTTCCTGCATTTTAAGAAGCTGCTATATCTGGTACTGTCACAGACATTTCCCTGAGACTAAATATAGCCCACAGAAAGATTCAAAACTAATGAAAGATATGATATCATTTGCTGGCTGGAGTTTTTTGGGGAGCATGGGATTGTCAGTACGTGATCAGGGAGTAAATATCCTTCTCAATCTATTTTTCAATGTTTCTATAAATGCCGCGAAAGGGATAGCTAATCAAGTTGGAAATGTAATTAGTTCTTTTGCCAATAATTTCACCATGGCTTTAAATCCTCAAATAACAAAGCGTTATTCGTCAGGAGATATAGATGGCATGATGACTTTGGTAGTACATGGGTGTAGATTTTCCATGATACTGATATCATTTGTAGTGATCCCATTATTGTTCTGTGCCCATGAAGTATTAAGATTATGGTTGGGCAACGTGGCTCCATATACTGTAGGATTTCTTCAATTAATATTGATTATGGCTCTGATTGATTGTGGTGTGAGCCCGCTTGTCACATCTCTTCAAGCTACTGGGAAAATCAAAAAATTTCAGATTGTAATCGCAATAATTACCATATCAACCATCCCTATTGCATGGATTGGATTGAAGAGTAATCTAAACCCATATATTGTAATGTATTCTGCAATTTCAATGTCAATTACAGCATTGATTGCAAGGATTATGTTGCTCCATGAGCAGATAAAATTTCAGTATATCAGATTTTTCAGCCAAGTTTACGGCAGAACTCTACCTATGATTCTACTCGCAGCATTCTGCTCATGGATAATTTATAATAAAATGCCATCGGGAGTAACTGGACTGATTGCCTTCGTCCTATGTACTACTTCCATATTAATCCTGTTTTATCTATTGATAGGTTCAAATGCAAATGAACGACGGTTGATAGTCTCTACAATTAAGAATCGAGTAACACAACTCTGCCGTAAAAAATAATCGATAAGGCAATATACCACCTCAAAAAAACACAATCAAAAACTCACCCACTTAACTATCAAATTTACGCTATGTCCAAGAAATTACTATTAAAACTCATCATATCACTGACATTATTGCTTAGCGGTTATGTGCATTCTCCATATGCATCAGCATATAACAATCCGGTTATTCGCAGCAGCATGCCAGACCCCGCTGCGATAAAGGCCAAAGATGGTTGTTATTATGTCTATGCAACTGATTCAAAAGGATTAGTACCAATATACAGTTCAAAAGATCTTGTTAATTGGACCTTCAGAGGCACAGTATTCTCACAAGAGAATAAGCCAAATAAAGAGAAACTTTGGCAGGTTTGGGCCCCGGATATTATCCAGTATAAAGGACAATATCTTTTCTCATATGCACTTTCAAAGGGGGGAGAATATAATAAAAATGGTATATGCATTGCAACCAGTGACAATCCCACAGGGCCATTCACAGACCATGGGATGCTATTTACAAGTGATGAAATTGGAGTCAGAAATTCTATTGACCCTTCATTTGTAGCTTATAAAGATAAACTCTACCTACTGTGGGGGAGCTTCAATGGCATATATATCATCGAACTTAAAAAAAACAAAAGCGGAAACTTTCAAATTGCATCCCCAGATACCAAAGTAAAACTTGCAGGTAATAAATTCGAAGGGGCCCATATCTTCAAGCATGGCAAATACTATTATCTATTTGCTTCAATTGGAGCGTGCTGTAAGGGCGCGGACAGTACATATAAGGTTGTTGTTGGACGGTCAAAGGATATATTCGGTCCTTACATTGATTCAGAGGGAATTCCTATGCTTAATAATGGATACGACTTAGTCGTCGATTCATCTGAGAAATTTATTGGACCAGGTCATGGTTCCACTATTATAACTGATAGGAATCATCGCACATGGTATTTATACCATTCATGGCAAAACGATGCCATTGACAGGGGACGTCAACTTATGTTAGATGAGATTTTGTGGGATAAAGATGGTTGGCCATATATCAAATCATTCAAACCCTCAGAAACATCCCCAACCCCACCTCGTCTCTGAAATATTGCGAATATTTAGCAAATGACTTACGCGATTATCATAATACTTCTGCTTTGCCTTATATATCATTACGATTATCAAGGGCATACACGTTACCGTTTGGGATGGTATATCACCCTGATGGTAATTTTTATTCTTCTTGCAGGGCTTAGATACCGCTTAGGTGTTGATAGCATCCGCTATGAGCGCACATATCCTACTCTTCCCACCTTGTCTCAATACTTTAATTTTGACTTCGATTCAATCAGATATGGAAAGGGATATTTACTTCTAAATGCTGTAGCCCGCTCCATATCTGATAATTTCGTAGTAATGCAATGTATATTGGCAATCTTTGTGAATGCCATTTTATTCGATTTTTTTTATCGGAATACTTCAAAGATCTTTTTTGCAGTCTTACTATATTTTATCCTGCAGTTTGTAAACTATAATTTTGAGATACTTCGAGAATCTTGCGCTGTCGCTACATTTGTATTTGCATGGAGATATTTCTCTACCAACAAGTGGTTTAAATATTATCTTTGCGCAATTGTCGCCATACTCTTCCATCCATCGGCTGCCATAACTCTTATTGTTCCTCTTACTCGCCTTCCTATATTGTCGAGAATTTTCAAGATTAATTCTTGGACTCCGTGGCTCATATTAGGCGTTTTAGGCGTAGGTGTTATTATATCTAAAAGCTTTGTAGATTTAATTACGTTAATTCAAATTACTGATATTCAGGATTACGCTGATACCTATAAAGACACCCATTACATAGAGGGGAAAGGGTTAAATATCATTGGCATGACAACTACATTTTTAAATGCCGTGTGTTATCCTGGAATTACCGGATGGTTTATTGCAAAGGGAAAGACATTAGACCGACAAACCAGAAATTTGAATTATAAAAATTCTTTAGAAGCAATGTTGATGTGTTATATCTACATTGCAGTGCTGGTTATTTCAATACGTTTATTCTATAGATTTAATAACTACTTTTTCCCTTTTTTCGCCCTTGCTTTTTCAGATGTGATATTTCATAAACTTAAGTTTAATCGGAAAAAATATAAACTAAGTTTTGGAGTATGGAGTCTGATACTGGCCCCTTTTATACTTATAAACATTTATGGGTACTTAGAGGTAATGGGAGATTATGGAATTCGTAAGTACCACCGTTATTATCCATATGACTCTGTCATATTCAAAGAAAAAGATAAAACTCGCGAACGGTTATTTATGAATGAAGGCGCATAATTATGGAAAGATACCAACTCGTAACAGCCCTTATAACTACACATAACCGATTAAACCTGCTAAAAAGGGCGGTTGAAAGTGTACTGAATCAAACCTATCCCAACATCGAACTCGTAATCGTGGATGATGCATCTACAGATTCAACCCAAGAGTGGTGTAAATCCTTGATTGAGTATTCTTCAAACGCCTTACCTCCTATACGATACATACGTATCCAACCTGCCGATTCTAAAGGTGGGAATTATGCAAGAAATGTTGGCATAAAGGCTGCCCGAGGTAAATACGTGGCGTTTCTTGATGATGATGATGAGTGGCTACCCGATAAGGTATCCTTGCAGGTGGTTGTTCATCAACAATATAATTGTGGAGTAGTCTATGGTGGAAGAATTGTCGAAAAAATAGCCACGGACGGCACAGCGACATTCCTCCCATGCAGCATTACCCGCCTCATCCCATATCAAGGTGATGTATCCAAGAAAATCCTAACCGATATTTTCACAACTACCTCAATATTATCCGTCAGCCGTGATTTGCTCTTTGATGTAGGTCTATTTGATGAAAATCTAAAATTCTGGCAAGAATATGAGCTCTCCATCAGACTTGCCCAGAAAACTCCATTCTATTTTGTTGATAAGCCTGTCATTCATTATCGCGTTGATGAAAAAGACCCGGCACGATTGACTAATAAATACTTCGCATGGAAACAAGCCGTGAAATACGTGCACCAAAAACATGAGTCCCTATACCAGTCCTTAACAACAATCGACAAGATAAAATCTCACGTACTTGTATGGGAAGACGCCTCAAACAGAGCACGTACATGTGGTTTGACTGTTCAATACATCTGGTACCGAGGATTATATCGAAGTTGGAGATTAGGTCATTCCATACGTAACGGCGCAGTACAACCTAGAATGAGGCGACTTCTATACAAAATCGGGTTAAACAAATAGGCAACTGGTAACCATATTAGAGTTCATGTTGAGACATATCTAATAATTTTACCATCCAATCTTCATCTATTGACATACTTTCTTTAAAATTAAAGCCATGACCAAACCCTACGACTATCTGATAGTAGGCGCCGGACTCTTCGGCGCCACATTCGCCCATCTTGCCAAGAAGCAGGGGAAGCGATGCCTCGTGATTGACAAGCGCCCCCATGCAGGAGGCAATATCTATTGCGAGGAGATTGAGGGAATAAATGTGCATAAGTACGGCGCGCATATCTTCCATACTTCCAACCGTGAGGTGTGGGATTTCGTGAATGCCATCGTGCCGTTTAACCGTTATACAAATTCGCCTGTGGCGCAGGCTCCTGACGGTAAACTCTACAATCTGCCGTTCAATATGAATACATTCTATCAGATGTGGGGTGTAAAGACTCCGGCTGAGGCCACTGCCCGGCTCGAAAGCCAGCGCCGGGAGGCTGTTGAGCGCATGGCGGCTGAGGGGGTGAGCGAACCACGCAATCTTGAGGAGCAGGCTCTGACTCTTATTGGGCGCGACATTTATGAACAACTCATCAAGGGGTATACGGAGAAGCAGTGGGGACGCCAATGCACCGAACTTCCGGCCTTCATCATCCGCCGTCTGCCGGTGCGCCTCACCTTCGACAACAATTATTTCAACGATGCTTATCAGGGTATCCCCATAGGTGGATACAATAAGTTGATTGATGGTTTGCTGCAGGGAGTTGAGGTAAGACTCGGCGAAGATTTCTTTGCTGACCGTCAGAAATGGGAATCGATGGCCGACAAGATTCTCTTTACCGGAAAGATTGATGAATATTACGACTATCGCTTCGGTAAGCTGGAATACCGCACAGTCCGCTTCGAGACCGAAACCCTCGACAATCCCAACTATCAGGGTAATGCAGTAGTCAACTACACCTCTGCCGATGTTCCCTTCACCCGAATCATCGAGCACAAGCATTTCGAGATGTTCGGCAATGCCGTATACGAGAATCCCAAGACAGTCATCTCGCGTGAATACTCCACCGAATGGCAGGATGGCATGGAACCTTTCTATCCGGTCAATGATGAGCGCAACCAGACACTGTATCAGCAATACAAGGCCTTGGCTGATGCCGAACCCGATGTAATATTCGGTGGGCGCCTCGCTGAATATAAATATTACGACATGGCCCCCATCGTGGAGCAGGTGCTCAATCTTTTCAAACTCTGATTAATGGAGAATTCCACAAACCACAACACTACAATTGTAGTGGCATGCCATAAACAGGATGACGCCATCCGCTCGGATGGCGTATACATGCCCATACATGTTGGCAAAGCGTTACATCCTGAAATAGACCTTAGTATTCAAGGAGATAACACTGGCCAAAATATCAGTATCAAGAATGGCTCATACTGTGAACTGACCGCCATGTATTGGGCATGGAAGAATCTCAAAGATTATGATTACATAGGGTTAGCCCACTATCGCAGATATCTTGATTTCGATGTTGAGCGCATTCCTGCCACGTTAGAAAAATATGATTGGATTCTTCCGAAGCCATTTCATTGCCAAACCACAAACTACGTAAACCTCGCGCTTTTGCTTACTCATGAGGATGCTATTATTGCAATAGATATTCTCCTAAAAACCTTTCCAGAAGCCGAAAAGATAATTCAACATTACTTCTTCCAAAGCAATCTCTATTCAGTATTCAATATGTTTATAACTGATAGAAAACATTTTAATGAATACTGTTCTTTTCTATTCCCATATTTAGAAAAGGTAGAGGCTGCATTGAGTGATTCTGGGTATTCAAGATTGAAAAGAAATATTGGATATATAGCCGAAGCCGTACTTGGATTATGGATAGAAATGAAGGGCGCACGGGTGAAATATGTTGGTACCGAAGATCTGAGCAATTCTAATTTTAAAGATAACCTTCGCACAAGACTTCGTAATTTTCAGAGAGACTTAGGTTTTCGCTTAGCATATCTTCCCCGACGACAATACATAAACTACTATTCCGCAGCCGCAAGTGCCTTAAAAAACGCTGGCCTAGAACTGGAACAGTATTAAGACCTCCCCAATGCCCCACTTTACCGAATTAGAGAAATCCCTCACCAGAAACATTCTGAATCAGGATAATGCTGGCCATAAAATGGTGGGGATGCTGGTGAAAGATATTCTCTTCAAAACCGGCGAGGCTGCATTCGTGTTTTGCGGTACGATAGGTGGTGGTCCGTCATTCGGGCAGCGTGTATCCGCTCTGCTGGCCATCGCCGACGGTGGGCATGCATCCCGGAAATTGCGCGAGGAAATAGTCGGATTCGTCTCGCTGATGAGATATCTTGAAGAGAATAAGTTGGTCTACTTCATGGCGCATGACTCATCGTTTCCCTCGGCTCTGTTCTATCAACCATCGGATACTTTCACAATTAATTGGCACCAAGAATCAAGCAGAAGGAGTGGAGAATATTACACCAACGTGAATAAAGATAGTATTGCTGATAACGTTGTGCTTAGAGTTGAAGACCGCACACGTTCCGGCTATATTGAGGAGATAACGTGCAAAGGCATCACGTTGGCCGATGGGAATATGCTCGTAGAAATAGGTATCAGCCATCAGCTTAAAGAGGAACTTTTGCGATATCTTACCTCCCATGCCTATCCGACCATTGCCCTGGCCGACTTGGTAGAGAATGATTTTCAATCGCCGGAGGAGCAGGTGGCCAAACGTTCGCTGTCACTGGCAGCGGCCCAGGTCGACAAGGCTCAGAAGACTTTGGTCGTAGCCATAATCACGTTGCTTGTAGCCCTCTTCACGCCGGTTTTTAAAGCCTATGCAGGAGAGAAAGTAATCCTTCTGTTGATAGTTGTGACTATCTTCTTTACTTTAGGCTGGATGATGTATGACGGCAACGCCGATGATTCTGCTGATAAATACTGACAACCTCTATTTCTGCAAGTAACCCATCATGGGAATCTTCAATCGGAAACAGCCACATTCTCTGTCAGATATCCTGAAGGGGATACAGAGCGCTGTGAGCTCGGCGCAGGATATGATGCAAGGTGAGCAGATGGCGAGCCTCAACCGCTTCTGGGATGCCGGAAACGGGCGTCCCGTAACGAAGCGCATGTTGCTCGATGACCGTGAGATGGAGGTGCCTCTCGTGACACTCCTGCCGCACAACACCCTGGCCTTGGATGATGTGGAGGTCAGCTTCAATGCGAAGGTAGCGGATGTGGCTGAGGCGGTGTCGGCCGATATCGCTAACGCTGCCACCCTCAGCCATGCAGACCTGCAGATGATTCTCGACGGGATCCACCCCAAGGATTCCGACACGATGCATTTCACCCTCCGCTTCAAAGCCACGCAGACTCCCGAAGCTCTCAGCCGTATACTCGAACAATACTACAAGCAACTGTGACTTACCACCTTTATCACTAAGTAGTTGCGAAGAATTAATGAACAAATCATTCTTTGAAAAAGGATCACTTATGATGTTTAATTCCTCGCAACTACTTGTCTAAATCAAAGTCATGAAAGAGGACCCCAAAAAACAGGAAAGCATACAGGCCGCCGCCATGGAGGCACTGCATCAAGCCGAAAGCATTATCCAAAACCCGCCGGCAACTGCCAAGTCTGCTGATGTGGATACCGATGATATAGCCGACAAATTCCAGGGGCTGCCGATGAGCGAACTTATAGGCGCTCCGATGTTTGCAGCCGCCGAGGCTCAGGAGCGCTTGGCAGCCCTGGCATGGCAATATTATCAGAAAGTGGCCTTCGACGGGGAGGGTGACAAGAAGACTACCCGCATCCTCGAGTTCGACCTCGAGCGTCCGGTAATCGAGGAGGATAAGACCCCGACACTGATGCGCCAGCAGGTGAAAGCCCCGTTTATCGGACTGGTGCCGATTCCGGCGCTGCTCATCGACCGCGTGGATGTGGATTTCCAGATGGAGGTCACCGACACCAACGTCAATAAATCCAACACCCAGGCTGAGGTCTCTACCGACATATCGGCCAACTGGTTCTTTACAAAGGCATCAATCTCGGGCAAGGTCAGCACCTCGCGCGAGAACACTCGCACCACAAATCAGACGGCCAAATATCAGGTGCACGTCAGCGCGTCGCAGCAACCGCGCACCGAGGGTCTGGCGAAGCTGATGGATATCATGGCAAGCTGCATAGAGCCTATACCGGTGAAGTCGAAGTAAGTCAATGCTTATGGAGTAGTTGAACACCTCAACACTTTACTTTACGGCTACAAACCGATAAAAGTAAAACTCTATGAAGATCCTTATCGACAACGGCCATGGTGCCGACACTCCCGGAAAGCGCAGCCCCGACGGCCGCTTGCGTGAATACCTCTATGCGCGCGAAATCGCTGCTGCTCTGCTGACGCGACTGAAGAAGGCCGGTTATGATGCAGAGCTAGTGACGCCCGAGACCTCCGACATCCCGCTTCGCGAGCGCGTGCGCCGCATCAATGCCCACTGCGCACATCTCGGCGCTTCCAATGTGCTCAGCGTATCTATCCACAACAACGCCGCCGGCAACGGCACGGCATGGTGCAATGCCAGCGGATTCAGCGTGTTTGTGGCCCCTAACGCCAGCCAACGCAGCAAGCGCCTCGCCGCACACTTCACCCGCGAGGCCCGCGCCCTCGATCTGATGGGCAACCGCGCGGTGCCACAGTGCGGCTACTGGACCCAGTCGCTGGCCATGTGCCGCGACACCCGATGCCCCGCCGTGCTGACCGAGAACCTCTTTCAGGACAACCGTCAGGACGTCGACTTCCTCCTCTCCCCCGCCGGACGCGAGGCCATCATCGACCTCCACTTCCGCGCCATCTCCGCTTATGCCGGCGAAAAATGAAAATCTATCAGCCAATTACCTCAAACTTTGTATATTCTTATAACATAGGGATATACAAAGTTTGACTATATATACTCAAATTAAATGTCTAAAGTACTAATTAATATTCTCGGTGGTGATAATTCTCTGCGTTTTAACGCAGCTGACAAGGCACGAACCGATGTAAATAAGACTTTGGTAAGATTGGGATATCAAGAGACGCAAATAGTTTATCCTTCCAATCTTTCCAAACTCCACGCAATTATTAAACATCTCCATGAGATTGGCAAAGCCATCCCTAAGATTAGGCGTCAACGACCTGAGGATATTATCATACAATATCCAGGTTACCGTCTTGGGACTCGTGCCATTCAGCTCATTACCCGCATGCTTAAAAAACGCCATGTGACTCTCCTGATTCATGATATTGATTCGTTGCGCATGTTCGGCCAAATTAGCAAGCGGGAAATATCAATCATGAATTCTGTTTCGCGTCTGCTTGTTCATACGCCCGCTATGAAAAAGTATCTTCAGCAAAACGGAGTATCTACACCTATGACTATTCTGGGATGTTTCGATTATTATGCTGAAGGAGAGTGTATCATTAATAGCTGTATTAATAGCTGTGCCTCTCCGGATTATTCCATCGTATTTGCCGGCAACCTCAAAAAGAGTGAGTTCCTCTATAAAATTAAAGAGACTTTATCTCCTCATAATCTATTTCTCTATGGCCTCCCTGTAGAGTATGAGTGGCCTAACGGCATCTCCTATGAAGGGAAATTTCACCCCGATCAAATCAATGGAATAAAAGGGGACTGGGGATTAGTATGGGATGGAGACTCTCTATCAACATGCACCGGGCAAATGGGGGATTATCTGAAATTTAATGCCTCCCATAAGGCATCCCTATATATTGCGTCCGGCAAACCACAGATAGTATGGAACGAATCGGCTCTTGCTGAATTCATTGTGCAAAACAATCTGGGTATTGCAGTTTCATCTCTTGAAGAGATTCCGCAGCGATTGAAGTCGATAACTGATGCAAAATATACAGAGATTCTACAAAATATAAAGAAATTCCAGCAACTTGTGCGTAATGGAGGCATGCTTGAAGTGGCTTTGAACTCTCCGCCAGAATAGTCAACCATGCCGCTCGACAATCTGAGAAATAATCCACGTGGCGAGATTGAGCGCAGTTATTATTTCCTCGATGGATTGAGTCTGGGCCCCACAAGGGCAGCCATACCGTATGGAGGAAACGTGAGAATCACTGAGCGACCACCGACTCCACTGGAACGTGGTTACGGATGGTACTTCCTACGCATGCAACCTACCCCCTTAGGCCGCGACCGGTATTTCCCCTATAATCCACCAAACACCTATACGGGGTTGGGATACGTCGAGATTCCCCATAATGAGATCAGCGAGGGAATGATTGTGGCCACCGATGCACTTTCGGGCTGCGCAATCGAGGTGAGATATGATCGGGCCAACAGACGATACACCTTTTATCACGACCGCGACGGTGCTAATGCCTTGGCTATCGCGCGCCGCGGCGGTCAGCAATGTCTGAGAATAGAATCTGACGGCTACTTCCCTCCGGCAGAGGATATCGTCCAATACCCCTGCGCCATCGCCATCCTCTTCATCCGCAAATATGGAGTGTGGCATGTGGTTGCCTCCGGCGGATGGTGGAGGAGGAGCCTTGAATTGTGTCAGGTGTTTGCCCCCTGCGATGTCACATCCAGCACACCCCGGCGCAGACGCTACTACGGATTCTTCAACTCGCGTACAGCACCTATACTGCTGCTGAATCGATAAGTAGATGCATTTGTCGCTCTTCAGCGTAGACTTAACCATATGCCACTTAGACCAATAGTGTTATAAGCAATTGCTGATAATTAAGGTGAATCGGGTAAGAGATGGCAAAGAGTTTAGGAATATTTATTCTACATATCCTAAAATCTTCAAATTTCGAAGGAAGTATGAGTGCAGGAGATTCCAAAAGTTTAAGAACAAGAATTTATACTTAAGCCCTTAAAAACATATGGACTATAAGAAAATAATCAAAAGTCAGAATATTAGGTTTGGAATCTTAAAATGCCTTCAATGGATTCCAGACTCAGTCATGCTACATCTCCAGTATCGGATTAAAATGGGGAGATGGGGTAACTTCAAACATCCTGAACGACTCAGTGAGAAACTTCAATCCTACAAGTTGTATTATCACAACCCGATTATGCATATTTGCGTGGATAAACAAGATGTCAGAACCTACGTTAAAGAGAAGGGTCTAAAACATATCTTAGTTGATTCCTACGGTGTTTGGGATAATGCAGCATTGATTGATTTTAATAGTCTCCCCAATTCCTTTGTCCTTAAAACCACGAATGGAGGAGGCGGATTAAATGTATTGCTCGTGCCGGACAAGAAAAAGCTTGACATAGAAGCTACCGTCAACTCTCTAAATAAAAAATTAATCAGAGGGGTTAATGCTGCAAGAGAATGGGCATACTATAATACCTCAAAACCGAGAATTATTGCCGAACAACTTCTGATAAATCCTGAAAAACCTGAATGTGGAGTTGAAGATTTCAAAATTTTCTGTTTCAATGGGTCTCCCCAGTTTATAATAGTTGATAAAGATCGCTTTATCGGCCACAAACGTAACTTCTATACTACGGATTGGAGACGAATTGATGTAGATTATGAGTATCCACAAGACACTTCATCACTACTACAACCGGAAAATCTTGATGAAATGCTTGAGGTTGCACGCATTCTATCAACTGATTTTCCATTTGTAAGGGTAGATTTATACAACGTCAGTGGCAAAATCTATTTTGGAGAACTAACATTTTATCCATCTGCCGGTTATATGAAATTCACTCCTGATGCATTCGATCTGCAATTCGGAGACATGTTGGATTGCTCCACTTTTATGAAATAATCGATTTAAACTCTCCTCTAATCTTCTATGCAATTCTTTAAGTAGTTTATAAGAGCTAACGAACATCTCATTTCGCTTTCTCTTCAAGCAATTGCTATCGGAGAATCAGCCGCTAATGAACTGTTACGCACCCAATGACACCGAAGAGAAAGCGAAATTATTGCTAAATTCATTCTTTTAAAAGAATCACATTTGAGATTAAAGTCTTAACAACCACATAATTACAAACATGATATGAGAATACTAATTATTTCAAGGGGCGTCCCATCTAAACGTTACCCACAGTGGGGATGTTTTGAAAAAGATCAGGCTGAAACACTTGCCAAAATTGGACATGAAGTAATTGTTGTGAGTTTTGATGGCAGATTTAAATTATTTCGTGGACATCCAGGCCTACATAAAACAACTAATAACGGGGTTATTTACTTTAATTTTGTAGCACTCCCAGAAAGTATTTTTCATAAAACTATAGGATTTTTTACATACTGGAATAAATATAAAATTCCAGTCTATCAGAGAATTATAAATAAGATAATCAAGAAATATTGGAAACCTGATATTATTTATTCACATTTTTTCTGGTGCACTGCCATAGGGACAAGAATCAAGGAGAATTTCAACATACCACTGGTGGGCATTGAACATTGGTCAAAGTTTAATGAAAATACTATCTCCTCTACAAACGACTCTCTTGCACGCATAGCATTTAACGGCGTAGACAAACTAATTTCTGTATCCCAACCACTGTCAAATAATCTTAAAAAGAAGTATGGAGTAGAGTCTACAGTGATACACAATATGTTCGGCCCAGAATTTGGCCTAAGTAAGAATCCTATTTCTTTTGAAAAATCACCCTCTACGCTAAGATTTATCTCAACTGCCAGTCTTATAAAGCGCAAAGGTTTCGATATGCTTATCGACGCTATGAAGAAAGTAAATAGCCCAAAAGAAAAGTGGCAGCTTGACATCATAGGCGATGGCGAGGAGCGCGCGGCTTTACAACAACAGATTGAAGATGCGGGTCTTCAAGA
Organism: uncultured Muribaculaceae bacterium; assembly: GCA_910577585.1. Taxonomy (GTDB): domain Bacteria; phylum Bacteroidota; class Bacteroidia; order Bacteroidales; family Muribaculaceae; genus Lepagella. Next base: position 119,089 of record CAJTNN010000004.1, on the reverse strand, counting down.
TCGAATACATCTCCTTGGGCGGATGAATAAGGAGAAGATTGTAGGTGAGTTGAAGAAAAGCCATGTTTTTGTTCTTCCATCTCGTAATGAAAATTTCTCAGTCGCTGTATTGGAGGCATTATCGCTCGGCTTGCCGGTGATTGCAACTATATGCGGAGGAATTAGGGAGTGTATAAATGAAAATAATGGTCTCCTTGTTCCGGTGGATGATTCAGATGCAATGGCAGCCGCAATAGATGAAATGATAGCCAACTACAACTCTTACGACCGACTTGGAATTGCAAAATCCTGCGAAGAGCAATTCTCTCCCGAGGCAATCGCGAAAGAATTGACCAAAGTATTTGAATCTGTAGTAAAAAAAGGATAACTGATAATGAAAAAATTAGTGATTATAGGGGCCGGGGGCATGGGCCGTACGATATTTGATATCGCGCGTGAATGCGTCGGGTATGGTTCGGAGTTTGAGATCAAGGGGTTTGTGGATGATAATCTCACGGCTCTGGAGGGGTTTGAGAATTATCCGCCGGTGTTGGGCACAATTCGCGATTATGTGCCTGCGAAGGAGGATGTATTCACTTTCTCAATCGGCGGAGATGCTCGCTGCGAATGCATCGAGAATCTTATTGCACGTGGGGCTGAGTTTATCAATCTTATACATCAATCGGCTCGAGTGGGTTCGAATGTGAAGATTGGCAAGGGGAATATCATTGCAGCTTTTACATCGCTGGGGGCTGATTGCCGGGTAGGGGATTATAATATGATTCAGTCGTATACGGTGATTGGGCATGATGCCGAAATCGGGAACTTCAACCGTATCGACACCCATGTCACCTGCGTCGGGGGAATTAAAATCAAGGATGAAACCACTGTACACACCTCAGCTGTCATCAATCACCGCGTCACACTGCACGACCGTGCTAAGGTAGGCGCATGCAGTTTCGTGATACGAAGCGTGAAGGAGGGGGTGACTGTGTTCGGTTGTCCTGCTAAACGAATCTAAGAGTATTAGAAATTTCTACAATAATGCACATTCTTATTATTGCAAATAATGGGGGCGGACTTCTCAACTTCCGCCAAGAAGTTGTCAGAGCACTCCTTGATTGCGGGAACAGGGTCACTGTTGCAATCCCTCGCAGTGACCGTGATGATGAAATCAGACAATTGGGATGCGAAGTAGTAAATATTGAGATTTCACGACGAGGCACGAATCCAATTACAGATATAAATCTGACCCTTCAATACATTAAGCTCATACGCCACTGCCAACCTAATGTGGTGCTAACTTATACAATAAAACCAAATATTTACGGTGGTCTCGCTTGCAGAATAACCCATACCCCTTACATAGCTAATATCACAGGGTTGGGGTCAGCAGTTGAAAACGGTGGTATCCTTCAGAAAATAACAGCTGTCCTATATCGGATTGGGTTAAAAAAGGCGTCATGCATCTTCTTCCAAAATCGCGGAAACTATAACTTCTTTAATAAAAATATATTTCAATGTTCCTTAGGCAGGCTCATTCCCGGGTCAGGTGCCAACCTCAAAAAATTTTCTGCAAAACCATTCCCCACACAACATCCTACCATCTTTTTATTCATTTCAAGAATTATGAAGGAGAAGGGAATAGATGATTTTTTGGCTGCGGCCAAACATTTCAAGCAATCCGGGGACAAGGATGTAGAGTTTCATGTAATTGGCATGTGTGAGGAGAATTATGTCAAAATCCTGAATGACCTACATGAAAATGGCATTATCGTCTATCATGGTCGACAAAAAGATGTGAGGCCTTTTATTGAGAAAGCCTCATGTCTTATTCACCCGACCTTTTACCCTGAGGGGATGTCTAATGTAATTTTAGAGGCTGCCTCGACCGGACGCCCCGTAATAACTACCCGAAGATATGGGTGCATGGAGGCTGTAGATGAAAATGTAACAGGATTCCTTTTTGAAGAACGCAATCGTCAGGAACTTTTTCAAGCGATTGAAAAGTTTCTGAAAATGTCATGTAGTCAACAAGCTGATATGGGTGCAATGGGAAGAAAGAAAATGGAAAAGGAATTTGATAGGCAAATTGTAGTAGATGCTTATTTAGATGAAATTTCCAAAATCACTAATAAAGATAACACACAAATATAATTAATTATGAAAGAGTTTATTGAAAAATTCACAGAGGTATTTGACGATCTGGATCCGGCTCAGGTGTCGGGTGAAACTATCTTCCGCGAGCTCGACGATTGGGATTCAATCGCCGGTCTGTCGGTGATAGGCATGATCGATGAGGAGTATGGCGTGACTTTCAACGCTGAGGATATGCGCGCATGCACCACAGTGGCTGACCTCTACAACCGCATGCAGTCAAAGAAATGAGCCAACTCCACTCCCCTTTCCATCTTGATGGCAAACGGTTGCTGATTACCGGAGCCTCATCGGGCATCGGACGCGCCACAGCCTTAGAGGCTTCTCGCATGGGAGCAGCACAGTGCGTGCTTGTGGGACGCAACCGTGAGGCTCTTGAGGCCACTGCCACCGCTTTGGAGTCGGGCTGCGAGGCTCAGATTGAGGTCTGCGACCTCTCGGAATCTGACGCTATAACGGAGCTGGTGGCGCGTCTGCCGGAGTTGGACGGTGTGGTCTGCAATGCGGGCATCAACCGCATGAAGACTCTGCAGTTCTATACGGAGCGCGACCTCAGCGAGATTTTCGGCGTGAATTGTTTCGCGCCGATGCTGCTGATGAAGGCTCTTGTAAAGAGGAAGCGTCTGGCGAAGGGTGCGTCGGTGGTGTTCACGGCCTCAATATCGGGATATTCCAACGTAGCTGCCGGCAATGGCATCTACGGAGCCTCGAAGAGTGCTTTGAGCGCATACATGAAGTATGCGGCTCTCGAGCTATCCCCAAAGGGAGTGCGGTGCAATGCCGTCCATCCCGGCCGCGTGGAGACTCCGCTGATTCACCGGACGACTGACGCCGAGGCTATCGCCAAAGATATGGAGCGCTATCCATTGCGCCGCTATGGGAAGCCAGAGGAGATAGCTTATTCCATCATATACCTTTTATCGGATGCGGCGGCGTGGATTACGGGCACTGACCTTGTGATCGACGGTGGCCGCTCGCTTGTATAGTGACTTATGATTCTGAAAGATAAAGTGTGCGTGGTGACAGGTGCCGCGCAGGGTATCGGACGCCGCATCGCGGAGAAGATGCTTGCCGAGGGGGCCATAGTGTATGGTTGCGACCGCGCTGAGGGTTCGATGCAGGCTTTGGCTGATGCGAATCCGGCTTTTCATCCCCTCTATTTTGATGTGACTGACCAGCAGGGGGCCAAGACGGCCATGATGCAGGTCAAGAAGGAGCAGGGGCGCATCGATGTGCTTGTCAATAATGCGGGAGTGGTTTTCAATAAGAAAATCGGCATGATTCTACGCGAAGAGACTGAATTGATGTTTCGCGTGAATGTGATTGCGGTGATTGAGCTGATTCAGCTCGTATCGCGCATCATGGCGCGCACAGGGGGAGGCTCTATCGTGAATATCGCCTCGGTTACGGCCGTTCTCGGTTCGCCGGGTCAGTCGGCTTATTCGGCCACGAAGGGTGCGATTATCTCCTTCACCAAGTCGTCGGCCAAGGAATTGGCCGCGCAGGGTATACGCGTGAATGCTGTGGCTCCCGGTATTGTGAAGACTGAACGCTTCGAAGAACTGTATGAGGCTTCGGGCGATAAAATCGATGGGCGCATCGGGCGCATCGCACTCGGGCGCCTCGGTGAACCGGAGGATATCGCTAACGCTGTCTGCTTCCTTGCTTCTGATAACGCCTCTTATATCTCGGGCCAGATTCTCGGCGTAGATGGCTGCGCCTCAATATAATACGATATGCTGATAGATATAGATAAATGGGAAGCTGACCGCATAGCGGCCATCGACTCCGATGGGACTCAGCTCACCTACGGTCAGATTCGGGCCCTCGCCGAATTGATTGAGCATTCGATGCCGGCGCATTCGCTGCTCTTCCTACTGACTGAGAATAATGTGGGGGGTATCGCATGGGTAATGGCATCGATTCTGGCGGGTCAGGTGCCACTGATTCTTAACGCCCACACCGAGCCGGCTCTTCTCGGCACTCTCACCAATACCTATCTGCCGGAGTATATAGTGGCGCCGGCGGCGATGGCTGAGGTGCAGACCGAACCGATAGTGGCCGATGAATTCGGCTATCGTCTGCGCGCCACCGGCGCTCCGCATGCCAAGCTCAACAACGAACTGAGCCATCTGCTGCCTACATCCGGTTCTACGGGGAGCCCGAAGCTCGTGCGTCATAAGTATGACAATATCGAGGCCGCGGCTCTCAATATATCCACATTCTTCGGGCTGACGGAGGCTGACCGTCCGCTGATGGTACTACCGCTGCATTACACGATGGGGCTGTCGATGGTATTCAGCCATCTGAAGGTCGGAGCGACTCTGCTGATTACCGACCGCAAGATGACCGACACGGAATTCTGGGCGCTCCTGAAGCAGGCCACAAGCTTCACGGGTGTCCCCTTCAGTTTCGAGCTTCTCGACAAGATGCGCTTCATGCGCATGAAACTGCCGAATCTGAAACTCCTGACGCAAGGGGGCGGCAAGATGCCGGCTGACCTGAATCTGAAATACGCTGAGTATTGCCGCGACAATGGCAAGGATTGGATTGCTACTTATGGTCAGTCGGAGGGTTCGGCTCGCATGGCGTGGTTGCCGCCTGAATATGCCATTTCAAAGATGGGGAGCATCGGCATAGCTGTTCCCAACGGACGCCTTTCGATTCGCGACCTCGACGGCAATGAGATTCCGGAGTCGCCGGCTGAGGGGGAGATGTGCTATGAGGGGCGGAATGTGACCATGGGCTATGCCCGATGCCGCGAGGATCTTGCGCTTGGCGATGAGCGGCATGGTTTTCTGCCCACAGGAGATATCGCTTACCGTGATGCCGATGGGTTCTACTTCATCAAGGGGCGCATGGGGCGCTTTCTGAAACTCTACGGCAATCGCGTGGGGCTTGATGAGTGCGAGAATATCCTTAAGGCTCATATCACCTGCGAGTGCGCATGCTCGGGTGATGACACCAAGCTGCTTATCTATCTCTCTGATGCCGCACAGGCTGATGTGGCGAAGGAGCGCCTGATGGAGGCAATCAAGGTGCCGGCAACTGCCATTGAGGTGAGAGTCATCGATTCTCTGCCGCGCAATGAGGCGGGTAAAATTCTATATAGCAAACTCAATTAATCTCATATACACGACTAATCTTATATACACGACTATGGACAATCTTGAAAAATATAATTCAATCTTCACCGAAGTGTTCGGTGTGAAGCCCGAAGTGCTCGATGCATCATTCTCCAAGGATAATGTGGAGCTATGGGATTCGGTGCACCAGCTGAATCTCGTGACCCTGGCCGAGGAGAGTTTCGATGTGATGTTCGACCCGGAGGATATCATGGCATTCATCTCTTATGAGGCCGGCAAAGAGATTCTGCGCCGCCAGGATGTGGAAATCTAATTCGTCGGCATAATGGCTAAATGGAGAATCAATAATGTCAGAATGGCGGGCGTGGCGGCATGTGTGCCTGAAAACGTGGTGGCCACCTCTGACATCGACCTCTTCTCTGCTGAGGAGGCGGAGGTCTTCAACAATACCGTCGGCATCAAGCGGCGACACCTGGCGGCGGAGGATGTGTGCGCATCTGATATGTGCCAGAAGGCGGCGGATGCTCTGCTCGCTGAGTTGGGATGGGAGCGGGAGTCGATCGATGTGCTTATTTTTGAGTCGGTGACGGGTGATTACAAGACTCCCCCTACCTCCTGCATCTTGCAGGACCGCATGGGCTTGCCCGAAACCACCTTCTGCCTTGACATGCCGATGGGTTGCTGCGGTTGTCTGTATGCAATCACAGTTGGAAGCAATCTGCTGACCACCGGCAATGTGCGCCGGGCGCTTCTGCTGATTGGCGACACGGCGCTGCGCATGGGTTCGATGAAGGATAAGAGCCGTGTGCCCCTCTTCGGCGATTGCGGCACTGCCATAGCGCTGGAGTATGACCCCCAGGCGCCTGAGATTGTGGTGGATTTCCACACTCTCGGCAAGGGGTATCAGGCATTGATGACCCCGCACGGTGGCTTCCGCCATCCGGCTACTCCGGAGTCGTTTGTGGAGGAGGATTTCGGCAACGGCATTGTGCGTGCGCCTATCCATACGCTCATCAACGGCATGGACGTCTTTGCATTCGCCATTTCGCGTCCGCCTAAGTCGGTGGCACAGTTTATGGCTGATGAGGAGATTGACCGCGAGAAGGATGTGGATTATTTCCTGATTCATCAGGCCAACAAGATGATTGTAGACCGCGTGGTGAAGAAGTTGAAACTGCCGCTTGACAAAGTGCCCTACAATCTGGAGGAATATGGCAATCTCGGCGGTGCTTCGCTCCCGTCGCTGATGGTGACGCGTCTGCGCGACCAGCTCACCAGCGGCCCACAGCGCCTGCTGATGTCGAGCTTCGGCCTCGGACTAAGCTGGGGCACCATGTCGGCCACCTTCGGCCCGATGGCGATTCCGCCGCTGCAATATATCTGACCTCTACGTCATATTCAACTTGATTGGGATTACCCAATCACTTTAAAATATTAAAACTACCATCCCTAGTTCAAGAGGCGCTATTTCAAATTCCCCACAATCCCTCTTGGACTGGGATGGTTTTTTAATTCATCATCATATGAAGATTTTAGTAACCGGAGCTGCGGGATTCATAGGCAGTGCGGTATGTCATAGACTCCTTGAAAAAGGAGAAACAGTCGTAGGATTAGACAATCTAAACGATTATTATTCTACTGAACTTAAAGAAAGCAGGTTGCATCAGTTAGGAATTCAAAAAGAGAGTATCGGATGGTACAAATTCACTCAGAGCTCAAAATTTCCTACCTTCAGTTTCATACGGATGAACCTTGAAGATACTCAGGCCATGGCTATGCTATTTGCAAATGGTGGCTTTGATATCGTTATTAATCTCGGGGCTCAGGCTGGAGTAAGATACTCTATTTCGAATCCGCATGCTTATATTGAAAGTAATGTTGACGGATTCATAAACGTTTTGGAAGGATGCCGCAATAGCGATGTCAAACATCTTGTTTATGCCTCATCATCCAGTGTATACGGATTAAACGGCAAAGTACCATTCTCTGAACATGATGGAATCGCACATCCGGTTAGTCTATATGCAGCCACAAAAAAGAGCAATGAATTGATGGCTCATGCCTACTCAAAGCTCTATAACTTACCTACTACCGGATTACGGTTCTTTACAGTATACGGCCCCTGGGGACGCCCCGACATGTCTCCATTTCTTTTCATGGACGCCATCCTACATAACCGCCCGATAAAAGTGTTCAACAACGGCGATATGCTGAGGGACTTTACTTATATTGATGATATAGTAGAAGGTGTAGTCCGAGTCATTGATGTCCTCCCAGAAGGAAAAGAAAAATGGGACTGCGAAAACCCTGACCCGGCTTCCTCTTCGGCTCCATATCAGATTTTCAATATAGGGAACCAGCATCCTACTAAACTTATGGATTATATAGAGTGTATAGAAAAATCCATAGGTAAAGAGGCATTAAAAGAATTCCTTCCTATGCAAAAAGGGGATGTCTATCAGACATATGCCGATTCATCTGCCTTAGCTATTGCTACAGGATTCAAGCCCTCAACTCCATTACAAGATGGAATTGACAAGACGGTTGCATGGTTCAAAGAATATTATAACCTATAATCTGAGTGAGATGGGTATCTACAGGCGATTTGTGAAGCGGGGGATTGATGTAGTGGCGAGCGGGGGCGCGCTGCTGGTGCTGGCGCTGCCGCTGGCGGCGGTGACGGCGTGGCTGCATTTCGCCAACAAGGGGGCGGGGGCTTTCTTCTTTCAGGAGCGCCCGGGTAAGGATGGGCGAATCTTCCGCGTGGTGAAGTTCAAGACGATGACTGATGAGCGCGATGCGGATGGCAAGTTGTTGCCGGATGCGCAGCGCCTCACTAAGGTGGGGCGGCTGGTGCGTTCTACTTCGGTGGATGAGCTGCCGCAGTTGTGGAATGTGCTGAAGGGGGATATGTCGCTGGTGGGGCCGCGCCCGCTGGTGGTGAAGTATCTGCCGCTCTATTCGCCTGAGCAGGCTCGCCGCCACGAGGTGAGACCGGGTATCACCGGCTGGGCGCAGTGTCACGGGCGTAATTCGATTCCGTGGCATCGGAAGTTTGAGCTGGATGTGTGGTATGTTGACCATCTGACGTTTCTGACCGACCTCGAAGTTATCTGGCTGACGATAAAGAAGGTGCTCATCCGCGAGGGCATCTCGCAAGAGGGTGAGGCCACGGTCGAGCCTTTCAACGGCCATAACTGACTCCCTCGCCGGAAGTGTGGGTCAGACTTGTCAGACCCGACGCTACGCCCAACTCCGTTAAGTTAAGGAAGAATCAATTGGTAAGATGGGGATGAATTTATTGATAAGATGGGGAATGAATTTAAAGGCGCGGATTTTTTCGCTTGTAGCTGCGCGACTGCGCCGCGGATGGGATGGATTAACGCGGATCATATTTGTGCTATGTATACGCAGGGTTGCACGCGGGTGGGGACGGATGCATCTCGGCGCTGAGCGCCTTGAAGCTCGCGGATAGCTGCGCCCTCCCCCATGATACGGATTTCACGGGAGAACGGGGCTTTTACGGGTGTACAAGGAATTCTTACGGGAGAACGGGAGATTCAACGGGAGAACGAAAAAGCCGAGTGTCTTCACCATCGTTCTCCCGTAAAAAACGTTCTCCCGTCACGTAAAAAGCCGTACTCCCGTTAGCCACCGTACTCCCGTAACCCCGTACTCCCGTAACCACCGTTCTCCCGTGAAAAGTATGTAGTCTCTTGGGGGTCGATTAGCATCCGGCACCATCCGCGTCGCCACAAGGCGCATAGTGCCGATGTGCCTGCGCCCCATCCAATTAGCATCTGAAGCAAAAGAAAATCCGCGTTAATCCATTCCATCCGCGCTCGCAACGAGCTGCATTGCAGCGAGTAAGAGAACGATCCGCGCCTAAAAAATTCCTTCCCCATCTTCCAAGCCAACTCAGCCAAAGTTGTATCCTTAACTTAACGCCCACGCCCAACGCCAACGCTTTATTGAATTTTTAGATTGGGATAATTGGCTCTTTATTGAATTTTGATTAATTTTGCATAAAATAGACTATTTAGGCATTCTTTATGGGCAATGACAAGCCAACCAATTCTCACCTTCTGAATCATCCATCAGTCATACCGTGGCTGCATATGTTGCTGTGGCTGATCGGAATCGTTCTTGGTGCGCTTAATCTGCTCACAGTGCCTGATATCTCGGAGTCAGCCGCTAAAATACATGAAGCCAGTCAGACACCTATTCCGATATCTTTGGAAAACAAGATTCTTGTAGAGAGAATATTTTTCAGCGGACTTATAGTATATGTCGTATTTCTTGGGGAATGTATAATTAACCTTTTTTGACACTGCATGTGTCTATAAAGAAATGCAGTTTGGTGTCACGCTGATATATCTGTTGATTAAAGTGCTGTTGTCGGTAGTTGCAACAGGCGTGCTTACTTATCTATTCTTCAGGTGTCCGGAGCTTGACTGGCTCTGGGGATGTTTCGGCGTAGCCACGATGTGTTGGCTTAAGTTTATGTCAACGCATTTCATGAATAATATCGGGAGTCATCTGGCTCTCTTCAATGTTGGATCCTCAAAATCTCAATTCTAATGGATACGAATATTTTTATCACTCTGCTTTGGATAGCGCTGGCGGTGGCAGCATGCATATTCGTATATCTGTTTGTCGGGATGGCAATGCGGACTCGAAAGGAGCGTGCGTCAACCCGCCAGGCGATGCTGCGCCGGATGATGAGTGTGGCTACGGCTCTGGCAGGCTCTGATGATGACTCAAAGCTAACTCCGAAAAGCATCGACATCCCTGCTCTGAGCCTGATAAAGTTTGAGGACAAATATGGCCAACCCCTGAATCCTGAAGATTACCGTGTATTTGCAGTAGAAGGGAATTCAATGAAATATTGCCATATCAACGACCAGGATCTGATTTTCGCTACGAAGGGGATTGATTTCAGCAAGTTGCAACTCCCTGCCGTGGTTGTGCTCCGCAAGCATAAATCGACAGAGAACCAGCCGCAGTATAAAATCAGGCGTGCATGGCAGATTACAGAATTTAAGCCGGATATGGAGGATGTGCTGAAAGGTATTTTGCAATCTGATGCTTTTCAGGTAGTGCGCGGGCTGCCGGACTATGACGGTGATGCAGCGCTGATAGATGATTTCATATGTAAGCGTCTGCCTAAGTTCAGAGAGGAGTTTGTGGATTGCAAGGATGCTAATCCACGTGACAGAGAGGTGATCATCTCCACCACATTCCACACCCGCACACGCGAGATAAGATTCTCGATTCATCCGGTGGGATACGCCATAGGTCAGGTTATCGCAGCTTTTCCCAAACCGGTCATTCCCGGTATGGCATAGGGATAAGGCGAGGGTTGCGTGCACTTCGGCGCCCAAACTATTTATATTGAGGCGGGTCTTCGGATCCGCCTCTGTCATCTTCATTACATCCGGAGGATAGAATAAAAGGCGTGGCGCTTGTACCGGCATTATGCGCCGGCGCGGGGCGCCGCGGCGGGGGGTGGGGCTAAAAAAGTGGGAGTTTTATTTTGTGGATAGGGATATTTGTAATAATTTTGTAGATATTAACGCTATATGCGGCCGCGCGGCTCCGGCACGTGGGCGCGCCCATAGCGGCGTTATGGCCGGCCACGGCTATGCAAACCTTTAAAGTTCAATAAATTAAATAAAACTTCTAAATTTCAGAACTGCTATGTGGTTATCAAACTCTTCAGTAGGACGTAAGTTCATCATGGCCATCACCGGCGCCGTGCTCGTCCTATTCGTGACCTTTCACTGTTTGATGAACGCAGTAGCCATCGCCTGGCCTGCGGCCTACAACTCGGTATGCCTCTTCCTCGGAGCTAACTGGTATGCCCTGATTGCCTCAGCCGGACTGGCAGCGTTTATCATCGTTCACATCATCTATGCTGTGATGCTGACTCTTCAGAACCGCCGCGCACGCGGTCATGAGCGTTACGCCGTATCCAAGATGCCCAAGGGCGTGGAGTGGTCGTCGCAGAACATGCTCGTGCTCGGTATCGTGATCCTGGCATTCCTCGTGGTGCACATGATCCAGTTCTGGGCCAAGATGCAGCTCGTGGAGATCCTCGGCACCGAGACTATGATCCCGGCCGCCGCCGGCACTCTCTTCCTGCAGGAGGCCTTCTCACAGATCTGGACTCCGATCGTGTACATCATCGGTTTCGTGGCTCTGTGGTTCCACCTCAACCATGGTTTCTGGTCGATGTTCCAGTCAGTGGGTTGGGACAGCACTGTATGGATTCCGCGTCTGAAGAAGATCGCCGCATGGTGGACTTCAATCGTGGTTGTACTCTTCATCGCCGAGGCAGTGGTGTTTACCGTCAACGCCAACAAAAAGACTTATCTCACCGACCCGGCCCTGCGCGAGCAGTACAAGGCCATGGTGGTGCCTGAATACGAAAAGGACTTCGGTCCGGCAGCCGTGCAGACTCTCTCGGCAGTACCTTACGAAGAGTTCACCAAGATGGTGCGCGGCCAGCTCAGCCAGATGACTGACCCGCAGGCACAGGCTTACTTCGCAAATGAGCCTAAGTATCCCGCGATGGTGGAATTCCTCGAGGGCCAGGTGGCTTTCTTCGACTATCTTGAAAGCGCCGACGCCGCCCCGGAGGCTATCGCTCCCTCGGCAGCTCCCGCTCCCCAGCCTGCTAACTAATAAAATTTTTCAGACGATATGGCAACTATAGAACTTTCGAAAGTAACAACAATGAATCCGGCCGATTCCAAAATCCCGGAGGGTCCGATCGCTGAGAAATGGACCAACTACAAGGCTCATCAGAAGCTCGTCAACCCTGCCAACAAGCGTAAGCTCGACGTCATCGTCGTGGGCACCGGTCTGGCCGGCGCATCTGCAGCCTCCACACTGGGTGAGATGGGCTTCAATGTGCTCAACTTCTGCATCCAGGACTCACCCCGCCGCGCTCACTCTATCGCCGCGCAGGGTGGTATCAACGCCGCCAAGAATTATCAGAACGACGGCGACTCTGTATACCGTCTCTTCTACGACACTGTGAAGGGTGGCGACTACCGCGCCCGTGAGGCCAACGTATACCGTCTGGCCGAGGTGTCAAACAATATCATCGACCAGTGTGTGGCACAGGGTGTGCCCTTCGCACGCGAATATGGCGGCCTGCTGGCCAACCGTTCTTTCGGTGGCGCCCAGGTGAGCCGCACATTCTACGCCAAGGGTCAGACCGGCCAGCAGCTGCTGCTCGGCGCATACTCTTCGCTCAACCGCCAGATCCAGCTCGGCAAGGTGAAGAGCTACAACCGCTATGAGATGCACGACGTGGTGCTCGTCAAGGATAAGGATGGTGTGGAGCGCGCACGCGGCATCATCGCCAAGAACCTGGTGACAGGCAAGTTCGAGCGCTTCGCCGCTCACGCCGTGGTGATCGCCACCGGCGGATACGGCAACACCTACTTCCTCTCGACCAATGCCATGGGCTGCAACGTGTCGGCCGCTATGGCTTGCTACCGCAAGGGTGCATACTTCGCCAACCCGGCATTCGTGCAGATCCACCCGACCTGTATCCCCGTGCATGGCGACAAGCAGTCGAAACTGACTCTGATGTCGGAGTCGCTGCGTAACGACGGCCGCATCTGGGTGCCCAAGAACATCGAGGACGCCAAGAAGCTTCAGGCCGGCCAGATCAAGGGCAGCGATATCCCCGAGGAGGAGCGCGACTACTATCTGGAGCGCCGCTATCCGGCCTTCGGCAACCTCGTGCCCCGCGACGTGGCTTCGCGTGCCGCCAAGGAGCGCTGCGACAAGGGCTATGGTGTCAACAACACCGGCCTGGCTGTATTCCTCGACTTCTCTGAGGCCATCAACCGTCTGGGCCTCGACGTGGTGCGCCAGCGCTATGGCAACCTCTTCGACATGTACGAGGAGATCACCGACGTCAACCCCGGCGAGCTCGCCTGCGAGAAGAATGGCGTGAAGTACTACAACCCGATGATGATCTTCCCCGCCATCCACTACACTATGGGCGGCATCTGGGTAGACTATGAACTGCAGACCTCTATCAAGGGTCTCTTCGCCATCGGCGAGTGCAACTTCTCTGACCACGGCGCAAACCGCCTCGGCGCATCTGCCCTCATGCAGGGTCTGGCCGACGGCTACTTCGTGCTCCCCTACACTATCCAGAACTATCTGAGCGACCAGATCTCTGTGCCCCACTTCTCGACCGACCTGCCCGAGTTTGACAAGGCAGAGGCTGAGTGCCAGGCCAAGATGGACCGCCTGATGTCGATCCAGGGTGACCGCTCGGTTGACTCTATCCACAAGGAACTGGGCCACATCATGTGGGACAACGTGGGCATGGCCCGTACCAAGGAGAGCCTTGAGGAGGCTATCGAGAAAATCAAGGAGCTGCGCAAGGTATTTGATACTCAGCTCTATGTGCCCGGTTCACAGGACGGCATGAATGTGGAGCTCGACAAGGCATTCCGCCTCAACGACTTCATCACCATGGGTGAGCTCATCGCATACGACGCTCTGAGCCGCAACGAATCTTGCGGCGGTCACTTCCGCGAGGAGTACCAGACCGAAGAGGGCGAGGCCAAGCGCGACGACGAGAACTGCTTCTACGTGAGCTGCTGGGACTACCAGGGCAGCGACAGCAAGGCTCCCGAACTCATCAAGGAGCCCCTGCACTACGAGGCTATCAAGGTTCAGACACGTAACTATAAGTCATAAACTTAAGATCATGCCGGGGCAGCATCCCGCATGACCCGGCATCATCCAATCTATTCAGAACTATCAACAATGGAAGACAATATAATGAGAGTCAACCTTAAGGTGTGGCGTCAGGCCGGACCTAAGGCGAAGGGTGAGTTTAAGACTTATATGAATGTCGAGACCACACCTGACACTTCTTTCCTCGAGACACTCGATATCCTCAACGAGCAGCTCGTAGAGCAGCACGAGGAGCCTATCGTATTCGACCACGACTGCCGTGAGGGTATCTGCGGCATGTGCTCGCTCTACATCAACGGCCATCCCCACGGTCCGGCCACCGGTGCCACCACCTGCCAGCTCTACATGCGCCGCTTCAAAGATGGCGAGACTATCACCGTAGAGCCCTGGCGTTCGGCTGCATTCCCGGTAATCAAGGACCTGATGGTAGACCGCAACGCGTTCGATAAGATCCAGCAGGCCGGCGGCTATGTGTCGTTCAACTGCGGCGGCGCACAGGATGCCAACGACCTCCCCATCTCGAAGGTCAATGCCGACGAGTCGATGGACTCTGCAAGCTGCATCGGCTGCGGCGCATGTGTGGCTGCCTGCAAGAATGGCTCTGCAATGCTCTTCGTGTCGGCCAAGATCGGTCAGCTCGCCCTGCTTCCCCAGGGTGCTGTAGAGAAGGACCGCCGCGTGCGCGCTATGGTCGACAAGATGGACGAGCTCGGATTCGGCAACTGCACCAACACAGGCGCATGCTCTGCCGAGTGCCCGAAGAACATCAAGCTCTACAACATCGGCCGCATGAACCGCCACTACATCGCCGCCAAGTGCAAACAGTAAGATAACCACATACCCTGAAGGGCACCTCCGACCTACCCGCCGGAGGCTGCCGGAATAAAATCCGGTCGGGACACAACGTTCCCGGCCGGATTTCTTTTCCTAACCACTCAATTTAACCCTTTCCGAATGATGCAATTAATCTTTTCCAAATCACTCAATGTAAATCGCGGGATTACTTCACCCTACACCCTCAATCTCCCAAAAAATCCTAAAACATCCCATATCTAATTTCAACCGAATATTACACAACCATTTTTTAATCTCTACACCCTAATTTTTTATTAACTTTGCAGCTGATTATGAAGAATCAGCAAAGAACATGTAGAATACCGGCACATCTGGTGTGGCTCGCTGCTGTGGCCCTGCTCACTGCGGCGTGCGCCAGCATCGGCAATCCCTCGGGGGGCGCTCGCGATGAGCAGCCCCCACGATTCGTGAGAGCCAATCCGGCCCCATATGCCACTGATGTGCCTGTCACGATAGAGAAAATCAACATCGATTTCGATGAGCTTATAAATGTGAAGGATGCATTCTCAAAGGTGGTGGTGTCGCCGCCGTCGAAGAGTGTGCCGCGCGTTGCCTCGCAGGGGCACCGTGTCACCGTCACTTTCTCCGACACTCTGCTCGAGAACACCACCTACACCATCAACTTCGCCGACGCCATCGAAGACAACAACGAAGCCAACCCTCTCGAAAACTTCTCCTACACATTCTCGACCGGACCATATGTCGACTCGCTGCGCATAGCCGGGCGCGTGCTCTCCGCCCAGGCCATGGAGCCGATGCAGGGGAAAATCGTGGGTGTACACCGTCTGGCAGATGCTCCGGCCGATTCACTCGCATCGGCAATCGCAGCCGACTCGATCGCGGCACGCGAGCAGGCCGTGGTGGACTCGATAGTTTTCCGCCGCCAATTTGACCGCGTGGCGCGCACCGACGACCGCGGACGATTCTCAATCGAAGGATTGGCTCCGGGGCGATACCGCGTGTTTGCCCTCGACGACGCCAACACCGACTACATCTACTCATCGCCCGACGAGGAATTCGCATTCTACGAAGAGGTAGTGGAGCCCTATGCCCTTCCGGCCGTGGCCACCGACACCATCTACAACCTCAAGCTCGGCACCATCGACAGCATCACCACCCGCCAGCGCTCGATATTCTACCCCAACGACCTGCTGCTGCGCTCATTCCTCACCTCGCGCAAACAGCAGTATATCACCAACTATCAGCGTCAGGACTCGACACGTCTCAACCTAACCTTCAACGCCCCCAACTCGCCCCTGCCGGAGATCTCACTCGTAGGCGCCACAGACCTGAAGGACTGGTATATCATGGAGCGCTCGGCAAAGGGTGACTCGCTTACGCTGTGGCTCAAGAGCCGCGGCCTGGTGAGCAACGACACCCTGCGCATGGCCATCTCATATCTGAAGCCCGACTCGCTCAACAGATATGTGGCCACCAACGACACCCTGCGCTTCACCACCGACCGCCCGCGCAAGCCGAAAGCCGACAACAAGAAAAAGAAGGATGCCCAGGCCGATACTCTCCCCCCTCCCACCCCTCTGCTGAGTGTCACCTTCCCCGCCGGATCCAACCAGGAGCCCACCCGCCCCCTCCTCTTCATGACCGAGACACCCCTGGCCCGCCTCGACACTCTCGCCTTCCGACTCGAAGTGAAGCGCGACACCATCTGGACGCCATTGCCCGAACGCCCGCGCATAGTGCAGGATTCGCTCAACCCCAGACTATACTCGATAGTATACCCATGGCAATACGACACCGGCTACCGACTACAGGCCGACTCACTTGCCATGGAGGGAATCTACGGACTCTTCACCGGACCCGTCAACCAGGAATTCAAGGTCAAGGCCGAGAAGGAGTTTTGCTCGCTGACACTCAATGTGGCCGACTGGCCCGCCGGAGTGCCCGCCTTCGTAGAGATTGTCAGCACGAGCGACACCCCCACGGAGCGTGTGCGCCTTGAGGGTGGACGCGCGGTGTTCCGCAATCTCGTGCCCGGCAAATTCTACTTCCGCATAATCGCCGACTACAATGGCAATGGCGAATGGGACTCAGGCGACATCGTAGAGCGTCGTCAGCCCGAGCCGGCCTTCTACTATCCGAAGAGCATCTCGATCAAACAGAACTGGAACAAAGAGGAGACCTGGCGGGTATTCGACACCCCCGCCGACGCCATGAAGCCCGAGACCCTGCTCAAGAACAAGCCCACACAGCGCAAGAACGCCCCCACACGCAAGAACCAGAACGGCTATGGCGACGAGGAGGATGAGGATGACGACTACTATAACGGCTATAACGGCTACAACGGTTATAACTCATCATCCACAGGCAACTACAACTCCGGAGCCGCCTCGCGACTGCGCTAATCTCGCGGCACTTCTAAAAAAATGCCAAATTTCAGTGGATTTTGCACCTAACCTCTTTATTAGCTGAAAAATTTAAACTATATTTGCAAGTTGAAACGCCCGACCTGCGCCGAAGCTATCCCTTCGGCGCAGTCAGGCGCATCATCCAATGTGGTCTGACGCCCCCTCAAGAGGGCCCCGGCCCGGGACACCTGCCCGACTGACCGATAAAAATTAAAACTATATAACAACAAAACTTCAAAATGCAGAACAAAGGGTTTATCAGCACCATCGCTGTGCTCCTGATTCTTATCTGCGGATTCTACATCAGCTTCTCATTCGTGACCTCTCACTACGAGAAGAAGGCTACGGAATTCGCTGCAAAGGCATCAGGCACCTCTGACGTCACCAACGACGTCTACAAGCAAAGTCTGAAGCAATTCAACGACTCAATCGACAAAGAGAAAGTCTATCTGGGCTACACCTACAATCAGGTGCGCAAAATGGAGATCGGCCTCGGTCTTGACCTCAAAGGGGGTATGAACGTGGTGCTCGAAATCTCTGTGCCCGACATCCTCCGCCAGTATGCCAACGGCGAAGCCGCGCTGCGTCAGGTCAACGACGCCATCGCAAAGGCTGAGAAGGAGGGTGCGAAAGCCGCCGACAAGAACTTCGTGCAGAAAGTGGCTGCCAACTTCCAGCCCGGCACAATGGCCGGCCTCTTCAGCCGCGAGGGTGAATTCCTCGGCAAACTGAAGAACTCTTCGTCGAATGCCGAGGTGACCACCGCGCTCGAGCAGCAGGTGGAGAGCCAGGTTGACGCTGCCTTCAATATCTTCCGCACACGTATCGACCAGTTCGGCGTCGTGGCCCCCAACATCCAGAAGCTCCAGGACAAGACAGGCCAGATCCTGCTCGAACTCCCGGGCGTGAAGGAGCCCGAGCGTGTCACCGACCTGCTCAAATCTTCGGCCAACCTCGAATTCTTTGAAGTATACAACTACAACGAGATCCTGCCCGAACTCGCAGCCTTCGCCGAGGCTTACGCAGCCCAGGACACCATCAACCACACCAACGTGATTGAGCTCCTCGGCGGCCGCCAGCGCGACGGTAGCCCGGTTGTGGGCCTCGTGGCTCCGGCCAACCAGGCTCTCGTGGACAGCATCTTCAACTCACCCCTGGCTAAGTCCAAACTTCCCAGCGACCTCTCGCTCGTATGGGAGGTGAAGCCGGTAGAGATTCCCCTCACCGACGCACAGGGCAACCCCATCAAGAAGAACGACAAGGAGTACCGCACCACTCCCTACTGGCAGCTCGTGGCCCTCAAGGGTGAGGCTGCTCTCGAGGGTGACGCCGTGACTTCGGCCAACTCTGAATACGACAACATGCGCGGCAACACTGTCAACATGCGCATGAACGACCGCGGCGCACGCGAGTGGGCAACTCTGACCCGCAACAACATCGGACGCCCCATCGCTATCGTGCTCGACAACCGCGTATACTCTTACCCGAACGTCAACAATGAGATCACCGGCGGCAGCTCTGAGATCACCGGTAACTTCACTCCCGAAGAGGCCAACGACCTTGCCAATGTGCTTAAGTCAGGCAAGATGTCGGCTCAGGTAAAGGTGGTGAGCAACAACGTCATCGGTCCGTCGCTCGGCGCCGAGGCAATCCAGCAGGGTTTCGTGTCATTCATCGTGGCTCTGGTGCTGCTGATGATCTTCATGATCTGCATCTATGGCGTGATTCCGGGTCTGGTGGCCAACGTGGGTCTGATCCTCAACCTCTTCTTCACTCTCGGCATCCTGGCTTCGCTGCAGGCTGTGCTGACTCTGTCGGGTATCGCCGGTATCGTGCTGGCTCTCGGTATGGCGGTCGACGCCAATGTACTTATCTTCGAGCGCACCAAAGAGGAACTTGCCAACGGCAAGAAACTCCGTCAGGCTATCTCGGAGGGTTATTCGAATGCCTTCTCTGCAATCTTCGACTCTAACCTCACTTCGGTAATCACAGGTATCATCCTGCTGATCTTCGGTTCGGGTCCGATCAAGGGCTTCGCCACTACGCTCATCATCGGTCTGGTCTGCTCATTCTTCACAGCAGTCTTCCTGACCCGCATCGCATTTGACATCATCACCAAGAACGGACGTTGCGCCAACATGACATTCTCAACTGCCATGAGCCGCAACTTCCTTACCCACACCAAGATCAACTTCCTCGGCCAGCGCAAGGCTGCGGCTGCCGTTTGGGTGGCTCTGGTAGTCATCTCAATCGCATCGCTCGCCATCCGCGGCATGAACCAGGGCATCGACTTCTCGGGTGGCCGCAACTATGTGGTGCAACTCGCCAAGGATGTCAACCCGAAGGATGTGGAGTCAAAGCTCCTCAATGCTTTCCAGACAAAGGCTGACGACAAGACCATATCGGTCAACGTGATCACCATCGATGGTCCCTCGAAGGTGCGCATCTCTACCAACTACAAGATCGCCGACGAGAGCGAGGGTGTGGAGAATGAGATTACCGATATCCTCTACTCCAACCTCCAGGATGAGCTCACCAACGCCCAGGGCCAGACAATGGATATCAATGCCTTCCGTGTGGCTGATGAGAACAACGGTATCATCTCGATTCAGAAGGTGGGTCCGAGCGTGGCCGACGACATGCGTCGCGACGCATACTGGGCTGTAGGCATCGCTCTGGTCTGCATGTTCCTCTACATCTTGCTCCGATTCCGCAACATTGCCTTCTCAGTTGGTGCCCTCTGCGCTGTGGCTCTGACAGCATTCCTCATCATCGGCTTCTACTCTATCTGCTGGGGCTTCTTCCCCTTCTCGATGGAGATTGACCAGTCGTTTATCGCGGCTATCCTGACTATCATCGGTTATCAGATCAATGATACGGTGGTGGTATTCGACCGTGTGCGCGAGATGATGAAGGTCTACCCGAAGGAGGACCGCTTCCAGACCATCAACAAGAGCTTGAACACCACACTGTCGCGTACGGTGATGACATCGTTCTCGACTCTGCTCGTGCTGCTCTGCATCTTCTTCCTCGGTGGCGACACTATCCGCTCATTCACATTCGCAATGATCTTCGGTGTGGTTGTCGGCACATTCTGCTCGCTCTACGCCGCTGCTCCCATCGCATGGGCTATCCTCAAGCGTGGCCAGAAGAAGAATGTGGCTGCCGATGGCAAACCGGCTCTGCAGGGCAACCGTCGTTTCAATTGATAATCCCCGCGTAAGCCGCTAATTTCAAGCGCCGCTTACAATCATAGATAATAAAATCCGTTTCCTTCTTGGAGGGAGACGGATTTTATTGTTATGGGTGTTTAGACCTTGTGATGCGTCTGAACATCTTCATTAAACATGACACGAGATATGACTCAAAATAGAAAGGAAATATTCAAGGGGGTGATGCGCTGGCTGCTGGCTGCGGCGCTGACGGTGGTGCTGCTGTGGGTGCTGTTCAGAAAGGTGAACTTCGCCGACATGATGGAGATCATCCGCCATGGCGTGAATTATTGGTGGATTCTGGCGGCGATGGGACTGTCGGTAGTCTCGCACATGATACGCGCCCGCCGCTGGCAGCTGCAGCTTGACTCGCTTGGCATCCGGCCTGGCTACATGGCGCTTTGCTGCTCGATCTTCGGGTGCTATGCCCTCAACATCGTCTTCCCCCGCCTGGGGGATATATGGCGCTGCACCTACATCGCCAAACGCGAGAAGGCCTCGCTCTCTAACGTATTCGGCTCGATGGTGTCAGACCGTCTGGCCGACAGTCTGACAGTTCTGCTTCTCTTCCTGCTGACCTTGGTGCTGGCCACCTCGGCCATCAATTCCTTCCTGGAGAAGTATCCTGTAGGTCGCGATTTGGTGGGACTTGCCGCCTCGCCATGGTTGTGGGGCGCGATTATCGTTATCGGCCTACTGGCATTCTGGGCCTACCGTCATTGGCAAGAGTCAAAAATAGTGGTGCGCATACGGGGCGTATTGGCTGAATTATGGAAGGGCTTCGCCTCAGTCATCACGATGCGTCGGCGCGGGATGTTTATCCTTCTGAGCCTGCTGTTGTGGGCCTGCTATTTCGTGCAACTCTATGTGGCATTCTTTGCCTTCCCCTTCACGCGCGAGCTCTGCTCGCAGGCATCACTCGGCTACGGGCTTGTGCCCTGCCTGGTGGCATTCGTGCTCAGTTCGATAGCGATGGGCATACCGAGCAACGGCGGCCTAGGGCCGTGGAACATAGCCATCATGTTCGGTCTCGCCATCTACGGCGTCAGCGAAGCGCAGGGCACAGCCTTCTCGATGCTGCAATGGAGCGGCCAGACAGTGATGCTCATCCTGCTCGGCCTCTTCACCATCGCCTGGATCATGCGCGACAAGCCCAAGTCATCGGCCACCCACTAACCGCATGCCCACCCCATTTCGCGATGACCGGCGTTGAGAGTGCCGCTTGACATATAGACATCTCGGCGCTGAGCGCCTTGATGCTCGCAGATTGGCTGCGCATTCCCTCTTAATACGGGGCTTACGGGAGAACGATGATTCTACGGGAGAACGGGGGCCTACGGGTAAACGTAAAAGCCGTGTGCTTCCTCACCACCGTACTCCCGTAAAAAAACGTTCTCCCGTCACCACGTTCTCCCGTGAAATGATGTCGGCACTTGGGGTCGACCAACATCCGGCACCATCCGCGTCGCCACAAGGCGCATAGCGCCGTTGTGCCTGCGCCCCATCCAATGGCATATGAAGAATTAGATCCGCGTTAATCCATCCCATCCGCGCTCGCAACGAGCTGCGCAGCAGCGAGTAAGAGAAGAAATCCGCGCCTTAAAATTCCTTCCCCATCTTCCTAACCAAGTCAGCCAAAGTTGAATCCTTAACTTAAAGGCGTTGCCCTCTCAGACTCGGACATCGGCACGTATGAGGTATCAGATTGAAATTTGGCGAAGATATGGGGCGTGCGGATGCGTGAATTCATCCGAGGCAGTCAGCAATCCTATCCGCAATTTCTGCCTCTATCTTCAGCGTCCACTCTTCGGGCACCCCTGCCTGTTTGGCATACCGGCGATAATTTTGAACTACAGGCATCACTTCATCCAGAATCGCTTCTGCTCGCTTTATGCTGAATGCACGAGAGATGCTGAGCAAATCTCTCTTTGTGAAATGCTCATTAGTGCCGTTCAATGTCAAGCTGTGACGGTTGATATAGCCGGGAGCCGATGGATCTACCGCAAAAGTAAAATCATAGGCCGGAGCAATATGCCACTCCCCGGAAGCATTCATTATGAAACTGAAATTTTTGGAATGATCATCAACGTTGCCCGTAAGAATATTCAATATCATCTGACGAAATAGCATTTCGAATTCTTCAGGAGCTATGCCAAGTTTATTGGCAACCAAGAATAGTTCCTCGTATGAAGTAGCGTTTGGCATCATGGCAGCCAATGTCTGGATATGAAGCTTTTCGGCACCTTTACGATCAAACCGCTGGGTCAGAAAATGGGACTCATCACCTGATTTCCACAATATGCTTGGCATCATGTTCAGACCTGCGGCTTGCGCCAGCAACCAATAACTATACTCGATGAGTGTAGTAGGAATGCCGGAATGTTCATCAAATTTTATTATCATCGGTATGAATCCATCCCTTGCCATATATACCTGACCGGAATAACAATCTCCTGTAGCTGGATTGAAGTTAATCACTGCCTTCGGGCGTCGGCCACCTGCAGAAGTGCCGACCTTGAAAAGAGATTCAATCTGGAGATTCTCACTTAAGTTGGTCTTGAAATTGCCTGCATTTTTCAAAACATCCTGAGCTAAAGCGGTGAGTTCTTTGATTTGCACCTTAAATGGAACCTCATTATCCGGAAATGCCGGCGGACGGAATTCCAATGCTCCCATCCCTCGGCTCCCGATATAGGCGAGTCGATCCAAAGACGATAAATCTCTTTGGCGTTTACCATGCTTTTTAGCCCACTCATTGAAAACCGAATTTCCCCAATGGTCGGGTAAGGAATCAGAGATGAATGCCGGGAGCCCTTCAAAAGCTTTATCCTTTTCAGGATAGATGGGAAGCCCGCGTTGTGCGGCAATACTGAAAATCGAAGCGGAAAGAGGCGCAATGTCTATACCCGCTTTAATGAATTCGGAATCATAGTAGAAGCTGATTTGTTTTTTATATCCCGTTCGAGATTCTACCAAGGTCCCAACCCTCTTATCCCACAGATATACATCAAGACTCTCTATCATGGTGGCTCTTTTTTATTCTTTTAGGAATCAATTTATTGATTTTGCGCAGTGCCATGGGGGGCACTGGGAGCTCGGGCAATAGGTCCACCAGCTGTTTTTCCATTCCGACGCATCGAAGCAGCGAAATGAAATTGCTGAGGGTAAGATTCGTGTTACGCCCTTGCTCGAAATGACTAATCGTAGTATAACTGACTCCCGACTGTTGCGCCAGTTCTCGTTGGCTCATGCGGGCCGCCAACCTATATTCCTTCACTCGCTTTGCAAGCGTGGCCATAATCTCGGCATTTGTAATATAATTCGGATCGACCATGATACAATATATGGATAGTTATCTGCAAATTTAACGATAACTATCCATATATTAAACTATAAAATATTAAGTTTATTTCCAAACATTCGTATATCTGGATATATTTTTTTAGCTATGGTTCTTTTTGACGCTTTTCACCGTCTTCATCAGATAAGTAGCTGGTCAAATAAAACCGCTACTAAATTTTAAACAGTTGGAGTCGCTTCAAAATCTGATTTCAACGCTTTGGCGAAGATATGGGGCGTGCGGATGCGTGAAATGTAAGTTTTTTTTTGTAACTTCGCGTATATTCGGAGCAAACGCGCCGGATGCCGGCTATGCCGGCGTCATGACGCGGCAAACTGTGCTGCCTTCAGACCCCGCTTGCGGGGGCGCATGGCAGCATGAGCCGTATATACCTTTCTGCAATATTTAAATTTAACTGACATATAGATAATGGGAAAAGTATTGATTATCGGAGCCGGTGGTGTCGGCACCGTTGTGGCAGCCAAGTGCGCCCAGAACCCTGAGGTCTTCACCGAGATTGTGCTCGCTTCTCGCCGCAAGGAGAAGTGCGACCGACTGGTGGAGAAGATCGGTGCGAAGAATATCATCACCGACCAGGTGGATGCTGACTATGTGGAACAGATTGTGGAGCTCTTCAACCGCCACAAACCCGATATCTGCATCAATGTGGCCCTCCCCTACCAGGATCTGACCATCATGGAGGCTTGTCTGCAGTGTGGTGTCAACTATCTCGACACTGCCAACTATGAGCCTAAGGATGAGGCACATTTCGAGTATTCGTGGCAGTGGGCCTACCGCGAGCGCTTCGAGAAGGCCGGCCTGACAGCTATCCTCGGCTGCGGCTTCGACCCAGGTGTGTCGGCTGTGTTTGTGGCTTATGCCGCTAAACACCACTTCTCGAAGATGGAGTATCTCGACATCGTAGACTGCAACGCCGGCAACCACGGCAAGGCATTCGCCACCAACTTCAATCCCGAAATCAATATCCGCGAGATAACCCAGAAGGGTAAATACTGGCAGGATGGCAAATGGGTGGAGACTGAGAATCTGGCCATCCACCGTCCGCTCAACTACCCCAACATCGGCGAGCGCGAGAGCTACCTGCTCTATCACGAGGAGCTTGAATCGCTCGTGCAGAACTTCCCCACCATCAAGCGTGCACGCTTCTGGATGACTTTCGGCCAGGAGTATCTCACTCACCTGCGCGTGATTCAGGATATAGGCATGGCACGCATCGATCCGGTGATGTATGAGGGTCGCGAGATTATCCCTATCCAGTTCCTGAAGACTGTGCTCCCCGACCCGGGTTCGCTGGGAGAGAACTACACCGGCGAGACCTCGATCGGCTGCCGCATCTCAGGCCTGGACAAAGAGGGTAAGGAGTCAACATATTACATCTACAACAACTGCTCGCACGAGGCTGCCTATAAGGAGACCGGTGCACAGGCGGTGAGCTACACCACCGGCGTGCCGGCCATGGTGGGTGCCTACATGTTCCTCACCGGCGAGTGGGTAAAGCCCGGCGTGCACAATGTAGAGGAATTCAATCCCGACCCCTTCCTTGAGAAACTTGCTGCCTCGGGACTCCCCTGGCATGTGATTGTAGACGAAGATATCGAGTTTGACGACAAATGAGACATTCA
The DNA here is from genome assembly GCA_910577585.1 of uncultured Muribaculaceae bacterium. Lineage (GTDB taxonomy): Bacteria > Bacteroidota > Bacteroidia > Bacteroidales > Muribaculaceae > Lepagella. The sequence continues at coordinate 93,718 of CAJTNN010000004.1, read as the reverse complement.
GCCATTCTTCCGCTCCTGCTGGCTATCGGCGGAGGAGCGACACTGATCTCGATGCAGGCGGCCCTCACCGATGGAGCGGTGACACGACGTCCTGACGGTTCGATGCATGTGGCCACCTCAAAGGGTGAGGTGAGTGTGACTCCGGTGTCGAAGGATATCTTCCGCATCACGGTGCTTCCAGCTGATTCGGCTGCGGCACCCTACTTCCCGTCGCAGTCGGCGGTGATGCGCCCCACGGCTGAGCGATTTGTGGAGGTGGTGACCCCCACATGGGCAGCTCTGGGCAGCGAGTCGATGCAGGTGCGCGTAGACCGCGCCACGGGCCGCGTCACATTCCTTGATGCCGAGGGTAATGAGATTCTGACTGAGACCGATGGCGTCGACAACAATGGCCCCACCAAGCGCATCACTCTCGACGGCTCGAAGGCCGGACGCCTCTACGGCGCCGGCGAACGTGGTCATCGCCCCACTCTTAACGGCGACACGCTGACGATGTACAACCGTCAGAACTATGGCTACACCAAGAATGACCCTCGCATCTCGCAGATGGGTATCTCGGTGCCCTACTTCGCCTCCGACCGCGGCTTCGGCATACTCTTTGACGACTACAACCGTGCTTCGCTCACTCTTGGCGACACCATCACCTATGAGTCGGCCACTCCGCGCGCGCTGTCATATTATTTCATCAACTCTCCGGCCAAAGACCTGGCTGATGTGGCTGCCAATTACTCGCAGCTCACAGGTCTGCAGCCGCTGCCCCCCTTCTGGAGTCTGGGCTACATCACCTCGAAATATGGCTACCACAACCAGCAGGAGGCTCTCGGCGCCATCGACTCGCTGAAGACCCGCGGATACCCCGTGGATGGAATCGTGCTCGACCTCTACTGGTATGGCGTGGAGAGCGACATGGGGCGCCTGGCCTGGGATTCAGTGCAGTGGCCTGACCACAAGGCTATGCTCGATGAGCTCAAGGCGAAGGGTGTCAACCTTATACCCATATCGCAGCCCTACGTCAACAAGAAGGGGGCCATCGACAACTACAACTTCCTCTCCGAACGCTCCATGCTGGCCCGCGATGCCGAGGGCAACACCCACGATGTGACCACATGGGTAGGGGATGCCGGCATGCTCGATGTCAGCAATCCCGAGACCCGCGACTGGCTCTGGAGCCGATACTCCGACCTCACTGCCGACGGCATAGCCGGATGGTGGGGCGACCTGGGTGAACCGGAGGTGCATCCCGAATCCATACGTCATGCCAATGGCCAGACGGCCACGGAATACCACAATGTATATGGCAATGAGTGGTCGCGCCTCATCTATGAGGGTCTGCGCCGCGATTATCCTGACATGCGCCCGATTCTGCTGATGCGCGGTGGCACGGCAGGTCTGCAACGCTATGGCGTGGTGCCCTGGACAACCGACGTATCGCGTTCATGGGGAGGCTTCGGCCCGCAGGTGAATCTGATGCTCAGCGCCGGACTCTCGGGTCTGGGCTACATGAGCTCTGACATCGGCGGATTTGCCGTCGACCGCGAGCACCCGCTTGATCCCGAACTCTATGTGCGCTGGCTCCAGATGGGCACATTCACCCCCACACTGCGCACCCATGCGCAACTCAAACCCGAGCCGTATCATTATCCTGAGATGGAGAAGATATCGAAAGAGTGGATCAAAATGCGCTATCAGTGGCTCCCCTACAACTACACGCTCGCCTATGAGAACAGCCGCTATGGTCTGCCTCTTGCCCGTCCGCTCAATTTCCGTGGCGACAATGAGGGGGACGACTACGCTGCGGTCGATGATGAGTATCTGTGGGGCGATGAGGTGCTTGTGGCTCCGGTCATGACCGACAAGGCGCGTCAGCGCACCGTGCTATTCCCCGCCGGCGAATGGATTTCATGGTGGAATCCCACCCAGAAGTATAAAGGTGGAAAGAGCTACACAGTGGCCGCTCCTCTCGACAAGATGCCCCTCTTCGTGAAGGCCGGCTCTTTCATACCGCAGTATGAGCGCCCGATTGAGAATGTGGAGCAGTATGACCCGACATTCCTCAGTGTGCGCTACTATGCATCGCCACAGAAGAGTGAATACACACTCTTCGAAGACGACCGCAAGTCGCCCACATCTATCGAGGATGGAGAGTATGCACTTATCAAGTTTGAGGCCGACCGCAAGGATGGCGCGACCGAGATACGCATCTCCACCGAGGGTGGCTACAAGGGTATGCCCGAAAGCAAGATGATTGAACTCTCAGTCATCGGCGTGGCGCAGCCCAAGGAGATTGTGTGGAACGGCACACCGCTTGAGCGCGCCCAGTCGCTGAAGATGATCCGCCAGTACGGCTACGTCTACGACGCGGCCACCCGCACCGCCCATCTGCGCTTCCCCTACTCCCCCTCGCTGACCACAATCACCGTCAAATAACCTTTGCATAACTTAGCAATACGTATGTGGGGCCGGCTTATTAGTTTCAGCCGGCCCCTTCATATTATCCATATCTACTCCGGAGACATGAATTCAACTTTCAGGTAAACGGGGATGTCTAAGTATCTCTCAAAAACAACTTTATATCAGCTTTCAGGGGATGGCGATGATGTGGTGGAAAAGTTGCCAGCCGGGGGCCTCGGTGTAGGCGGGAATGCTTGCGGCGGGCACCCGGAGCGTGCAGCGCTGCCATGCAGCGGTGTCACCGGGCTCGAATAGCGAGCTGTCGCAGTCAAATTCGGGGGGAATGGTGGAGTTGATGGTGATTTCTCTTAATGAAGGGGTATCGGCGAATATCAGTTCGCCGAGCAGGTCATGGCGCCCGGGGAGCACAGCCCATTCCAGCGCCTCGCAACCGGCGAAGATATAGCTCTCGAGTTGCCTCACATTGTCGGGCACAATCACCTCCTTGATTCTCCGGCATCCGCCGAAGGCATTGCTGCCTATACTCCTCAGCAGCGAGGGGAGCACAAGGCGGCGCAGTTCAGCGCAACCGGTGAAGGCAAAGCTGCCGATCTCAGTCAGAGCCGCCGTAAAATCAATCTCCTCCAAGCTCTCGCATCGCAGACACATCTCTTTTGGCACGATTGTCACACCCTGCGGCAACGCAAGGAGCTGCAGCGACGCACACTCACGGAAAGCCCCCTCGCCGATGCTGACAAGCGACTCAGGCAGGCTAATCTCCTGCAAGTCGCGAGCTTCGGCAAATGCGCATTCGCCGATAGCGGTGCACCGCGAACCGGCTTCGAACACCACCCTCCGCAGCCCCCGGCACCCCGCAAAGGCGTAGTCAGGCAGACTCTCCACATCAGCTGCAATCACCAGCAGAGAATCACCCGGCTCATAGCCCAGGCTCTCCGCCACTCCAAAGGGGCGAAGCTCTGCCGACGCCGCTTTGGCCGAGACCGGAGCAAGCAGCGCTGATGCCGAAAGGAGAATTGCAAGCAGGAGCCGCATCATCGCGCTGAGCCGCTGGCGGCCAGATGAAGCGAGTCAGTGGCCGGATTATAACGATAGCCGCAATCACTCCCCGGGATAAGGGGATGATTGAGAGTGACAGGATAAATCTTGGTCACATCGGCAGTGTCGGCGCTCACAATCACCACACGGCTCTCGCCGCGCCAAGGCACAGTGGCATGATAGCGCTCCAGCTCCACCCTCACAGGCAGATTAGCCAGCTGCATGCGACGCAGCTCGGCTGCCACATGGTCGTTCTTGGCGGTGAAGATGATATCGCCATCATAAGGCACAATCGTGTCATTGATAGCCTTGTAAGGGATGAGTACCCCCTCGAAAGTCTTGAAAATATCGCCGCGCCTCATTATCTGCTCCACATAGCCATATTGCACCTCATGAGTGGAATAGGGTGTGAAGTATCGCAGCCATGCCGCATAGCCGAGTCCCACAACCACGGCTCCGGCCACAAGCCAGAGCCAGAACTTCCAGTTGCGCGACGACGGACGCAGATGTTCCCATTCGTCGTCGATGTCATAATATTTGGGATCCTCCGGAGAGGGGGTGGGTTGCTTTACAGGCTTTGGTTGCGCAGGCTGATGAGGGGTGTTGAAGAAATCATCCTCCTCGCGGTCATCTTGCTTGGATCGGAATATCATATGTCGGGTCTTAATCATAAGTAGAGGCCAGGGCCTCCAGCCGTGGCAAAATTAACAAAAATTCACGGCTCTGCAAAATAACACTTCAGCGCGGCGAGGGGTTCACCCCATTGATAGCGTTATTCTTCAATTTCTCACTCGATGCGTCGTCAGTCGGCCCCGGGGGTATAGGAGTAGGCTCCGAGTGCAGGGGGAGTGGCGCGTCTTACGCCATCCATGTCGCTCTCGGTGAGCGGATTCACCAGGGCCGGATCGCCGGCGCCGATGGCCGGTGAGTCATCCTTGAGATGATAGTTGAAGTAATAGTCCTCGCGCACGGTGAGGAAGTCGGGGTCGGAGTCCCACAGGCAATATATGAAATTGGCATCATCGGATCCGGCCGATTTCAGAAGTGTATATCGCAGGAAGACGTCAGAGCCGGTGAGGTCGGTGGTGTTGATGTCAGAGCCGAGTCCATAGATGATGCAGTTGTCGAATGATGCTCGCATCAGCGGCTCACCATTCTCGTCAGCCTCATCGGGCAGCACATGATAGAGCGAGAGCAGAGGCTCGCTGATGATGCTGAAGAGATAGTAGTTGGCGAGTGTGCACTGCGAGAATGTGTGCTCACCACCGGTAAGCCGCACCACCGCCTCGGCAGCCTCCGAGAACACACACCCGTAGGCATCCACCTTGGCGTATTTCGAGCTCAGGGCCGTGGATTGCGAGTTATGCAGCCATGAGTTGACGAGTGTGAGTTTCTGCCGGCTCACATCGGCTGTGGAGTCGATGCGCAAGCCTTCGGAGGTGCTGCGCATATCGACATATTCCATGCGGTTGCCAAACGACTCCGGGGCGATCCGCACACCGCGCCATTGTCCGGCCATGATGTCGTAGGAGACATCGGGCAGCACATCATCGAGGCGGTCGCCGCGCATGGCTATCATCTTGCCCGGCTCGCCCACAGCCTCCAGACAACCCTCCACCACGAGTGCGGCCTTATCATGAAACAGCAGCTGCGCACCCGGCTCGATGCGCAGTGTGGCCCCGGGGCGCACGGTGAGCGAATCGAATATCACGTAGGGGAGTCCGGCACGCATGGTCATGTCGGAGGTGACCTCCACATTGCGCAGACGCGTCACATTCTGGCCATAGGCCTCGACCACCACCCGCTGCTCGGTGCCGTTGGTGGTGAAGAGCAGGTCGTCCTCCACCAGGAAGGGACGCCCCTGCTGGTTCTCGGGGATGTAGCATTCGATAAAGATGAATATCGAGTCGCCGCCGCGTATCTCGACATCGCTGAACGTGCTGCCGCTGACGCCATCCACATTCATCGCGAAGGGAGTGTCGGCATTGCGGAAGCGGATGGAAGAGATATTGACCCCCTTCTTGTCGGGATTAAACACCTTCAGGCGCGCCGTAGGGGTGCCCAGGTCAGTGAAGACGGTGTCGAAACTGACAGTGTCGGTAGAGAAACGCAGTCTCACCGACGACGAGTCGGTAAAACTGTCGGATATGCACGACTGCACGCCTATCGAGGCGAGAATCACCAGCATGACTATGAGTAGATAGCGCATATGGGCAGAGTATTTTTGACACGACCCGGAGTCAACATTTTTGCACGTCAGGGCCTGAGGTATGAGGAATATTTGTTAAATTTGCATTGGAGTTTCACCCGGCGCGTGGCATCCCCGCCATCAACGTGCGGCATCCCCGGCGGGTCAATCCTCCCCAATGGGTTCATTCTTAGATTAAATAACGAGCCGGAGCCCTCCTTATTTCATTTTGCCATGAAGTAACTGCAGCGACTTCCGGTATAACAGATATAGACTCTGCCACATGAAATATATGCTGATTGCAGGCGAGGCCTCGGGCGACCTGCATGCCTCGCGCCTGATATCGGCCCTGCGCAAGGATGATCCGGAGGCGGAGTTCCGCTTCTTTGGCGGCGACCTTATGGCGGCTGCCGCCGGCGTTGCCCCCGACCTGCACTACGACCGGCTGAACGTCATGGGCTTCAGCGAGGTGCTGCGCCATCTGCCTGAGATTTTCAAGAATCTGAGGCGTGCCAAGGAGCTGCTCGACACCTATCGGCCTGACCGGCTCATTCTCGTGGATTTTCCCGGCTTCAACCTCAAGCTCGCCCGCCATGCCGCGCGCCGCGGCGTGAGGGTGGATTATTATATCTCGCCAAAGATATGGGCATGGAAGGAGTGGCGCATCAAGTCAATACGCCACTATGTGACCCACATCTACTCCATTCTCCCCTTCGAGGTCGATTTCTATCGCAAGCGCGATTATCCGCATGTGAGTTATGTGGGGAATCCGTCGGTAGAGGAGATTGACCACGCCATGGGCCACATCGCCCCGCTGCGACATTTCCTTGAGCGGCAAGGCATCACCGACCCGCGTCCGATCATCGCCCTGCTCCCGGGGTCGCGGCGCGGAGAGATCCGCAATAACCTACCCCTTATGATTGAGGCGGCCAAAAGGTATCCGGAGTTTCAGTATGTGGTGGCAGCCGCTCCGGCTATGCCCGAGATTTTCTATCGCGAGGTGGCGCAGGACCCCGGGCTGAAGGTAGCCTTCGGTGCCACCCCCACACTGGTGAAGTATGCCAAGGCAGCCCTCGTCACCTCAGGCACCGCCACTCTCGAGACGGCGCTCGTAGGGACGCCGCAGGTGGTGTGCTACCGCGCCAACGGCCGCAAAATCTCATATCAGATCATGGAGAAGCTGCTGAAGGTGAAGTATGTGTCGCTGCCGAATCTGATTGTAGGCAACCAGATTGTGCCCGAACTTCTGGTGCATAAGTGCACCGTGGCCAACATCTGCCGCGAACTCAGCCCGCTGCTGCAGCCGAGTCCGCGGCGCGACTGGCAGCTCAGCGGCTACCGCATGATGCGCCGCAAACTCGGCACATCGGTGGCACCGGAATATGCCGCCGAACTCATCATCGCTGCCGACCCCGACAATCCCTGACCCCATTCCGCTCCCCCCCCCGGGCGCCCCACCGTAAAGCATCAACTCAAAACGACAACAGAAGCATATGACTATCAATATCCCCACACTTGCCGACCTGCCCGCCGCAGCCGGCAAATTTATCGAAGAGATGGGCGACAACACCATCTTCACATTCATCGCCCCGATGGGGGGCGGCAAGACCACATTCATCGCCGAGGTCTGCCGCCAGCTGGGTGTGACCGACGACATATCATCGCCCACCTTCGCCATCATCAACGAATACCGCTCTGACACCACCGCCGAACTCATCTACCACTTCGACTGCTATCGCATCGAAGATGACGCCGAGGCTGAGGATATGGGCATCGAGGATTACTTCTACAGCGGCGCACTCTGCTTTATCGAGTGGCCCGACCGCATCGCCAACTTCATACCCGAAGATGCGGTGGAGGTGAAAATCGTGCGCGGCGATGAGTGAAGCCCCCTCAGAGCTGCTATGGCTTGACGAGGCCGACTCGACCCACATGCTGCTCAAATCGCCGGCGTACGCCCACTTCCCCGAGCTGACGATGCTGCTCGCCCGGCGCCAGACCGCCGGGCGCGGCCAGCGCGGCAACTCATGGGAGTCTGAGCCACTCAAGAATCTCACATTCAGCATGGCAGCCATCCCGCAAGGGGTCACTCCGGCTGAGCAATTCGTAATCTCAGAGGGTGTGGCGCTGGCCATAACCGACGTTCTGGCCGACTACGGCATCGAGGCGAGTGTGAAATGGCCCAACGACATCTACGTGGCCGACCGCAAGATCTGCGGCATACTCATCGACCACTCCCTGCAGGGGAGCAGCATCACACGCAGCATCATCAGCGCAGGAATCAACGTCAACCAGACCCGCTTCCTCAGCGATGCCCCCAACCCGGTGAGCATGGCGATGCTCACCGGCTGTGACCACCAGCTCGAACCCCTGGCCATACGGCTGCGCGGCAGTATCCTGCAGGCCCTCGAAACGATGCGCACACCTGCCGGGCGCCACGCCATCCACACACGCTTCCTCAGCAGCCTATACCGCCACGACGGCGCGCCCCACAAATTCTTCGACCATCGGCGGCAGGAGACAATCGAGGCCATCATCACCGATGTCGCCCCCACCGGCATCCTCACCCTCCAACCCCTCCCCGCCGCCGGCTGCGCTCCCCGCAGCTACGCCTTCAAAGAGGTGAGTTTCATCATCTGACCCACTCCCCGGCAGCCTGCTGACCACGGCAGCAGGAGGTTTGCAACGCATTTTCACCGCATCGCGATAAAAATGCGCCCCCTTTTGCTCAGACTCTCAATTTTTTTTAGTAAATTTGCAGTGTAAATCAGCCCCGGGAATATCCGCGGCTCTCCAAAGCTGACTAAGGAGGCTGCAATCGGCAATAGCCCCTCAAAAATTCTACAGGTTTTTGAAATTATTAACACACCCGGCATAACTGTTTACGCGGCTCCAGTGTTTTAGATACAGAGCCGTCAGAGTGCCACGGCTGGCCGAGATACCGCCTCTATCCGGCAAACGGCACTGCAACTCACTGATAGAAACAAAAAACTTTTATAATCCATTAATAACCGACGTTTTATTATGGCAGAACTCGATTTGGCCCAGTATGGGATCAAAGATGTGAAGAAAATCATTCACAACCCCTCCTACGACGAACTCTTCAAGGACGAAACCAACCCCGCCCTCGAAGGCTATGAAAAAGGCACTCTCACCGACCTCGGTGCAGTAGACGTGATGACCGGCGTATACACCGGCCGTTCGCCTAAAGATAAATACCTCGTCAAGGATGAGGTGACTGAGAACACCGTATGGTGGACTTCCGACGAGTACAAGAACGACAACAAGCCCATCACAACTGAAGTATGGGATCACCTCCGCGAGAAGGCCGTAAAGGAACTCTCTGACAAGGTGCTCTATGTAGTCGACGTCTTCTGCGGCGCCAACCCCGCCACACGCCTTGCCGTCCGCTTCATCATGGAGGTGGCATGGCAGGCTCACTTCGTGACCAACATGTTCATCCGTCCCTCTGAAGAGGAGCTGAAGAACTTCAAGCCCGACTTCGTAGTGTTCAACGCTTCGAAGGCTAAGGTAGAAGACTACAAGGAGCTCGGCCTCCACTCTGAGACTGTAGTGGCCTTCAACATCAAGGAGCGCCAGCAGGTTATCCTCAACACATGGTATGGTGGTGAGATGAAGAAGGGTATGTTCTCTATGATGAACTACTTCAACCCCCTCCGCGGCATCGCTTCAATGCACTGCTCAGCCAACACCAACATGGATGAGACTTCGACAGCCATCTTCTTCGGTCTGTCAGGCACAGGTAAGACTACCCTCTCAACCGACCCGAAGCGCAAACTCATCGGCGACGACGAGCACGGCTGGGACGACGAAGGCGTCTTCAACTACGAGGGCGGCTGCTACGCTAAGGTTATCAACCTCTCGAAAGAGAACGAGCCCGACATCTACGGCGCCATCAAGCGCGACGCTCTCCTGGAGAACGTGACTGTAGAGGCCGACGGCAAGCCCGACTTCGCTGACAAGAGCGTGACTGAGAACACTCGCGTATCTTACCCGATCTACCACATCGAGAACATCGTTAAGCCCGTATCAAAAGGCCCCGCTGCAAAGCAGGTGATCTTCCTTTCTGCCGACGCTTTCGGTGTGCTTCCTCCGGTAGCTATCCTCAACAACGAGCAGGCTCAGTACTACTTCCTCTCCGGCTTCACTGCAAAACTCGCCGGCACAGAGCGTGGCATCACAGAGCCCACTCCCACATTCTCTGCTTGCTTCGGCCAGGCATTCCTCTCACTGCACCCCACAAAATATGCTGAGGAGCTCGTGAAGAAAATGACTGCCAACGGCGCCAAGGCTTATCTGGTCAACACCGGCTGGAACGGCACAGGCAAGCGTATCTCAATTCCTGACACCCGTGGCATCATCGATGACATCCTCAACGGCGACATCGAGAAGGCTCCCACAAAGGTGCTCCCCTACTTCGACTTCGTGATCCCGACCGAGCTTCCCGGCGTGAACTCTGCCATCCTCGATCCGCGCGACACTTATGCCGATCCGAAGGAATGGGATGAGAAGGCTAAGAAACTCGCTGAGATGTTCATCCAGAACTTCAAGAAATTCGAGACCAACGAGACCGGCAAGAAACTTGCCGCTGCAGGTCCGAAGCTCTAATCATCGACCCCTGCAAGGTCGAAGAGTGTCACAAACACTCTCTTCGACCGCGATAACGATATGATACCCCTGTGCCCCATGACGGGCGCAGGGGTATCTGTTTTTCATGACATCGCGCTACACAGCGACGGCACGGCGTTGCCTCCCCGACGGCCACGATGCGCTGTCAGGCACCCCAAATAGACCATCTTTAACCCAAATTCAGCACTTTTTCCGACCAAACATAACATTTTGACATAGCTAAATAATATTTTTTTCTTATTTTATTGACTGTGTCAAAATTATTTTGTACTTTTGGAGCGAATTTCGGTCATTAGGCCAATTTCATCATTCTTATCATCTTTCTGAAGCCTCCGGGCTTCAAAAATTAACCTTATTCTCATATCAACTAACCCTAAATTCTGACTCATGGAAAAGATTGATAATCTCGACCGCCGCATTCTCAACATCATCATGCGCAACGCCCGTATGCCGTCGAAAGATATCGCTGTGCAGTGTGGCGTGAGCCGCGCTGCCATCCATCAGCGAATCGCCCGGCTCATCGACATGGGAGTAATCACAGGTTCCGGCTATAATGTCAATCCCAGAAAGCTTGAGTTCAACACCTGCACCTACGTCGGCGTAAAGCTCGAGAAGGGATCAATGTACCGCGATGTTGTGGCTGAACTCGAGCAGATCCCCGAAGTAGTGGAGTGCCATTTCACCACCGGACCCTACTCGATGCTCATCAAAGTCTACGCCAACGACACCTCCCACCTCATGGAGCTCCTCAACGACAAGATCCAGCACATCAAGGGTGTGACCGAGACCGAGACCCTCATCTCGCTCGAGCAGAGCCTCAACCGCCATATCACAATCAAGCTCAAGGAGGGAAAATACGACGACCGCAACGAAGAGTAACCCACTCCGTCGTCGTCAGGTCCACACCTGACGACACACCCCCACTTCCACTCTTACGTCGTGCCCCTCTCCGACTGCCCCTGCTGATGCGCGATTTTGACGGACCGGCAATTTATCGCCCACCCCGACATTCCGCATCTGCGATGCGCGCAGCGTCAGGTTATCCTGCATAGGCTATATGTTCCCCTTATATTTATGAAAAGGCAAAATCTCTTTACTATACTGGTCGCGCTGCTTCTGGCAGTCGTGGCCATTATATTTTTCGCTCCTGACGACTTCCAGGGGCATGTGCTTCAACAGCATGACATCCTGCAGGGTCTGGCCAACGGCCACGAGATTCAGGAGTATGAGGCAGCCACAGGCCATGCGTCACGCTGGACCGATGCCCTCTTCGGCGGTATGCCGACTTTCCAGATCTCGCCATCCTATCCGGCCAACTCGCTGATGGGATGGATTTTCTCGGTCTATACGCTATGGCTCCCGTCGCCGGCCAACCTGCTATTCGCCATGATGCTCGGTTTCTTCATCATGGGGTTGTGCATGAAGATGCGCTGGCCGCTGGCCCTCTTCGGTGCGCTGGCATGGGGATTCTCGACCTATTTCATCATCATCATCGGCGCGGGACACATCTGGAAGTTCGTGACGCTGGCCTATATCCCACCCACCATCGGCGGACTGGCGCTGCTCTACCGGGGGAAATACCTGCCCGGTGCAGCGCTCACAGCCCTCTTCGCGGCGCTGCAGCTGCAGAGCAATCACCCGCAGATGAGCTATTATTTCTTCTTCCTGATCATCTTCATGGTGGCGGCATGGGGAGTGATAGCCTACCGCGAGCATCGCATGCGCAGCTGGGGTGTGGCCACGCTTATCGCTTTCGGAGCGGCGATTCTCGCTGTGGGGGCGAATTCAGCGTCGCTCTACAATAGCTATGAATATGCCAAAGAGACTGTAAGAGGTCGGGCCACCGACATAACATCGCCCGATGCCGGCGCACCGGCCGAAGGGATGGACCGCTCGGCCATAACGGCATGGAGCTACGGTGTCGATGAATCATGGACCCTGCTCGTGCCCAATGTCAAGGGTGGCGCCACCATCAAACCCGTCGGAGGCCAGAACTCACTCCTCTCGGTGGCCGACACCGACAAGGCCAATGAATATTACCTCTCGGCCGAAGAGATGCAGGTCGTGGGGGGATTCCCGCAATACTTCGGCGACCAGCCCATGACGAATGGCCCGGTCTATGTCGGGGCTCTGGTGCTGATGCTGGCGATATTGGCCATGTTTGTGGTCAACGGACGCCGGCAGTCGCCTATGAAGTGGGCTCTCTTCGCCGGATTCATCTTCTCGCTCTTCCTGGCGTGGGGACATAATTTCGGTCCGCTCTCCGACTTCTTTATCGACTATGTGCCGGGATACAACAAATTCCGCACCCCGTCGAGCATCCTGGTGGTGCTGGAGTTCTGTGTGCCGCTGTTGGCAGTGATGTGTATCCACTCCATGATCGATACCCCCGACTTCCTGAAGCGCTATAAATGGACATTCTTCTCAGTCTTCGGATTCGGCGCGGCAGTGTGCATCGTAGGCTGGTTGGCCCCCTCGGTATTCGGCACACCCTTCTCGGCCGATGAAGTAGAGATGCTGCGCAGCCAGGGGATATTCACCAACCCTGCCTACCAGAACGTGCTCACCACCGTGCGCGAGGCACGCTTGAGTCTGGTCAGCGCTGACTGCGCCCGCTCGCTGATGTATATCATGCTCGGATTCCTCGTGTGCTGGCTATATCTGCGCGGCGCATTCCGCAAGAGTGTGCTCTTTGTGTGCGCACTGGCAGCCATCGTCACCATCGACCTATTCAGTGTCAACAAGCGATATGTGGATTCTGAGAATTTCGTAGAGCCGATGCCACAGACCGAGACATTCGCCCAGACCTCGGCCGACCGCTTTATACTTCAGGACACCACGCATTACCGTGTGCTCGACATACGCGAATTCGGCGGCGCCCGCTCTTCATACTTCCACAAGACCATCGGAGGATACCACGCTGCCAAGCTGACCCGCTACCAGGATCTCATCACCTATCAGATCAATCCCGCCATGCAACGCCTGCAGGCAGAGGCACAGCGCAACGCCGCGGCTGCTCCCGACTCGATGGCCACTGACTCGGTGGCACCACGACTCTTCACATCAGATGAGCCGGTGCTTGATATGCTCAACACCCGCTATTACCTCTTTGGCGACTATGCCGAAGAGAATCCGGGGGCTCTCGGCAACGCTTGGTTTGTGGATAAAATCACATATGTCGACACTCCCAACGAGGAGATGGCAGCCCTCTCCACCCTCTCACCTGCCGATGAGGCTGTGGCCGACCGGAAGTTTGAGGCAGCGCTCGGGAAAGCTCACGCCAAGGCTCCCGGTGACACCATCATGCTCACCTCATATGCCCCTGACCGCCTCACCTACAAGGCCCACAGCGCTGCCGGCGGCATAGCGGTATTCTCGGAGGTATACTTCCCCTGGGGATGGAATGTGAGCATCGACGGCAAGGATGTAGAGGCCGGACGGGCCAATTATCTGCTGCGTGCGCTGGCCATACCGGCCGGCGACCATGAGATTGAATTCAGTTTCAATCCGAAATCGCTGCGTGTCACCAATGCCATCGGCGTGATAGCCGTAATCCTGATCTTCCTGCTCTGCGCGGGCGGACTGGTGGCATGGATAATCCGCATGAAAAAGAGATGAATCCCCTCAGCCAAATAGCTGACAGATATCGGAGATGGCGCCACACCCGAGGGTTTGGCGTACACTCTCCGATAGCTTACCGAATCATTACGGAGGCTCTCTATCTGAGGCCTCCGTATGCTTATTATGCGGAGGCTCTGCCGGCGCTTGAGGGTGACTCTGCCGATGAGTCGCGTTGGGGACGCCGCATCTACCGTCTGACGGTGCTGCTGGCCATGGAGCACCGCCGGCCACCCCGCATATACATTGCACCCCGGATTGCTCCGATTGTGAAGGAGGCGGCTATATTGGCCGGAGCATGCGTAAGCGAAGATGCCGCGGAGGCCGACGCGCTGCTTCTCCAGCCCGAGGGACATAGCCCTGCCAACGACAATGACGAAGATAAATATGAAGAGTTGTCAGCCCTTTTCGACCCATCTACTTCACTCCGGCTGACCTCTCGCAGACTCTCAATCATTATCCCACGCAGTGTGCTCGGCCCGACACGCTACACACTGCCCTGAGCTTGCGACACCCGGCCACCAGCGACCTCAATCGGCAACGTCATTCCGACCCCTCACTGCTCCCACACACATTTCAACGCTGATTATGGAGATATCACGCTATCTTTCAGACTTCTCACATTACCTCACCCTCGAGCGCGGGCTCTCACCCCTCACAGCCGAGGCTTATACACGCGACATCGGTCATCTGGTAGAATTTCTTGATGACGGCGATGAGTCGACATTCAGCCGGGATGTAGCCCCGTCCTCGGCCTCACCCCGCAGCTCCTATGCTCCCGATATCACAGAGGATGTGCTGCATGAATTCCTGGCCTCACTGCATGACCTGGGTCTCTGCGCATCATCGCAGGCAAGAATGGTGGCTGCATTGCGCTCATTCTTTCATTTCCTGCTGGCAGAGAGAGTAATCGACACCGACCCAACTCTCCTTCTTGAGACTCCGCGCACAGCCCGCATGCTTCCTGATGTGCTGAGTGTCGAGGAGATTGACGCCATGATTGCAGCCATTCCGCCCGAGAAGGATGAGTCGCCACGCAACCGTGCCATTATTGAGATGCTCTACGGCAGCGGTCTGCGGGTATCGGAATTATGCGACATGCGCATCTCGCGCCTCGCGCCCGACGACGGAGTGGTCATCATCGAGGGTAAAGGGGCCAAGCAACGCATTGTGCCCGTATCTCCGACAGCTCTCAACTGCATACGCGAATACCTGCCATTCCGACCTGAGCCAAAAGCCGGAGCCGATGATATCCTATTCCTCAATCGCCGCGGAGGTAAACTGTCGAGGGTTATGATTTTCCTGATTATCCGGCAATTGGCCGAGGGGGCCGGTATCAGAAAGAATGTATCGCCCCACACGCTGCGCCATAGCTTTGCGACGCATCTGCTCGAAGGGGGGGCGAATCTCAGGGCCATCCAGCAGATGCTCGGTCATCAATCGATTGCCACAACTGAGATTTACATCCATCTTGACTCGACGCATCTGCGCAATCAGTTGCTCGAACATCATCCGCATTACCGCAATAATCACCCCTGACAGACGTGATTATTATTATATTATCACTAAATTTGCGGTCGGTCCAAATGCCTGCGGCACCGCGCACCGCTCCTGCGGAGCGACTTGCGCTTTTGGCCGACACGCGAATTTATACTAAATTTGCAGTTGGAGTCCAAATGTCAATAATTGACATCTCTCGGCTCGGTATATGACTTTTTCTGACATGATTATATTCAAGAGTAACGTTCCAGCAAAATATACGAGTAATACCCAATTGCGGTCGGCTGACGGGAGGGGGCATTCCGGGCATCAGCTGATGATGCTGCTATGCCTGCTATGCCTATGGCTGGCAGGATGCGTGAAGAATCAGTTTGAGGTGAGCTTCTCTCTGCCGGAATCAGTAAATTCCACCTATAAGCTATCCTATTACGCCTCCGACCCGAGAGGTGGGCTGCAGGTGGAGACAGCAATCGCTGTGGCTGCCGGCAAGGGTATGGCCACGGGGATAACCCGCTTCCCGACTCTCGTGACCATCTCGCGCGGCAATGCCGATATCCCGGCGGCTATCTTTTATGCCGAGCGCGGCGATAAAATCAAAATCTCAGGGGAGGGGGCCGACCCTGTCGACTGGAAGATAGAGGGTAACAAAACCACTGCCAGCCTGTCGGAATGGCGTCTGGCCAACAAGGACCTCATCACAGCCGCAATCTCAGCCTCGGGTGACTCGGCGTCATTGCGCGCCCGACGCAAACTGAATGCCGCTGTGGCTGCATTCGTCAAGAGCGACCCCTCACAACGCGCCGCAGCTCTTACACTCTGGTCATACTACGACGCCGCAATTGACCCTGCCGCCTTCGCCTCGCTGCGGGGGATGCTCGAAGAGAATGGCGCCACCGCCGACATCGCGATGCTGCTTGCCCGCGATGATACCCAATCGGCCAATCCGCCGTTGACCGACCCCGCCAAGCATCCGGTCAAGAGTCTGATTCTGCAAAGCCGCGACAATAATATCGACACCCTGCATCTCGGCAAGAGCGGTCATCCGGCCATAATCTATTACTGGCACAAAGAGGCTCCGGACTACAAGACGACTCTCGACACACTGCGGCGCCTCGCCGCATGGCGCCCC
The DNA here is from genome assembly GCA_910577585.1 of uncultured Muribaculaceae bacterium. GTDB lineage: Bacteria > Bacteroidota > Bacteroidia > Bacteroidales > Muribaculaceae > Lepagella. The sequence continues at coordinate 77,186 of CAJTNN010000004.1, read as the reverse complement.
GACTCGGCGTCGATGGCCATAGCCGATGTGTGCCTCACCCCGGACTCCGCCCTTTGGCGCAACACTCTGCGCAATGACTCGTTGCGCCACATAGTGCGCGCTTTCGCCGCACAGGGTCTTGCCGATAAGGATGTGATGAATCTGGGCGTGCGCCGCACACCGTGGTTTATCGTGCTATCGCCGCAAGGCACTATCAAATATTCCGGTTCCGATATGGCCAAAAGCGCTGCCGCCTTCCGCAAGCTGCGTCCTAAGAAAAAATAATCCTACCCCCCCTATGCTCTCTAAACTTCTCACCGCCGCCATTCAGGGCATCGAAGCTATGCCCGTCACTGTAGAGACACTCATCAATTCCGGGTGCGGATTTCAGATTGTGGGTCTCCCCGACACCTCTGTGCGCGAAAGTCATCAGCGCATCATCAGTGCGATTTCGCAAAGCGGGTTCGATCCACCGCGCCGCAACACCATCATCAATCTATCGCCGGCAGATGTCAAGAAGGAGGGGGCATCGTTCGACCTCCCTATGGCCGTAGGTATTCTGCTGGCCAATGAGCAGCTCACTGTCGAGGGCATCGAGTCAGTGATGATGATGGGCGAACTGGCTCTCGACGGATCGATATTACCCGTCAGAGGTGCGCTGCCGGCGGCAGTCATGGCCCGCAAACTGGGATTGAAACGTCTGCTGGTACCGGCGGATAATGTCACCGAGGCAGCGGTGGTCAACAAGCTGGAGGTGTATGGTGTCTCCTCACTGCGCGAGGTGGTGGAGTTTCTGGGAGGAAAGATTCAGCTGGAGCCCACGGTCATCGACACCCGTGCTCTCTTTGCCAGTGCAGCGGGCCACTTCGACTTCGATTTCTCTGAAGTCAAGGGGCAGGAGAGTGTGAAGCGGGCTTTTGAGGTGGCATGCGCCGGAGGACACAACATCCTCATGGTGGGTCCCCCCGGAGCCGGCAAATCGATGCTGGCCAAGCGTCTACCCTCGATATTGCCCCCGCTGAGCATGGCCGAGGCTCTGGAGACCACCAAGATTCACTCTGTAGCCGGGAAGCTGTCGAAGGGCTCGATGCTCATGACCTCGCGCCCCTTCCGCACACCCCACCACACCGTCTCGCCGGTAGCACTCGTGGGGGGAGGAGCCTCACCGATGCCTGGCGAAATCTCGCTGGCCCACAATGGCGTCCTTTTTCTTGATGAGTTTCCTGAGTTTCCGCGCACAGTGCTCGAGGTGCTGCGTCAACCCATCGAAGACCGCGTGATAACAGTGTCGAGAGCCAAGTACACCGTCGACTATCCGGCCTCATTCATGCTCGTGGCCTCGATGAATCCTTGCCCTTGCGGCTACTACGGCCATCCCACCAAACGCTGCACCTGCATGCCCGGCCAAGTGGCGAAATACATGAACCGCATCTCCGGCCCCCTGCTTGACCGCATCGACCTGCAGATAGAGATTCAGCCTGTGGCTTTCGACGAACTGGCCTCACGCGAAGCAGCCGAGTCGTCAGAGGCCATACGCCAGAGAGTGGTGGCCGCCCGCCGCATCCAGCAGGAACGCTACAAAGATGAGCCCGGCATACACTGCAATGCCCAGATGAACTCTCGGCTACTGCATAAATATGCCTGGCCCGACGAGAAGGGTATGGCGCAGCTGAAGGAGCGCATGGAGCGCATGAGCATGTCGGCACGCGCCTTCGACCGCATACTGCGAGTGGCCCGCACCATCGCCGACCTCGATGCCTCGCCCGATGTTCTCCCCACCCACCTCGCCGAAGCCATCAACTACCGCAATCTCGACCGCGACACCTACGGCCAGACCTTCTAAAACATTATTATATGAAAGATATTATTATTTATAATACTCCCGATGGTAACACCAAAGTTGCTCTTTACGCTAAGGATGGTAATATCTGGCTTAACCAATCCCAAATAGCCGAACTTTTTTCCACCTCTAAGCAAACCATCAGTTATCATATAACCAATATATTATCGGATAGCGAATTAGATAAGAATTCAGTTGTCAAAGTATATTTGACAACTGCTGCTGACGGCAAAGAATATAATGTGGAGTACTATTCACTTCAAATGATTATTGCCATCGGTTATCGCGTAAGAGGAATTAGAGGAACTCAGTTCCGGAAATGGGCAACTGAACATCTATCGGAGTATCTTATCAAGGGATTCACAATGGATGACGAGAGGCTTAAAAATCCCGATGGTCGCGTAGACTATTTTGATGAATTATTGCTTCGAATACGTGATATTCGCGCATCTGAAAAAAGATTTTATCAAAAAATAAGAGACCTCTTCAAGCTTAGCAGTGATTATGATAAAATGGATAAAGCCACTCAGATGTTCTTTGCAGAAACACAGAATAAACTCTTATTTGCAGTAACCGAACAGACAGCAGCCGAATTGATAATAAGTCGTGCAGACGCGTCCCTACCTAATATGGGGTTGACATCCTGGAAGGGGAGCATTGTCAGAAAAGGAGATATCATCATAGCAAAAAATTATCTTCTAAAAGATGAAATAGAAGACTTAAACAGATTGATTGAAATCTTCCTTACCAGTGCTGAATTACGCGTAAAGGGACGCCAAGACTTGACATTACAGTATTGGCGCGATAATGTAGACAATCTCCTTAAGTTTCAAGACAAACCATTGTTGCATGGAAAAGGGAAAATTACCTCTGCACAGATGGAAGCTAAAGTAAAAGATATATATTCACAGTACAACAAGAGGCGGAAAATTATGGAGGCTAAAGAAGCCGATGAAGAGGATTTAAGACTTTTTGATGATATTAATCCGCTGCAAGATTATCTTCCTTCCAATTAATTGGCCGGACCTTCTGAAGGGGCTTGGCGGGGGGTGAGCAAAAGCTTTATGAAAGGTTTGGTGGTTTGGGAGTTTTAGAGTAATTTTGCAATATGTAACTAAATTTAAGCGTGACTAACTTTTCGGGGCTCAGATACGTTTATCTTTTGGTGTCTGGGCGCGACGCGACGGCTCTCTGGCGGATGCGCGACGCTTGAATGAATTACTCTGTAATAATCCTTCTATGAATTATTCAATCATCGATTTCCTTAGCCTCCTCGGTGCCGTGTGCCTCTTCCTCTACGGCATGAAGGTGATGAGTGAGGGGCTCCAGAAAGTTGCCGGCGACCGCTTGCGCAATATCCTCGGCATAATGACGAAGAATCGCGTCACCGGCGTCATCACCGGCGTGTTGATTACAGCCCTTATCCAGTCTTCATCGGCATCTACCGTGATGGTGGTGAGCTTCGTGAATGCCGGTCTCATGTCGTTGGGGCAGGCTATGGCTGTGATTTTCGGCGCCAACGTGGGCACCACTGTCACCACATGGATTATCTCGGCATTCTCGTTTGAGGTCAATATCTCAGACTACAGTCTGCTGTTGCTGGCCATCGGCGTGCCGATGCTCTTCATGAAGAAGAGTTTCTATAAGTCGCTGGGTGAATTCCTGATAGGTTTCTGCTTCCTCTTCATGGGTCTTGACCTGATTTCGCAATATGTGCCTAATCTGCAGCAGAATCCATCGATGCTGGAGTTCCTGACCAAATACACCACCATGGGCTACGGTTCGGTGCTGATTTTCTTCGCGATAGGCATCGTGGTGACCATGGTGGCACAAAGCTCGGCAGCCACTTTCGCCATCACATTGATCATGTGCTCGCAGGGATGGATCACCTACGAACTCGGTTGCGCCATCATCCTGGGTGGCAACATCGGCACCACCATCACTCCGGTGCTGGCGTCATTGAGCGGTAACCTCGCGGCCAAACGCACGGCTATGGGACATGTGCTCTTCAATGTGCTCGGCTCGATAATAGTGTTGATTATCTTCCAGCCGTTCGTGGCACTGGTGGCCGATATCACACAGTGGCTCGAGGGCACCAACCCCATGACCATCACTGCTGCCGAAGAGGCCTCGATGGCCGACACCACCCTGCTTAATCCGGCCGGCGGCCTGACAGCCAAGGCCCAGGCATCGATGGCTTTCGCGCTGGCAATGTTCCCCACTGTGTTCAACACATGCAACCTTCTGATAATGATTTGGTTTACGAAAATCTATGTCAAAATCGTATGCTGGATCATGCCTGCCCGCCACAAAGAGAGCGATGAGGAGTTCTCACTCAAATTCATCGGCCGCGGAATGCTCGGCACCTCCGAGCTCAATATCACCCAGGCCCAGAAGGAGATTCTGGTCTACGCAGAGCGTGTGGACCGCATGCTCGGCATGGCCCGCGAGCTGACTCACCTGAAGGAGAAGGACGACAATTACACCAATCTATACTCACGCCTTGAGAAGTATGAGGATATCTCTGACCGCATGGAGATTGAGATTGCCAACTTCCTCAACCGCGTGGCCGAGGGCCGACTCAGCCCTGAGGGTAAGATGAGAGTGGCCGGAATGCTGCGCATCATCTCCGAAATCGAGTCGATTGCCGACAGCTGCTTCAATGTGGCCAAGACTCTCAACCGCAAGAACCAGATTCATGTGGAGTTTGAGGAGGGTGTGATGAAAGAGATTGATAAGATGTATGATATGGTCGACGGCGCGATGAAGAATATGCTTGAGATTCTGCGCCAGATGGAATCGCCCGAAGACTCCAACATCATCATCGCCTACAATAAGGAGCGTGAAATCAACAACTTCCGCAATCGCCTGCGCGATGACAACATCTTCAACATCAACAATCACGTCTACGACTATCAGGAGGGCATATTCTTCATGGACCTCATCGGCGAGGCTGAAAAGCTCGGCGACTATATGCTCAATGTGGTCGAGGGTGTAAAACATCAGTTTAAAGCCTCGGCCGATGCCTGACCTGACGGCGATGTGAACGCGATACTGAATCAAAACTTGTCTAATATCTTACATATAATGCCATGCGCTATTGTGTGATTATGTGTGGCGGCGTGGGCTCGCGGTTCTGGCCCTTCAGCCGTGAGGAACGCCCGAAGCAGTTTCTCGACTTCTTCGGCTCAGGCCGCAGTCTGCTGCAACTCACCTTCGACCGTGTGCTCGAAGTGGTGCCTGCCGAAAGGATTCTGCTCGTCACCAACCACCGTTATGCCGATCTGATACGCACCCAGCTGCCGGAAGTGCCGGCAGAGAATATACTTCTCGAACCCGCCCGTCGCAACACTGCCCCCTGCATCTGCTGGGCCGCACGGCATATCGCGGCCCTTGACCCGGAGGCTTCGATCGTGACCCTCCCCTCCGACCATCTTGTGCTCAAGGAGAAGGCATTCCACACCGCACTGCGCCGTGGATTCGAATTTGTGGAGGCAGCCGACCGACTGCTGACCCTCGGCATAAAGCCTACCTCACCGCAGACCGGCTACGGATATATCCAGCAAGGTGCACCCGTGGCTGACACTCCCGATTTCTTCAAGGTCAAATCCTTCACCGAGAAGCCTGACCTGGAGTTGGCCAAGGTATTTCTTGACAGCGGCGAGTTCTTCTGGAATGCAGGCATATTCCTCTGGAAGGCCAAGTCGATACTTGACGCCTTCAACCTCCACGACCCGGAGACAGCGCAGGTGTTTGACGCCGGCGACGGACTCTATGCCACCCCGGATGAAATACCCTTTATCGAGAAGAATTTCCCCAATGCCCCCTCCAACTCTATCGACTATGCCATCATGGAGAAGGCCCGGAATGTATACGTCGAGACCGTCGACCTCGGCTGGAGCGATCTCGGAAGTTGGAAGGCGCTCTACGAGACCTCTCCCCACGATGCCGAGGGGAATGTGACTCAGAATTGCCGCGTACTGCATCATAACTGCCAGGACACTATCTTCGCCATCGACCGTGCTGACCGCATCGTGGTGGCCTCAGGGCTGAAAGACTACGTTGTGGCCGATGCCGGCAACGCTCTGCTTATATGCCCCATTGCCGAAGAGCAGCGCATCCGTCAGGTCGTGAATGATGTCAAGGAGCGCTTTGGCGACGACTTCATCTGATTCGACAGACCCCGATATCGTTTAAATTTATGCTTGAAGAACAATAACTTCAAGAATTAAAATAAGTCGTTTAAGCTTTTTATGAAAAAGCTTAAACGACTTATAAGTACCCTCACCAAAACCTCATTATGCAAAAAAAAATCTATCTGACAGGTGCGCTCCTCGTGGCGCTCTCATCTGGCGCATCCGCCAATTCCCCCTACATCTCGAAAGTATTCGAATACTCTCCGGCACCGGGGCAGTACGTCAACGAACTCCCTGAGTATGCCGAGGGTGATGATGCGGCCACCATGGCCCGCAAAGCCGGCGAACAACTGATTGGCGCCGCCACTCCGGGCATGATTACTCTTGGTGCCTACGGCGGCTACGTGATATTCGGCTTTGACCACCCGGTGGTGAATCTGCATGGCCGTTATGACTTCCAGGTCTATGGCAACGCCCTGCCCGGGAGCAACACATCGGCCGAACCGGGTGTGGTGAGTGTGAGTGTTGATGCCAACGGCAATGGCCTCCCCGACGATGAATGGTATCAGCTCGCCGGAAGCGACTACAGTCTCCCCTCTACTATGCATCAGAGTTCTATCGTCTACTGTCGTCCGTCGGCCGACCATGTGGCTGTGCCCGACCCGGCCGATAAATCAATCGTTGATGCCGAGTACATCGCCTACACCGCCATTCCCTACCTGGATGCAATTCCTGAAAGTGGCTTTCTCCACAAAGTAAGCTTCCATTCGCAAAGCTACTGGCCTGAATGGATGGGGTCCACTATCCATTTCGAGGGTGAGCGGCTGGCAAGCAATGCCGAGGATGTCAGCGGCAATGGCAAGCGCTGGGAGACCCATCCCCTCAACTGGGGCTATGCCGACAATCTGCCCAATGCAGAATATCGCGGCTTCAGCATCGACTGGGCCGTGGATGCCGAAGGGCGCGGCGTCAACCTGCAGCAGATAGATTTCGTCAGAGTGCACACCGGCATTCTCCAGAATCTTGGCTGGCTCGGCGAGGAATCCACCGAGGTCAGCGGTGCCGAAGACCTTCACCCCGACGCCGTCTACTCACCTTCATGGCCCTCCGACCCGATTGACCCCGCAGCTGAATATGGCTCGCCCACCGGCATCGCCATGACCGAAGCCTCAGCACAGGCCACATCCGACATCTATGACCTGCAGGGACATTGCATACTGCACAACGCTGATTATCAACAGATTCTCGATCTTCCCCGGGGCATATATATCCAGCTCACGCAAGGTAAGGCAAAAAAAATATTAAAAAAATAACAACCCCTCCGAACCATCCGTCTCACCGACGTGTTATATAAGCGTAAATCGGATGATTAAGAGCCGAAATTGATAGCAAAACAAAATCCAAACCATTGACTATCAATCATAAGCAAGAGTCGCCGACTCTCAGCTGAAGGCTCACAAGATATACTGCTATAAGCGTTCTGAAAAAGTTGTTATTGTTGTTTTAATTGAAGAATAAAGGCCGAAGTGATTTCGGCCTTTTTCTTGTCTACATCCCCATGGACAGCTATTGTGGTCAGTTGCAGAATATGCGGCAGGATATTGCGTGAGACGAAATTATTTTTTAATTTTGTGGCTCAGCCTGACATCGCGGAAGGCCCTGAAGGGGGCAGCGTGTCGGGACTTTCTTTTTCTACGTAAAATTAAATGAAGAAATTCGCTCTGATTGATATGGATGGGGTGCTTTATGACTCCATGCCTTATCACACGCTGGCCTGGCAACAGATGATGTCGGAAATCGGCATATCCACCGACCGCGATGAGTTCTATCTATATGAGGGGATGACCGGACGCGCCACAATCGACCTCATCTTCCGCCGCGAACTGAATCGCGCGGCCACCCCCGAAGAGGCCACACGCCTCTATGCCCGCAAGGCTGAAATCTTTGTGGAGATGGGACAGAAGATCCCCATGAAGGATGCTGACCGCATGCTGCGCACTTTGATGCAGCAGGGTATCGGGCGCGTGCTGGTGACAGGCTCGGCACAACATTCGCTAATCGACCGCCTGAATGCCGATTACCCGGGTGCATTCAGCGATGACCTACGCGTCACGGCTCTCGATGTCGAGCATGGCAAACCATCCCCCGAACCATACCTCAAAGGATTGCAGAAGAGCGGGGTGCGCCCTGAAGAGGCTTTCGTCATCGAGAATGCACCCCTCGGAGTGCGCGCCGGAAAGGCCGCCGGACTATTCACCATAGCCGTCACCACCGGACCCATTCCCCGCAAGGCCTTCGAAGATGAGGGGGCCGACCTGATATTCCCCTCCATGACCGCCTTTGCCGACGCACTCCCTGAGCTTCTGTCCACCCTCTGACCCGACACTCTCCCCCTCAGCCGGCATAAGTATCTCTTATAAATGATGCTACGACATTTTTAAGAGACACATATCTATCACGCAATCATTTATCCACACAATCATATGCAATCCCAACTCCGCGACGAAATCGCCGCCACCATAGCCGATGCCTCACCCGACCGCATCTTTATCCTGACAGATTCAAATGTGGCAGAAATCGAGAAATCACTCATAGACTCGATCAAGGCAGAGAGCACAATCATCATCCCCGCCGGCGAAGAGTCGAAATCTATCGCCACACTCACCTCCATACTCTCCCAACTCTCCGCCTCCGGCGCCACCCGCCGCTCGCTGCTGATTTGCATCGGTGGCGGAATGACCACCGACATCGGGGGCTTCGCCGCCGCAATCTTCAAACGCGGCATAAGGCATATGAATGTAGCCACAACACTGCTCGGCGCAGTTGACGCCGCCGTAGGCGGAAAGACCGGCATTGACTTCGCCGGACTTAAGAATGAGATAGGGGCCTTCCACATGCCGCTCACCACTCTGGCCGACACCCTCAGTTTCGCTTCGCTCCCGGATGCCGAACTCCTGTCGGGATTCGGCGAGGTCATAAAGACAGCCATGATTTCAGATGCCGACATGACTGCACATCTGCTGAACCTCGACCCGCTCTCAATCAACCCTGAAGAGATGAGCCGGATATGCCGCTTCTGTCGCGACTGCAAGAACCGTGTAGTCGACAAGGATCCCACAGAGAAAGGGCTGCGCAAAATCCTCAACTTCGGCCACACCGCCGGCCATGCCCTCGAATCACTGATGCTCGAACGGCGCCACCCCGTAGCTCACGGCACAGCCGTGGCCCTCGGCATACTCGTAAGCCTAATACTCAGCAATATCCAGCTGCATCTACCATCGGCTCACGTGTCAGCCTACGCCCGGTGGCTACGCGCCCACTACCCACAGCTGCCATTCACCTGCGCCGATTATGCCGACATCTGGCGCCTCACCCTGCACGACAAGAAGAATGCCGGAAAAGATACGCTCAACTTCGTGCTCCTCTCCGACATCGGCGCCCCGCTCTACGACCGGCCCGTCAGCCGCCCCCTACTTGAGGAGGCCCTCGACATCTATCAAGAGCTGCAGGGGCGCTGACCCATCCTCTCCGCGCCCCCGCAAAATCAGCCGGAGGAGAGCAAACATCCATGAGCCTTAACTTGTTATAGGTTAAAGATTCCAATCGAAGTCATCTACACTTATGACTTTAAATATCTCTCAAAAGAGATATTTATCTGCTAAACTTTAATGCTCATGGCTGATAATCCCAGAAATAATGCCCCTGCATGGCAGCCGGGTTCCGGAGCAGCATCCTCCGGAGCACCCAAGCCCAAGCCGCGCCGACGCCACCTTCTGCTGAAGATAGCGGCTATCGTGGTGGGGTCGATTCTGGGAATTGTGTTCCTGATCCTTTGCGGCATATCCCTCTTTCTGACCCCGGAGCGCCTCACACGCCTCGTCAACCGCGAAGCCAGCCAATACCTCAACGCCGACATCACGGCCCACAACGTCAGCTATACGCTATGGAGCACCTTCCCGCGCTTCCGCCTCACCACCGACAGCATCGTGGTGCGCTCGCGCACACTCGACTCCATACCGGCCGCCATACGCAGTCAGCTGCCGGAGGATGCCGATTTTCTCGGTTCGCTGAGCCGCTTCCAGGGGAGCATCAATTTCGTAGACCTCTTTCTCAACCGCTACGTCATACATGATGTGCGCGTCGACGGGCTCCGCATCAACCTTGTGGCCTACAACGACTCGATCAACAACTACTCCATCATCCCCTCATCGGGAGAGAAGATGAAGCGCGTGCCCTACTTCTCGGCCAAACTCGTGGCCCTGCGCAATCCCGGTGTAATCTCCTACTTTTCGAAAGCCTCCGACACCAAGGCCTCACTCCAACTTTCGCAGCTCACCCTCACACGCCTCAGCCGGCATGAGGCCGACAACACCTATAAGCTAACTTTAGGTGGCAACGCCACCGCCAATTCATCAGGCATACATGTACTGAGCCACTTCCCCTTCAGCCTCGATGGTGAGGTAAAACTGAAGTTCAACCCCTTTGCCGTGGCCCTGACCGACTACGCCATCAATCTTGGCGACATCCACAGCCGCCTATCGATGAATCTTGGCATCGGCGAGAATCCTCGCATCGAATCATTCGACTATAAGATACGCCCGGTCAATCTCATGAGCCTGCTGGGATATATCCCTCACGAATATCTCCCCTCGCTTGAGGGACTTAGCGCCGACATGCCGGTGAGTGCTTCGGCACGCCTGCTGTCGTCGTGGAATCTGTCGAGCGAGATATTCCCCTCGGTCGAAATCAATTTCGACCTTCCTGAAGGCGACATCGCTTACACGGTGAGTATTCCTGCTGCCAAAGGTGCGCCGATGCTGCGCACCTATCAGCTCGAGCACTCCCCCATCAGCGCCCGCTTTATATTCGATGGCGAGGCCCCCGATTCAAGCTATATCGAGGTGCCTGACTTCAAAGTCTTCACATCAGGCATTATGGCAGAGATCGGAGGCAAGGTCACACGCCTCACATCGCATCCGCTCATTCAGAGCAATCTCAGCGTCGAGGCCGACATAGCCCGCGCCATGGGAATTTTCCCCTCAAATCCGCAGATGCAGGCCTCCGGCCAGCTTGAGTCGCGCACATCGCTGTCCTTCACTCTCGATGATTTCAGCCGTCAGGCGCTCGCCAAGGGGCTCGAGGAGATTTTTGTCAGCGGCGACGTGCGGCTGTCACGCCTCGCCATAGATTATCCGGCGCGGCAGATCAGTTTTAAAGCCCACAGGCTTACGGCCTCCGTAGGCGACCGCGCCTCGGCCCTCACACTCTCCGGCATAAGCAATCCACTCGCCGAGGCATTCATGAGAATCGACAGTGCCAGTGTGACCACCACTGCCGGCACATTCCGCATCGCCGACCTCGATGTCAAGGCCTCCAGCCGCGTGCCGGGGGTGCTGAGCGCCTCCAAGCTTCACTCCGGCCTCCCTCTGCGGCTCAATCTCAGCAGCAGCTGCCTCAGTTATGCCGACTCGGCAGGCTCTATGCAGGCTGTGGCAAGCGGCGTGCGGCTGAAAGATGTGATGACCCGCACCTCTACCTCATCGCTCACCCACCTGCTGGCCGACGGGCTGCATCTCGAAGCCAACTCACTGAGTGTGGCGAAGGGAGCTGACACCTGCGTTGTCAGCTCCCCGGCTCTCAGCTTCGCCATAAGCCGGCGCCCGGATAGCGACGCGCAATCCGCAGCATCTGCAGATTCAGCCACATCGGCATCCCAATCTCCGGCCAGTCCCCCGCTCGCACGTAGCGACTCGCGCCTTAATCCGGCCGACGACCCGGGGCAGATTCCTCCACATTCGCCAGAATATCTCAACTTCACGCTCCCCGAGGGACTGAAAGAGTTTCTCGACGACTGGAGCTTCAGCAGCGACCTGCAATTCAAGCGCCTCACACTGCAGTCACCCCGATTCAGCAGCAGCGACTATCTGGCCAATGCCGACATGTCGGTCAGCGACACAGCCATGACCATACGCCACCTTGACCTCTCGCTCTCCGGCACTCCGGCCCATATCATGGCCCATGCCGGCAATCTGCGCGGCTTCCTGACGCTCCCTCCGTCGGAGCAGAATGCTCTCGACCTCACCCTCGGCGCCGACATCAGCCATATCGACATCAATGCTCTGAGCCGTGCCTACGTCGAGTCGAAGGGTGGCGAGCAGAATATCCCGCACCATCCCGCCCCCACTGCCTCCGACTCGGTGGCGATGCTCGTGCCTCGCAATATACGCGCCGACATACGCGCCGGTGTAGGCGAGATAGATTACACCAATCTTGATCTGACCGATGTGCTGGCCCGCATCAAGATTGAGAATGGTGTGGCCGATATCGACACCCTCGCCATCACCTCATCATTCGGCAGCGCGCTTGCCTCGATATGCTATGACTCATCCGACATCGAGCATATGAACATATCGGCCGATGTGGCTATGAATAATCTCGACATCGTGAAATTCTTCGCGAAGTTCCACTCTCTGCTCGAGATGATGCCGCAGATGAAGAATCTATCAGGCGACATCTCGCTGCAGGCCAAAGCCGACTGCGACATATACCCCTACATGTATCTCAATATACCCTCGGCCCAGGCCGATGTCACTGTCGAGGGGCGCAACCTGAAGGTGCATCAGAATAAGTTCATTCGCCGCATCACCCGCATGATGCTCATACGCACCTCTGACGATATCCACATCCGCAACATGGATGTGCACGCCTCGATCCGCAACAACCTGCTGCAGCTCTACCCATTCGACTTTGAGTTCGACCGCTATAAGCTGCATATGCTTGGAGTCAACAACTTCGACGGTAAGCTCTACTATCAGATTGCGGTCGAGAAGTCGCCCGTACCGTTCCCGTTTGCAATCAATGTGGAGGGTATGTTCTCCAACCCCGAACTGCGCTTTGGGGCAGCCCGCTTCGACCTGCGCCGAGGCGCCGAAGTCACATCGCAGATACAGGAGTCGCATAAGGTGAACATGATGGATATGCTCAACAAGTTCCTGCGCGTGTTCATCACCACCGGCGCCCGCTACCATGCCGAAGAATAGGACTTCTTAACATATGCACTGCACTCGGTTAAGAGCTGTTAAAGTCGACAACTCTGATTAAACGTATTTGTTTTCATATAGTCAAAGGTTACGTAAGGCGGGGAAGCCAAAACGCCAGTGAGGCTTCATAATGCCAGCAAACCTAAAGTATAAAAGCAAATAATCAGAAAAAAAACAAAAGATATGAAGAAGATATTTTTCGGCATCTCAATGATGCTCCTCTCTGCGATGAGTTTCTCAGCAATGGCCCAGACCCAGACCAAGGAGGCTCAGAATGGCGCCGCCCAGTGCACCACCCAGGGTGTATGCCAGAAGGGGGCAGCCGCCTGCGACAGCGCCGCCAACTGCGACTCAAAACAGAAGAACTGCGACCGCCAGAAGAAGCGTTGCGACAAAAAAGTGGGCCAGGGTCAGCGCAAGAGCTGCCTCAAGGGTGACTCGGCCACTCTGACCTCACGCAAGATTGACCGCCAGAGCGGCAAGCGTCTTGCCAGCCGCCACCAGGGTGTGAACCGCGGCGCTCACAAGGCCACCATGCGTGGCGCAAAGGGTGGCCAGAAATCACAGGCCAACCTCTTCAACGGCATCGAGCTGAGCGCCGAGCAGCAGACCAAGCTCGCCAACCTCAACGAGAAGATGCAGCAGGACCGCACCAAGGCCGCAAAGGAGATGACCGCAAAGAAGGATAAGATGAAAGAGGAGGCTGCAAAGCTGAAGAATGAGACCCGCGAGACCTACGACAAGGGTGTCAAGGAGATTCTCACCGCCGAGCAGTACACCAAATATGAGGCCAACCGCGCAGCCATGCAGGCAAAGAAAGATGCCCGCGTAGCCAAAGGGAAAGTAAGCCGCGAGGCACGCCGCGCCGAGAAGAGCGTGAAGCAGGCTGCAGCCAAGGTTTCGGCTGAGGTGAGCAAGTAATTCCTCTCTCTGCAACATCATACTGAAGTGACTGAAAAAACGCATGATTCACTGTGAATCATGCGTTTTTTCGTTCGTTAAGCCGCCCCAGGCGGCATCATCAGCCGATGATGCGCTCGATATAGTCAGCCAGCAGTGTGTAGGGGAGCTGCAGATAGGGGCGTCCGGTGAGGTCGCGACGCAGGCGGTGGCGTTCGTCAGGGGGCAAGAGGGTGGCCAGATCCTGCCCTGCGGCGGGATAGAAACTGTGCATCGTGTCCCAGAGTCCGGCGTAGGTGAATTCACCGAGCCGGAGAATCTCTACCCTAACCCCCTGCCGGAGTTGTGATTTCATATCCTGTTGGCGGGCTATCTCATCGGCAGGGAGGGGTTCCTGCCATGTGGCCTGATAGGTGGTGGCTGCGCGGGGAGCCCCAACTGTATATTCTGATTCTTTCATAGCGGTGGATACTTAAAAAAGTTGGCGCGGCAAAAAATTGGCGCGGTATTTGTTAAAAATACTTATACATATAACAATCCATACCCCCGATATTGTTATATCTACAAAGGCTCCGGGGCCAATCATCCGCGGCCGACACCGCGACTCGCCGGGTCCCGGTGAGCCTTTACAAATCGTCAAGCAAGCATAACAGCTCTGACAAAGAGCGACATAACAGATAAAAACTAAAAAATCAACTTATAAAAATGGATAAATTATCTTATGCCTGGGGCATGGCCATGGGCATGCAGCTCAAAGGAATGGGTGTCAAAGAGATCGCTTTCGACGCCTTCAAAGATGGTGTGAAAGTAGCTTTCGACGGTGGCACTCCCGAAATGACACCCGAAGAGGCACAGAAACTGATCACAGAGCACCTTGAGGAGCTCCAGAAGAAAGCCGAAGAGCAGATGAAGGCCGAGGGCAACCAGTTCCTCGCCGACAACGCCAAAAAAGAGGGCGTGAAGGTGACTGCCTCAGGTCTGCAATATAAAGTTGTCAAAGAGGGTGAGGGCGCTCAGCCCGGCCCGGAAGATGAGGTGACTGTGCACTACACAGGCAAACTTCTCAACGGCACCGTATTCGATAGCTCAGTCAACCGTGGAGAACCCGCCACATTCCCCCTCAACCGCGTCATTCCCGGCTGGACCGAGGGTGTGCAGCTGATGAAGGAGGGTGCGAAATATGAATTCTTCATCCCCTCTGACCTCGCTTACGGTCCGCAGGGTATCCCGAATGTGATTCCGCCTCACTCGACTCTGGTGTTTGAGGTAGAACTCATCAAGGTGAATCCGAAGGCTTGATCACTTCCCTCCCCACCTACTGATTTCAGATTTATGAAAAAGCAGACAATAAAGGTTGCGACGATGGCTCTTGCCATCGCCGCAATTGTCGCACCTGCCCTCACGGCATGCAGCGGCAAAGATAAGGGTGCGGCCGAGTCAGCGGCTGCCGAGAGTGCGCGACTCGCTGAGATTGAGTCGATGGTAGAGGCTGTGCGCACTGACAGCACCGCCACCTCCGACCAGCAGGACCCCACCAAGGGTGGTTACATGCCCTATGATGCAGCCTTCTTCGGCAATCCGGCCAACAAGGCCGCCTCGACCTCGGCCGGAGCCGGCACATATGTCGAGACACCCTCTGGACTGAAGTATGCAATTATCCGCGAGGGCAACGGTGCTTCGCCGGCTGCCACAGATGTGGTGACGGTGAATTATGCCGGACGCCTCACTGACATGGATGGCACTGAGTTCGACAGCTCATATAACCGTGGCGAGCCCACGAGCTTCCCCCTCAACCGCGTCATCGCCGGCTGGACCGAGGGTCTGCAGCTGATGAAGCCGGGGGCTATCTATGAATTCTATATCCCCTCTGACCTGGCCTACGGCGAGCGTGGCGGCGGTCCGATTCCCCCCAACGCTCCACTCCTTTTCAAGGTTGAGCTGATCTCTATCGACACTCCGGCCCAGGGCCGCTAAACCATCCCTCTGAGATGATGACAACCACACGCAGATTCCTGCTGCCTGCCTGCGCTGCGGCGGCGGTGCTCGCCGCTTTCGCATCCTGCACCGGACGCACAGCCGACAATATGCAGCCCACGGGTGAGACCATAGAGGTGGTAATTCCACGTGGCGATGTGGCAATTGATTCGGCCGTAGCGGCCGGCGATGTCGAGGCATTGACCGCAGATTCAGCCACTGCAAATTAACCCCTATACATACACGCCCATCCATAAGTATCTCTCAAAAATTAGTTAATATTAACTAATTTTTGAGAGATACTTACCCGCTGATTGCGGACATGGATGGGCTTTCATGAAATTTTCAGAATATGAAGAGAAAGAATATACTCTGCGCCGCAGGGGCACTCGCCCTGCTGCTGGCCAGCTGCGGAGGAGGCTCCGACAAATCGGCCCGCACTCTTGCCGACTACGACAATGTGACTGCCGCCGACTCGCTGATCTATTATTTCGGTCAGCTGCGTGCCATGGATTATTGGCAGTACAGCTATAACGACTCTACGCTCAAGACCCGGGAGAGCCGCGATGAATATCTGAAGGGTCTGCGCGCCGGCATGGATGCAGCCCGCGACAACGATGCCTACAATATGGGACTCTCTACCGGCATACAGCTGGCAATGAACCTCAAGGAGTTCTCCGAGGGGTATGATGTGGAGTTCAACCGCGCGATTCTGCTGAATGCCATCGAGGATGGTCTGGTGAATGACTCGGTGGTGAATGCCGGCGAGGCCAACCAAGAGTTCCGCAAAGTACTCGAGCAGCTCAATCTCAAGAAGGAGGAGGCCGACCGCAAGATAGCCGGCGAATCACTAGCCGAGAGCGCGAAGGCAGCGAAATGGACCCGCATCAGCGATAATCTCTATGCCACTGCCGGCAAAGGTGGCGAGGGTGCGACCCTCAAGACCGGCCAGGAAATCTCAATCAAGATAGAAATCTCTAACCTCGACGGCAAGGAGATTGACCGCCGCGCGCTCGACAGCATGAAGGTGGGCCAGGCCTTCCCGGGCCCGATAGCCGAGGCTCTGCTGACTATGAAGATGGGCGAGGAGCGCACGTTCTACACCACCGGTCCGGCTCTGTTCGGCCGCTTCATCGACCGCTATGGCGTGAAGCCCACACAGGTGCTGGTGGTGAAGATTGCCACCGCCGCTCCGAAAGCCAAGGAGGCTCCGGCTGAAAGCGCGGAATAATCGATTTTTATAATCACCCCATAGGGGGAGGATGGTATATTTGCAGAAAAATCCAGATTCTTATGCAAACACCATCCTCCCCCTCTTTATCTGCCGGATCCCGCGAGTTGAAGGAGTGGATCGAACGCTTCGTGATGGAATATGCCGAGGGATGCTTCGGCGAGGATTTTATGAAGCTCACACCGATGCAGCGCATCCAGACCTTCAGATGTCTGGCCACATTCCTGCTGCCCAAAATCAAGGCTGTCGACCTCACTATGGCCGGCGACGTGAAGTTTGAGAGTCTGGCCTCACTCTTCACCGGGCTGACTTCACCACAATAATCTCCGCACCGACTTGCGCTCTTACTTCACCACCGTGATATGGAAACAGGGGGATTTGCGTTCATACTTCACCATGCAGCGCCCCTGCTGATGCAGGTCGTGAAGCACTTCGGCAAGAATATTCTTCAGATCACCCTGGCTGTTGACCTCCTTGCCGTCGACGGCCTCGAAGCGTGTGTAGGTGATGTCGAATGTCGTGGCATACTGATGGGTCGATTCCTGAGTGGCATTGCCGTTGACGCGGCGCAGGCGCTTGACGGTGCCGGGGGTGCGGAGCACACTGGTGACGATAATGCGGTAATTGCCGCCGTTGCGCGCCTTGAGCGAGTCCTGGAAGTTGCGCCCGATGTCATGCAGCAGTTTGGCTGCCTCGGGCACAAGGTAGGGGAAGGAGTGCTTGAGTTCGTCGACGGCGAAGTCTTTGTTGGTGGCGATCTTCACGAGGGGTCGACGGGTGTTGTAGAATTGTCCGAGATGCGAGATCGGCTCTATGCCGAGGCGCCGGGCATGCTCAAGCTGGTAATGATTTGAGTCATTGAACACCTCATGCAGCCGCCCGATATTGCGCACCTTGAGCCTGCGCGATGGCGAGGCCGGAGCCGACTCCTGACCCGATGTGGCCACAGGCTCTTCGGCTACGTGCGATGACGTGTCTACCCCGTCGGCCGCCGAGTCGGCTGCCGATTGAGGGGTCGTGTTTTCATTTTCATCTTCTGTCATGAGTGAGTCGTCAGCCGGGGCCACGCCGCTATCCTCAGCGGCTATTGCCAGCAGACGCGCATCCTCATCCCATGAGATTGTCTCGCAATATGCGTCTTCATTCTGTGCCCCGACATTGCTGCAGGCCGCCAAAGCGGCCGAGAGGGCAAATATTACAAGACTGTGTGTTTTCAGTAATTTCATTATCATCTCTAAGCGTCATCCAGACGCCCTTGCAGATTGATTGTTAGATATCTCTAAGTAGATATATGGCTATGTGGCAATCCCCACCCCTCACTCTTCGGGAAGGGTGAAATTGACCGGCACCACCACCGGCTCAGCCACTGCGGCGCCCCCCTTCTCGGCGGGAGTCCAGGCGGGCATATTCTTCACGAGGCGTATCGCCTCCTGCTCAAGGTCGGGGTCGACCATGCGCTGTATCTTGATTGTGCCGATTGAGCCGTCGGGCTGCACCATAAACTCCACATTCACCACCCCCTCGATGCCATTGCGCATGGCGGTGGCGGGATATTTGAGATTGGCGGCGATATAGTCGTTGAGGGCGGCCTCGCCGCCCGGGAATGCGGGGGCTGAGTCGGCCTGCGCCGCAGCAAAGCCGCAAAGCGCTATAAGTGATAAGAGTATCTTTTTCATAATGTAGTGAGCAGTAAGTATCTCTCAAAAAGACACGCAAAATGCAGCATGGCTTATTCCCGAGGGATACTTATCTGCAAAATTAGCGAAAAATAGCGAAACGCCACCCCGCAGCATCCGACAAATTACCATCCTATTCCTTTAATTAATGTTAATTCCGGTCGCTACCTCTCTCACGGGCAGTAGTTAAGAGCAGGGAGACGATTGCGTGGCATTTTGAATATTTTTTTGTAACTTTGCAGTTTGATGGCGCCGGCAGGGGCTGCAGGCCGCGATGAGGCGCCTTTTAGACTAAAAATATACATAATTACCACACACATAAAGAAGTATGAAAGAATTCAAGCGTACGCTTATCACATCGGCACTCCCCTATGCCAATGGCCCGGTGCATATCGGGCATCTGGCGGGTGTCTATGTGCCTGCCGACATCTATGCGCGCTATCTCCGCCTGAAGGGCGAGGAGGTGCTCTTCGTAGGTGGCAGCGACGAGCATGGTGTGCCTATCACCATCAAGGCCAAGAAGGAGGGTGTGACACCTCAGGATATCGTTGACCGCTATCATGGCATAATCAAGGAGTCGTTTGAGGGTCTGGGCATCTCGTTTGACGTGTATGGCCGCACCACTTCGGCCACCCATCGCCGTGTGGCCTCTGATTTCTTCCGCCGTCTCTACGATAAGGGTGAGTTTATCGAGAAGACTTCCGAGCAGCTCTATGATGAGCAGGCGGGCCAGTTCCTTGCCGACCGCTATGTCACCGGCACCTGCCCGCATTGCGGCAACGAGCATGCCTACGGCGACCAGTGCGAGAAGTGCGGCACCTCACTCAATGCCACCGACCTGATCAATCCGAAATCGGCCATCACCGGCAACACTCCGGTCATGAAGGAGACCTCACACTGGTATCTCCCGCTCGACAAGTGGGAGCCGCGTCTGCGCCAGTGGATTCTTGAGGAGCACAAGGAGTGGAAGAGCAATGTTTATGGCCAGTGCAAGTCATGGCTCGACATGGGGCTGCAGCCCCGCGCCGTGAGCCGCGACCTCGACTGGGGTATCCCGGTACCCGTGGAGGGTGCGGAGGGTAAGGTGCTCTACGTATGGTTTGACGCTCCGATAGGCTATATCTCCAACACCATCGACTGCGTGGGTGATGATTGGGAGAAGTGGTGGAAGGATTCATCCACCCGCATGCTGCACTTCATCGGCAAGGACAACATCGTGTTCCACTGCATCGTCTTCCCGGCCATGCTTATGGCCGACGGTAGCTACAACCTGCCCGACAATGTGCCGGCAAATGAGTTCCTTAACCTTGAGGACGACAAAATCTCGACATCGCGCAACTGGGCTGTGTGGCTGCATGAATACCTGCGCGAGCTCCCCGAGCGCCAGGATGAACTGCGCTATGTGCTCACTGCCAACGCCCCGGAGACCAAAGACAACAACTTTACCTGGCGCGACTACCAGTCGCGTGTCAACTCCGAGCTCGTGGCGATACTTGGCAACTTCGTCAACCGCGCCGTGGTGCTGATCAACAAATATTACGATGGCGTTATCCCGCAGCGTGGCGAACTCCAGCCCATCGACCGAGAGATGATGGCCAGCGTGGCCGAGTCGGTGAAGGCTCTGACCGAATGCCTCGACAATTTCAAATTCCGCGACGCGCTTAAAGAGGCGATGAACATCGCGCGCATCGGCAATAAGTATCTGGCCGACTGCGAGCCCTGGAAGCTCATCAAGACCGACCCCGAGCGTGTGAAGACCATCATGAATCTGGCAGCCCAGATCTGCGCCAACCTCAGTGTGGCGTTCGCCCCCTTCCTCCCCTTCATGTGCGACAAACTCGTCAAGATGCTGGGTGAGGCAAAGATGAGCTGGGATATGCTGGGTTCGTTTGACCTTATCCCGGCAGGCCACAAGATCGGCGAGCCGGTGCTCCTCTTCGAGAAGATTGAGGATTCAGTAGTGGAGGCTCAGGTGCAGAAACTCCTCGACACCAAGAAGGCCAATGAACTTGAGGCATGGCAGCCTGAGGTTGTGAAGAAGGATGTGGGCTATGAAGACTTCGAGAAGCTCGACATACGCGTAGGGCGTGTGGTGGAGTGCTCGA
The DNA here is from genome assembly GCA_910577585.1 of uncultured Muribaculaceae bacterium. Lineage (GTDB taxonomy): Bacteria > Bacteroidota > Bacteroidia > Bacteroidales > Muribaculaceae > Lepagella. Next base: position 56,305 of record CAJTNN010000004.1, on the reverse strand, counting down.
ATGTGCCGAAATCGAAGAAGCTACTGGAGTTCAAGATCGATGACGGCATGGGTGGCCGCACCATTCTCAGTGGCATCGCAGCCTACTACAAGCCCGAAGACCTGATTGGCAAGGAGGTCTGCTTCATCGCCAACTTCCCGCCCCGCAAGATGATGGGCCGCGAATCTATGGGCATGATTCTCTCTGCTGTCAATGCCGATGGCTCTCTGACAGTAATCGGCCCGCAGGGTGAGGTAAAACCGGGCTCAACCGTAGGATAATCACCCCACGCCCCCCGATTTCGCAAGATTTTGACAAAAAATTTGCGGAAAATTTGGTGGTTTCAAAAAAAAGCACTAACTTTGTCATCGCTTTGAGGAGGCAACCAAATCAAAGCAAAACAAACATTAAATCGGGGTGTAGCTCAGTAGGTTTAGAGTACGCGTCTGGGGGGCGTGAGGTCGCAAGTTCGAATCTTGTCACCCCGACTTAAGCGAAAGAGCTGTCAGCAATGCTGGCAGCTCCTTTTGCATATCCGCCCCTCTCCTCACTTCAAAAGCAGTACCCCGCAGTGACATCTATTGGCGATGTCACTGCGGGGTACGCGCAGTTATCTGTTGTTACGGTGTGGGCGGAGCCGCGACCGGTCTGTGTTATTCGGGTATTCTTTATTATTCGGCTATGATGAGGAAGTAGTTCTTCTTGCCGCGCTGGGCCAGGATGTAGCGGCCGGCGATAAGATGGTCGGCAGTGACGAGCATCGTCGGGTCGGCCACCTTCTCCTTATTGAGGCTGACTCCATTACCCTGCACCATCTTGCGGGCCTCACCCTTCGAGGGGAATACCTTGGTCTTCTCGGCCAGGAAGTCGAGCAACGGTATACCGGCCTCGAGGTCGCTCTTGGCCACAGCGAAGCGGGGCACACCGTCGAAGATATCGAGCAGAGTCTGCTCATCGAGCTTCATCAGCGCCTCGCGGGCCTGATTACTGAAGAGGATGCTGCTGGCCTCTACGGCAGCGTTGTAGTTATCCTCGCCATGCACCATCACAGTCACCTCCTTGGCAAGACGCTTCTGCAGCGGACGTGCGCCGGGATCCTGGGCATGTTCGGCAGCAAGAGCCTCAATCTCCTCTTTGGTGAGGAAGGTGAATATCTTCAGATACTTCTCCGCATCGGCATCGCTGACATTGAGCCAGAACTGATAGAACTTGTAGGGTGATGTGTAGCGGGCATCAAGCCAGATGTTGCCGCTCTCAGTCTTGCCGAATTTTCCGCCGTCGGCTTTGGTGATGAGCGGGCAGGTGAGCGCGTAGACCTCGCCGCCGAGCTTGCGGCGCACGAGCTCGCTGCCGGTGGTGATGTTGCCCCACTGGTCGCTGCCGCCGAGCTGCAGCTTGCAGTTCTTGGCCTCATAGAGGTGCATGAAGTCGAAGCCCTGCAGCAGCTGATAGGTGAATTCTGTGAAGCTAAGTCCGTCGCGGGCCTCGCCATTGAGGCGCTTCTGCACACTGTCTTTGGCCATCATGTAGTTGACGGTGATGTGCTTGCCTATCTCGCGGGCGAAGTCGAGGAAGGAGATATCCTTCATCCAGTCGTAGTTGTTGACGAGCTCGGCGCGGTTGGGCGCATCACTCTCGAAGTCGAGGAATCTTGCCAGCTGGGCCTTGATGGCCTCCTGGTTATGACGCAGTGTGGCCTCATCGAGCAGATTGCGTTCGGCCGATTTGCCCGAGGGGTCGCCGATCATGCCGGTAGCACCCCCCACGAGCGCTATCGGCTTATGGCCGCAACGCTGGAAGTGGCGCAGCATCATCACGCCGCAAAGATGGCCGATATGCAGTGAGTCGGCCGTAGGGTCAATGCCGAGGTAGGCTGTGGTCATCTCCTTGCGGAGCTGCTCGTCGGTGCCGGGCATCATGGTGTGGATCATGCCACGCCAGGTGAGTTCTTCTATAAAATCCATTGCTATGTTGTCTTGATTTTTTAATCTCTGTAGAATAATTAAGTAAGGGGTCGGCAGGCAGTTGCCATCGACCGGCCAGTGCTGCTGGCCGGTCAGTCATAATTAGCCAAGCATCATATATGGAGTCTTGGCCACTGCTTGGCCGGGTCAGTAATTGCGGCGCAGGTAGGTCATGACGGTGCTACCCACTATGCCGAGTGTCTCGGCCGAGATACCCTCCATGTTGTCGGCTGAGGTGTGCCAGCGGCTGTTGAAGCCTCCGCCGTCGCCGAATTCTATGATATCCACCACCGGTATGCCGGCCTGCAGAAACTGCACATGGTCGTCGGTAATCGCCCCGCCGGGAAGGTCGGGGAAGCGGTCGGAATAACCCAGCTCTGCGGCGATGCTCCAGATGGCATTGTTTAGCGCCGGGGCACCGCGCTGCGAGAAATACTCACGCCGGAAGCGGGCATTCTCCCCCCCCACCATATCGAGCAGTATCCCTTCTGACGGCGCATAATTCGCCACGGGGGGATTCTCTACAAACTCGCGTGCGCCGAGGGCCCATGAATCCTCATCACCTTCATCGCCCCAGTCTTCGGCATCGAGGAAGAGTATGTCGACACCCTTCGAGGGTGCCTGCAGACTCAGCTGGCGTGCTATCTCGAGGAGCACCCCCACACCGCTGGCGCCGTCATTGGCACCATCCACAGGCTGAGAGTGGCGCGCCGGATCGGCATCCTGGTCAGCCCAGGGTCGGCAATCCCAGTGGGCAAGCAGCAGCAGGCGCTCGGAAGCCTCAGGGTTGTAGCGGCCGAGGATGTTGCGACTCTGAAGCTGCGTGCCGTCGAAGGCGCGCAGTGTAACGCGTTGGTTGACCACCTCGGCGCCATAAGCCTCAAGCCGCGAGGCGAGCCAGTCGCCGGCGCGGCGGTGGGCCTCACTGTTGGGCACACGTGGCCCGAAGGCCACCTGCTCGGCCACATAGCGGTAGGCCGAATCCGCACTGAATCCGGCCACCACGGCGGGAATCTCCGCAGCCGCCGCGGCCGAGTCGGCCGACGTGCCGGCATTACCCTTGGCGCCGCAAGCGCCAAGAAGCATCGCAATCCCTATGACAGGTATATAACGTCTCATAATTTTCTTTTCACGACTTCGAAGTCGTTTATACTTCTGCAGAATCGCATGATTCAATGAAATCGCATGATTCAATGAAGTTGCACAAACTTCAATCTACAAATTTACTCAAATCCGACAATTCCACAAAATCCGATTTGGAAATCATGCCATAAATCACTATTTTTGCCGCAAACATATATGACAGAGATGATAGAGAGGTTATTCCGACAAATCAGTGATTATCTTGCGAAGCCGATGGCTTCGGCTGCCAAGGCGGCATTGCGCTCACGCCGCGCTTCGGGCAGGGAGAAACCCACCGGGCGCCCTATCATCATCATGGGCAACGGACCGTCGCTGCGCTCCTTTATCGATGCCGGGGCCGATCTGCGCGATGACTTCGACCTTATGGCGGTGAATTTCGCCGCCAACGCCCCCGAATTCCGCGAGCTGCGGCCGCAACTCTACATACTTGCCGACCCCCACTTCTTCAATGCTCTGGCCACGGATGCCAATGTGGCGCGTCTGTGGCAGAATCTCGGCGCGGTCAACTGGCCGATGACCCTCTGGCTCCCCGCGGCCCACAAGCAGCTGCTCTGGGCCCTGCTGGGCTCGCTGCCCGGTAATGTGAGGGTTAAATGGATGAATCTGACCCCTGTGGAGGGGAAGGGGTGGCTGCCGCGCACCCTGATTCATCACGGACTGGGGATGCCACGCCCGAGGAATGTGCTCATCCCGGCCATAATGACCGCCATGCGCGAGGGTTACCGCGAAATATATCTCGTGGGGGCCGACCATAGCTGGAGCAAGACTCTCTGGGTCGACGACAAGAACCGCGTCGTAAGCGTCCAGCCTCATTTCTACAAGGATAATGCGAAGGAGGCCGAACGTGTGGCGGCCGAATATGCGGGCTATCATCTGCACGACATACTGCAGAGTCTGACCGTGGCCTTCCGCAGCTATTTCGACATCGCTACCTATGCCGAATCAATAGGTGCAAGAATCCTCAATGCCACACCCGACTCATTTATCGATGCCTTCCCGCGCGTGAGCTACGCGCAGATGCGCAATCGGCAAAAAAGATGAATAAAGAGAAGTAATCAGGAGCGGCTGCTCCGACAAGTAATCAGGCATGATTCAAGTGTAATCAGGCATGATTCAAGTCATGATTCACGATTGGGTCTGAAGCAATCCGGATAATCAGGAGCGGCTGCGGGCAAAGGCGGCGGCTATCCAGGCTGTCAGCAGACCGATTGCAAGAATCGGGAGTGTGGCTATCCAGAGGTCGCTCCACATCAGTCTGACGGGGTAGCTGCGCACGAGCATATTCTCGCCGCCCTGCATCCCAATCAGCCCGAAGTGCTGCTGCAGCAGACAAAGCAAAACCCCTAACAATATTCCGGCCACGCCGCCGAGCAGTGTGATGTAAAGGCTCTCCCAGGCAAATATACCTCCCACTCGCCCGCGCTCCATGCCGAGCGCCCGGAGGGTGCGCATCTGGCGCCGCTTCTCGAGCACAAACATCGTCATCGTCGAGATGATGTTGAACGAGGCTATGATGAGTATGAAGAGCAGCAAGAGCCCCGTGACCCATTTCTCAATCTGCACCATCCTGAAATTCACCTCCTGCTGGGCCATGCGGTCTTTTACCACATAGCGCTCCCCTATCGCGGCGGCTATGCGGCGCCCGAGTGCGGCGATATCCTCACCCTGACGCCCCTTGACGGCTATTGAGCTCCCCTGAGTGTCGTACTGAAACAAGCCGCGGGCCACCTCGATCGGCACTATCACAGTGGCGGCATCGTAGTCTGACTGCAGGGTCTCGGCCACACCTGACAGCTCTATACTGTCGGTAAGGAATGACATGGCCGGATTGGCGATATTGATTCGTCCCTCGCGGCGCGGGGCGAATAGAAAGAGGCGCTCACCCTCGCGATATATGCGCAGCCGCGAGGCGACACCTACGGTCACCATCCCGGCGGGTGGATTATAGTCTATGGCATTGCCGGGCATGACGCGCCCGGCGATGATGAGTGAGTCAATCAGGGTATAGCGGCGCAGGGCTTGCGCATCGACACCACGCAGCATCACCGGCATCTCATGCCCCTGGTAGAGGGCCAGGGCCTGGTCGGCCACCACCGGGCTGGCAAGCTCCACACCCTCCACGGCCGCCACTGCGGCGGCAAGACTGTCGGCATCGGCGATGACCTTGCCTGAGGCCGGCAAGACCTCCACATCGGGAAGCACACGGTCGTTCTGGCTCACCAGGAGGTCGCGGAAACCGTTGAAAACCGAAAGCACACAAATCAGCGCGGCCGTGGCCACTGCCACGCCCGTCACCGATACGGTCGCGATGGCGCTCACCGCGCCATGCGACTTGCGTCGCCATAGATATCGCCACGCGATACCCGCCTCAAGCTTCATCTTAATTTCGTCGCGAAGAGATATCTTTATTTGTCGAGCAGACGGTCGATGTTGTCGATATAATCAAGCGAATCATCAAGATAGAACTGCAGGTCGGGGGTCTTGCGGAGCACCGACTTCACAGCCTGGGCCAGGTCGTAGCGCACAGTCTTGGTCTGACGCTGAATGTTGGCCAGGATCTCCTGCGATTTCTCAGGGGGGAAGATACTCAGATAAGCCTTGGCTATGCTGAGGTCAGGGCTCACACGCACCGCGCTCACCGACACCAGCACGCCACCCATGGCAGCCGTCTGGCGACGGAATATCTCGCTAAGCTCCTTCTGGAGCATTCTGGCAATCTTTGCCTGTCGTTTTCCTTCCATTGTAAATCTATATTTTCTTGACTCCTGCCCCGGCTCCGCGCGGAGTGCGGCATGGAGTGATGTTCTTATTGTAGAAACGCCGCCGACGGGGGATTTGTTTTATGGCCGCTCTTCTTGAAGTTTATTTACGGAGGCGTATAAGGGTGAGGCCATCGCGCAGAGGTATGATTACACTCTCCAGCTCCGGGTCGGCCGCCACGAGGTCGTTGAAGCGTTTTACGCCCATCGTCTGGGGGTCGCGGCGGGTGTCATCGACCACATGACCGTCCCACAGCGTATTGTCGGCCAAAATATATCCTCCGGGCTCAAGCAGACGCTTGGCCTCGGCAAGGTACTGCGGATACAGGCGTTTGTCGGCGTCGATGAATATCAGGCCGTAGGCTCCAGTGCTGAGGCGGGGCATCACGTCGAGGGCATCGCCGATGATGAGGTTCACCTTTTCGCCACCGTCGAAGCGGCTGAAGACATCGGTCAGGAAGTCTTCGTTCTCATCGAATATCTCGATTGTGTCGATGCTGGCGTCCGGCTGAAGCCCTTCGGCGATGCAGAGGGTGGCGTAGCCGGTGAATGTGCCTAACTCGAGCACGCGCCGGGGGGCAATCATCTCGGTGAGCATCTTCAGCAGACGCCCCTGCCAGTGGCCCGAGCACATGCGGCCATGCACCATGCGCAAATGCGAGAGTCGGTCGAGCCGGTGCAGCGCTACGGGTTCGGCGCTGATGCGGCTCTCGATATAGTCGTAGATCTCTTCAGTAAATTCCATCTCGGTCGGGTGATTAGAGCAGCAGCGACTCCACGGCCAGAGCATATCCCATCTTGCCGAGGCCGCATATCATGCCGCGGCAAGCGCCGGCTGTCACACTCGTATGCCTGAACTCCTCGCGGGCGTGGATATTCGACAGATGCACCTCCACCACCGGCACCGGCACCGATGCGATCGCATCGCGTATGGCCAGCGAATAGTGCGCATAGGCGCCCGGATTGATCACAATACCCTTCACTGCCGGGTCGAAGCCCATCTCCTGGATGGCTCCCACGAGTTCACCCTCGCTGTTGCTCTGCACGAATATCAGCCCCTCGCTTCCCAGCGAACCGCCCCCGGCCTCATTGCCGTAGGCGCTCACATAGTCGAGAAGCCAGTTGTTGATATCCTCAAGTGTGTCGGTGCCGTAGATTTCGGGCTGACGGCGTCCCAGCAGATTCAGATTGGGTCCGTTGATAATGCCGATCATAAGTAAACAGTTCTAAAGTGAATAAGTAGTTACGAAGAATTAAACATCATAAGTGATTCTTCGCAACTACTTACGAAAAAAGAGCAGCAGGAAACCGAAGTTTACCATGCTGCTCTTCCTCTCTCCTCGGCGGTGCGGACGGGACTCGAACCCGCGACCCCAGGCGTGACAGGCCTGTATTCTAACCGGCTGAACTACCGCACCATTCAGGATGTTTTTGACTTTCGTCGGAGGCATCGCTTTGCCTCGTTTTGTGCTTCAGGGCTTAGTTGTTTCCCGTTTGCGAGTGCAAAGTTATAACAAAAATCCCGCGCCACCAAATTTTTCAGCAACTTTTTTTCAACTTTTTTCGCGCAAAATCATTATCTACCTATATATCAGCGAAATAAATTTTCAACTTTTTTCAACAAAAATTCCGCCCCTTCCGGCCACCGCGCAAAAAATAGCCTCAATCGATCATCTGCACCCCCTGAAGTTTTTCGAAAAAAAGTCCGGCCGGCAGCTCTGAGGCGTGATGCCTCGGCGCTGTCGGCCGGAGTCTATGTGGGGTCGGCGTCAACGGCGACGCCGGTGGAATCGGTCAGAGATTAGCGGCGGATGAAGAGTTTCTTGCCGTTGATCACGTATACGCCGTCGGCAAGGCCATTGAGGCTCTCGCCCTCACTGCGTACTTTCAGGCCGTTGAGGTCGTAGACATCACCGGCAAACTTGCCATCGACGAAGATGCTTGCCACACCTGTAGAATCGTCAGCCTCCCAGTCGTCAGAGTCACGCGGAACAAGTACATACATCATGCCTGCGCCACCGAAGTCGTCCTCGAAGTCGTCCATCATGCCGGCGTTCATCGGATAAAGGATACCTGTCAGAGACTTAACCTTTGAGGGATATTCGTAGTCCATATCGAATACCTCAAACATGTCAGCAGCCACGAGTGAGCCGGCTACCACCGGACCAGCCTCGGTCATCTCGATCGGAGTGAGTTCGTCGTCGTAGAATGTCACGAGACGGAACATATTCTTGGGATCAGCAAGGTCAGCGAAGTCAATCACCTCACCCTTGGTCACGTCAACATCTGACTCGGTGAAGTCGCTTGCAGCGGGATCTACAAGGAGTGTGTTGCTACCATAGTACATACCGGTGAGCTTACCGTTGATAAGAGTACCGCGGGTTGAATCGAAGCCCTCTACAACCATGATAGCAGCAGTGTCATCCTGAAGGAATGCCATGCCCATGATATCGTGTGTAACCTTTGCATCAGTGAGGTTGACTGACACCATAGTGCCGGGCTCCTGGCTTACGAGTTCAGCAAGAGTTGCGAATTCGGGCAGAGCCACACCCTCCTGGATATCCTCAGTAGAACGGATGAGAAGGGCGCGTACGCCTGTCAGCTCAAAGAGCACACCTGTAACAGATGCAATATTCTCGGGATACTCATAGTCAGCGGGAACAACACCCATAGCATCAACTGCGTAGAAACCATCCTCACCGATCATGATTGTGCCATAGTCCTCATCATAATAGATGGGCATATCGGCAGATGCGGTGAATGTGAGCAGACGGTAGAGGTTATCGTTGTCGAACACATCATTTACATTGGTGATGTCACGACCGATAGTAACGTCGACGGGGCTAACAGTATACTCAGATGCGGCCAGATCGATTACGAACAAGCCGGCACCTGCATAATAACCCTCGAGGCGACCTGATACCATGTCACCCTGTGCGAAGGGAGCGCTGTAATCATCTGTAGCAATCTGGAAGGCACCGGTTTTATCCTCGGCTGTCATCAGACCCTGGTCGGCAGATGACAGAGTCACCATAACGCCCTCGGTCTGGAGGATAACGGCAGCTCCATCCTTAGTGTCATAGAGCTCCTTGACAGTCTGTACGACGGGAGTCTCAGGTGCCTTGTTGGCGAAGTCGAAGGGTGCTACGGTGTGCTCCTGACCGTCAACCTTGTTGAATGACAGACCTGTGAGCGACACCACGAGTTCTGCAGAACCCTCGGCGGCGATTGATTCGGGAAGAGCCATTGTCCATACGTCGGTGTCGCGGGTGATGTCAGCGGCAGCTACAGAAGCCAGAACCTCGCCGGCTGCGAACTCTACATCAGCTGTCTCGATGACGTCAGAACCGGTGAACTGAATCTCCACCATGTTGCTGTTTTCCTTGATATTCTCAGTGTAAGTGCCGTCGCCATCCTTGTCGTAGAATACGACATTGGTGATTTTCGGGTCAGCAAATGAGAGATCCTTGAAGTTGTATGTACGCCACAGACGGTTGCTGAGTGTAACAGGATTGCCACCGTTCGGGGGACGGTTCTCAGTCACAACCGACACACCATTGGCGAGCATCAGGTTAGTCACTGACACGCTTACTGTGCTCGGAGGAGCAATCACATTGCCATCGTCGTCCTTGAATGTAGCGCCACCGCTGAGCTTAGAAGCGCTGTTGACCATGCCGCGGAGGTCGATGGTGAACGACTTCTTGTCAGTGCTCATCACTACGGGCACGGGAGTCTCCATCGGATAGTCGCCGGTGCCATAGCTGAGCACAGCCTTGATACCGTCGGCAAGAGGCTGGTTGGCAGTGTAGGTGATTGTACCCTCTTCGCCATCAGCGGGATAGTAAGAGAGGATTTCATCCTCATACTCAACGAGGCTCTCGGCTACAATCTTGCCACCCTCGCCGGCATATGCATAATATGCGGCTGCCAGCCCCTCCTGAGTCTTGCAGGGGAGAGCGGGCTCGATGCGGATTGATTTTTCCTCGCCGTCGATAGCTGAGATGTAATTCTCCTGCACGAAATAGATATCGACAGCACCGGGAGTGAGCATATAGAGTTCATCCAGAATCTCCTGGGTGAACTTTACAGCCACGTTTGCCTGCCATTTCAGAGTAGACTTGTTCTGTGTGCCTGCAAACTCCATTTCATGCACTACCTTACCGTCCTGCACGAACTGGGCTGTCACCGACTTCAGCTGGGCGTTAGAACCCAGAGACTTCAAGCCATAATAGTACACGGTGGTGCCTATCTTGAGCTCAGCGCGCTTATCGGGATTCGGAGTGGGATACATCATGTTGCAGAAATATGCATCAGTAAGATCCCAGGTCACGCTGCCTACATTCTCGGCAGTCTGGTCGCCATCATACTCAACCTTTGCAATCTTGAAATCGACGTTGCCGGTCTTGAGTGTGCCGTCGAGCAGTGCGTCAGAAAGAGCAGTCTGAATCTTGAAGGTTGAATAGGGCTGTCCCATCGACATGCCGTCGTCTGTACCCTCAAGCACTTTTGTGCCATTCTGGTAAACCTCCCAGTATGATTTCTCCACAGGCTCTGAATACTTCACCTTCAGGGTGTCGCAGAGCGAGGGGAAGAGGTAGGCTCCCTCTTTGAAATTGTAGCCCTCGATTGTGGGGGCTGCCGCCGATGCCGTCATGGCCACGCCTGCCAACATGCAGCTTGCTGCAAAGAGGCGACCAAAGCGTGTGCGGACTGATGTCTCGGTCAGTTGTTTTCTCATAAAATAGAAATTGGTAAAATAAAAAAAGATTGATTTTCCTGTCAGTTTGAATCGGGCAAGATATGCATCCTGCACGCGGGCAGGATGCATGTCTTGATTATGATTGCGACTTATAGGTATCTCTCCGCACCTTGCGGGGTGCGGGATACGTATTATCGGCGGATGCTGATCTTGCGGGTGAAGCTGGCGGCGCCGGCGTTGACCTTGACCACGTAGATGCCGTCGGCGAGGTCATCGAGAGCGATGCGGCCTCCCTTGACGTTGGCCACAGCCATGCCTGATGCGCTGTAGAGCTCCATCGACTCCACACCCTCGCCGTCAGCCACGAGTTCGTTGCGGCCCTGGCGCAGTGTGATGCTGGCGATGCTGGCGTCGTTGATGACTGAGGGTGCGAGACGGAACATTGCAGTCTCACCCTCTACGGCCTCGGCAAGAAGCGGATAGTAGGTGTTGATGCGGATGTAGTGGCGTGAGTTGTCGGCTGCATCGATCTCAAACACATATTTGGGCTCGGTGACACGCTGGCTGTTGTGCACCTGGTCGTCGATTACTACGTCGTAGCCCTCGGCGGGGAGAGGATTGGCCACATTCTCAACCAGATCCCAAGAGAGGAGCCAGCTGCGGCTCAGGCCGGTCTCGATGGCGAGGCTGTTCCATGTCAGGCCGCCGTCGATTGAGTAGAGGTCGGAGCGTGATTCGAATGCCGGGATACCGTCGACACCGAAGATCTCGGCCTTCGGCTCAGCGTCGAATGCATCGACAACCACACGGTAGTCGCTCCCCTCCTTGATGAGAATCTCTTTGTCGAGTTTCACTACGTTCCAGTCATCAACAAGTGCCTCGTCAACCTCCTGTTCGTGGATGCAGACACCATCTTCATAAAGACCTACAGTGTAGATTGCATCACAGAGGGGATAGAAGCGGATATTGTCGACCTTGTAGCCCTGGTAGCCGCGGAGCATGTCGGCGGGATAGTCGGCACCGCAGAGCATGGTGTTCTCAGGCGCTGCCACACCGCGTGTGGGAGCCTCTGAGTCGGCGTATGTGAGGCGGTAGGTGTCGTTGTTGACGGGTTCATCCCAAGTGGCGTTGATGACTGACTTCTCGCCATCGAGAGCCACATCCACCACCGGCATGCCTACACCTGCATAGCGTGCCTCGATGTCGAGGCTCTTCTCGAGGCGAGCTGACTTGGAGCCGTCGGCATAGTTGGCCTCGATAGCGAAGGTATGTGTGCCGTCGGCGAGGTCGCTGACGAGGAATTCGGGAGTTGTGGCGGTTCCGGCGGGAGCGTCATCGACATAGATGTTGTAGTTCTCAACGCTGTTGGCAACTGCGTCGGGGAGTTCGAGAGCCACGTCGAGAGCCCAGATGAAGCTGCTGGTCTGACCACTCTCTGTAGAGCTTTCGTAGGCAGAGAAGAAGTCGTCGTCAGTGGCCTGGCGCATCAGGTCAGCCGAGCCGGGGATGGTAGGACCGTCGATAGCTGCAATCACAGCCTCATGACCATCCATCACCTCCACCTGCAGACCCACGATGAGGTCGCCGTCTGGGAGTGCCACGGGCTCGTCAAAGACTACAGTGTTGGGCTGCTTGTAGTTAAGCTCCTGAGTCACCACTTTCGAAGCCACCTCCTTGAGGGTGCCGTCGGCGTCACGGGTGTAGATCACCACTTTCCATGACTGCTGCTCACCCATCGGGGTGAATGAATGTGGCGCTCTCTTATGGTAATCCGGCCGATTATATGGCTGATGGTCCATGCATGGGGAAGACTCCGGGGCGCTATGCCAACCGCATCGCCCACGGCGACCTCTGCATCGACGGTCGCCGCTACAAACTGGCAGTGAACTGCGGACCGAATCATCTGCATGGCGGCCCGACCGGTTTCCAGAATCATCTCTGGGAGGTGGAGCTCCTCACCAATGGTGTGCGCTTCTCGCTGCATTCGCCTGACGGCGATGAGAATTATCCGGGGGCGCTGGATGCAGCCGTGGAGTATCGCTGGAGTGATGAGAATGAGCTCTCAATCCTGCTCGAGGCAAGTGCGGATGCGCCGACTGTAGTGAATCTTACGAATCACACCTATTGGAATCTCGATGGGGCTGACTCGGGGTGCGCGCTCGACCAGACGCTGCAGATGCACGCTTCGCGCTGGTTGCCTACGGATGATTCACTCGTGCCTACGGGGGAGATGGCGCCGGTGGCGGGGACTCCGATGGATTTCACACGTCCTAAACGTGTGGGCCAGGATATCAAGGTCGATTTCCCGGCTCTGCGATATGGCAAGGGCTACGATAATTGCTGGGTGCTCGACCGTGAGGTGGAGACCACCGTTGAGTCGGATGGTGCTCGCGTGAGCCGCGAGAAGGCTATGGTGCGCGATGCGGTTATCCTCTCCGCGGCCCGCTCGGGACGCAAGCTGCATGTCGACACCGACCAGCCCGGTGTGCAGGTCTATTCGGGCAACTGGCTCTCGGGGAGCCCGCTTAATGTGAGTGGCCGCGCGTATGAGGACTACGATGGCGTGGCTATCGAGGCGCAGGGATTGCCCGATGCGCCCAACCGTCCGGAATTCCCCTCGCAGCGTCTCGAACCGGGCCATCCCTGGCGCCGCACCATCATCTATCGCTTTAGAACGAGGCCGTGAAGACGGCTTCGGCGCGGTTGTCGTTGGCGTGGGTGCCGTCGTAGTTCATGCGCTTGCCGGCGAGGTATTCCACGCCGAGGTCGAGACGCGAGGTGATGGAGTACACCATATTCACTGCCAGATACTGGCCATATTTATATGTGTCGTCGTTAATCGGATGCTTGACATAGGTGCGCAGTGTGGCGAGGCAGGCTGTGCTTGAGAGATTGCGGAGTATCTGCACTTTGACTCCGGCTGTGGCACTGACCGTGGTGGGGGCATAGAGTTGTCCGGCCACTCCTGGGCGCGAGAGGAGGTCGTAGTTGCCGATTGAGAGGTCGCCTGAGTATGAGGCCACCCCCTGCCCTACCGAGCCTACGCCGTAGAGTGTGACGAGGCGTCCGGCCCTGACCACTGTAGAGAGTTGCGCACCCCAGCCGATGGCTGCGCGGTTGCGCTGCTCTACGAGGTCGCGGTAGGCGATGCGGCGCATCACGCCGGCCACACGCACATGGCTCAGCCCGCGATTCCATTGATACTGTCCGAGGGCTGCGAAGTCGGGCACATAGTCACGCACCTTGCGCGTAAGCCCCTCCTGCTCCTGCGGCTGCGATGAGGGGAACTCTACCGAACCGGCCACAGTCCAGCGGTTGCGCCAGGTGTGCATATAGCGCACGAGCACGTTGCTCTTGTCCATCTTGCCGTTGGCGCCCGCGCCATCAAGCACCTCGGGCTGGGCAGCCGGATCGGAGAAAGTGGTTGTGGCCAGACCTGCGGTCCAGTCGCCTATCTGCATCCATGCCTTCTTGAGCTTGAAGCCTGAGTTATTGTAGCCGTTGAATCCACCCTCGATATAGGCATGATAGTCGCCGATGGGTGTGTGGCGCCCCATCACGGAGAAGTAGATTGTGGTGCCGGCCACAGATGCGCCGAGGCTTTTCATCGTCTCGGGGGTCTTGGGCATGTTGATTAGATAGGTGTTGAAGCTGGCACCGTCGATCATGCCGTTCCAGTCAAACCATCCGCGCACTTTCACCACCGCGCCCAGACCCATGGCGAGGTTGGCATCCTTGCTCATGAATGTGAAGTAGGGGGCTTCGGGAGCCTGCGTGTTGCGGAACTGGTCGACATAGAAGCGGGCGAGCATCGACTCGACCGAGTCGCGATGGGCGCGTTCATCGGCCTCGCCGTTGATGAAGATCACCTTCGTGCGTTTAAGCAGGTCGGCGCGCTGCTGTTCTTCGGGATAGAGCAGCACACTGTCGGGGGCGTTGACGTCGGTCTGGTCGTTGGAGGCGACACTGCCACTGAGGGCCATAGCCGGCATAGCAATACCGGCAGCCATAAGCGAGGCGAATAGATATCGTGGAATCGTGCGGTTCATAATCATCGGATATAAGCGTATTCATCAAAACCGTCAGCCTCAACAGCCGCACTACGGATGCATCCGAATCTTCAGGCACTTGAAGCAACGATTTTAAATATAATGAAAAATCATTAACATTTGTTTAATCCGCCCCGCAATTTCCTGCGCGATTTCCACCTTCCCCCCACGCCACGCCGACTTATCTATCTTGTCGAAGACTTAGAAAATCAGTCCGACGCCGAAGAAGAGGGAATGACGCCAGAAGGTGTTGACGCTGCGCACATTGTATAGCTGAAACGTCTGGTTCTCTTCATCAATGAAGACTGTAAGATATGAGGCATCTGAGTTGAATTGATTGACACGATAGCCGAGTTCGAACTCCAGTCCGAAGTGACGTCTGAACATCTTGTGCCATCCGGCGCCTATATCACCCATGAATCCGCCGTTCAGTCCACGGTTTTCATCTGTGGATATACCCCCTCCGAGATGTGAAAAGAAGAAGAAGTCGGCCACACGCGGTTTGGTCCACGGCATATAGCGCACGGTGGCGAATATTGGCAGTGTGGGATGGTCGCGGTTATAGATATCGAACCCCAGTCCGGCTCCTACCGTCCAATGCGAATTGATATTAAAGTAGGCTGAGGCCCGGAAGCATACGCCATCCATATAGCTGTTGGCATATTCAATTGTGCGTTCGTGGACAGCACTCTCGGCCAGCCCCAACGCATAGTTCAGCTCAAATCCAAACTGCCAGCGCGGACGGCTAACCTCCGCCCCGGCACTTCCACTCTCGCTCGCGTTCACCTCCTTCGCCTCAACCGATGCTTCCGGAGCCGCCGCCTCAGCAGCCCACATGCCGCCACCACCAATCATGGCCAGCACCACCATCAAAATTCCTGAAAATCGTCTCATAAGGGTTACTTTTTAATATTGAAGTTGTTTAAACAACTTCATTGAAGTCCGCGCTACCGGACTACGGAATGATATCTGTTTGATATTTCTGACAGTATGAGAAAGGCATTCATTAATCACTCACAAAACGCAATCATCAAAAGCCTAATTATGACTACTATTAAAATATCATCTTTCAAAATTAACAAAAAAAACACTTACAACAAAGAAATATTCAATAAAACTAAAAAAATCCCAAATTGACGGGATTTTTTATAGAACTGGGAGACTAAAGTACTGGTCGGACGTCGCGGACGGGGGATGCCGGCGATGCGGGTTTGGGTAATCGGATGAAATGTTGTAAATTTGCATCTGATTTGTGATTAAGACTATAATGAAGATGTTTATACGTTATGCGCTGCTTGCGATGGTGGCGGCGCTGAGCCTCAATTGCTACGCTCTGCGTCTGGAACCTATCAAGTATGGCGATATGCAGAATTGGTACACCCGCGACATCAAGGAGTCGGCTATCATCGGTGGCGCGACCAAGAAACTTTATGAAATCGCGCCCGCCGGCCACACCACCGGCAACAAGGCTTACCGCAACCTCGGGGGTTCCCCCTGGGCCACAAGTAATGTGTATGCCAAAGTGTCGGGAGTGGTGAAGACTTCCTGCGCCGTAGAGCCGGCGATGGTCAATGGCCAGAAAATGGCTAAGGTGCAGGCGCGCATGGAGCATGTGAAGGCGCTGGGCATCATCAATCTGGATGTGATGGTGGCCGGAACTATCTTCTTGGGCGAGATCAACGAACCGATATCATCCACCAAGGGTCCATTCAGCAAAATGTCGATGGGTATGCCCTATACGAAGCGGCCGAAGGCGCTGGTGTTTGATTATAAGGTGGATATGCCCGCCACCAACACCCGCATCAAGGCCACAGGCTTCGGTTCCCAAAAGACTCTGAAGGGGCGCGACCAGGCGGAGGTGTATGTGCTGCTGCAGAAGCGCTGGGAGGATAAGGATGGCAATCTGCATGCTCTGCGCGTGGGCACCGGCCGCGAGCGCTACAATAAGAGCATACCACTCACAAAGGGGCATCAGCTCGTAATCAACTATGGCGACATCACCGGCAAGAGCTTCTACAAGCCCTACATGGGGCTCCTCAACGGCGATAAAGCATATTATGCCAAGAATTCGAAGGGTAAACTCGTGCCTGTGCAGGAGGAGGGCTGGGCGCCGGCGGATGCCGTGCCCACTCATGTGCTCGTGATGGCCAGCAGCTCATGCGGCGAACCGTATGTGGGCACCGAGGGTGTGACCCTCTATGTGGATAATTTCGCATTCGGATTCTGAACCATCCCCCTCTGCCGAATCCGGCCCACTCAGAGGGATATGAAATAGTACGGCCGGAATAAAAACAATTCAAACCAGACTGAATATGAAGACAGCAATCATAGGCCACGGCAAGATGGGGCGCCTGATTGAAGAGATACTTAAGGAGCGCGGCCATGAGGTGGCCGTGGTAATCGATGAGGATAACCGCAGCGAGTTTGCCTCGACCCGCTTCGCAGAGTGCGATGTAGCTATCGAGTTTACGGCGCCGGGAGTGGCGGTAGAGAATATTCTGAGCTGCTTCGCGGCGGGGGTGCCCGTGGTGAGCGGCACCACCGGATGGAATGACTCGCTGCCCGAACTGCGCGATATGTGCGCCGCCGGCAAGGGAACACTGCTCTGGAGCTCCAACTATTCGATAGGCATGAATATCTTCATGGCCGTCAACCGCTATCTGGCTGAGATAATGGCCAATTTCCCACAGTATCACGCTTCGATGCAGGAGGTGCACCATATCCACAAGCTCGACCACCCGAGCGGCACGGCTATCACTCTGGCCGAAGAACTGATAGCGCGCACCCCGACGCTGCAATGCTGGGCCGAACCGGCTCCTGACGCAGCACCCGCCGAGGGGGTGCTGCCGATAGCCGCCATCCGCGAGGGTGAGGTGCCGGGCATCCACTCTATCCACTGGGAGTCGGAGGCTGACTCCATCACCATCACCCACAGCGCCAAATCGCGACGCGGATTCGCTCTGGGAGCTGTGCTGGCCGCCGAGTGGCTGGCCGATAAAAAGGGATTCCATACAATGGCCGAAATGCTTAGCGATTATACCAAAACATCGGGACTTTTCGTTTAAAACAAAACTACCTTTCAGATTATGGAAAATAATTCAACACCCGATAACCACCTCAAACCGGCTCCGGCGCCATCACATCAGACCTCTTCACCTCAGAATGAAGAGCAAATAGAGATGGAGCACCTCTCGTTTGTAGAGGATTTCAAGCGCCGCCTCCGCCGCACTAAGACCACCCGCTGGATACGCTTCGCAATCGTGTCGGTGCTCTTCTGCGCATTTGTGGTGTGGATAGGTAATCCGTGGATTGCGCTGCTCTGGCTGTTGCTGCTCGATATCTATATCACTGCCTATATCCCCTGGGGATGGTGGAAAAACCGCAAAGGTCCTGTGCGCGCCGTCATGGCGTGGGTGGATGCCATCATCTATGCGCTGGTGCTGGTGTATGTGATTTTCGCTTTTATCGGACAGAATTACAAGATTCCGTCGTCATCACTCGAGAAGTCGCTGCTTGTGGGCGACTATCTGTGGGTGTCGAAGGTGCTCTATGGTCCGCGTGTGCCGCAGACTCCGCTTCACTTCCCGCTGGCGCAGCACACCCTGCCGATACTCAACACCAAGAGCTATATCGAGAATCCGCAGCTCGCCTACCATCGCCTGCCGGGCCTGCGCTCAATCGAGCGGGGCGACATCGTGGTCTTCAATTATCCGCAGGGCGACACTGTGCTGGCAGCTGCGCCGATGGAGGATTACTATATGATATGCGCCCAGCTGCGACGCAATGGCGTGCGGAATCCGGCGCAGTTCATCGCGCGCCATCCTGAACGCTTCGGCGAGGTGATAGCGCGTCCGGTGGACCGCCGCGAGAACTATGTGAAGCGCTGCGTGGGTCTGCCGGGCGAGTGGCTCGAGATTCGCAATGATGTGATTTATATCGATGGCGAGCCGCTGCAGGATGCCAAGAATGTGCAGTATAATTACGTGATTCCGGTGTCGGGCATTATCCCGCAGGCTCAGTGGGAGTCAGTCAATGTGCGTGCCGAGGATCATGGCGAGGCTCCGATACAACTCGATTTCGTGCCCTATCCGTTCTATGATGTACCGCTCACAGCCGAGGCTCTGGCCACCGTGAAGACCTGGCCGCAGGTCAACGGCGAGATTATCCGCGAGGCTGACTCTCACTATTTCGACATGAGCGGTGTCTTCCCGCAGGATGGGCACTACGGCTGGACACGCACCGATTTCTCGCGCTTCTGGATTCCGAAGCGCGGAGTGACGCTGCATCTGACTCTCAACAATCTGCCCATCTACCGCCGTTGTGTGGCTGTGTATGAGGGTAATGACCTGCAGGTGAAGGATGGCGAAATATATATCAACGGCGAGAAGAATCCCTATTATACCTTCAAGTATGATTATTACTGGATGGAGGGTGACAACCGCGACCGCTCGCTCGATTCGCGCTACTGGGGCTTCGTGCCTGAGGACCATATCGTGGGTAGCCCGATGCTGATCCTGACTTCGTTTGATGAGGAGAAGAGTCTCTTCGAGAGCGGCAAGGTGCGCTGGAACCGTATCTTCGCCAACCCGAACCCCGATAAGGCTGACGCAGCCGCCAAAGGATGGGACCGCTCGGCGAAGTGAAGCCCACCACCCCACCCTATCTGGCCTCGCTGGCCATCTACCGCCGATGGATGCGGCTGCGCCTCGATGGGATGGATGACGCCGTGGCGTGGCGCTGCATCGCGGATGAGTTGCCGCAGTCGGCCCGACGCCATTTCAGCCGGGGTCTGATCGCGGGGGCGCATAGCCAGGGGGCGCTGACGCTGTCGGTGCCTATCGCGGGTGGCGCGTCGGTGACACGCCGGCTCGACCCGGCGCTCTGGCGCCTCTCGATGCACGGACGCTGGCCCGAGGTACACATCGGTGCACTGATGACCTCCTACGCCTCCACACCCTTCTATCCACACATGCGTCCGGCTGTGGAGGATGTAATAGGGAGTGCGGCGGAGGGTGAGCGGTTTGCCGCAATGAGTGCGGCTCTGCACACCATTATCCTCCGCACGCTCTCGTGCGAGGAACTTATCCCGGCCCTGCGCCGACTCGCCGCCACCGACCCCCTGCGACTCTCGCGTCTGGCACACCAACACTCGGCCGGACTCGATGCCGAACTTGCTTTTATCGATGCCGTGGCCCGGAAGGGCCCGGCGGCCATATTCTCTCTGCTGGCGCCTGATGCGCCTGAAATATGATTATGTACAGATTGCTCCGACATATTGCCCCACACATGCTGGCTCGCCTGCTGCTGACCCTGATGCTGATGATTGGCTCGGGGCTGGCGATTGATGCGCATGCGGCTGCTCCTGAGGTGCCGGAGATCAAGGTGAAGGCCTACAAGGGTTTCCAACGCTTTGTGGATGAGTATGGCGACACCTGCCGCATGACCTACATCCGCGAGGTGGTGGTCTATCCCCCCATGAAGTTCAAGAATAAGAAGGAGGAGGAGTTCTATTGGCGCACAGTGCGCGATGTGAAGAAGACTCTCCCTCTGGCCAAGCTATGCTACAGCACCCTCTGCGAGACCTACGAGTATATCCAGACCATCCCCGACGCCAAGCGGCGCGAGGCGCATCTGAAGCGGCTCGAAGGGGATATCTTCGAGCAATATAAACCGGTGGTGAAGAGCATGACCAAGAGCCAGGGTAAGATGCTGCTCAAGCTCATCAACCGCGAGACCGACCAGAGCTCTTACAACATCGTCAAGGCCTTTCTGGGTAGTTTCCGGGCTGGATTCTGGCAGACCTTCGGCCGATTTTTCGGCATGAACATGAAGGCCGGCTTCCATCCGGACAAGAATAAGGAGGATGCGATCATAGAGCGTGTGGCCACCCTCGTGGAGCAGGGGGCCCTGTAAGAGAGACCCTCCTCTATGCAGCGACCTCAACTCAAAGCGCTTGCGACACTTAAACCAAATGATATGTCAGTTGTCAGCAAAATAATGGTGAGTGTGCTGAGCCTGCCGATTATATTCTATCGGGGGGCCATATCGCCGCATCTACCCCCTTCATGCCGCTTCACACCCACCTGCTCGGCCTACGCGCTCGAGGCGCTGCGCCGCCACGGTCCGCTGCGCGGCCTATGGCTGACACTGCGCCGGCTGGCACGCTGCCACCCCTGGGGAGGGAGCGGATATGACCCGGTGCCTTAAGATTCTTTGGGCTTTGGGGTCCTTAGAGTCTTTAGGGGCTTTAGGGTCTTTAGGGTCTTTAGGGGAATTATTGATGTAAATTAACCCATATTTCTGCATATGAAAATCGCTAAAGTATTATTTATCTCAGCTGTCGCCACTATGATGCTCGGCAGCTGCGTGAGCAACAAGAAGTATGCCCAGCTGCAGTCGCAGTATGGTGAGACTCGCGAGAATCTAATCGAGTGCAATGCCGAGACCCGTAATCTCCAGAGCCAGCTCGATGCGGCTCTGAAGGCCAACGATGAGCTGCGCAAGGGGATGGCCTCGCTTAAGGGCACGCTCGACAAGAGCCTCGACCAGTCGACTCAGAGCACTGCCAACATCGCCAAACTCGTAGATGAGATCAATGCCTCCAACAAGTACATCAAGCAGCTTGTGGATGCGAAGTCGAAGTCTGACTCGCTCAACATCGCGCTGACCAATAAGCTGACCCGCTCGCTCTCGACCGATGAGCTGAAGGATGTGGATGTGAAGGTGCTGAAGGGTGTTGTGTATATCTCGCTGGCCGACAATATGCTTTTCAAGTCGGGGTCGTATGAGGTGTCTGACCGCGCTATGGAGACGCTTTCGAAGATCGCCAAGATTATCAAGGATTACAGCGACTATGATGTGCTCGTGGAGGGCAACACCGACAATGTGCCTATCTCGCGCACCAATATCCGCAACAACTGGGACCTCTCGGCTCTGCGCGCATCATCGGTGGTACAGGTGCTGCAGAATGATTTCGGCATCAATCCGGCGCGCCTCTCGGCTGCGGGTCGCGGTGAGTTCAATCCTATCTCGGATAATGATACTGAGGTGGGCAAACAGCGCAACCGCCGCACTGAGATCATAATCACTCCGAAGCTTGATGAGTTCCTCGACTTGATTGACCAGGCTCCGGCCGATGAGCAGGCTCAGTAAGCATGAAGCTCTGACCCCATCAACGGCTCCGGAAGGATCCTCCTCTCCGGCTATGGAGGGAGCCACATCCGCGCCTGCGCTGCAGGCTTCATTATCCGGCGCCGGCGGCGCAACATTGCGCGCCCGAGGGGTGTTATAATAGAAGATTCGTTAAAAAAGCCGGCTCCCGTCGCGGAGCCGGCTGAAAAGATAAAAGTTATGCTTAACAAGAAAATTGAAGATGCTCTGAATGAGCAGATCAACGCCGAGATGTGGTCAGCCTATCTCTATCTGGCTATGTCAATGTATTTCGAGAATGAGGGGCGTTCGGGCTTCGCCAACTGGTTTAGAGTGCAGTTTCAGGAGGAGCAGGCCCACGCGCTGGCTCTGATTGACTATGTGCATGCCCGCAATGGCCGCGCCGTGCTGAGCCCCATCGCCGGAGTGCCCGAGAAATGGGATTCGGCCCGCGATGCCTTCATCGCCACTCTCGAGCATGAGCAGAAGGTGACTTCGATGATCCACAACCTCTATGCCATGGCTGAGGCTGAGAAGGATTTCGCCACCCGCCAGAAGCTCAATACCTTCATCGCCGAGCAGGTAGAGGAGGAGGATAATGTGCGCAAGATTATCGACGACCTCACCCTCGTGGGCACCGACGGCACAGGCCTCTTCCAGATCGACCGCGAACTTGCCAGCCGCACTTTCGTAGCCCCGACCCTCTGATAATCACCGAATAAAAATAAGCTCAGCCCGGCATCCTCACTACGCCAAGTGAGGATGCCGGGCTGAATGTTTATTTGTACCCCGCAGTTCATGCGGGTTTGCAACCCGCACAAAGAACCAGGGTGATAGGCTCACACCTGCACCGCGATGCCGGCGGCACGGATGCGGGCGGCTATGGCTTCGAGCTCGGGGCGCTCTACCTTCTCGAGGCGCTCTTCGGGGGTGCTGCGGTCGAGCGAGTAAATCATCACCTCTTTGGGACGTATGCGGCGGTAGGCGTCGATAAGGGCCTCTATCTCGGCATCAGTGGTGTTGTCGATGCGGCGGCCGTTGTGCTCACCGCGCAGAAACATTGTCTGTATTATCCCCTGCCCCTCAAACTGGCGGAGAGCCTCGACGAGCCGGTCGACGGTGAATTCCTTCTGCACCGGATTGTCGATGAGACGCATGGTGGGCTCTATGGCTGAGTCGAGTTTGAGGATATTGTTGTCGACAAGGCGCAGGGCGGCGGCAACCTTGGGGTCGAAGATGCGGGTGGAGTTGGTGAGCACCGAGGTCTTGGCCGAGGGGAAGTAGCGGTCGCGGAGGGTGTTGACGATATCCACCACCTCCTCAAACTGCGGGTGCAGCGTGGGTTCGCCGTTGCCGCTGAAGGTGATGACATCGAGTGTCTCGCCGCGCTCCTTCATGCCGCGCAGTTTCTCGTCGAGGTCGTGGCGCACGCGCTCTGTGGTGGGGAGTCCGGTGGTGCCTGTCCCCTGGGCGTTATATCCGGCTTCGCAATATACGCAGTCGAAGGTGCACACCTTGCCATCGTCGGGCAGCAGATTGATGCCGAGCGATGTGCCGAGGCGGCGGCTATGAATCGGTCCGAAGACGGTGGAGTGGAATAATACGGTCTGGTCTTTTCCCATGGTAGTTCTTATATGTCAGGTTGATGTTTGCTATCTCTTAATCAGCGAGGCCACGCCGTAGGCTGCCACGAGCAGCAGCACGATTGCGGCCGATGCCGGCACCGATATCAGGTAGGCCCCCCAGAGGCCGCCGAGGCATCCGGCCAATGATATGCCCACACTCAGCAGCACCATCGGCAGATAGCGATGTGTGAATCGCTCGGCCACCATCTGCGGCAGCGACACGAGCGACATCAGCAGCATTATACCTATCATCCTTATCGTCAGCACAATCGACACGGCCACAAGCACCGTCATGGCCATATTGATGAAACCGACGGGAAGATTGCGCGTGCGGGCGAAGTCCTGGTCGAAGCTCACCGACACTATCAGGCGGAAGAAGCAGAGATAGAATCCGATGAGCAGGGCCGTCAGTGCAGCGAATGAGATGAGGTCGGCGCGGGTGATGGTGAGCACATTGCCGAAGAGGAAGGTGTTGAGTTCGGGCACGAAGCCATGCGTGAGGAAGATGAAGAGTATGCCTAAGGCCATGCCGAGGGCCCACACCACTGCGATTGCCGAGTCACGGCGCACTCCGCTGCGCGAGAGGCGCTCGACACCGAGCGCGCCACCCACGGCAAACAGCGAGGCCATCATCATCGGGGATATGCCGAGATAATAACCGAGGCCGAGTCCGCCGAAGCAGGCGTGGGTTATGCCGCCTGAGATAAACACCATGCGGCGTGTCACGATATATGAGCCTATCATGGCGGAGGCTATCGAGATGAGGGTAACGCCAGCCATGGCGTTGGTCATGAATGTATACACTATCCTGGATGTATGTTATACGTCAGAGTTATGAGGGAAGAGGTATGGAGTAAATATAGTGACTCCTTTGACCGAATCAATTATTTGTTCCCTTTTAGCCATTCGGGGCCGCGGGGCTTGAAGGTGCGTATCTCAAAGCCGAGTCCCTCGAGGGCGCGCCAGTAGCCGGGGAAGGATTTCCCGACTACTCCGGGGTCTTCGATGGCTATGTAGGGGAGTTTGGCGGCCGCCGGGGCGAAGGCCATGGCCATGCGATGGTCGGAGTAGGTGGCAATCGATTCGTTGTCGCCGGCCGGACATCTTGCGCCGAGCCAGGCCATGGTGTCGGGGGTTGTGTCGAGCATATAGCCGAGCTTGGAGAGTTCGGTGCTGAGGGCGAGCATGCGGTCGGTCTCTTTATGCTTCAGATGCCCCACGCCGCTGAAGCGGAAGCGTATCCCGGCCAGACAGAAACCTACGGCGAGGGCGGGCACGAGGTCGGGGGTGGCGTTCATGTCGAGTTCGAGCGGATGCAGGGAGTCTCTGAAGAGGTCGAGGAGCCGGGGGTCGCAGCGCAGCACGGCGCTGCCATCGGGCTTGAGGGTGGTGGTCACCCCGAGGAGGCTGAAGATTTCGGCACAACGCGCGTCGCCTTGCAGCGAACCATCCGGCGGAGTGAGGCGCGCAAGGGGTATGTCGTGCCCCGGCAGGAGTATGGCGAGTTCATAGAAGTATGAGGCGGCGCTCCAGTCGGTCTCGACGCAATATTCGGCGGGGGGCTGCAGCTTGCCCGGGGCCACACGCACCTCGCGTTCGTCCCACTCCACCTCAGCGCCAAAGCGGCGCATTATCTCGGCCGTCATGGCGATATATGGAGCCGACACCGGGGCTGCGCCGTCGAAATGCAGGTGCAGACCATGCTGCCACAGCGGGGAGGCCATCATCAGCGCCGACACGAATTGCGAGCTCACCCCCGGATTCAATCCGAGTGATTCAGGAGCCAACCGGCGCCCCAGTATGCGCAGTGGCGGATACCCCTCCTTGCGCTCGCAGTGAATCTCGGCGCCTGCCTCGCGCAACGCCTCAAGCAACAGCATCAGCGGACGCCGCATCAGCGAGCGCCCGGTAGATATGCTGAGGTCTATCCCGGGTGTGGAGGCGGCCAGGGCAGTGAAGAAGCGCAGGGGGGCGCCACCCTCGCCGATATGCACCATGTGGGGGTCGGCCACCTCAGCGCCGCCGCTGAGCAGCGCCAGCTGGGCGGCATAGGCCTCACGCGCCCGCTGCATACCCTCTACATCCTCGGCATCCGGCAGGGCGGGTATGCCGGCCGGCGAGAGGCCCAAGGCCTCAGCCACTGAATTGAGCGTCAGCACACGCAGTGCGATCGACTTCGAGAGGGGAAGCTCGGCAGGCGTAACCTCCGCCTCAGCTCTATATTGCAATTGAATAACCATCCGGCAAACCAAATTTTGAAGTTGCAATTGTCACTCCATGCGGCGTCCGCCAGTGAAGTAGCAGGCATCGCCATAGGAGAGGAAGCGGTAGCCACCCTCGAGCGCATGATCATAGAGACGACGCCAATGGGGCTGACCCTGACTATCGAGGCGCTCGAGGAAGCTCCCCACCAGCAGCAGCAATGTCGACTGCGGCTGGTGGAAATTAGTCACCATCCGGCTGACGATGCGCCAGTCAAATCCGGGGGCTATCATGATGGCTGTCGAGGCGGTAAGTGCCTCGAGTCCGGCCTCTTCGAGGCGCGCGGCGAGTTGACGCAGCAGGGGCAGCGTGGCTTCGGCACGCAGTGCGGGGTCGTAAGCCATCCATTGGGTGACGTGCATCGCGTCGGCATCGGCCACATCCGCAGTGCGGCTCAGATAGCCGAGCCAGGGGAGGGATTCGAGTGTGCGCACCGAGGTCGTGCCGACGGCCATGACGGGTCGCCCCTCTTCGAGAGCACGGATGACACTCTTTATAACGTCGAGGTCTACATGAATTGTTTCGGTGTGCATCGGATGTGCTCCGATTTCGGCACTCTTCACGGGCTGGAATGTACCGGCACCCACGTGAAGTGTCACCTTGCGCACCTCGACCCCGCCGGCGCGGAGGGCATCGAAGAGCGCTGGGGTGAAGTGCAGTCCCGCCGTGGGGGCCGCCACCGAACCCTCCACGCGTGAGTATACGGTCTGGTAATCCTCAAGGTCGGAGGCCTCTGAGGCACGCTTGAGGTAGGGAGGAATCGGTATGTTGCCGGCCACCTCCACAATTGAGGCGAATGTGGAGCTCTCGTCGTCCCAGCTGAATTCAACGCGTCGGGTGGCCGAGGGGGCCTCACCGTCGCGCAGGGGCAGCAGGCGGGCGCACAGTGTGAGCTGCCGACCATCCACGGTGAGCGCTTTGCAGAGCTGCTCATCTTTCCATTTCTTGAGGTTGCCTATCATGCAGGTCCATATGCAGCTGCGGCGTGCGGCGAATGAGAGCACGTAGTCGGCCGGAGCTGAGGGTTCGAGCAGAAAGACCTCGATGCGCCCCCCGGTGGCTTTGTGAAACTCCATGCGGGCGTTGATGACGCGCGTCTCGTTGCACACCATCAGTGTGCCGCTCTCCACGAGCTGCGGCAGGTCGGCGAAGCACTTGTCGGCAATCCCCCCTTCGGCATCGGCCACAAGCAGTTTGCAGGCATCGCGCTGCGCGAGCGGATGCAGGGCGATGCGCTCATCGGGCAGAGGATAATCGTAGTCTTCAATTCTGATATGCCCCACCTGCGATGCATCAGGCCGTGAGCCGGCATCCGGGGCAGTATGTAGCGTATTATCTTGCATCTATCATATATTATATGGCCGGCTCGCGGCCGACCATCAATTATCTCTACAAAAGTAATAAATATTTTTCAATAAGCAGCCGCCCCAATTGAATGAATACTATCTCGGCGGTTATTTTGAGTCATTGCAAGCCCTCCCAATCTTCCCAGTCCTCCCAAGTCTCCCAGTCCTCCCAAGCCTCCCAGCAATCCCAAGCCTCCCAAGCCCTCCCAGCCTTCCCAGTCATCCCAGCCATCCCAAGCCATCCCAGCCATCCCAAGCCTTCCCAGCCCTCCCAAACCGCATTCTCCTAAATCTCAGCATTTTGCAGCCAGCCCAAGCTCGCCCGAAAAATCTACCCAAAATTTTTTCAAAAAAAATCATGAAAATATTTGGAGATTCCGGATTTTGGTTGTAACTTTGCACTCGCAATCGGGCGATTAGCTCAGCTGGTTTAGAGCGTCTGCCTTACAAGCAGAGGGTCTGCGGTTCGAATCCGTAATCGCCCACCGATTTATAAGCTACATATCGATAACTTCGGTTATCATCCGGGCGATTAGCTCAGCTGGTTTAGAGCGTCTGCCTTACAAGCAGAGGGTCTGCGGTTCGAATCCGTAATCGCCCACCGGAAAATCGACTTCCCTCTCGGAAGCCGATTTTTCTCGTTTTAGAGCCTATCCATTTCCCGCTATCTCCCTGGCCTACCGCCAAGCCGGCAATCCATCGGGCAGCTGCCGGGATACCCCACCCCTCTGATTACCAACATGAAGAAGAGTCCTAAGAAATATCTGTCGGTAATGCTGCTGGCCTCAGCGTCGGCAGCGGCTTTCACCGGCATACCGGCCGGGCCGCAGGCCGCCACCGACCACGCATTTCTTGAGCGCGCTCGCTCAATGAATGCCTCGGGCAACTACCGCGGTGCCGTAGACCAGATCGAGCATATCATCACCGAGAATATCTCTCTGCCCCACGCCGAGGCGCAGGAGATGCTCTTTCTGCTGGCCTCATCGTATGCCGAAACCTCCGATCCGCGCTGTCTGAAACTGCTGGAGGAGTATATAGCCCTATATCCGGCCTCGGCCGATGCGCGCGAGGCTCGTCTGGCTCTGGGCGATTTCAGATTTTTCGCGCATGACTGGAGCGAGGCGCTGGCACAGTATGACCTCATCGACCTCAACTCGCTCGATGCCACCACCCGCGACCTTTACTCCTACCGCAAGGCCCTCTGCCTGATTCACACGGGTGACGCTGCGGCGGCACGCCCCTTGATAAAGTCGCTGGCCGGCAAAAAGGAGTATGCGATGGCGGCACTATACTATGATGCCTATATCGATTATGAGGCGGGGCAGGATGAGAAGGCGCTGGGGAAGTTCATGCGCATAAGCGAGAAGATCGCGGCCAACCCTACTGACCGCTCGCTGGCTGAACTCCACCCGAACTATTATATCGCCCAGCTCCTCTTCCGGAAGGGTGACTGGAAGCAGTGTGCGAATGTGGCAATGAATCTGCTGCGCCGCAATGAGGTGCCTGAACTGGCCACCGACACCCGGCGTGTGCTGGGCTTGTCGCTTTATGAGATGGGCGACATGGCGCAGGCATGCGGTGTGCTGGAGTCGTATGTGGATGAGGCGGGGGCCGATGCCACCCCCGACGCGCTCTACGCACTCGGCGCCTGCGAATATGATATGGGACGCCTCACCGATGCGGCTCTGCATTTCGAGCGTGTAATCGATACGGAGGGTCCGCTGGCACAGGGGGCCTATCTTTACCTTGGCCAGATTGAGGCGGCGGCAGGCAACCCCTCGGGGGCGGCGATGAATTTCGAGAAGGCTTACCGCATGGACTATGACCACAGTGTGGCCGAGACGGCTCTCTACAATTATGTGGCGGCACGCTCGCGCGGCGGCAACATACCCTTCGACACTTCGGTCGACCTGCTCGAGCGCTTTGTGGCCTCTTACCCCACATCGGAATACGCGCCTGTCATAGAGCGGCATCTGGCCTCGCTATATTACGGACAGGGCGATTATGACAAGGCCCTGCGCAGCATCGACCGCATCAGCAATCCCTCGCGGGCCGATATAGCCATTCTCCAGAAGATACTTTACGCCGCCGGCAGCGCACGCCTGTCGGCCGGCGACCCGCGCCAGGCGGCGCCGCTGCTGCAGCGGTGCACAGCTCTGCGCGATGCCGACCCGGATATCCGCGCGCAGGCTTCAATATGGCTTGGCGACGCGCTATATGCGCTGGCTGACTATGCCGGAGCGGAGAGTGCCTATGCGGCGGCGGCCAATTCAGGCCGCGCCGGGAGCAATGCTGCCCTGCTCGACTACGATCTGGGCTATGCTCTGCTGATGCAGGATAAGTTTGGCCGCGCGGCACAATATTTCCGCAAGGCTGCCTCAGCGGCGAAACTGCCGGCTTCGATGCGCCGAGATGCGGCGATGAGAGTGGCTGACTGCAAGTATTATACGGGTGATTACTCGGGCGCGCTGGCCGACTTCGCGGCTTTGCGCGATGGCGAGAATGCCGACTATGCGCTCTATCGCCACGCGCAGATGCTGGGTCTGCAGGGGGATACGAATGGAAAGATACGCGAACTGCAGCAGTTCGAACGCGAATACAGCGGTTCGCGCTGGCTGTCGAACGCGCTGAATGAATTGGCTGACACGTATGCCTCGAAGGGTGATAATGTGGCGGCTGCGGCAGCCTATGGCCGGATGCTGGAGCGCTATCCGGTGGCTCCGGGTGCTGCGAAGGCGGCACTGGGTCGCGCCACAGCGCTGATGGCTTCGGGCGACACGGAGGGGGCGGTGGATGCCTACCGCGAGCTTCTCGAGTCGCGCCCTGCTTCGGATGAGGCGCGTGTGGCCGACCGCGAGCTGCGCCGGTATTATGCCGACAATCACCAGCTCTCGGAGTATGCCGACTTCCTGCGTGATATCCCCGGCTATACGCTCGATGCGGCCGACATGGACGACCTGGCCTATGAGGCGGCTGAGAATGCCTATCTCGACAAAGCCGACGATGTGAAGGGTATCCGCGAGTATATAGCGCGCTATCCCGACGGAAGGCATATCGCCGAGGCTTATTCAATCTATGCGGGGTATCTGGCTGACAACGCCGACCGCAAAGGGGCGCTGGCCGCCTATCGTGAGCTGGAGCGCCACGGTGGCGCTGAGTATGCGTCGGAGGCCTACACGGGTATAATGCGCAATGCCGACAACACGGCCACACGCCTCGAGTATGCCCGCAAGCTGCGTCAGAGCGGCGGAGCCGATGCGGATGCTCTTGAGGAGGCTGACTTCTATGAGGCGACGGCCCTGGCTGAAAGTGGCAGCGCGGCTGATGCACGCCGCGGCGAACAGATGTTGCGCCGACTCGCCGCCAACCCCTTCTCGCTCTCCGGAGCGCGCAGTGCGGTGACTCTGGCCCAGATACACCTCGATAATTCTGATGCGGCCACTGCCCGCGACATGATGGAGGAGTTCACCTCTTCGGGTTCGGGCCAACAGTATTGGGTGGCGAGGGGCTTCATCGTGCTGGCTGATGCCTACACGGCCCTGGGCAAGGATTATCTTGCGCAGGAGTATCTGCGCTCGCTGCGCCAGAATTATCCGGGCGATGAGGAGGATATCCGCCGCATGATTTCGAAACGCCTGAAATAATGACCTCTAAGTTCTGAATCTGATGAAGAATCTTATATATACTCTCCCTCTGCTGGCGGCGCTGATGCCGCTGGGGGCTTTCGGCCAGCTGAATGAATCGGTGAGCGTGGATGGCACCTATCTGCGCGATGTGCTGCATCCGGAGCGCATCAACCGTCTGCCGGGGCGCCTGCAGTTCTCGCTCGATACTGAGGCACCCGACTATGATTCGCGTGGCGTGAAGGCTGATTTCACGCCGCTGAGCCCTGCTATCGGGGCCACGTCGCGGGGGGCTACGCGCCCTACGGTGGGACGGCTGGGATATGTCGACCTCCAGATGGGGTCGTATCTCAATGCGTCGCTGTCGGCGGGGGTGGGAATCATCCGCAAGCCCGACCTGCGCCTCGACCTGCGCCTGCAGCATAACTCCACCTCCACGTGGCACCCCTTCGGCGATCTGACGGATGCGCGGAAGTCGTATCAGGAGAATCTGGGTCTGTCGCTGGCGAAGCAGTTCACCGGACTGGGGATGCTGACGGCTTCGGCGCAGTATCATGTGGGTTATTTCAATTATTACGGCGTTGATCCTGAGCTCACAGGCTATCCGGCCGAGGGGCTGCCGATGCGCCTCCCCACGCAGACTCTGCAGGATGGGGCGCTACGGCTGGGATGGAGCTCGATGCAGTCGGATGCGTCGCCGCTGCGCTGGGAGGCGGGCGTGGGATTGCGGCATTTCGCCTACCGCACCGCCACCCGCGAGACCGACCTGAATCTGACCGGTGCTCTCTCAACTCGTGCCGGCGAACATGGACGCGCCGGTGTGGATGCGTCGCTGCACGCTCTCTTCTATGGCGAGCATTCCGAACAGGGGGCATCATCTACCGATGGTCCGGGCACACCCGACCTGACCGGCGCCGACCATCCGGGGTCATATGCGGCGCTGCGCCTGACCCCCTTCTACACTTGGAGCCGACACAACATATCGCTGCGCGTGGGGGCCGATATCGACCTCACTTTCAATGCCGATGGCAATGAACCGGGTGAGCACTACGGGGCTTTCCACGCGGCGCCTGATATCCGCTTTGATGTGGCGGCGCGAAATGTGGGATTCTATATCCATCTGCTTGGCGGTACGGAGCTGCATACGCTGGCGGCGATGTCGCAGATCGACCCTTACCGCAATCCGCATCTTAGCTCGACCCTGCCGGTGTATACGCCGCTTGATGGCAATATCGGGTTCCAGGCCACTCCGTTCCGCGGATTCGAGGCTGCGCTCAACCTGCGCTATGCCTCCACACGCAATGCTCCGATGGAGGGGTGGTATATGGCCTGGCTGAACTATGGTTCGACACCGGTGCCGGGTCTCGATATCCCGGCGGGGACGCTGCCGGGATATGCGGCAACTTTCGCTCCGCGCTATAATCTGTCGGGCTTCGGGGTGGATCTGGAGTTGAAGTATACCCCCTCTGAGGTGTTCAGCATCCACGCGAAGGGTGCCTACACTCCGCAGCATGACACCACCGGCATATTCAACGGCGCCGACCGCCCGCGCTGGATTCTTGACGCCGGATTCGAACTCTCGCCGATACGCCAGCTCACCTTGGGCGTGGCTTACCAATACCGTGGTGTGCGCCGCATCTATACGGGATATACCGACACCTCGGGTGTGACAGCCGCTCCCGGGGGCTCCTCGGCCGATGCATCTCCACGTGAGGTGACAACCTCGCTGCGTCTCCCCGACCTCACGCTTCTCTCGGCAAGCCTGACTTGGCAGGTGAGCCGCAACTTCTCTCTCCGTGCCGAGGCAGCCAACCTTCTCAACCAGCATACACCTCTCCTCCCCTCGCAGCCTATCGAAGGAATCACATTCTACGGCGGTCTGCAGTGGCTATTCTGAGGCAGCTGCGACTGACTGATTCCCCATCCCGGGGGTGAACATCCTCACCCTCCGCGGCGTTAAACCATAGACTTGTCATTAAAACACGCTTTATCATGGCATTGACACTACACTACAGCAATGAAGACGACCGGGCCTACGGTCTGGCCGGAATGACCATATCTCTCGCGGTCCTCGACGCTATCGACAGGGTCGTGGGCATATCTATCGACTCAGATGGGCCGATGGTGGATTTCTCGCAGGAATTCTATTGTTCGCTCTCGCCGGCGGTGTCGCCTAAGTCGGTGTGGGATAATCTGCTGCGCAATTATCATCTCACGGCATCGATGGTGGTGTCGAACGTCATGGCCCGCTCGCTCGTCAGACTGGGCGAGGAGGTGCCGAAGGATATCCTCGACTCGATATACTCCGAAATCGAGACCGAAGGACGCGAATCGTGCGGCCTGGAGGAGGATGAGGTGAAGGCGATGTACAACAAGATACTGAGTCAGAACCGCCGCATATTCCTAAATCCGCGCATGCATCCGGCCGTTGACCGCCTCGCAAGCGTCATCTCGCGCCGCCGCACCCTCTCAGGAGGCGAACTCCGCGACGAACTCCACCTCCTCCAGCTCTGACCATCACCCCAGCCCCAATCGTTAAATCCAACCCCAATCGTTAAATAAAGAAGCTGTTTAAACTTTTTCTGCTTCAAGCTCAATAAGATTACCTTGACCATATAGCCATTGTCGTTAAGGGATACTACCTTGGCTGAGTTGGTGTGGAAGATGGGGATGGAATTTTTAGGCGCGGATTTTTCTCTTACTCGCTGCTGCGCAGCTCGTTGCGAGCGCGGATGGGATGGATTAACGCGGATTTTCTCTTTTGCAATTTGGATGGGGCGCAGGCACATCGGCGCTATGCGCCTTGTGGCGACGCGGATGGGGCCGGATGCTAATCGACCCCCAAGAGACTACATCCTTTTCACGGGAGAATGTTTTTTACGGGAGAACGGTTTTACGGGAGTACGCTTTTAACGGGAGTACGCTTTTAACGGGAATACGGTGGTGGCGAGAGAACAGAACGGCTTTTTCCGAGTCAACTTCGGTCAGGCATAAGACACTATAGTAGTCAACCTATTTTTTAGGAAACCACAGAGGATGGAATACTATCCAAACTGTTCTTCTACTGTTCTTCTACTGTTCTCTTGTCTTGAGTCAATGGTCGGGATAAAATCACCTCCCGTAAGCCAACGTTCTCCCGTAAACCCACGTTCTCCCGTGAGCCACGTATCAAGGGGGAATGCGCAGCCATCCGTGAGCATCGAGGCGCTCAGCGCCGAGATGCATCCGTTCCACACCTGCGTGCAACCCAGCGCATCACACAAAGAGATCCGCGTTAATCCCTTCCATCCGCGGCGCAGTCGCGCAGCGACAAGCGAAAAAAATCCGCGCCCCTAAATTCCTTTCCCATCTTTATACTCCTAACCCGACACTAACGGCGTCAGCCGGAGCTGACATGAAATAATCGCCCTCTCGAAAATATTATTTGAGGGGGCGGCAACGTTATATCCATATGCGCCATAACGATAAACCGCATCATAAGCCGATTCTGTGCCGCTCGCTAAGCCGACGCGGTGCGCTGACGCATGCGCTGGCTTTCGCCCTGGCCCTGCTCGCCCTGCTGGGGAGCACGGCCTGCTCTACAAAGAAGAATACGGCAATGTCGCGCCAGTGGCAGGCGTTCACCACACGATATAACGTATACTACAACGGCGACGAACATTATAAAGAGACCCTGAAGGCCATGGAGGCGGCCTATGAAGATGACTACACCCGCACTCTGCTGACCCACCCGGCCGAGGCAAAGGCCGACCCGAAAATGCCGCAACCGTCGGGCGACTTCACCCGCACCATCGAGAAGATGCAGAAGGCTATCCAGCTGCACAGCATCACCAAGAAGCCGCCAAAGAAGGGCTCATCGGCCAAGGAGAAGGCTTTCAGGGCCCGCGATGAGTTCAACCCCTTCCTGCATAACGCGTGGCTTATGCTGGGAAAGGCACAGTATCTCAACGGCGACTTCCTGGGGGCTGCCTCGACCTTCCTGTATATCTCGAAGCATTTCACATGGCTGCCGGAGGTCGTCACGGAGGCGCGCCTGTGGCAGGCGCGTTGCTATTGCGCGCTCGACTGGGATTATGAGGCTGAGAATGCTCTGCGGCTGGTGAAGGAGAAACAACTCACCACCTCGTCGCTGCGCAACCTGTATAATCTGGTGAATGCCAACTATCTGGTGCGCACCGACAAGTTCGCCGAAGCTGTGCCTTATCTGCAGGCGGCGGCCAAATCTGCCCATGGCAGCCAGAAGAACCGTCTATACTTCCTCTTGGGACAGGTCTACACCCATATCGGGCGCCGACAAGAGGCGTATCAGGCCTATTCAAAGGCGGGAAGCGGTGCCTCTACGGCCTACCGCACGAAGTTCAACGCGCGCATAAAGCGCTCGGAGGTATACACCGGCAGCAACGTGGCCTCTGAGGTGCGCTCGCTGAAATCGATGACCCGCTATGAGCGCAACAAGGAATTTCTCGACCAGATATATTACGCCATCGGCAATCTCTATCTTTCGCGCAAGGATACGGCCGAGGCTACGAAATATTATGCCCTGGCCGTGGAGAAATCCACCCGCAACGGCATCGACAAAGCTCTGGCCCAGCTGGCTTTGGGCAATATCTATTTCAATGAGCAGGAGTATGTGAAGGCGCAGCCTTGCTATTCTGAGGCGATTCCGCAACTGCCGCAGAATTACCCTGACTATAAGATGCTTAAACTGCGCAGCGATGTGCTCGACGAACTGGGCGTGTATGCCGGCAACGTAGAGCTGCAGGATTCGCTGCTACGCCTCTCGGCGATGACGCCCGAGGAGCGCGAGAAGGTGTGCCAGCGACTCGTCGACGAACTCATCAAGCGCGAGAAGGAGGAGGCCGAGGCGGCCGCCCGCGAGGAGTTCATGGCCAACCGCGAGGAGAATAACCTCATCGACCAGACCGGCGGTGCGCCGGCATTCCAGGTCAATTCCGACAAGTCGTGGTATTTCTACAACACGATGACCAAGAATGCGGGCAAGACCGAGTTCCAGCGCAAATGGGGTGCCCGCAAACTGGAGGATGACTGGCGACGCCGTAACAAGACCACCTTCGCCCTCGAAGACCCTGAGGATGAGGAGGAGAACGACGAACTTGCCACCGACGAGAGTGGCGAACCGCTCGATTCTGTGGCTGAGGCCGAGAAGAAAGCGGCTCTCGATAAGGAGAATGACCCGCATAATGTGGAGTATTATCTCAAGCAGATACCCACCACCCCTGAGGAGATACAGACCTCTAACGATGTCATTCAGGAGGGTCTCTACAACATGGGTATCATCCTTAAGGACCGCCTGGAGGATTATCCGGCGGCGCGAAAGGAGTTTACGGCCCTCGAGACCCGTTACCCCGACAATATCTACCGTCTGGATGTGTATTACAACATGTATCTGATGGCGGTGCGCCAGAATGATACGGGTGAGGCTGAAAAGTGGCGGCAGATGATTATCAGCCAGTTCCCCGACTCCCCCTACGGCCAGGCGATGCTCGACCCTGACTATTTCACCAAGCTCCGCGAGATGCACGCGCGCCAGGAGCAGATGTACGAGAAGGCTTATGCGGCTTATCTCGACGACAAGAACTCGGAGGTGCACCAGCTCACCCGGCGCATGGAGGAGGATTATCCGCTGTCGGAAATCCTGCCGAAGTTTGTGTTTATCGATGCGCTGTCGTATCTGACGCAGGGCAACGAGGAGCAGTTCCGCGAGCGCCTGACCTACCTGCTCGACAAATGGCCCGAGACAGATATGACCCCGATGGCGGGCGCCATACTGAAGGGTCTCAAGGAGGGACGCAAGCCGCATCAGGGACTCTCGAACGCACGCGGCATGATATGGGATATCCGCCTCACCGACCAGGAGATGCCCGAGGGCTCCGACGGCCAGCCGGCCAACTTCGAGCGCGACCCGAACTCGCCGCAGTATCTGGTGTTTGCATTCCCGAGAGATTCGGTGAGCGCGAATCAGGTGCTCTATGATGTGGCGAGGTTCAACTTCTCGTCGTTTGTGGTGAAGGATTTCGACCTCGAACCGATGAGCTTCGGCAATGTGGGTCTGCTGATAGTGAAGGGATTCGCCAATATGCGCGAGCTTGAACATTACCGCAACGTCATGGCCCGCAGCGACTTCGAGTTGCCCGAGCAGGTGCGCCCGATCATGATCAGCAAACCCAACTTTGAACTCTTGCTCCGCGAAGGACGTTCATTCGAAGAGTACTTCCGATTTGAGGAGGACTCCGAGGCCGCGGCCCGCGAGGCTGAGGTGATAGGTGATGATTTGCCGGATGAGACCTCCGATGAGGCGAGCCCGGAAGAGTCCTCGCCTGACGAAGATACACCTCCTGAGGCAGATGCCGATGAGGGTGATATGAATAGCGAGGAGCCCGCAGCGGAGGGCGCCGGCGGTGATGACTCCGCTCCGGCCACCGAAGCGGCCGAAGAGGGAGCCGCCAATGCGACCGAGGAAGAGGCTCCCGCTGAAGAGGAGGAGGCTTCTACTGAAGAGGAGACTCCAGCCGAATAACGACCTCTATTAAACTGTAGAAAAGATGCAAAACAATCCCAGAATACTTTGGGCCGATGATGAGATCGATCTCCTGAAGCCCCACATACTCTTCCTCAAGGCCAAGGGCTATGAGGTGGATACGGTGTCAAATGGCCGCGATGCGCTCGATGCGCTCCAGTCCACACCCTATGCGCTGATTCTGCTTGATGAGAATATGCCGGGCCTCTCGGGCCTGGAGACTCTGAGCCGCATCAACCAGCTCCACCCTGACCTGCCGGTAATCATGATCACGAAGTCGGAGGAGGAGAATATCATGAACCAGGCCATCGGCAACCAGATTGCCGATTATCTCATAAAACCTGTCAACCCCAACCAGATTCTGCTCTCGCTGAAGAAGAATCTGCACTCTACGGAGTTGGTGGCGCGCCAGGCCACAAGCTCCTACCAGCAGGAGTTTCAGCATATATCGTCGCTGATCAATTCGGCGGCAAGCATCCCGGAGTGGATGGAGGTCTATCGCCAGCTTGTGTACTGGGAACTGAAGCTGGCCGACTCCGACTCTCAGATGGATGAGATGCTGCTGCTGCAGAAGCGCGACGCTAACTCTAATTTCTGCAAGTTCGTGCGCCGCAACTATGAGGATTGGGTCACTACCGACGAGCATCCGATGATGAGCCATGAGGTGTTCCGCCGCTCTGTCTTCCCGCTGCTCGACAAGGGGGAGAAGGTCTGCTTCGTGCTTATCGATAATTTCCGCCTCGACCAGTGGCGCATCGTGCAGCCGCTGCTGTCGGAATTCTTCAATGTCGAGGAGAGTCTCTATACCACCATCCTGCCTACCTCCACGCAATATGCCCGAAATGCGATTTTCGCGGGGCTTATGCCGCTGCAGATCGCCACTATGTATCCGCAGTACTGGGTCGACGAGGATGAGGATGAGGGGCTTAATATCCATGAGAGCCAGCTCATACAGACCCAGATCGAGCGGTTCCGCCGCCATGATAAGTTTGCCTATACGAAGATCAATGATTCGCAGGGGGGCGAGAAGTTCATCCGCCAGCTGGCCAAGATGACCGACATCCCGCTGCAGGTGCTGGTGCTGAACTTCATCGACATGCTCTCGCATGCCCGCACGGAGTCGAAGATGATACGCGAACTTGCTAATTCTGACGCGGCCTACCGCTCGCTGACCGAGTCGTGGTTCCGCCATTCATCGGCGGTGGATATCTTCCGCCGTCTGGCTGAGATGGGCTATAAGGTGATTCTGACCACCGACCACGGCACAATCCGCGTCGACAACCCCATCAAGGTGGTGGGCGACCGCAACACGAATACCAATCTGCGCTATAAAGTGGGTAAGAATCTCAACTATAATGCGCGGCAGGTGTATGAGATGAAGGATCCGAAGCGCTTCGGGCTCCCGGCGCCGAATCTGTCGAGCACATTCATCTTCGCGCTCAATGAGGATTTCTTCTCTTATCCGAATAATTATAACTATTACGTGCAGTATTACACCGGCACTTTCCAGCATGGAGGCATTTCGCTGCAGGAGATGCTCGTGCCGCTTGTGACACTGACTCCACGCTGATATACCATGACGCATCTACCTGTGATATTGCTGCTTGTGGCGGCTGCGGCGCTTGGCGTGGCTCCGCAACGCTTCCGCGGGGGTTACATGTCGCCTGAGGAGGTGCATGAGGCTGTGCGCGAGGTTGCGGCACGCGCCGACACGCTCAATCCGTCGCGCGATGCCGAGGCGCTCTATCAGCTGGCGCTGCTGCATGAACGGGGCTACGACACGATTCCGCAGGATTCGGCCCGCGCCCTGCGCCTGATGCGCCTGGCTGCAGAGGGGGGGTATCTTCCGGCCCAGAATTATCTGGGCTATCTGCTCATCAATTCGCAGTCGCCCGAGGATGGGCTGCACTGGCTTGAGCGCGCGGCTATCGCCGGCGACCTTAAGGCTCAGAGCAACATTGGTTTTCTACTCCTTGAGGGGGACCTGGTGAAGCGCGACGATGAGAAGGCACTCTTCTGGCTGTCGCGTGCGGCGGCGGGGGGGATGCCGCAGGCGGCGTCGATGCTCGGCGACCTCTACCGCGACGGACGCGGCGTGGCGCAGGACAGCACGCTGGCGGCGGCCAACTATATGGCGGCCTATGAACATGGCCTGGCCGATGCGGCTTATAAGCTCGAGGAGATGATGTCCGGCCAATGGAGCGCGATGCCTGACGATATGAAGCTCACCACGGCCCGCTATCTCTACAACCGCACTGCTCCCGATGTGGCGATTCCGCTGCTGCGTCAGTTGGCTGAGAATGGCAATGCTGAGGGGTTGGCGCTCCTGGGTGATGCCTATACCCGGGCGCGAGGCGTGGCCTACGACCATGACCGGGCTGTGGAGTGCTACTTCAAGGCTGCGCAAGCGGGCAATCCGTCGGCTCAATTCATCATTGCCGAGATGCTTGAGATATTCCCGGATGCGCTGAGTGCCTATGGCGATTTCTCAGCGGCCGATTTCCGCGAGGCTGCCCGTCAGGCGGGTGTCACCACGGCTGAGGAGGCCTCGCGGCGCCTGCTCAATCCTCCTAAGATTGCCCGCCCTCCATTCCCCCCACAGAAATAACCTGATACCGTCATCTTCATTTTGGAAGTTGTTTAAACTTCCTTGTAAAAAATACAGATGACTTCGATACTTGATATGCTACGATTCGCCCTTATCTCTCCGGCTACTGAAGTGAAGCCTTATTACATCGATGGCGCTGTCGCTGAGTTGCGGCGGCGTGGATATTCTGTGCGCGAGATGCCGCATAGCCGCGGTCCGCGCCATGGCTCTTTCGCGGCTTCGGATGCCGAACGCCTCGCCGACCTGCGCGCGGCGCTGCTTGATCCGGAAATAGATGTGATTCTCTGCAACCGCGGGGGCTACGGCTGCATCCATCTGCTCTCGCAGGAGCTGCAGGAGCTGGCGGCGCGGCAGCAGAAGTGGATTGTGGGCTTCAGCGATATCTCGGCGCTGCACACACTCTGGCTGAAGGCGGGGGCGCCGTCGCTACATGCGGCTATGGCTAAGCAACTGGCGCTCTATGACCGTGCCCATCAGTCGGCCGAGCTGAACGCGCTGCTGGCAGCCGACCGCGAGGCGCCGGACGTTGAGGCGCAATTGCGCGAGTGCACCGACACGATGCTGCGCATACTCGACGCGCCCGGTGACGCCGCGACCGACCTCTGCTACACCCTTTCACCGTCGGATGGCGTAGAGTGCCTTGTGGAGGGGACTGCCGAGGGGGTGACTGTAGGGGGAAATTTAGCGGTTCTCAACGGCCTGGCGGCGACTCCATGGGATATCCTTGATGCTGAGTATTTGCGGGGGAAGATTCTGTTTCTGGAGGATGTAGGGGAGAAAATTTACCAGATTGAGCGCATGCTGACGCGTCTGCACCTCAGCGGTGCACTGCACGCGGTGAGCGGCCTGATTTTCGGCAAATTCACCGACTACCGTCCCGACCGCAACTTCCCCTCGATGGAAGCGATGCTGCGCACGCGCCTCACCGCCTGGGGCGTCAGCTGCCCCACCCTGCTCAACGTGCCCATCGGCCACCAATCCCACAACCTCCCCATCCCCGAAGGGCGCCCCGCCCGCCTCACCGCCACCGCCGCCACCGCCACCCTAACCTTTCCCCACCCCTGACAGCATCTCCACAGGCTCCCATCATGCCGACAATCATGAAGGGAAGCAACGAATACAGCGTCAGCCCCCTGGGAGGAGGGGAGCCCAGCGGTCGGCGAAGTCTCTCCCCATAACTCCCATCCCTCCCATAACTCCCAAACCTCCCACAACTCCGCCCTAAAATCAACTGACGAAAGCACTGTTATGAAGATGAGAAAGGAATTTAACGGCGCAGATTTTTTCGCTTATCGCTTTGCGACGCGCCGCGGATGGGATGGATTAACGCGGATCCTTATTTGCGGGCAGCCCTGGGTGGCAACGCGGGTAGGAACGGATGCGTCAAGGCGCTGAGCGCCTTGACGCTCACGGATGGCTGCGCATTCCCCCTTGATAGGGAAGCTTACGGGAGAACGGAAAACCCATTCTCCCGTCACCACGTTCTCCCGTAAAAGCCGTCCTCCCGTTAAAATTCCGCTCTCCCCGTCACCACGTGCTCCCGTAAAAGCCGTCCTCCCGTAAAAAAAACGTGCTCCCGTAAAAAAACGTGCTCCCGTTAGCCCAGTCGGCATTTCCTCATAGCGCAACGCAGCCAGACATATCAATCTGAATCTTGGTATCTTCTTTAGCCTACTTTAAAAGTTAATAAAGTGTTAAAAATAGGATATTCCGACAAATAATGTTTGTTTGATTGTTTGATTTGTCGTATATTTGCGCACATTAATAATTAAAGAATCGACAGAAACCATGATTTTACGAGCGACTTTTGAAAACATTCTCTCCTTCAATCAGGAAACGGAGATAAGCTTTGTTGCCGGAAAAGGGAGTCTGCATCCGGAACATGTAGCGCGTGCGGAGAAACGGGATGACATCTCCATTCTGCGCGCAGGAATTGTATATGGTGCAAACGCCGCCGGAAAAAGCAATTTCATCAAGGCTATCCGTTTTCTTCAGTTGCTCGTTATGGGCAAAGCCCCTTTTTCGGCAATGGAAACATTCAAGTCGGGCAAAGGACGACGTCCCGTGTCGAAAATTGAACTTGAAATAAAAATAGAGAAGCGCTATTTTGCTTATGGAGTGGAATTTGACCTCCGCGGGATAAAAGAAGAATGGCTCTTTGAAATCAATAGCCGGAGCGACCGCAAAATCTATACGCGCAAAGTTTCGGATTCGGGCAATGAATTTGACTTCGGGGATATAACCGGAGATAAGGAAACAAGGATGTTCTTGAAGTTTCTCGGTGAAGGCACTCCTACTGACCGCACCTTTATATCAGAGTATGTGAAACGTAACGGCAAAGGGCTGGAAGATATAAGGATAGTCAGAAACTGGTTTGCCCGGGAATTGAAGATAATATTCCCCCATACCCGATATAAAGGGTTGTCTATACGTGCCGAACAGGATGCCAATTTTCAGACAGCTACGAAGGAGTTGCTGCAACACTTCAATACCGGGATAACTGACATCCGTCGTATCGCAATCAAATCAAAAGAGGAAACAGGGCTCCCCGATGATGTACTCGAACGCA
Source organism: uncultured Muribaculaceae bacterium (assembly GCA_910577585.1). Classification (GTDB taxonomy): domain Bacteria; phylum Bacteroidota; class Bacteroidia; order Bacteroidales; family Muribaculaceae; genus Lepagella. Next base: position 13,992 of record CAJTNN010000004.1, on the reverse strand, counting down.
TTGAAAAAGATTGCAATCCTGGAGAGAGTGTGATGCTTGCTTCCAATGACGACAATGATGTTTTCTTCTTTGAGCGCAAAGAGGATGGTATGCTCTCAATCTTCAAGCAGATAGCGGTTCACGGGTCAGGTGAAATGGAGACCAAGTTTGAGATGGATGAGGAATCTGACGGCACTATCCGCCTTCTTGATTTCATTCCGATGCTCATTGACCTCAGGCGCAATCCGGTTGTGTATCTCATAGATGAACTTGACCGCAGTATGCACCCTATGATGACATACGAGATTATCAAGTCATTCTTCAGCAACATTAACAGAGATGTGGAATCGCAGCTAATCTTCTCTACCCATGAGTCAAATCTTCTTGATCTTGAACTGATGCGTGCAGATGAAATCTGGTTTGTGGAGAAAGACTCCGAGGGAGCATCACATTTCTCATCACTGGCCGAATATAAACCTCGGGCAGACGTTCGCAAAGGATATTTGCAAGGCCGCTATGGCGCCGTGCCATTCTTTGCGGCTCCCGATTCCTTAAAATGGAGTGAATCATGAGAGTCAGAAAAAGTTTTGAAAGGCCGGAAGGTAAGAAAACAGCCCGCCTTATAGTCATTGCCAGCGAAGGAAAGGAAACTGAAAAGATTTACTTCAATGCTGTCAAGAACAGCATTTGCGCAGGCAATGTACATGTGGAAGTCTTGGAAAGGGACTCAACCGATTCTTCCCCGGATATAGTATACTCCCAGTTGAAACAGTTTCAAGAAACATACCAGCTTGACGATGATGATGAGTTATGGATGGTCATTGACAAAGACAGATGGAAAACACCGACGCTGGCTGGAATGGCAAGACTATGCAAACAGAGCCGGTTTCTGCATTTTGCAATGAGCAATCCTTGCTTTGAACTGTGGTTGTTGCTGCATTTTGAGGATGTCTCGATGATGTCTGAGGATGAAAAACATGCATTACAGGAAAACAAGAGGGTATCCCGCAGGGGTGACACGTGGTTGAAATCAAGAGTCCGTCGGGCTATGGGGTCTTATCAAGAGGCTTCTTACGATGCGTCACGGTTGATGCCTCTCGTATCCATTGCCAGAAACCGAGCGGAGGTCCTCGATATAAACAAAACTGAGAGATGGCCGACCTCTATAGGGACCCATGTCTATCGAATTATTGACAGCATAACCAATCATAACGGAATTAACGAGAAGACAGAGTTAACGGAAGGACAGAGTTGACGGAGAACGGCTTCTTTGGGAGAACGGTGGTGACGGGAACACGGCATTGAAGTTCTCCCGTGAGCCCCGTCCTCCCGTAAAAAAACGTTCTCCCGTAAGCCCGTCCTCCCGTAAACCACGTGCTCCCGTACGCCCCGCTCTCCCGTAAAAAGCCGTTCTCCCGTGAAAAAACGTGCTCCCGTAAAAGGATGTAGTCTCTTGGGGTCGATTAGCATCCGGCGCCATCCGCGTCGCCACAAGGCGCATAGCGCCGATGTGCCTGCGCCCCATCCAAATTGCAAAAGAACAAATCCGCGTTAATCCATCCCATCCGCGCTCGCAACGAGCTGCGCAGCAGCGAGTAAGAGAACTGATCCGCGCCTAAAAAATTCCTTCCCCATCTTCCAAGCCAACTCACCCAAAGCTGACGGGCGCCCCTCCTCCCAAGGCCCAGCGGTCAACGAAGTTTCTCCCCATAACACCCATACCTCCCAGAATTCCCATACCTCCCAAAGCTGACGGGAGGACCGACTTCCCTGGGAGGAGGGGCGCCCACGCCCCGACACGGCTCAACCACGCGTTGCTACGTGGGCCGGCTTTGCGGCAGCACGAGGTTAACGGCGGAAGCCTGGCAGAGTCTTATCGGCTATATAGACGATGTTGGACGTTTCCGGGTCAATGCCATTGCCGGCAGACGCAGCTCCGCGCACACCGATATCCACACCCTCCGAGCTGAGCAAACCTTCAACAGCCGTAGCGACTGCCGAATTCTTAACCCTGAAGCATGCCACATATCGACTTATACGGTGTCGGCGAAGATTAGCCCGTATATCATTTGTCAGCCCTCCATACACATCCGACACCGCCAAATTAGCCTCTCTAATGCGTGCCATCAACGTCCTCACAACCTCCTCAGCCGTCGCCCTCCTGAAATCCTCAGAAGTCTGCCACCCGGCCGGAACCTTGATAGGCTGCGAAGAAGTCACCCACGAAGCCAACGTATCCGCCGGCACCTGCCCCATCCGAACCAACATCCCCAGTTGCTTCACAGTAATAATAACCCGCCGTCTGTGATTCATACGTATACCCTTTCGTTTGATTATCATATCTTCAAATCTTTAATCACCCATAAATATCATCCAACTCCCCAAAAATGAATATATTGTCTTTATGGGGTGTACAGATTAATTGGAATACTAAATGTATGTATCTGGCTGTTTGGTAATATTAGAGCTATATTATCTCTCCGCCGTAATACATGTGCTTCCCCAAGACTGTCCAGATTATCATTTGCAGGTCTTTGATAAAGCTATAATTATGAAGGTAATAACGGTTGATTCTCACCTTATCGGGGAAAAGAACTGTATCATTATATTCTTCTGCAATTATTTGTGTGGACCGAGTATCCCCTTCTGATTGTTTTTGGGCTACATACTCCGAAATCATCTCATCCTCACGGCGATATTTTAATGTTGCCGGACCGGTAATGCCGGGACGAAGCTCCAGCACCTCACGGTCATCACCTTTGAGTTGGTCAGCATAACCCGGCACATCCGGTCGAGGTCCGACAAACGACATATTACCGACAAACACATCCCAAAGTCCCGGCAACTCATCAAGTTTATAATGCCTCAGTTTTGCACCAAGTGGAGTAATGCGGTTGTCTCCGGCCACACTCACTGTTGACCCTCCATGCTTCACCGTCATGGTCCGGAACTTATGGCAAGTAAAGAGTTTTCCACCCTTACCAACTCGCTTCTGAGTGAATATAACCGGTCCCCCCGGCATCTTGACCCTTATAAGCAGAGCCACCACAAGTAGAATAGGCCAAAGGATTAATAAGCCTATGAGTGCCATCAATCGGTCAAAAGTCCACTTAAGACACATATTGATAATGAAATATTAGGTGTATTTTCCTACAATATGGATATATTTGAGTCTATATTCTTTATTATCAAAAGAATAATAACCAATCCTTATGCAGTGATATATAGATGTGGTTGTTACAACTCAAAAGAAGATTTCTCTGGCAATAGTGCGTTCATATCCCTTACCACCATTTCTCTTAAAGCGGGATATTCCTCTTCTTTTAAGAAAGATGAGTCATTGAGGCAAATAAAGTTCTTTGTTCCTAAATTATGACGGTCTTTAGTGTATCTCTTGACTGAGGCGAGCACAAAACAAAAATCATCATTGAAATAATGGGGATAAAAACGTCCTGACATGAGTGCAATATTCCTGAAAATATATTGATTCACATCCGAATTATCCCTAAACCGATGTGACCTCGTCACTTTTATAATCTTAGGAAACAGTTTCTCACATTCCCGCAGATTAGATAAAAGGAAAGCTTGAGGGTTATGGTTAATTTTTAACCACTTATACATATCTATTGTATTGAAGATATGATTTCTGAATCTATCAATCTTCAAGTACGAAGGGTCATAGAAGCAGTCCTTCCTGTTCTTGTGCAAAGCCTTTATAGGATACACATGATTGACTACATCAATCGAATTTATACACAGATGTGCATAGGTATCTTTAATTCTAATTTTTTCATATAGCCAACCTCCACGAGGATAGTCCAACACCAGATAGTCTATAGGGAGATTATCTCTAAAGAATCTTTCTTCTCCAACCGGACGAATCGGAAGCATATCATCATTGAAATAAATGAATTTCTCTGACAATCCGGGGATATTCATCAGATTCATTTCAATTGGATTAGGATTGAATATCGGATAAACAGTGTCACTGGAAAAGAAATCCTTATGTCTATGAATACGAAGTTTAGGGGAAGATTGATTGAGCCACTCGGGAAGATGCCCATATGTAATAAAATGCACATACCTCACCCAGGGCATATTCTTCTCAATTCCACGAAACACATAACGCAATGTGTCCCAATCTCGGTAGTAATGAGCCAAATTTTCTTTTGACTCATGGTACTCCCCAAGATATTTAGACCTTTCAGTTTTCCATATCGGATCAGTATCGTCAACCCATGGAATTACTACGTCTATTGGAGAAATAGAATTCATATCAAATATTATTGTTTTCTAAATAATTTCCTGAATAAAAAGCCTCTCATAGAGTCTGGCATGCAAACTTGAACACCAAATCTTACTATCGTATTGGCGAGATATCGTGGAAGAGAAATCAGACCTCCCTTTAGCATATAATTCTGTAATCCCCACTCACTTTTAAAGTACTTCCATCCTCCACGTCGCGCATACATCTCTTTTCCGACACGCACATTCACAAGAATATCTTCAAGATTCGCCATTCTCTTTTTGGCTTCAGCCATTCGAATCCAGAGATAGTAATCTTCGTTATAGTGCCAGTCTATATAGTTGCCAACCTCCAAAACATCAGCGCGTCGCATCATCACTGCCATATGATTGAATGGACACCTCGACTTTATGTAAGTGGAAATTTCATCATTACTGCATGGAACCACTCTTTTGCCGACACTCAAATCGGGAGTCTGAATGAATTCAGAAATTTGACCACCCACAATCGAAATATCCGGATGCTCTTTTAAAAAAAGGAGTTGCTTCTCAAATCTATCCGACAATGATATGTCATCAGAATCCATACGCGCAATTATAGGGTGGGTTGCCTCTGAGACTCCTATCCTAAGCGCATTGCCAAGACCTCCATTTTTTGCAAGACGTATAACCTTGAATAATTCAGGTCGATTCTTCTCAAACTCATCAATTACTCGTTCTAAATCTGCTGAAACAGGACCATCAACGACCAACACCACCTCATCTGGTTTGATAGTCTGTGAATCCGTTATACTTTCAAGAGCCAGCTTGACATACTGCGGCACATCATTTTTGTAAACTGATGTAACCACCGAAAAATTCATTTTGGTCGAATCCAATTTGCTAAGTTTTATAAAGAAATCGTAAGCTAATAGAGGCAACTCTTATTTATGCCATCCCTTGGAAAGATTGAAAAAGAGATCTGTTGTAATAGCGGTAGGACTACCATAGTCGAATCTACTGCCGTCTAAGTATCAGATGAAAAATCATATAGTGCCACAATCCCTCCAAGGGATGAGTCTTGTTTCTTCTCAAATAATCTTTATAATCCCTCCACATTTGCTTAGTCATGTACCTATGCCCGGTTAGGATTGAATAAGGCATAAATACCATTCGCTTATACCCTATGGAATGATAAAGTTCGTTCTGTCTTAGGCAACTGTAAAAGGAGTATGGAAATTTCTTCTCTATAGAACGATGAATGATACTGTCAGACCGAAGCATATAATTGTATATTACCATGTCTGATACTTCTACTTTCCGCACCTTAGTGCCTAAATGCAGAGAGAACATCTTATCATTCGACGACGGTATTTCTTCATATTGAAGATTATAATCCTCAATAATACTTCGTTTAATCATCTTATTCCAAGGCTCCCATGCACCATACTTTACATCGTCCAATAACCCGACATTATTCAGATACCTATCGATATACAGGTTCATCATTGTCGGCTTCCCTTCACTTCCATCTGCGTTAAGGACATTGGACTTAAAGTATATTACATCAGAATCAGAATCTATATATCGGTCAAGAAATGAATTAAACTCCTGTGTATATGTATCATCGCTATCAGCAAATAACACCCATTCCCCTCTTGCTCGTTTTATACCAATATTTCTGGCCGCCCCAGCACCACGAGATTCCTTACATGTAATGAATTGTATATGCCTATTTGATTCAAATTTCCACTCCTCAAATTTGCGCTTATCAGCATCGCTATTATCATCAACCACTATAATTTCCAAGTCGTCACGAATAGGAATTGAATCAATACAACGCAGCAGAAGATCAGGTATATTTTTGTGAGGAATAATTATACTGAAATTGATATTCGCCATAATTGCTTCACCCATTAACCAACTGATCCATAATATTTGTCTTGAACTCCCGCTCCCATCGGATGTTTTGTTTTACCACTTTGGCTGGGATACCTGCAATACATGAATTTACAGGCAAAGAATCTGTTTCGCCATTTGCCATAGAGGGATTAGATATTTTACGATTCACCACCGAATAAGTTCCAATTACGCATCCATCACCAATTGAGACTCCTTTTTGGACAATTACATTTGCACCAATCCAAACATGGTTACCAATTCGGATATCTGCTGCTGGATTTGATCTTTTGCCCGTGACGGCGTCATATATAGGGTGGGCATCGCTCGTGCGAAGATTGATATGATGAGAAAGCATACAATCATCCCCTATATAGATTTTGGAATTATCTTCTTGCACTAATAATTCATCATCATGATTAATAGTGCAGTTTTTACCTATGTAAAGCTCAAGATTATTCCCAAATATATAAAGTCTTGTGTTTTTGCCAATGAAAGTATTATCCCCAATGTAAATTTTATTGTTAGAACCTTGAATCTTAATGATTACCTTGTTCAAGCAGGCTCTATTGCCAATATTTAAAACATTATTACGGCCAACAACCCATTTCTTGATTAGAATAGACCCTCGGTTATGGATCTTAAGTTTCTTTCGGAATGGATCTCGCGCATATATATTTTTAGCGAAATTCATAAGCGCAACTCCATACCATGTATATGAATTCCTCTTGAAAAAGTTATAGCAAAGACGGATTAGATTCATTATGGCAATCTTGTTTAGGTAATATGTGGGTGATATCAACAGAGTTTCCAAATGTGAGACTTCTATATGGTATTGACATACAGAGAGAAATAATTATAAGGAACGGACATGAATCGTACAATGAAAAGGATTTGCTGAAAGTCAGTAGATAGTATAGAAATGAAGCAAAGCACATGAAATTTATCTCATGAATATCGACTGCAGTTTTTCTCCTGTTGACTTTAAAATAACGCTTAAATGTAAAGACGACAACGGGTATAAAACCGAGTAGGCCGAAGACACCAAAATCTGCCAAAATATGGAGAAAGATATTATGGGGATAATGCCCCTTCAATTTCTCAAAAGCATTAATTCCTCCCCCCCAAAACATCCACAGCTTATCTACCACAGTATTAATAGCGTCTTCCCATACGACTACACGACTTTCCCCCTCTGTGTTCTCAAATAGGTTGGTCATATGTGCTAACGCGTAATCTGATGAGTTGCTAACGAAATAAGCTACCGCACCTGAGATTGCAACAACAAGAGCCACAATTATCACATTGAATTTCGCGAAGTGATTTTTGCAATTTAATAAAGCCATCAATAGTGCAATCAGCGGAGGGAACAGCATAACTCCTCTTGCCGGGAAAGGAAAGATTGCAAAGAAAAAGAAGAATGATGCACCTAAGGCTATTATAAGTTTTTTACGAACCGAATTATAATAGTAAAATACAACCCCCACCAATGATAGGGTAAGGCATAATCCCAAAGTAATGGTCAGGTTTAAATAAGTAAGAGAGGTGCCATCATTAGCCAAGACCTTATCTGGATACAATAGTATTATTAATCCATACAGGATATTGAGGGAAAGAAATGATAATAAGATTATTCGTATCTTTTGAATGCTAAGACCAAAGCATAGTATTGCAATCAATATCGTTACTGATAACTTAAAAAACATAACCAATTCTTGAGTTACTAAAGCTGCTGTCACCAAAGAGTAAGCCAGCATTAAGCACCAGTACGTTATATTATATCTTACTTGAGAACTGCTTCTATATATACGGCATACATTCTTGATATTACTGCGATATAGGAATATTATGCATACCACATATAACATTAATATCATAGCATTGGTGCCATCAATCCCCAATAGGAATCTTACAACATTGATATTCAATATCAATGATACCAAATATGCATCAAGATTTTTTGTTAATTTCTTTATCACCTGCTTAATCAGCCAAAATCAGTGAGTAACTGATAGTTTTTTTCTCAATACCTTCTCAATCTGAATACAGTTTTTTATGAGGCTACCCGGAACTCTTAATTTTGAACAGATGTAAATGAAGTAATCCGCTAATGTAAAATTATTCAGCTCCTTGTTTAGCTTTAATGCCTTATTTAACTCTTCTTTATTACCACTCAGATAACTATATTTTATGATATTGTGATTCCGTCCCGCCAGAAAAAGATTAATTTCATCTTTACTTGCATTAGTATTTTTAAGAAATCTTACAATGAGGTCTGCTGTTCTCAAATTAAATTGCAGCATGTGGCCGTAATCTCCGTGAGTCGCTGAACTTGGAATGATTCTATAGGCTCCAGCACATTCCGGCATATAATGAAATTTAGTGTACCTTGAAAAACATAACCACAACATTCGATCATAACAAGGAAGCGGATAAATCTCGTTCTTCATTTTTTCGAATAGAGACTTTCGAGCAAGAACACTTAACGTGTAAATGAAATTACCCTTGAGCAAACTTTTGTAGACTTCTCCTTCCGGTACATTGCGGGTACGAGATATTTTTTTGAAATCATTGTCATGGTGAACCTCATAAGCGTTTGTATGCACGACCCCATAATCCTCATGATGCTCCAAAAAATCTACTTGTTTTTGAAGTTTCAATGAGTCAGTCCAATAATCATCCCCTTCACAGAGCGCTATATATTTAGCTCCAGTACTTTCTACTGCATCCCAAGTTATCCGGTCTAATGCATTTTCCCCCTTTGAATACTGATTTTCATTCTCAATGATGGGGAGAATGATATCGGGATATTTTTCGGCATATTCTAGAATTATAGCGGCCGTGCCATCTGTAGATGCATCATCATGCACGATTGCGACAAATGGGAAATCTGTCTTTTGCTTAATGAATCCATCTAAGGCTTCTCGTATGTACTTTTCGTGATTATATGCTATACAACGTATTGCAACCACAGGCTTAATCGAATTACGGGCCTCCTGTATGCGGTTTAACTGCTGCTCTATACTTGATTTATACATTTATGTTTTTCTTCATTAAAAATGTATCCGGACGAACTTCACAGATAGCAAAGCCTTGTTTTTCATATGCACGAATCGCTGAATGATTCGATTTTAGAACTTCAAGTGCAATTTGCTTAAGACCAAGCAATCTACATTTACATTCGACTTTCTCTAACAGTATATTTGCCATTCCTCTTCCTCGAAGCTCACTATTAATCCAGACATGAGAGATAAAGGCGTCCGGAAGGACATTGCAGTAAAATGCTATGATTCCCAATAATCTTCCAACCTTATCACGCATCGTGACAAAGTCTGCATATTTAGATAGTTTTTCTGAATAAGCGAGAAGAAACGAGTCCTCTCTCTGAGTAAAATCTTCTCTGCTTTTTTCAAGATGATTTATTACCTCAAATTGAGTAAGTTTTTCAATCTTTATTTCATAGCTACTATCCTTCATCAACTATATGTAGGTTAAAGGGGCCATCTAAATTTATCTATTTGGAATCGTCTTTATTTCACGATTACCTTGCACCATTCTGTGGGGTTTGCGAGGGCGTTCTCGAGTTGGGATAGCGTGGGGAAGCGCAGCACGAGGGTGCCGATGGCGTTGTTGGCTCCGGTGAAGGAGTGCACCGTGTCGCCCGGCTTGATCCAGAGGTCGGTTTCTACTATGAGCGGCTGATAATCAGCTGCGATTTCGATGCCCTCAAATGTGCCATCCTTCTCTGAGTGGAGCACAACCTCGGCCAGATGACCGTCATATTCGGGCATGCCGATCTCTTCCACCGGGAGTCCGACGGCGGCGCGTACGGCGTTGCGGATAAGGTCGGTGCCCGCTGCATAGCGCAGCATCTCGGCCAGGCGGTTGCCGCCTCCGCGCGGCGATACCTCCATGATGTAGGCCTTGCCATTCTTGCAGAGGCGAGTCTCGATGTTGTAGACGCCTGTCTGAAGTTTGAGAAGTGTCACGAGGCGCTGCAGTTCGGCGGTCAGTTCCTCCTGAGCCTCAGCCTTTATCGTTGATGGCCAGCTATACGCTGAGGGTGTATAGGGATTCGGCGCATTCTCATCGAAACGCTGGTCGGCGAATGAACAGCACACGAGGCGTCCGTCGATGGTGAATGAGTCGCTGTCGGAGGTGTGACCCTCTTTCTCCAGGAAGTCCTCGATGATGAAGCGGCCATTGTGGGCCTCGGAGAGGGCGGTGGCTATCGCCTCTTCGAGCCGCGCCGGGTCATCAACACGCACAACTCCCTTGCTGCCGGCCGAGTCTACCGGCTTGACTATCACGGGCCAGTTGAAGAAATCGGTGTCGGCAAGCGTATCTGCCGCCTTGTCGTAGCCTTTGGCATTGGGCACATTGAAGCCGTTCTCAGTCAAGAATTTGCGGAAGAGGTCCTTGTTCTGCAGGATTCTTACGCTCTCATATGAACCCTGGAATTGCAGCCCCATCTTCTCGGCCACATATGCGGCTGTCTCCACGCCTGGGTCAACGGCAAACGACATTATGCCGTCGATGCCGAGTCGGCGGGCCAGCTCGAGCACCGCCTCCTTGTCCATCACGTTGACGTCGTGGTATTCATCAGAGTATTTGTGGGCTATATTGCCGGGGATGTAGTCGCACGTGATCACGTGTATCCCCTCCTCGTGGGCAGCCTCGATTACCGGCAGAAGATAGCGCAGACCGCCGAGGAGCATGAGTTTTTTCTGTGATGTATGGCTCATTTTCCGAAGTGTTTGAGTACGCGGTCGATGTCGGCGTCGGTGAGGGCGTGGTGCATGGGGAGGCAGATCACGCTGTCGGCGAGCTTGTAGGCCTCGGGCAGGTTCTCGCGGGTGGCGGAGGGGAGATTGCGGTAGGTGCTGAACTCGCTGATGAGGGGGTAGAAGTAGCGGCGGCCGAGCACGTTGGCGTCGCGCATCTCGAAGTAGAGCTGGTCGCGGGTCTTGCCGAACTTTTCGGCGTCGATGAATACGGGGAAGTAGCTGTAGTTGTGGCGCACGCCGGGGATGTCGTCGAAGAAGCGCACTCCCTCGACATCGCGCAGAGCCTCGCGGTAGCGGCGCGCCACGCGTCCGCGCGCCTCGATGGCGGCGTCTACCTGCCGCAGGTTGAGCAGACCGTAGGCGGCGCGCATCTCATCCATCTTGGAGTTGATGCCGGGGGCCACGACGGTGGTCTCGCCGGCGAAGCCGAAGTTCTTCAGATAGTCGATGCGCTGCTTGGTCTTCTCGTCGTGCATCACCATGGCGCCACCCTCGATGGTGTTGTAGACCTTCGTGGCATGGAACGAGAGGGTGGAGATGTCGCCGGCATTGAGTATCGACTCGCCGTCGACCTCCACGCCGAATGCGTGGGCGGCGTCGTAGATCACCTTCAGGCCATACTTGTCGGCGATGGCCTGGATGGCTGCCGTGTCGCAGGGCTTGCCGTAGCAGTGTACGGGCATGATGGCGGTGGTCTTCGGCGTGATGGCGGCCTCGATTTTCTCAGGGTCGATGCCGCAGTTGGCAGGGTCGATGTCGACAAACACCGGCTTGATGCCGTTCCACCACAGCGAGTGGGTGGTGGCCACGAAACTGTAGGGGGTGGTGATTACCTCGCCTGTGACGCGCAGGGCCTGCAGGGCGGTGATGAGGGGTAGTGTGCCGTTGGTGAAGAGGCTCAGGTAGGGCACCTTCAGGTAGTCGGCCAGCTCACGTTCGAGCTGCTGGTGGAAGCGGCCGTTGTTGGTTATCCACTTGCTGTCCCATATCTCTTTGAGGAGAGCGTTGAAGTCGTCGAGTGAGGGGAGTAACGGCGAGGTGACCGTTATCAGTTTCTCTGTGTCCATAGTAATGTCGTCTTATTTTTTGCGTCGTACGATATCCATCAGCTCGCGCAGTTCGCTGAAGTGCATGAGGCGCGCGGCGGCCAGATAGAGGAGTATCCCCTCGGCGATGCCGATGGCCAGCAGCAGCCCCGGATGCAGGGGCAGATGGAAGATCGTGAGATAGACGGCGGCGCCCATGGCGAGGCTCAGCAGGAGCGTCGCCATGAGGTCGCGCATCTGGGCGAGGAAGCCGAGGTGTATCAGTTTACCTGTATAGTGGGTGTTGATTATAAGCGCGATGATTGAGCTGAGGAGCAGTCCCCAGCACATCCAGAGCAGGCCGAGGGGGATGGTGCAGCATATGATGGCCACCCCCAGGGCTTTCTTGATGATCTCGAGGCGCAGGAAGAGGTCGCTGCGCCCTTTGACCTGCAGGAGGTTGAGGTTGATGGAGTGCACCGGATACCACATGCCGGCGAAGCAGAGCGGCACGAGCAGCGTCGATGCGAAGAGCCACTTGCTTGTGAGGAATGTGAGCACGAGGGGCTTCGCCACGGCGGCGAGCCCCATCATCAGCGGGAAGATGATGAAGGCGGAGATGCGCAGCAGCCGGCGGTAGACGTTGGCGAGGCGCGCGTCGTCGTCCTGGATGGTGCAGAGCACGGGGTAGGATACGCGCTGCAGGATGCCGGTCACATTTGAAGATGCAAAATCGCTGAATTGCTGAGCACGGGTATAGTATCCCAAGTCAGAGGCACGGAACACTTTACCGATAACTATCAGATAAAGATTCCTGTATACTGTATCTAAAAGTCCGGAGGCAAGCAGTTTTGACCCAAAATTAAATAGCGTCCGAAATGATGCCCATGAGTAGGCGCGTATCGGCTTCCATTTGGATAAAATCCATAATATGCAAGTCACAACAGCAGCTGAACTGAGTTGCTGCGCAACAATAGCCCATACGCCAAATCCCCAATATGCAAGCGCAATGCCAATTGCGCCAGACACTATGGCGCCTATGAACGTTGCCTTAGCTTGAGTCTTGAAATCAATGTTGATTGTAAGCAGTGCGCGCTGCACCACCGCCAGAGAGTTTAATAGCAAATTGAGCCCTATTACCCTCATAAGTGGGGTAAGGATAGGTTCTTGATAGAATCTGGCAATTAATGGGGCACAGAAAAAGAGTATCAGATACAGGATTATTCCTACTCCAATATTGAAATAAAAGACGGTAGAGTTATCTATCTCATTACGGTCTTGCTTGCGAATCAGAGCTTGTGAGAAACCGCTGTCAATCAGCGATTGAGAAATAGCAATGAAGATAGTGAGCATACCCACCAAACCATAATCAGCCGGCGTAAGTATTCGAGCCATGATAACCATGACAACGAACGTTATCCCTTGTACTGAAAACCGTTCGATTGCACTCCACATCGTACCCTTAACTGTCTTATTTTTCAAGCTTTCTGACACGGTGTACAGCTTAGATCATTTGGTTTATCGCACATAGTTGATGCTATTCTCTTGCTTTGCTTTCGCAGCCGGGGGTAGGCAGCCGCAGAGGCGGGCAGTGCGGAGGAAGGCGGCGCGGCGGCGCTGGAGGCGGGCAGCGGCTGAGGAGGCGGCGGGAGCGGAGAGGGAGGGCACGGGGGAAGCGGGGGCTGGGAAAGCGGCGGGCTCGGTGGGGAGGTAGGCGGCGGTCCAGCGGCGCTTCTGGTGGGGCTCTTCGGCGGGGGGGATGAAGGCGAAGAGGTCGGCGGGGAGGAGGTGGATGAGGCGGGCGTAGGCTTCGGTTAGTTGGGTCTCTTGGAGGTCGGCGAAGCGGTCGTGGTGGAGGTCGGTGAAGCGGCCGTGGCGGAGGAGGTCGGTAATCCAGGTGGAGAGGGTGTGGAGGGCGAAGTCGGTGTAGCGGCGGGGAAGAGTGAGGATGTCGCGGTCGACTTCGGCTAATAGCTGGAGGACTATGTCGGTCTTGGTGAGGGGGTTGGGGCCGCGTAGCCAGCGGTCGGCACGTAGCCAGCGGTCGGCGAGGGCGAGGCGCAGGCGGCGCAGGTAAG
>CAJTNN010000003.1:46763-143155 GCA_910577585.1 uncultured Muribaculaceae bacterium | reverse complement strand
CGTTAATCCATCCCATCCGCGCTCGCAACGAGCTGCATTGCAGCGAGTAAGAGAATGATCCGCGCCTAAAAAAATTCCTTCCCCATCTTCCTAACTAAGTCAGCCAAAGTTGTATCGTTAACGGCGTTGGGCGCCCTCCTCCCAGGGGGCTGCCGCCGCGGTGGCCCCCTCCCGTCCACTCCGTTCTCCCGTAACACCGTACTCCCGTAACACCGTACTCCCGTACCAGCTGGGCATTCGTTGCTGAAAGGTCGGGGCGTGGGCGCCCCTCCTCCCAGGGGGGCTGCCGGGAGGTTGGGGCGGATGGAATGTGGGGTGGCGAGACATCGGGGGTGGTTGGGGTGGTGGTTATTTTTGAGTATATTGGGGTCAGGGGGGCTTTTTGTGGGGTGAAGGGGTTGATATTGTTGCGAAGATTGCGTAAATTTGCAGGTGGTTTGGCCTCTCGCCAAATTGATGATGGGATGGCTGATGGCAGAGGTAAAACACTATTGTTGACCATATAAATCAAGCTAACTAAATATATTTTTTAACCATGAAGATTCTTAAACGCTATCTGTTGGCTATGGCTGCAGCTTCAATGGCTGTGGCTTCGGCTCAGGCTGAGGGCTGGCCGGCCAACTATGAGGGTGTGATGTTCCAGGGATTCGGCTGGGACACATATTCCGACACAAAGTGGACTAATCTTGAGAGTCAGGCTGATGAGCTCTCGGAGTCGTTCGACCTTATCTGGATTCCCAACAGCGCCAGCTGCGGCGGAGGCAACAACATGGGTTATATGCCCCAGTATTGGTTTACGAACCATAACTCATCGTTTGGCACCGAGGCTGAGCTCCTCTCAATGATCGAGACTTTCAAAGCGAAGGGTACAGGGTTTATAGCTGATGTGGTGATCAACCACCGCAATGGCGTGACCAACTGGACTGACTTCCCCGCCGAGGAATGGAACGGCCGCACATGGCAGCTCGGCCCCGAGCATATCTGCAGCACCGACGAAGTGCGCAATGCCAGCGGCCAGGCCCGTCCGACCGGCGCTCCCGACACCGGCGATGACTTCGACGGTGCCCGCGATCTGGACCACACCAATGCCACCGTGCAGGACAACTGCAAGAACTATTGCAAATGTCTGCTCGAGAAGTATGGCTACGTAGGTTTCCGCTATGATATGGTGAAGGGTTACGGTGGCCAGTACACCAAAATCTACAACCAGTATTCGAAGCCCACATACTCAGTAGGTGAGTACTGGGATTCAAACTACGATGCCGTCAAGGGTTGGATCGAGGCCACAGGCAAGGAATCGGCTGCCTTCGACTTCCCCTTCAAATATGCCGTCAACGAGGCATTCTCTACCGGCGACATGACCAAGCTCGCGTGGGCTGCCAACGGCGATGTCAACAATATGCAGCCCGCCGGCATGATCCACTTCGCGTATTCGCAGTATGCAGTGACATTTGTCGACAACCACGACACCTACCGCGACGGCAGCGCCTTCAACGGCAATGTGGTGGCCGCGAATGCCTTCATGCTCTGCTCACCCGGCACACCCTGCGTGTTCCTGCCTCACTGGAAAGCCAACAAGGCCGCCATCAAGCAGCTCATCGCTGTGCGCAAGGCTGTGGGTGTGAGCAACACCAGCTCTGTGAAGGTGCTCAAGCTCACCAATAACTGCTATATGGCAGAGGTGACCGGTTCGAAGGGTAAACTTGTGGTGAAGGTCGGTTCGGCAATGGATTCACCTGCCGGATACACCAACGACGACATCAAGGCCAGCGGCAATGACTATTGCGTATGGTCGAAGGTGGGTGTGATCGGCGGTGGCGACGGCGACGATGACGACGATCCCATCCCCTCTACAAGCATCAAGATATACTTCGACAACACCCAGACTGCCTGGGGCAGCGTGAACTGCTACAGCTATGCCAATGCAGCCGCCAACAACGGCGCGTGGCCCGGCAACCCGATGACAGCCGAGGGAAATAACGTATACAGCGCTACAGTGCCCGCAGGTTCAAGCGTGGTATTCAACTTTGCTGGTGGTCCGCAGAGTGTGGATGTGCTCAATGTGCAGGACAAGCACATCTACCGCGGTCTCTCATCGCAGACTCCCAACTCGGGTGGCACAATGTGCAACGAGGTGACGGACGGCGGTGTGTATACCGACGGCGACGGTGATGGTGACGGCGATGGCGATGGTGATGACGACCAGTGGGATTACAACTATCCCAACGACCTCTATATCGTAGGCACAATCAACAATATGGTGTGGGATACACTTCAGGCTGTCCCCTTCAGTGAGTATGGTCAGGGTGTCTTCACCTGGCACCGTGTCACCTTCGACTCAGCGTCAGCTCTCGATGAGAATGCCTACTTCACATTCATCACACGTCTTGACAGTGGCGAGGCTGACTGGAGCAACGTGAATATGGGTGACCGTTACGGCGCAACTGTGGTTGATGCAGCTCTGACAGTGGGCGAGACCTCACCCGTGAAGCATTATGTGCCTATGGTGGACGCATCGGCTGCCAAATCATGGGCTGCCCCGGCAGGCCTTTATGATGTGGCTCTCGACCTGAAGAACATGACTGTGAAGATCACCAAGTCAATCTCTACGGGTGTGGATGCCATCTATGGTGTTGAGGATGTGCCCGCCGAGTACTATGACCTTACAGGTGCGCGCGTGCAGAATCCTGCCAAGGGTATCTATATCGTGCGTCGCGGCAACAGTGTCAGCAAAGAGTATGTGAGATAACACCCTCAGCCTCGGCTGACCAATAATAATGCAGCGTCCCGACATCCGCAATGGATGCCGGGACGCTTTATTGTCAGGGGCCTTGTGGATCTTGTAGATCTGGAGCCCGGTGGAATCGTATGGATAGCTGTTGCAGGCCGGTGTCAGTCGGCAAGGTTGCGCTTCAGAGCCTCGGCACAGTAGGCTGCCAGAGGAGCCTCGGGCGAGTCGGCGGCGCTGAGGCGTCCGGAAGCCTCGATTAGGTCTGGGAGAAGTCCGGCAGCGTAGGGGAGGCGGCGCAGCAGCTTGAAGCAGAGGATATCGGCCTCCTCGCGGGTCTGGACATCGCAGGCCATCGACAGGGCCTCGTCGGGTTGCAACTCATCGGCCGGGAAAAGCATCGGCGCCAGCAGCCGCGACTCACGCACCCGGCGGTCAGCCCATAGCTCGCGGGCCAGGGCAGCTGAGGGTTGCTGGCTACGCGCAATTTCATTGAGCTGCGGCAGCTGCAGACCGAAGATCACCGCGTAGGGCATACCGGCGGCACGCAGCGTGTCGGCCACGATGCCGTTGCGGTATACCATAAACGAATGTTTTATCTCCTTCAACATCTCAGAAACTGTTGTTAAATTTAAACAGTTCCGAATCAGCGCAGGGTCGAGAAATCGCGGCTCAGACGCAGCATCTGGTCGGGGTAGCTCTCGGTGTAGTCGAGAGTGATGTCGGTGATTTCGCCGTTGTCGTCGGTGATGACGTTGTAGACTGGATTGACAAAGCCACGGTAGGGGGGAATGTTGAGAGTGGCGTAGCGGTCAAGCACCTCCTTGTGGAGTTTCGGGTCGATCTTGACGGCATACTTCTGCACCAGGTCGTTGCCGGCCTTGTAGTCGCCCTCGCTCTTGATGCGCTGGATTTCGGCGAGAAGCTGACCCAGGAGGTCGCGCATCTTCTTATAGTCGTTGATCTTGACATAAGTCTTGCCGCCGCGCTTCACGAGCTCCACCACCTTATCTTTCTTACCATGCTCGAGCACCCATTTGGCGATGAGCTGGCGATTGCGCATGTGGGCCTCCTCGACATCCTTGCCGAGCTCGATGCGGTTTAGCTGGGTCATAAGACCATTGAGCATATACTTATAATACTCGGCCTTGTAGGCATCAGGATTGTCGAGCACGCCGATCTCCTGGAGCTTGGCATCGGGCAGGTAATAGAGAGCGAAGAGGTCGGCACGAGCCTCCTCGAGAGTGGCGCCATTCTCCTTGAGAGCATCCTGGTCGACACCCGGAGCCAGACGGCCCGAAGCGTGGCCGAGACACTCATGGAGGTCAGTGTGGAGCATGTCGGTGATGTAGAGATAGTCGTCGAGCAGCTTCGATGTCGGGGCGTCGATCACGAATTCCTCATTGAAGCCGTTGCCGATAGAGGCCATGGCGTAGGCCTCGGTGATATTCTCGAGAGTCACCGACTTCGAACCGTGGGCAGCGCGGATCCAGTTGGCGTTAGGCAGGTTGATGCCGATGGCGGTAGAGGGGAAAGCATCTCCGCCGAGGAAAGATGCAGTAATCACTTTAGCCGACACACCTTTCACCTCAGGCTTGCGATAGGCCGGATTGATGGGGGAGTGGTCCTCAAACCACTGAGCGTTGCCCGAGATAGCCTCGGTGCGGGCCGAAGCCTCACGGTTGCGGAAGTTGACGTAAGCCTCCCACGAGCCGGTCATGCCCAGAGGATCGCCGTAAGACTCGATGAAACCGTTGACGAAATCCACGTCAGACTTAGTGTCTTCGGCCCACAGGATTGAGTATTCGTCGAATGTGCGGAGGTCGCCGGTGATGTAGTAGTCGATGAGCTTGGTGATGTATTCGCGCTGCGCATCATTCTCAGCCACACTCTTGGCCATGTCGAGCCAGTAGATGATCTTGGCGATAGCCGGACCATAGAGGCCATTGAGGTGATAGACCTGCTCAACGACCTTGCCATCGACTTTGGCCACGCGGGCGTTGAGACCATAAGAGATAGGAGTCTCGTCGGCGGGGTCCTTGAGGCGTGCGTAATAATCCTCGACCTCAGCCTGGGTGACATTGCCGTCGTAGAGGTTGGTGGCAGATGCGAGAATCACATCCTGCGAGCCATCCTGGCTGACCTTTTTGGCAAGGAATGCGGGGTCGAACACGACCTTCTCCAGCAGTGCTTTCAGCTCGTCGATGCTCTGACCCTCATCGGTAGAGAATACATCGGCCGGGAGCTTCGCCATCTGCGCCTTGAAGAAATCGGCCGAGAAGGCAGGGGTGAACTTATCGTTAGAGTAATGGTGATGGATGCCATTGCCAAACCACACCTGCTTCATATACTGCTGGAAGGCCTTCCAGTCGGCCGAGTCAGCCGGACCGTCGTAGCCGGTATAGATAGCCTCGAGCACAGGACGCAGCTGCAGATTGTAGCGGCAGTTCTGATCCCAGATGATGTCGCGTCCGGCCTGCGCAGCCTGCGAGAGGTAGTAGAGCATCTTCTTCTGCTGAAGAGATAGAGAATTGAACTCAGGCACTTCGTAGCGCAGCACCTCGATGTCGGCGAACTGGTCGGCATGATAGTCGAAGTTCTTGTTTTCGGCAGCCTGGAGACTGATGGCCATGATGGGGCCGAGTGCCAGGGCGGGTAGAATCTTTTTCATGATCTATAGTATGTATGGTTAGAGATTTAAGTAGTTGCGAAGAATTAAACATCATAAGTGATTCTTTTCAAAGAATGATTTGTTCATTAATTCTTCGCAATTACTTATCGGAAAAAGTGGTGTCAATCGCTTATTCGACATACAGGATGAGTCCCTTGAGGTATTCACCTTCGGGGTGTGAGATGTCGAAAGGATGGTCGGCCGGCTGGGTGAGCTGGTGCAGCACGCGCACCTTGCGTCCCGATTTGGCAGCCGCCGAGAATACGGCCAGACGGAATGCCTCGCGGCTCACTACCTGCGAGCATGAGAATGTGAAGAGTATTCCACCCGGACGGATTTTCTCGAAAGCCTTCGCATTGAGTTTGCGGTAGCCGATAAGACCATTCTTAAGTGCCGACCGATGCTTTGCGAATGCCGGCGGGTCGAGGATTATGAGGTCGTAGCGGTCCTTGGGCATGTCGGCCAGATATTTGAAGGCATCGACGGCGTGGGTGGTGTGGCGCGGATCGTCGGGGAAGTTCAGGGCGATATTGGCATCGGTGAGGGCGGCAGCCTTGGCCGAAGAATCGACCGAATCGACCGACAGCGCCCCTCCGCGCATGGCATAGACAGAGAAACCTCCCGTGTAGCAGAACATATTCAGCACCTCGCGCCCCTTTGCGAACTTCTCGAGTAGGGCGCGGTTCTCGCGCTGGTCGACGAAGAAACCGGTCTTCTGACCCTTCAGCCAGTCGATATTGAACTGCAGCCCATTCTCGGTGGCCACATTGCCATCGAAGCCCCCGATGAGGTAATCATTGTGGGGGTCGAGGCGCGCCTTGAAGGGGAGGGTGGTCTCACTCTTGTAGTAGACGTTGCGTATGTTGATCTGCGGCAGGCGGGTCAGCGCCTCGGCGATGGTGTTGCGTTCGAAGTGCATGCCGGGCGAATGGGCCTGCATCACGGCAGTGTCGCCATAGATGTCCACCACCAGTCCGGGGAGGAAATCACCCTCGCCGTGCACAAGTCGGAAGCAATCGTTGTCGGGGCGGCAGAGCCCCAGTGTGAGGCGCAGGTCGGCCGCGTTGGAGAGACGTTTGAAATAGAAATCATCAGAGATTGCATCGACACCGAATTCCAGAATACGCACGGTGATTGACCCAATCTGATAGTGGCCCACTCCGAGAGTCTGACCCTTGGAGTCGGTGACAACCACATAGTCACCCTCCTCAAGATTTTCTGGAAGTGAGGCCACAGCCCCTGAGAATACCCAGGGATGATGGCGGAGGAGCGACTCCTCCTTGCCGGGTTTAAGTTTTATTACGGGATACATAGATCTATTTTGCAGTAAGTGAAGTTGTTTAAACTTTTTACGAAAAACTTAAATTGAAGAAAGTTTAAACAACTTCAGTATCTCTCAAAAATTAGCAACTACATATGCATTATTTTTGAGGATTTTTTGAGTGATTTTAGATTATTTGATGAAGAGTCTCACGATATCCATGCCGTTGGCGTAAAGCAGGAGCAGAAGCAGGAAGCCCATGCCGCACATCTGCGCCACCTCCATAAACTTCTGGCTGGGAGCTCTGCGGAAGATAATCTCATAGATGAGGAAGAGCACATGGCCACCGTCGAGACCGGGAATCGGGAGAATATTCATGAATGCAAGCGCCACCGACAGGAATGCAGCGATATTCCAGAATGCAATCCAGTCCCATTTCTCGGGGAATATGGCGCCGATCGAGCCGAAGCCGCCGATGCTCTTGGCACCCTCTTTGGTGGCCACGAGCTTCATTGACTTGGCGTAGGATGTGAGTTTCTCAGTGCCCATCTCCACGCCGCGCGGGATGGAAGCAAGCAGAGAGTAGTTTTTCTCTTCGGGGGTATAGAACTTCGTGACGTCGGTCTGGAGCAGCACACCCATCTTGTCGCCCTCTGAGAGGGTGACGGGGAGGTGCAGCTCTTCTGAAGCTCCGGCGGCTGAGGTGCGCTCCACGGTCAGCTGCAGGGTGGCCTGCTTCGTATTATTCTTCTCTTTATTGGCCGCCGCCTGGTGGGTGATGACATTCTGGAAATCGAGCAGGGTCGGGGTCCGGACAGAGTCGATGGCCACGATGCGGTCCCCCTTCATGATACCTCCGCGTGCAGCCCCCTCGCCGGGAGTGACATCCTGGATTTCGGTGGGGATATTGTAGGTGAGGAAGTTGATCGGCGACTTGCCGCTCTCAAGCTCATCCTGGAGAGTAAACATGAACTTCTCGGGAATCCGGATATCCACATGCTCACCCTGGCGGTCGACGGTGACAACCTTCGCCTGCATCATCTTGATCATGGCATCGGCCGGATAATCGAGTTTCTCGCCATCGGCAGTGAGGGGGATATCGCCGTTGAGGAATCCGATCTCCTGAGCTGCCGGAGAGTAGGCCATGCCCATCTCAGCGCGGTCAAAGGGGATATACTTCTCGCCTGAGGCATACACTATGCCGGCATAGATCAATATCGCAAGCAGGAAATTGAAGAGCACACCGGCAATCATGATCAGCAGGCGTTGCCACGCCGGTTTTGAGCGGAACTCCCACGGCTTGGCGGGTTGCTTCATCTGATTGGTGTCCATCGACTCATCGATCATGCCCGATATCTTGCAATATCCGCCTAACGGCAGCCAGCCTATGCCATACTCGGTGTTCTTCCAGAAGGATTGCTTTTTAGGCTTTGCGGCATCATCTGTGGCCGGTGATTCCTTGAAATCCTCCCACACCTCGGTTAGCGCCACGGGGGGGAACTCAGGTTCGGGCTCGCCATTCTTCCTGGCCTTTTTACGCGCCTCCTCCTGCTCGTCAAGCGTGCGGTTATCCTTTATGCGCTGATAGTAGGCCTTGCGCTCCTCGGCGGAAGCCCCTTTGAGCCATTTATGGGAGCCGAACACACCCATATATTTTTTCGGTCGCCATTTGAAAATCTCAGTGAAGGGATCGAAGAAAATATAGAATTTATCGACCCTCACACCGAAGATGCGGGCGAAGAGGAAGTGGCCGAATTCGTGTATTACAATCAGGAAAGCCAGGGCGAGAATAAGCTGCGTGGCTTTGATCAGGAAAATGTGCATTTATGTGTTGTTGTATTGAGTAGTAGTAAGCGGAGCAGCAGATGATGATAATGCTACGCCTGAGCTCCACTTATTTATTTGCTTTATCAGATGTCGGGTGTAAGAGACTCAACAGCCATGGCCACCCTTGCGGGCTGAGGCCAATGTGGCTGCGATCTCCCGGGCGCGGGCGGTGGCGGCAGCGTGTGTGGCCACCAGAGCGTCGAGGTCGGGAGCGGCTATGAAGTCCACGCTGTCCATAGTGAGGCGGGCGAGCTCACCCATCTGCAGAAATCCGATACTGCCGTCGAGGAATCTTGCCACAGCCACCTCGTTGGCCGCGTTGAGGATACATGGCATGTTGCCACCCTTTGAGATAGCCTCGAAAGCGTAGCCAAGCAGCGGGAATCTCTCGAAGTCGGGAGCCTGGAACGTGAGCTGGGCCATCTGGCTCAGCTGCAGCCCGGGGGCGGAGGAGGGGAGGCGTTGCGGATAACCGAGCGCATAGCGTATGGGGAGGTGCATGTCGGGGGTGCCGAGCTGCGCTTTGACTGAGCCATCGCAGAATTCCACCATCGAATGCACGATAGATTGCGGATGCACCAGAATCTCAATCTTGTCGGGTGGGCAACCGAACAGCCAATGGGCCTCGATCATCTCAAACCCCTTGTTCATCATCGAAGCCGAATCGATGGTGACCTTCGCTCCCATCGACCAGTTGGGGTGATTGAGAGCCTGCTGCGGCGTCACGTCGTGCATCTGTTCAAGAGTGAAATTGCGGAAAGGACCGCCGCTGGCAGTGAGAAGAATCTTGCGGGCCTCGCGCTTAGACTCCCCTTGCAGGCACTGGAAGATGGCCGAATGCTCCGAATCCACAGGCAGGATGCTCGTGGAATACTCCTTAAGCAGCGGGGTTATCAGGGCGCCACCTACCACAAGAGTCTCCTTATTAGCCAGAGCGATGACTTTGCTCTCGCGGATGGCATTGATTGTGGGGAGCAGACCGCTGTAGCCCACGAGCGCCGCCAGCACCATGTCGACATTCGGTCCGCATCCGGCCTCTGCTATGGCCTCATCGCCGCATTCCACTTTGACCGGCAAATCTGCCAGATGCTCCTTTAGCGGACGGTAGGCCGCGGGGTCGGCCACCACGACTTTATCAGGGCGAAATCGCCGCGCCTGCTCGGCGAGCAGGGTGACATTGCTGCGTGCGGTGAGCACCGAGGCTCTGAAAAGATCAGGGCGCTCGGCTATTATGTCAAGAGTCTGGGTGCCTATGCTGCCGGTGGACCCCATGACGGCTATGCGTTTCTGTTGCATTGCTTGTGTAGAATTCTTATTAAGACCGATTGGAGAGGGAGGTTTTGGGAGGGAGGGAATTTTCTGGGAGAGATGGGAGTTTTGGGAGGACTGGGAGAGATGGGAGGATTGGGAGAGATGCCTGCGCTATGGGTATAGGGGCGTGTAGGTGTGGGGAGAGGAGATGTAGCTGTAGGGGGGGATGCGGATGGCATCGTGCCATAGCTCCACGCTTATCTCTGCGGGATGGCCGTTGCGGGGCGCCGGCGTCAGGCAGAGCACCTGGCCGCCGAGCACTTCATCGGCCTCACCTACGAGAGGCGAACCCAATCCGGTGTATCGGCTCAAGAACCCGTTGTCATGCTGCATGATCAGCGTGTAGCCATGACGTTTGGGATCATAATATAGAGCCACCACATTGCCGTCGGCCATAGCCATGATAGAGGCATCGGCCGGGATGTTGAGAATCGCCTTCAGCGAATTTTTGGAATCGCCGGTGACTATGCCATCATCACACACAGGATAGAACAGCATACCCTCGGCTGCCATCGGCGCCACCACAGAGATATTGAATTTCTCGCGCTCCTGCATGCGGCGCACAAAGCGGCTCTCTTCGGCCGATGGCGGGAGCAGAGAGTCGGCGGGAATTATGCGACGCGCGGAATCGGCCACAGTGCGGCTGCGCACCGCCTGCCGCTCGATATCCATCACGCGATTGAGATTCTCGACATAGGCCTGATTGCGTATGTAAGCTTCCTGGAGCGAATCGACACGCAGCAGAGCCAGCTCGGATGCCGCTCGTTGCGACTCGCGCATATACCCCGGGATCAGCGTCTTCAAAGGGGTAAGCAACACCAGCAGGAATCCCACCACCATGGCGGTCACCAAGGCAAGCGCAGCAATGGCCAGAATCCTGACCGGGGTGATGGTCAGGCTTGCCAGAGTCTGAAGCCTTGCTTCGTCAGAGAGGGTGAGTTTCAGTATCCTTCGAGGTCTCATTGCGATAATCAGATGGATGCGGGCATCCAATTCTCAGTCGTCAATCCCGGTCGTCGTAGGTACATCCCGGGATTAATACGCAAAATTACTGAAAATGCCTCAAATACCCAAAAAAATCATTTTAAAAGGTAGACTGCAAGATAGGGAAAATTTAGGAAACCAAAAAGGCCGACAAAGGTTATAAAAAAACAAAGAAGTCAGTTGTAATTAACTGACTTCCTTGATGTTAGATGGGAGCCGCGAGTGGGACTCGAACCCACGACCTTTTCGTTACGAATGAAATGCTCTACCAACTGAGCTATTGCGGCTTGCATTGCGAGTGCAAAGTTAATAAAAAAAGACTTATCGGCCAAATTTTTTTTAATATTGTGTAATTTGTATTACGTAACCAGCCCTCAAGGATATATTGAGAGTTTATTCGACGCGAGGTTACGTACGAGCAATTGGGACTCGAACCCACGACCTTTTCGTTACGAATGAAAATAGCACATTGTATATCTCTCATGAATTCAGTGATTTGCAAATTTCGCTAAAACTCATTTGCACGGATTCTGCACGGATATGGTGATTTTTGCTTTAACCTTTTTTGATATTTGATATGATGTTTGAGGATAAAGGACGGGCTATATCAAGACATCACAAATACTTTGAATCCAATGCTCGACAGCCTCGATTTTCCGAATAGACATGCAATCGGAAGTCGTCGACTTGATTTCGGCCAAAAGCGCTGACGCCTGCCCGACAGACTCGCAGACTTCGCAAGCAGATTCCTCGCCATAATTCTCCGTATATCCCTGCATCTTCTTGATGGCCGATTCCACTCAATAGCCGTCTTCATGGATAAGCGTATGTATGGTATGAGCCATCTTAAAGTCGGCGTCCGAATATCGGCTCGTCCCCTTTGCAATGCACATAGACTGAAACATCGGACAGTGACGTTCCCAGAATCTAAAGCGCCGAGATGGTGACGCCGAGTTTCTTTGCAGCTTCGGCTATGGAGTAGTATTGCTGGGTGTGGGTGGCCATGGATTATTCGATTTTGCGTCCATCCATCGTGGCTTCGAGCACAAGGAAAAACTGTAGATAATCATGAAAACTTGGAGTGGTGTCAGTGCCGTATGTGTCATAGCCCATTTTGTCAAATGAATCCCTTGCTAGACGCATTGAACTTTTCTTACAAGACAAATCTCTAACATATTCATAGGTGTGTTTATCGCCAATATAATAAACATACTCTATTCTATTTTTGATTTCTGTCCCAAAAGCATTGTTTGCTCTGAATTTACACTCAATAAGGGCAATAGAATCTGTAGAGAATACGACTTCGGTTCCAGAGATTTCCACGCTTGATGGATCATAGGCGAGTTCTTTAAGTGTTTCCTCCATTCTGCTAATGGCTTTGTCTTCAATCGATGAACACCCAACCATCACCAAGGCCACCATCATCATAACGATTAACTTTTCCATTTGGTTGGCTTTAGATATTATTATCATTATATTATTATATCTGTCGCGTCTTCATGAGCCCCGCCGGCTGCCTTGCGGGCTTGTTCTTCTGTGACGCGCTTCATTTTTGCTTCTCTTGCCATACGGAATAAGTGTTGTGCCATATCAGATTCTGCATCAATCGTGACAATGTTTAGTCTACCCTCTTTTGATAAGTCACAGGTCTTTACATTAGACCGCTCCTCATGTAATTTCCGGATCTTATCTTGCAGCTCGTTGTCTAACTTGCTAATATGAGACCGAATTTTCTTGTACAGCAAATCACACTGAATGTAGATGCTGATGTCAAATCCGGCCTCATGTTTAGGAATAGCCTCCAAGCATCCCCTCATATTTGAGAGTGATGATTCGATTATTTGGCTGTCATTTAGATACTCTAAATGAATTTTTATTACCTCTAAAAAGCATTTGTATGCGAATCCGTATGGTGTTTTCTTTCCATCTGTTTCATCTGCAAGTAGCAAAGTCATTAACCCCTGTGTGAAATAGATACGAGCTTCTGCCTTTTGTGATTTTAATTCAACAGAATCATTTATAACCTTTATTCGATGCTCAAACGAAATAGCTTGATAAACCTGCCATCCGATAAGAGCGGTCACTAACAAAGTTAAAATACCTACGATTACTCCTATATAGTCTAAACTTAAATCTGTTCGTGGACAACTTCTTGTGATGGCAATAATGCTCATGGCAATAGCCGCGAGTGAGAATACTATCGCCCATGCTACGCCATTTGATAGCGTAATCCATCTATCCTCGCCTGATTTCATCTATATCTTTAATTAAATAGTCAAACATTTTCTACTACTAAGCAATATGAACGTTTTTCTTGGTTAGCTTTTTATTCTTATTGTCTAAAATCACCTTGTAATATGCAGCATCCTTATTTTCGAATATACTAGTCTCCTTGGTTTGCGTAATCTTATTTGATTGTTTATAATCCCATATTGGATATTAGATTTTTGCGGAAAGTTTGATATGTTTCCAATGATTGTAATTCATCTGGAAGCTGTCGACCTAACAACTGCATATTGTATCGTGAAATCTCAATATTCCTGTTGATATTATCACGTACGGTTGTTGGCAGACTCGATAAATCTACTCCGATGTATGGTTCAAGAAAGGATACAGTCTTATTTATTATAAGTCTATACATCCCATCGGTATCACCAATCATTCGTAAAGAAATGATATTTGCATCTGAAATGTCACTTCCACCGAGTAAATTCTGAATTGACTTTACAGATTCTGCAATCTGAAAGAATTTCACAATCATTATGATATTGATTGCTATCAAAATAACACAGATTAAACCTGCTATTGATTCCATTGGTTAATTTGTTTGATTTTTTGTGTTATTATTTTACTTAGCCTTCATTATACCCGGAGACTCTTGTCATCATTTCGAGCGCTATGAGACATTTGGCATTATAATGCCTAACGAATACTATTCAGATGGAAGATGGGTGTTAATAATTCTTGACTCGCTTGAAATTCGTTATCTTGAAAAAGTAACTCGCAGACTTGATTTCGACCAACAATAATGATGTTTGCTTGACTGACTAGCAGACTTTGCAAGCAGATTCCTCGTCAGGATTCTTTACATTCCCCGGTAAATTATTGATAGCCGATTCTACCCATGCACATACTCATGAACAAACTCATGGATGATGTGCGCCATCTTCAAGTCGGCGTCCGAATAGCGGCCATCCCCTTTGCGGTGGGCATAGGCCGAAACATCGGGAAGTGACGCTCCCAGAATCTAAGCGCCGAGATTGTGATGCCGAGTTTCCTTGCAGCCTCGCCTATCGAGTAGTATTGTTTGGCGTGGGTGGTCATTACTCTCCTTTTTTGTGCGCATCTTTACAATAATGCAAACGGATGCCCCCAAAACCGCTTGATAGAGATAGCATAACCGTCATTGGCAACTTATCGCTTATGTAAAACCCGCTGCATTCTTCATCCTCTTTCAATTCGGGATAACCTTCCTCTTTGATATATTTACCTAATGTCCTTATCTGATAGGCAGGCCGACTGCTAAAAGTCACAAACTCCACGCCTTTCAGTTTGTTGTTTTTATCAAACCAACAAGTAACGGCATCCCATTCTATGCCTTGATATTTGACTTTTTCATCCACGGATATGTATGAATCGTCTGAAAAGTTTTCAATTTCAAGACCTCGTTCCTTTAGTGTTTTAGCCACGGAGCTTCGACTATCTCCAATGTGCAATCCCCAAACTTCATCCCCTTTTGTGCAAGAGGATAAAAGCATCGGCAGCAGGAGCATTATCATCAAGATTAACTTTTTCATTTCTTCGAATTTTAGTTTATGTTGTTGTTTTGGTCATTCCTCTGTTTGATTATCAGCAGCTTCGTCCCCGTGAGTCTCGGCTCCCTTGCCGGCGGCTTCAGATGGTTCAGGCGTGGTATGAGTCTGATTGCTATACTTTTTATCACGTTGTTCTTGTCTTTCTTTCAAAGCCGTGTCCGCATCAATTGTATTTTGAAAATTACGTTCCAACTCATTCTTAAAGTCCTCTAACTCACTTATTTGTTGCGCTGTTAAGATTTTGCCACTATGTGTCAACACCGAATTAACATCTGAAATGTGAGGCTGCGTGACATTTGGGCTGAGCGGTCCCTGCAGATTAGCAGTAGTAATCTACGCAGGCGCGGGCGGCTTTGTAGGGTCCTACGATTGCGGCGGCAGCTACATGCGCTGGATGCTTGGCATACTCCCCTACCTCGGCCATGGTCTCCACTACGGCTGTTAGCACTACATCCCAGTCTTCGGCAGGGTTCTCGTTGAGTCCTACCTCCATCGAGCGTAGACAGGTTATTTTTTCGGGAAGCGCCATCAGGGCTGTGGCAAATTCTGAAGCTACGCGGCGGCGTGTCTCGGCATCGCCGTTGAGTTTGAAGGTTACAATATGTTTTACCATAATTCTTTGACTTGTTTGGGTGGCAGTGCATCATGACCACTGATTATGCGTGGTCATGATGCGCCGCTGCGGTGTATTATTTCGATTCGTCGCCGTAGAGACGGGCGCGGGCTGCTGCCACTTTCTCGTCGGTGATGTAGTCATCGTAGTCCATCATCTTGTCGATGATGCCGTTGGGGGTAAGCTCTATCACACGATTGCAGACGGTCTGGATAAACTCATGGTCATGGCTGGCCATGAGTATCACCCCTTTGAAGTTCTGCAGGGTGTTGTTGAAGGCCTGGATTGACTCGAGGTCGAGATGGTTGGTGGGTGAGTCAAGCACCAGCGTATTCGCATCTGTGAGCATCATGCGGGCAATCATGCAGCGAATCTTCTCACCACCTGAGAGCACACTTGCCTTCTTGAGCACATCCTCACCGCTGAAGAGCATCTTGCCCAGGAAGCCCTTGAGATAAATCTCCGATGAGTCTTTCGAGTACTGGCAGAGCCAATCCACAAGGTTGAGGTCGGTGTCGAAGAAGCTCGAGTTGTCGAGCGGCAGATATGCGGAGGTGATGGTCTGTCCCCATTCATAGTCGCCGGCATCGGCGGTACGGTTGCCATTGATGATTTCGAAGAGGGCGGTCATCGCGCGCGGGTCGCGGCTGAGGAATGCCACTTTGTCACCCTTCTCAATCTGGAAGTTGACATCGTCAAAGAGTACTTCGCCGTCAACACTGGCCTTGAGACCTTTGACCTCCAGAATCTTGTTGCCAACCTCGCGGCAGGGGGTGAAGATAATGCCGGGATAACGGCGCGACGAAGGCTGAATCTCTTCGACGTTGAGTTTTTCGAGCATCTTCTTGCGGCTTGTGGTCTGCTTTGATTTAGCCACGTTGGCGCTGAAGCGCTGAATGAATTCCAAAAGTTCCTTGCGCTTCTCCTCAGCCTTCTTGTTGGCCGCCTGCTGCTGACGCAGGGCGAGCTGCGACGACTGATACCAGAAGCTATAGTTGCCGGCGAAGAGGGAAATCTTATTGTAGTCGATGTCGAGGGTGTGGGTGCTGACTGCATCGAGGAAGTGGCGGTCGTGGCTCACTACAAGCACGGTGTTCTCGAAGTTGGCGAGATAATTCTCAAGCCATGCCACAGTCTCGAGGTCCAGGTCATTGGTGGGCTCGTCGAGCAGAAGATTATCGGGGTTGCCGAAGAGGGCTTTGGCAAGAAGCACACGCACCTTCTCGTTGGCGCTCATATCCTTCATGAGCATATAGTGGCGGTCCTCCTTGATGCCAAGGCCGCTGAGCAGGGCAGCTGCGTCAGACTCTGCATTCCAACCCTCGAGCTCTGCGAATTTTTCCTCAAGTTCGGCTGCACGAATGCCATCGGCATCGCTGAAGTCCTCTTTGGCATATATGGCATCCTTCTCCTGCTTGATATCCCAGAGCACGGTGTGCCCGCGAAGCACTGTCTCAATTACAGTGCACTCATCAAACTCGAAGTGGTCCTGCGACAGAACCGAGAGGCGTTCGCCTGGACCGAAGGTGACAGTGCCGTGTGTAGGCGACAACTGACCGGAAAGAATGCGCATGAGCGTTGATTTTCCGGCACCGTTTGCACCGATGATTCCATAGCAGTTGCCATGGTTGAATGTGAGGTTTACATCCTGGAAGAGCGTACGCTTTCCAAACTGGATGCCAAGGTTATTTACCTGTATCATTATTGCGTTATGTTTTTTTGCAATTATCTGTCCCCGTGCTGACGGTTGCCAGGATGGCGAATAGTTGATATCCGAAGGGGCGGATATTTATGAATAAGCCTTTGGGGCGTCAGCTGCGGGTTTTCAAGATGCAAAGTTAATAATTTTCCTGCATTCAAGAGCTATACTATGTGGTCTTAAGTCGGCGTTGACTTAAAATATAGCCGGATGAGGAGGCCGTACACACCTATCAATAGTTCCCATGAGGGGATTGACGTGAAGATTTACAAATCGAAGTGCAAAATTTGGGGGGGGATTGGTGGGGGAGGGTTTTGGTGAAGTCGTGGATTTTGATTATTTTTGCAGTATGAAATGCCGTCGGGTGTTTCTGGTGCGCGGCTGTCGGTGGGAGTGAGGCTGAAAGCTGATATTCATTCTCGGAAGAGATGTGTGCTGCCGGCTGCTGCATAATTCAATTAAATCATACATTACCCATGAAAAAAGAAATCGCTTCTGCAAAAGCTCCGGGTGCCATCGGCCCCTACAGCCAGGCTGTGGCTGCCGGCAATCTCGTGTTTGTATCAGGTCAGCTCCCCATCGATGCCGCTACCGGCGAGATGCCTTCTGACATCAAGGCTCAGACCCGCCAGTCAATCGCCAACATCAAGCATATCCTCGCCGAGGTGGGCGCCACTCTCGACAATGTGGTGAAGACTACAGTCTTCCTGGCCGACATGCAATATTTCGGTCCGATGAATGAGGTGTATGCCGAGGAGTTCAAGGCTGTGTTCCCGGCTCGTTGCGCATTTGCCGTAAAGGAGCTTCCGAAGCAGGCTCTCGTGGAGATCGAGGTTATCGCTGCCATCTGATAAGTATCAAAAAATTCTCATAAATAATGCATAGCTAAAGCACATAGCTAAAGTAATGCGTAGCATATTTTTGAGAGATACTCAGGCACTGACCACGAAATATATCTAATCATTGCGCCCGCCGCAGTCTTGCGACGGGCGCAAATATTCATGTCGGCGGCCGTGTGCCGGCCAGACCGCACAATCTACTTACACTGTCATGATAAGTTATCTGCAACTTGAGGGCCTCACAAAATCGATAGGGGACCGTATGCTCTTCCAGGATGTCACTTTCGGTATATATGAAGGTGACAAAATAGGTCTTATTGCCCAGAATGGCGCCGGAAAATCGACTTTTCTTAATGTGCTTGCCGGCAAGGAGGATTATGATTCGGGACGAATCGTATTCCGCAATGATCTGCGCGTGGGCTATCTTGAGCAGCAACCACCCTTCGATCCTGACCAGACGCTGCTTGAATTCGCCACACCACAGCGTCGCGATGCAGATGACTTCACAGGCCCTGACCTCGCGCGCCAGATGCTCTTCCAGTTTAATCTCACTGATATGAATCAGAAGATGCACACACTTTCTGGAGGCCAATTGAAGAGGGCGGCCCTCGTGAAGGTGTTGCTGTCGGAGCCTGACTTCCTGATGCTTGATGAGCCCACCAACCATCTTGACATCGAGATGATCGAGTGGCTGGAGAATTATCTCACGCGTAAGCGCATAACGCTGCTGATGGTGACCCACGACCGATACTTCCTTGATAAGATATGCTCAAAGATTATTGAGATTGACCGCGAGCAGGTGTACACCTATGAAGGGAACTATGACTATTATCTCACCAAGCGCCAGGAGCGCCTCGACAATCTCGGGTCGGAATTGGCAAAGGTGAAGAATCTGTTGCGCACCGAACTTGACTGGATGCGCCGGCAGCCGCAGGCCCGAGGTTCGAAAGCTAAGTACCGAATCGACAATTTCCATCAGCTCGAGGCCAAGAGCCATCTTAATCTCACTGAGCGCAAGGTGAGTCTGGCGGTGGATTCAAGCTATATCGGTTCGAAGATTTTCGAGGCTGTGAATGTGTCGAAAAGCTTTGGCGATATCCATATACTCCGCGATTGGAACTACACCTTCGCACGTTATGAGAAGGTGGGTATCGTGGGGGCCAACGGTGCGGGTAAATCTACATTCATCAAAATGCTTCTGGGGTTGGTGGAGCCCGACTCAGGACATTTCGATATCGGACAGACTGTGAGATTCGGCTACTATAGCCAGGAGGGAATGACAGATTTCGACGACCGCAAACGTGTGATCGATGCCGTGCGCGAGATTGCCGAGACGGTGCGCATTAATGATAAGACTACTCTGACGGCATCGCAGTTCCTGTCGCATTTCCTCTTCACCCCGGCCACGCAGCAGAAATATATCCACAAGCTGTCGGGTGGTGAGCGACGCCGGCTATATCTGGCCACAGTGCTGATGCGCTCACCCAACTTCCTTATCCTCGACGAGCCCACCAACGATCTTGACATTGTCACCTTGACTGTGCTTGAGGATTATCTGGTAAATTTCAAGGGGTGTGTGATTGTGATAAGCCACGACCGATTCTTCCTGGACCGTATTGTCGACCACCTCTTTGTGTTCAAAGGTGATGCCGCCATACAGGATTTTCCGGGGGATTACTCCACTTACCGCCATTGTGTGCTTGAGGAGCAGAAGGAGCGCGCACGCCAGGAGTCAAGCACTCCTGCCTCGGCAGAATCAGCACCTGCCAATGCCAAACCACGCACTGAGAAGAAGCCGCGCCTCACATTCAAGGAGCGCCAGGAGAAGGAAGAGCTTGAGAAGCGGCTGCCCGAACTTGAGGCTGAGAAGTCAGCCCTTGAGACAGCAATGTCTTCAGGCAGCATGTCGACTGACGAGATTATCGCCGCCGGGGAGCGCATCTCGGAGCTGATCGAGGAGATAGACACCGCCGAGTTCCGTCTTCTCGAACTTCTCGAAAAGGAGCCATAATCCATCCGGCATAGTTAGCCAATCCAAGCCGGCTATCATTTGGCACCTATCTGCCGGCCGGCTATCAACCGGCCGATAGCATCATCCAGCACTAATAACAAAATCTGCAATAACAAAATCTGCCCCGGAATCCAGATGGAATCCGGGGCAGACCATATTTTTAGGTTTCTACTTAAGCGAAAGGCAGATTAGATGATGCCCTGTCCGAGCATTGCGTCAGCCACCTTCATGAAGCCTGCGATGTTGGCACCCTTCATGTAGTTGATGTAGCCGTCGGGCTGCTGGCCGTAGAATACGCAAGCTGAGTGGATAGAGTTCATGATCTGGTGGAGCTTAGCGTCTACCTCTTCGGCAGTCCACATGAGGTGCTCAGCGTCCTGAGTCATCTCAAGGCCAGAAACTGCTACGCCACCTGCGTTGACAGCCTTACCGGGAGCGTAAGGAAGCTTAGCCTCGATGAATGCGTCGATAGCCTCTGGAGTGCAACCCATGTTGGAAACCTCAGCGCAGAGCATAACGCCGTTGGCGATGAGTTTCTTGGCGTCTTCGCCGTTGAGCTCGTTCTGAGTTGCGCAGGGGAGAGCGATGTCCACTTTCTGCTCCCAGGGTTTCTTGCCGGCATAGAATGTGCTGCCGGGGAACTTCTCAGCATAGGGAGCCACAACGTCGTTGCCAGATGCGCGGAGTTCGAGCATGTAGGCGATCTTCTCGTTGTCGAGACCTGCGGGGTCGTAGATGTAGCCGTCAGGACCTGAGATAGTGACAACCTTACCGCCGAGCTCAGTAGCCTTGGTAGCTGCGCCCCAAGCCACGTTGCCGAAGCCAGAGATTGCGATAGTCTTACCCTCGATAGTAGTGCCGAGGTCTTTGAGCACGTTGACTACATAGTAGAGAGCGCCGAAGCCGGTAGCCTCCGGACGGATCAGAGAGCCGCCGAAGCTGAGGCCCTTGCCGGTGAATGTGCCTGTGTTTTCGCGGGCGAGTTTCTTGTACATGCCATACATGTAGCCAACTTCGCGGCCACCAACACCTATATCACCAGCGGGTACGTCGCGGTCAGGACCGAGGTTGCGCCAGAGCTCAAGAATGAAGGCCTGGCAGAAACGCATGATTTCAGCGTCGCTCTTGCCACGGGGGCTGAAGTCAGAGCCACCTTTGCCGCCACCCATCGGGAGAGTGGTCAGAGCGTTTTTGAATGTCTGCTCGAAGCCGAGGAATTTCAGGATTGAGAGATTCACCGAAGCGTGGAAACGGATACCACCCTTGTAGGGGCCGATAGCGTTGTTGAACTGCACACGGTAGCCGATGTTGTTCTGCACCTCACCCTTGTCGTCAACCCATGTCACACGGAAAGTGAAGATGCGGTCAGGCTCAACCATGCGCTCGATGATGCGGGCCTTCTCGAATTCGGGATGCTGGTTGTAGACTTCTTCTACGCTCATCAGCACTTCCTTCACAGCCTGGAGATACTCCTTCTCGCCGGGGTGTTTGGCCTCAAGACCGGCCATAATCTCATTAATGTTCATGTTTGTCAGTTTAGATTTTTGGTTAATTCGGGCGGGGCGCCTTCATCCTGGTCTATGAGGAGTGGATGAAATTCGGCCCCCGTGTTTCTGCAGACAAAAGTACAATCTTTTTTTCATCCGCCCAAACGTTTTCGACATTTCTTTTGGCAAAATTTCACTCTTTTTGCAAATCCTGCTCAATAACATGTTTTCCGCCCTCTCAAAATTCAAATTTCCTGCTGCAAAACATATCCGCATGACATCTACCCCTCAGCCCACACTTATTAATCAGCATCGATATCCACTTCAGCTCATTCCGGCCTCTCTACCCTCGGCCATCCGGAAGATGCTTTACTTATATTTTTGGAGCGATGAACATTTTCGGGTGCTGTAGGGTAATATTATTAAGTATCTCTCAAAAATTAGTTTATATTTGAAAAAATTTTTGAGCTATGATTCTTTTTGGTCTTTTTTGGCGCTTTTCGCCGTCTTCGTCAGTCGCTTAGCTCGCTAAGCTCCTTCCTCAGCCGACGAAAATCACTCAAAAAATCCTCAAAAATAATGCATAGCTAATTTTTGAGAGATACTTATCAGCATATGGTTCTGCCGGCGCAGGTTTGCCTCGTGGCAGGGGATGCAGCGCGGATTCGTGAAATCTCGAGTCGTGCGTGCCGGCGCCCGTGGAACTTGCGACTGATGAATTTTTTTGCTATTTTTGCTATGTAACTATATCTGCATTTATGAGAAGCAATTTTTTGATATCGATGACCTCGCTGTTGGCTCTGGCTCTGGCCGGAGGATGCAGCAAGGATGACAGTCCGGCTCCGTTGCCTGATATGAGTGAGGCTACGTATACCGGCACCGGCCTTGAGCTATATTATCAAGGTGAGGCTATGCCCGGAAAGAGAGCTGTGGTGAAGGTGGATAAGGATGGAGGGAAGTTGGATATGACCTTCAATTCAATACTTGACCTCAGCGAGATAGCCGGGGCAGGACTTACAGGTCAGCTTCAGGGACCGGGTATCACGCCTGGAGATGCTGTGCTGACATTGTCGGCGCCATATACCGCCGGCGACGGGGTCTATGTAGTGAGTGGCGACGGGTCTACAGATTACTTGACTTTCAAATATGCCGGCGAGGTGGGTAAAGATAAGATGACATTCAGTCTGACGGATTGCAAGCTGAAGAATACGATGCTTGCCGGCAATGTGTTTGCTCCGGCTCCGCTAAAGCGAGAGGGATTGATGGATATCACCTCGATGCCGTTTCATCTGGTATGGGAGCTTGATCCTGCCGCAGGGATTGAGATTCCGTTGTCGGAGGTGCTCAAGGGAATTGTGGTGGCTCCGGTGATACCCGTGTATGAGGGTACAGCCTACACATCGCTTGCTCAGGCCTTCTGCAGTCTGGTGAAGACGATGGCCTTGACGGAGTCGGGTAATGTGCCGGTGATGTATGTGAGCACTCTTGGGGGTGCGGCGCATGTGGCAACTACGTGTGGCAACATGATTCAGTATGTACCGGCTGAGAATGGCGTGAAACTTTATCTTAATCCGCTATCGGTGTTCTCGGAGTTCCTGCTCGCTACGTCCAACAACAAGAATGATGAGAAGTTTGACTTTGCCGAGATGTTCAAGGCAGCGTCAGAGACTGGGTCGGATGCCACATCGGTGATGATGGATCCGGCTGTGACCAAGGCGTTGCTGATGGTGATGATAGAGTCGTTGGCTCCGCAGATAGCGGGTGGCGTGCCGATGGCGCTTGAACCTACTGCCGTGGGTGCTGATTTATATTTCGACACTGCCACAAGTGTGACATTCCTTGCCACAGTGCTTCAGAATGTGTTGAAGAATCCCGAATTGTCGGCGCTTCTTCAGCAAGAGCTTGGTAAACTCGATTTGCCGGGCGTCAAGCCCGAACAGGTAGGTGCTCTGTTGCAGGCACTCCCGGGTTATCTGACAAAGACCACGCGACTTGAAATCGGTCTGTCGCTCGTGAAAGCCTCTTGATGCAATTGCATATACTCACAATTGCATATACTCAAGACATTGGGACGAATGAAATATGCCTGGCAGAATTTATTACTTCTGCCAGGCATATTTAGATTATCCCCAGATGTCGGGGATACTCCATTCCCGTATATAGTGTTGTTTCCGTAATAATCAAAGAAATGCAGCCACATTGCGAATACGGTTAATGCGGGCCATGAATGAAGGATTGGATTTGGCTACCTGCTTGTTATAGTCGGCCTGCAACTTCAGCCAAATGTCAGCATCTATGCCAAGTGCGGCTTCAAGGAGCAGCGCATATTCGGTGGTGACAGCTCTTTTGCCGTTCAGTACTGCATTCAGTACTGATGCCGGTATGCCAATCTCTGCAGCTAAATCTTTTTGCGAAATGCCGCGATACTCTATCTCATCTTTTATCATTTCTCCAGGATGGATAGGTTGGCTTGGGTTAAGGTTGTTTGCAATCATATTGGGGTCAACGCCCTTTAATATTATAGCCATGACTCTCTATTTATAATGGTTTGACAATTCAACGACATTGCATATAGTTAATATCGGTTCTTCATCAGTTTGAGATACTGTAAACTCAATGCGGTATTGATCATTAACTCTCACTGAAGAACGCCCCGCTTTCTCCCCCGTAAGTACCTCATAATGGAGCGACTTGATGGGCCATAAAGCCTCTATAGACGAGGCAGCTATCAAAAAGCGAATTGCCTTTTGATAGCGGCGCACTATGTCTGGTTGATAGCGGTGCTTCTTGTCCTTGCACCGTCCATCTTCGTACAGTTGGCGCAGGTATTCCTCTTCGTAGGTAACTATCATATGATGTCCTTATTAGCAACGTTGCAAAGTTAGTGAAAGTTTATCAAATTAGCAAATTTGATAATCATGCAAATGATTTCCAAAGGCGGTTGACAACCTTGCGCTGACGCTCATTTATATCAACACCAAATATTCTCCTTAAATTTGCGGCGAAAAGTCTCATTTTTTACCGTGATTAATAACTTTGCTCTCGTAAACAAGCCTGCCGGAATCGATGATATTCGAATCCGGCAGGCTTGATGCTTAGGGTGGAGGGTGGGTGAAAATTGTGAGGGGGAATCAGTTGGGGATTCGGGGCACCTGCACATTCTCTTTGTCAAAGAGTCGGGTGGCAGAGCGTTCGAAGAGCAGCCACTTCTGCCATTCGGCCTGCGGCACATGCTCCGGCGCGAGCGACGATGGGATAACCTTGAAGTTTGAATCGGGTCCTACCGGTTTGGCGCAATAGAAGAGGTCGTAGGCGGCATTCTTGAAAGTAGCACGGCCATTTTCATCGCGCTCCACGCGCACCTTCACGAGCGCGCCGCCGCGTGTGTCGGTAGTCTTCATATTCGAGATGAAATTACCGAGCGAGTAGACCACGAGCACATCCTTATCCTCCTTCGGATTATGCACCACCCTCATGGGCTGCACCACATGCGGATGGCCACCGATGATAAGGTCGGCTCCCTGGTCGACGAGGAATTGGGCCAGCTGGCGTTGCCCGGCATTCTCATTAAGCACATATTCTATGCCCCAATGCATGGTGACGCACAGTATCTCGGCACCGGCCTGCCGGGTGAGGGCTATTTCCCGAGCGATACGGTCGCGGTCGATCATAGCCACCTCCATGCCATCGCGCGGTGGTATGCCGTTGGTGCCGTAGGTGTAGTTAAGGAATCCGAATCGTATGCCATTAATATCCTTTACGAATGGCACAAGCGAATCGCGCTGCGCCGCGTCATGATAGGTGCCGATATGGTCTACGCCCAGGGCATCGAGAGCCTTCAGAGTGCGGCGTGCCGCCTTGTCGCCCGAGTCGAGGCAATGATTATTGGCGGTCAGGAAGAGGTCGAACCCTGCATCACGCAACGCCTCGGCATAGCTGTCGGGGGCAGAGAAGCAGGGGTAGCCGCTATATACCGGGCCACCTCCGAGCGGCACTTCGAGATTGCACACCGCATAATCAGCTTCAGTGATGACGGGGGCGATGAGAGGGAAACATCCTGAATAATCGTGGGCCGAGCCGCCACCTTCAGCCAGCGCTTGGTCAAGTTGCGCCTGATGCTGCATGGCATCACCCACGAATATAAGGTCAACGCCCGGCTTTTCAGAAGCACGGGCGTCGGCACCTATTATAAAACTTAATAGAGAGAAAAGGAGAATGGTGAGCATAAGAATCTGATATTCGGAGATGCTTAAGCAATGAATCGTACTTGTAGGCCGGGCTTTTTCAGACCGGGAACTCCCCACGGCGTGCGGCGAGGGTATTGAGCATGAGGATGCAGTTGGTCATCGGACCTACGCCACCGGGCACCGGAGTGATCCACTCACACTTATCCTTCACAGCCTCGAAATCGACATCGCCACGCAGGCGCGAACCACTCTTTGCAGTCGGGTCGGGCACACGAGTTGTGCCTACGTCGATAACTACAGCGCCGGGGCGCACCATATCTTCGGTCACGAATCCGGGCACACCCAGGGCAGCCACGATTATATCAGCCTGGCGGCATTTCTCTTTGATATCGGGGGTAGAAGAGTGGCAGACAGTGACGGTGCAGTCGCCGGGGAGCGCCTTTTGCATGAGCATTGTGGCGATGGGTTTACCAACGATGTTGCTTCGGCCGAGCACCACGGCGTGTTTCCCCTTTGTGGGGATATCGTAGCGGCGCAGCAACTCGATGATAGCCGAGGGGGTAGCCGGACGGAATGCCGGAAGCCCGAGAGCCAGCCGGCCCACATTGATGGGATGGAATCCATCTACATCCTTATGGTAATCGAGAGCCTCGTTGACCTTTTGCGCATCGATATGTCGCGGCAGGGGCAACTGGATAATTATGCCATCTACCTCGGGATCATTATTGAGACGGTGGATTTCAGTCAGGAGCTCATCTTCGGTCATTGTGTCTTCAAACCGGAGATTGGTGGATTTGAATCCTACAGCCTGGCAATTGCGTTCCTTATTGGCCACATAAGCCTCAGAGCCACCATCGTGGCCCAGAATAACGGCCACGAGGTGAGGGGGGCGCTCGCCATTGTCGGTCATGGCCTTGACTTCGGCCGCGATTTCCTCCTTGACGCGTGCCGCCATCATTTTACCATCGATAATCTGCATAGTTATATGGGGATTATGTAATGAACAGAATTACTTCATTAACTGCTGGGTGTAGGTGAACACCACGGCAGCCTTGTCGGTGTCGAGCACCGCCATGCAGGGTTTGGAGAGATAGGGGGTGCATCCGGTGATATAGATTGTGGTCGAGCCATCATAGCTGTTGGATGATGATTCGGTGACGAAAGAGACCGGAATAAGAGTGAAATCGATGTCATCGGCGGTGACATGGCCCGCCTTGTTTTTCAGCTCCACGATATATTCGCGCATCGAACTGAACTCGTAGCGGCCATTGGTAGAGGAGTATGTGCCGCGGAAAGATGTCTTATTGTCAGGCACCTTACCCTGTGCGAAGAATTCATCGATTTCAGAGGTGCGGATCATCAACAGGTCCGGCGGGGGCACGATGCCATAATCATTGACTATGGTAGTGGCCGGGATTGCAAAAGTCAGATTGTTGATGACCGAAAGATTATGATCCGAAGCCCAGTACTGCTCGAGGAGCTCATTAACCGGGAATTTCAGTCTTACCCGATAGCCGGTGGGGGCTGTGATGAGAGTCTTACCCTGAGCCTTAAGGGCAAGCAGATTGTCGGAAATGCGGTAATTGAGTATAGAGCTGCCGATGACTTCGGGCGAGCTTGAGAAGAGGCATACAGAATCGCGCATGGTGATCTGCTTCTTGACCGCCACATCATCCTCCACCACGTTACGCTCGATGAAATAGTGGTAATAGAGGAAGAGTCGAGTGGCCGACACATTTGCCATTGCGCCGCGGCCGAAAGAGGGCTCGATATAGAGGCCCGGGAAGACTTGATTGAAGTCGGCCGGCCAGTCAAAGACACTGTTGCCCGCGCGATAAGCGTTGAACGCGTCAGTAGCCCATGAGTCAGGCATGCGGAAGGCGATTTTAAGAGTTGTAGCCTTGCGGAAAGCTGAATCCTGAAGGGTGATGCCGGAGAGGGTATAGTTGCGGGTGGCCACTACATCGGCCGGGTCGTAGTATCCCTCCGGGTTGAAGTTGCTGCGGATATCCTGGGGCAGCTGGCGATTGAGGCGATAGACCTTGAGTTGCTGCGGGGCGAGAGTATCGCCGATGGTCATGTTGCGCGGAATCTCGAGCACCATTTTCATGGAGTCGACTCTGTTGACACCGATAGAATCGGGGATAGCCAGGTCGGCTGCCGAAAGCAGCTGGGTGACGTAGGCCGAAGAGAGGCGTCCATATTCGGCCACATTGATGTTGCCGATAAGGTTAGTGGTAGAGCGGGCGTCGATGATGTCAGCCTCAATAGACTGCGCATCAATCTTAAGGATAAGCGAATCGACGTTGATAGCCACTTCACCATTAAATATAGAGCCACCGATCGGGCTCACTTCATCTTCGCACGAGGCGAGCGAGAGAGCCGCCATGGCGGAGAGCAGAGCCGGAATGGCGATGCGTGTAGGCTTCATAGTGGAGTCGGATTGTGATAAACTTGAGAGGATGTGGCGACGGAGAGGAGGGGGAGAGGGGATTAGGCGCCGGCTCAGAGATTCTCGTAGAATTGCTGGAACACTTCGGTGCCCTTCTCATCAATCTCACTCTTATGGAGCACCGGCAGTCTCTTGTCAGCCACGATTTGAGCCAGCTCAGGGTCGGGTGTTTCGGTGAGGAATACCACAGCGTCGGCATTGTCGATAGCCATGCGGTGCAGGGTGTTGACATCCATCTTGTCGGACTCGTACTTGGCAGTGACTTCAGCGGGTATGCCATCCTCATTGAGTTTGCGCAGCAGTTGCGGATCGATGGGGGCCATATCAGGATTGTGAGGCTCGATGCAATAAATGATTTTGGGAGCCTCGACCCCTTCGAGTTCAGGGTAGAGGTGGCGCATGTAGACCGGCGCGAGCGAAGAGATCCACCCCGAGCACTGTATCAGTTCGGGCTGCCACTGGAGCTTTCTGACGGTCTCCATAGTGCCGCGCGCGAAGTAGAGAGTGCGTTCATCGTTGTCAGAGCGATTTGAGCCGAAGGCATCGATGTCGTCGTCGCTTTTGGTGAAATAATCATCGTTGTCGATAAAATATACCTGAATTCTCACGGGCTGCATACTTGCCACCTTAAGGATAAGAGGGTGGTCGTTGTTGTCGATTTCGATGTTGAGACCGCTGAGACGTATCACCTCGTGTAGCTGGTTGCGTCGTTCGTTGATATTTCCGAATTTAGGCATGAAGGTTCTCACCTCATAGCGTTTGCCCTGCAGCGACTGCGGGAGTTTTTTACAAAGCGAGGAGATTTCGTCGTTCGGGAGATAAGGTGCGATCTCCTGCGATACGAAAAGGATTTTTTTAGCTGCCATTTTCTTCAGTTTAATTTTATCGGCCCGGCGGCTGCTTTGGCGGGCAGGAGCCGGAATAAAGCCACGTGACCGACGCACGCGCGTCTGGGCGCTGCGTCAGTTAGGGTAGAATCAAATGCAAAATTAGCAATTTTTTGTGAGATTTCACTCATTTTGGATGGTGTAAATGATTAAATAAAGTGAAAAGGGCTTTGAAAAGAAAAGAATAGGGGTTGTAGATTGCGAAAATTACAACTTTTTAGTAACTTTGCCCTCTAAAATCCAGAGAAAGGCCGGGGGTATTGTCGCCACAGGTGATGAAGCCCGGGCCACACAGAAGTTAACAAAGCAAAAACTTATGCAGATTATCCGCAGTGTCGATGAGTTAATCGGCTATGTGGCGATGCAGAAGAATCATCACCACGAGATCGGATTTGTGCCCACGATGGGTGCATTGCATGCCGGTCATATATCATTAGTGGAGCGTGCTGTCAGCGACAGTGATGTGACGATAGTGAGTGTATTCGTCAATCCCACGCAATTCAATAATCCTACTGATCTTGCCACGTATCCGCGCGATGAGGAGTCAGATTTCAAGCTCCTTGCCGGAGCCGGCGTGTCGGCGGTGTTTGCTCCGTCGGTAGAGGAGATGTATCCTTCGGGCACTGCCTCCGACCATGTTTTTGAACTCGGCACAGCGGCCGAAGTGATGGAGGGGAAATATCGCCCCGGCCATTTCCAGGGGGTAGCGCAGGTGGTGAAGCGTCTGTTTGAGCTCGTGCGCCCTGACAAGGCATACTTTGGCGAAAAGGACTTCCAGCAGATAGCCGTGATCCGCAATATGGTCAAGAGCGAGCATATTGATGTGGAGATAGTGGCGTGTCCGATAAAGCG
The DNA here is from genome assembly GCA_910577585.1 of uncultured Muribaculaceae bacterium. Taxonomy (GTDB): domain Bacteria; phylum Bacteroidota; class Bacteroidia; order Bacteroidales; family Muribaculaceae; genus Lepagella. The sequence continues at coordinate 113,531 of CAJTNN010000003.1, read as the reverse complement.
TGCCGACGACGGGCTGGCTCTCTCGTCGCGCAATCAGCTTCTCACTGCCGAGCAGCGTCGCCGCGCCCCGGAGATACATTCTGCACTGGCATGGAGTGTGGAATATTCGCGCGACCATAGCGTGCGTGCCACTCACGACAGTGTCGTAGAGCGCATCGATGCAGTGCCCGAGATGAAAGTCGAATACTTCGAGATAGTGGATGCACGCACACTGCTTCCGGTAGAGGAGTGGGATGAGAGCCCTGAGATTGTGGGATGCATCACTGTCTACAACGGTAAGGTGCGCCTGATAGACAACATCCGCTATCGTTAAGCGCGTGGCCTGATGATGTGTTGATGCAGGGAGGCCGGGCAGCAATACCGACAGAGATGCCTGAAAATGGAGTCGGCCACCCCATCTTCCCACACCATGCGAAGCAAAAGAACCCAAAATTGAGAAACTTCTGGAGAGTAGCCGGCAGCCATGCCGGCTACATCAGAGTTAAAGCGATACAACGACGATGCTGATAGAGATGATGCAATCGAAGATTCACCGCGTGACAGTGACCGAGGCGAATCTGAACTATATCGGAAGTATAACGATTGACTCGCTACTGCTTGAGGCGGCAGGGATTCTGCCGGGGCAGCGGGTATTTATCGTAAACAACAACAATGGCGAGCGACTTGACACCTATGTCATAGCCGGCGAGCCCGGCAGCGGAGTGATATGCCTCAACGGCGCCGCCGCCCGCAAGGCGCAGCCTGGCGATGTGGTGATAATCATGTCGTATGTGCAGCTCACTCCCGAGGAGGCGCGTAGCTTCAAGCCGAAGGTGATATTCCCTGACACAGCCACAAATCTTCTCAAGTAGCGCAGCTTGCGCCCACTGCAGATGTGGAATGCCGGCATCACAGAGTGGCGCCGGCGATGTGAGAATAGGAGTCGGCTGACTACCTATGAAGGAGTATCCTCCTTATGAAGAGCTTCAACGACTTCTATGAACTGATTTAAACTTTTTACGATAACTAAAAAAGTGTTTTAAATTGTCATCTTCAAGGTCAATCTTCATTAATATTTTGGCATCTTTCAATTCCTTCATCGGTTGCATAGCCCGCTATGCGCCCTCTTCAGGAATTGAAACCTGCTCAAAATCTTAATGAACCTTAACCTTGAAAAAAGTTTAATTCAGTTCAGAATCTGAAAATAACGAAACCGACAATATGTTTGAAAATTTATCCGAAAAACTTGAAAGATCCTTCAAGAAGCTGAAAGGCGAGGGACGCATTACCGAGATTAATGTGGCCGAGACACTGAAGGATGTGCGTAAAGCGCTGGTGGAGGCTGACGTGAGCTATCCGGTGGCAAAGAATTTCATTGTGACAGTCAAGCAGAAGGCCCTTGGCCAGGATGTGCTCACGGCCGTGAAGCCGAAGGAGCTCATGGTGAAGATTGTGCATGATGAGCTGGCTGCCCTGATGGGTGCCAAGCAGGCACCGGTGAATCTCGAGGGGCGTCCGGCCGTGATACTCATGTCGGGTCTGCAGGGCTCGGGTAAGACCACCTTCTCGGGCAAACTTGCCAAATATCTTTCAGCCACGAAGGGTAAGAAGCCGCTGCTTGTGGCCTGCGACGTCTATCGTCCGGCAGCCATCGAGCAGCTGAAAGTGCTTGCCGACAGCATCAATGTGCCGGTATACACCGAAGAGGGGAATCAGAATCCTGTGGAGATTGCCCAGAATGCAATCAAGCATGCGCGCTCTAACGGCTACGACCTTGTGATTATCGACACCGCCGGACGTCTGGCCGTGGATGAGAAGATGATGACCGAGATAGCCGATATCAAGGCCGCAGTCAATCCGCAGGAGATTCTATTTGTGGTCGATGCCATGACGGGTCAGGATGCCGTCAACACTGCCAAGGCCTTCAACGAACGCCTTGACTTCGATGGTGTGATTCTGACCAAGATGGATGGCGACACACGCGGCGGTGCGGCCATATCAATCCGCGCGGTAGTCGACAAGCCCATCAAATTTATCGGTTCGGGCGAGAAGCTTGAGGATATCCAGCAGTTCAATCCCGAGGGTATGGCTGACCGCATACTCGGCATGGGTGATATCGTAGAGCTTGTGAATCGTGCGCAGACCGTCTACGACGAGCAGGAGGCCCTCAAGCTTGCCGAGAAGATGCGCAAGAACAAGTTTGACTTCGAAGATTTCCAGAAGCAGATCCAGCAGATCAAGAAGATGGGTAATCTGAAGGATATAGCATCGATGATACCCGGTGTGGGGAAGGCTATCAAGAACATTGATATCCCCGACGATGCCTTCAAGGGGATAGAGGCCATAATCGGGTCGATGACTCCCTATGAGCGTCAGAACCCCGATGTGATCAATCAGTCGCGCCGCATGCGTATCGCCAAGGGTAGCGGCACTTCCCTGCAGGAGGTCAACAAGCTCCTGAAGCAATTCCAGGAGACCCGCAAGATGATGCACATGGCCTCGAATATGAGTCCGAAGAAGATGATGGCCATGCAGCGCCAGATGCAGCAGATGCAGAAGGGTGGCGGCATGCGCCGTTAAGCCGTCTCGAGGCCGACTCAGAAATATATAAGTAGTTGCGAAGAATTCTACTTAGCAACTACTTAAAGATAAAAAAATCAGGGCGTCGCTCGGTTGAGCGGCGCCCTGATTCTTTAATGTTATAAATTGCGGAGTCTTGATCAGAAGGGGAAGTTCATACCCATGTTGAATTCGCCGTTGCTGTTGAGGGGTATACCCTGCTTGGCGAGTTTGCCGAAGGTGTGGTCCATGCCGATGAAGAAGTTGAAGCCCTTGACATTGACATTGGCCAGCCATCCGAAGCCGCAGCCATATGTGCCGGCCGAGAGGTTGGCAGAGGCCGAGAAGCAGTCGACGGGGCGCACGTTGGCCGAGAAGCGGAAGTCGGTAGTGGTGAACGGACCGTTGAAACGAGTAGAGTTCACCATGCCGAAGTGCAGACGGCGATAGTAGGGGAGCTCATAGTCAACACCCCAGTTGAGAGTAGCGCGGAGAGCGCGAGTGCGACCGCCGATATTGCCGTAGTCGGTGAGCTGATAGAGCTTGTAGAGATCGGGTTTGACAGCATTGTTCCACTCATCCTTTGCATCATCTCCCTGCACGCCGAAGATGAAGGCATCGGTGTTGAAGGTGCGGTCGCCGTCGGTAGAGGCATACTGAGTGCCGCTCCAAGAGATGAAGCCCAGGTCGAGCACAGCGAGCGAGAACTGGAAGTCATTCCAGTCGTAGGTAGCGCCGAGGTCGAAGCCGATACCGAAGCCATTGACATTGACGCCATCCATCTCCACGCCATTCACGTAGTCCATGCCAGTCTCGGTGCTGTACTTTGTCTTATAGTGCATGTTGCCGAGATTGGCGTAGACCTTGGCGTTGGTAGTGGCGCGCCATTCATTCTCACCCAGTGCGAGGCTTGCATTGTCGAGATATGCATCCATATTAGCCATACCGAGCAGGATTTTGAAAGCAGCACCAGCCTTCAGACCGGGCACCCAGGGGATATCGCGCTGATGGTTGAACTGGATTTTAGCATAGCCTGTGGCATTGGCACGGAAGTCAGAGATGTCGTAGGTCTGGTTAGAGACACCCTCCTTGACGAGGCTGAAGAGCGAGCCCGGCACCATGACATTAGCGTCAGCGACAGCGCTGATGGTGACCACGTTCTTACCGCCGAAGGCAGTGAAACCGGCCGCCAGGATGTCCATCTCGACATTAGCGCCCACCTTATTCTTATTGCCGATATGCTTCAGGGCCTCGGCAGCCGACACCTGCGGGTTGGTGAAGAGCACAGTTTTGCCACCACGGTTGTAGAGCACTTCCGTGAGATGCAGATTACCCTGCATGCCCACATTCAGGTTGCCCAAGCCGGGCATAGCCACGAATGTATTGCGGCCCGACATATCGACCATGGCAGGGTTGAGCTGATAGCGGTGGGTATAGTTCTCCAGGAAATATCCGGAGTAAGAAGCCTGAGCCATTGCACAGGTGGCGCTGCCTGCCACGAGGGCGGATGCGGCCAGGAACTTATATGTAGATTTCATTTTGAATTGCAATTAAGATAAATCGGATGATAGGATTAATCGTTGTCGTCGTCGACATAGAGATAGCGTCCGGTCACCTTAGCGCGGACATTATTGAGAGTTACCTCCTGGTCGGGAGAGAGAGCCTCGCCGGCGCCCTCATCGTTAGTGACGCAAGTGGCTGTGTAGTGAAGGGCGGCGATATCATTGATTTCAGTACCCTCGGCAGCCTTGATTGTGAAGGTGATTTCCTGGTCTTTGGCCAGAGCGGGGAGCACGGCGGGAGTGCAGATGCCCTCCTCCTGATTCTTAGAGTTGAGAATCTTGGCGCCCACAGTCAGAGCCAGAGGCACGTCAGACGAGGCAGTGGCAGTGATTACGAGCTCAGTCACATAGAGGTCCTTGAGGTCGTCGGCATCCCAGTCATCTTTAGTGCCGCTATAGTAGATTGTAGAACCCTCCTCGAGAGCGAGCGGAGCGCGGAAGAGGTAGTCGCCCTTCACGCCGGCGATGTCAGTGCCGAGCGGGAAGTCAGTGACCTGCTGACCGAAAGCGTTGGGGTTGGCAAACTCCACCTCCAGTTTGTCAGGCAGACCGTTGCCGGCGAGTACATTGCCCAGGCCCGGATAAGCTATCTTCTCGGCGTCGGCATACTGAGCCACGGGCACGAGGCTTGAGCCGGCGGGTGAGAGAGCATAGTTGTAGCGGCTTCCTGCGGGGAGGTTGTCGCCTACAGTCAGACCACCCGGGAGTTCGATTGCATCGCTCTTGACATTGCCGCGCACCGGAGTGAAAGAGAGGCCGGTGTGAGCCTGCACCTTATAAGGAGAGGCTGGGTTGGTGAGGCTCAGGTAGAGCTGCGGGTTGGAGAGGATGATGTTTGTGCCATCGCCGGTGAGGAAGTCAGGCAGGTCAGAGAGGCTGATCGGATCAATCGACATGCCGTCGAGCGGCTTCTCGATAGCACCCGAGAATGCAGTCACATCAAATGAACTCAGTGTGTAGTCGGCATCAAGCATGAAGTCGTCGGGGAGATTGCCTGACGCAGAGGGTGTGAGCAGCAGCTCGCCGCCATCCATGATGGTGATAGACTCTTCGTAAGTGAATGATCCATCCACGACATCTTTGCCGATTTCAAGACTTGTGGCAGTCACCACGAGGTCGAGAGCGCCTGTGGCCGGCAGCTGATAGTCGTTGATGGTGACAATGCCGGTAGAGGCATTGTATGTTCCGAGATTAGATGATGCAGCCATTCCTACCGGGAAAGCCACCTTCATATCTTTGACGACGATTTTGTCGGAATTGGCAGTCACGACATTCGGGAACTGGATGTGGGTGCGGAACACGACCTTCGGAGTCTTCAGACGCTCAACCTTCGACACAGCCGGATCGATGTCGTCGAGCACGTAGTCGAAGTCAGTCTTCATCTCGCGGATAGTGTAGTGTATTTCATCGATGGCCGCGCGGGTGTTGATAGCCGAAGTCAGCTCAACGTGGATTTGCTCGGGAGTGAGCACCGGAGCAGTCACGCGGAACGGATCGATCGAGAGGGGATCGGAAGAGAAATCGCCGTCGTAGGTGTAGGCATAGATTTTCTTGCCGGTGGCGGGATCCACCTCTTCAGTTATGCCACCCTCCTCATCGATGCTGAGGGTCACAGGTTTTACATTTACCGGAAGCACGAGTCCATTGACCTTCACCTCAGAAGTGGTGTCGATGTTGGAGAGGTCATAGTTGTCGTCCATACATCCGGTGAGCAGCAACATGGCGGCTATAGGGGTTGCCGCCAGAAAGTAGCGTTTCATCATGTTGGAAATTTAGTGAATTAAATTATGTATTGTTTTTCAGTTTGCAGTAAGTTATCGATTCTATTGCATTCATGCGGGTGTCTCATTGCTGTGGCGCTGCCTGACGCAATTGCCAGCGCCATGCATTGCGCATGGTGTCGTCGATATCCACTTCGGCTCTCCATCCGAGCACATTGTTGGCTTTTGCCGGTTCGGCCCATATCTGCTCGATATCCCCCTCCCGGCGGGCTCCGATATGGAAAGGCACCTTCACCCCCGTAGCCCTTTCGAACGACTCAATCAGCTGCAGCACACTCAGTCCGCGGCCCGTGCCGAGGTTGAAGACCTCGAGTTGGGCCGAATCAGCATTGTCGAGCATACGGCGCATGGCTATGACATGGGCCTTGGCCAGATCGACGACATCGATGAAGTCGCGGATGCAAGTGCCGTCAGGTGTGGCATAGTCATTGCCGAAGACAGTGAGCTCGCCTCTCACTCCGGCGGCTGCCTGAGTGAGATAGGGGATGAGATTCTGCGGCACTCCGATGGGTAATTCGCCGATTTCGGCCGACGGATGCGCCCCCACCGGATTGAAATATCTGAGCAGTATGCTTTTGAAAGGTGCGCCGGCGCGAATGGTGTCGGCTATGATTTCCTCGCATATCTGCTTCGTATTGCCGTAGGGCGACGTGGCCGGTTTGATAGGGGCCGTCTCATCGATCGGGTTGACGTCAGGCTCGCCATAGACGGTGCAGGAGCTTGAGAATACGATACCCTTCACGCCGAACTCCGGCATAACCTCGAGCAGATTGATCAACCCCACGAGATTATTGCGGTAATACATCAGCGGCTTGCGCACCGATTCACCCACAGCCTTCGACGCGGCGAAATTGATGATGCCCTTTATGTCGGGGTGGCGGTTGAAGAGCGCTCGCAGAGTGGCGACATCAGTCACATCACCCTCTACGAAATCCGGCCGAATCCCGGTGATACGCTCAATGCCATCGAGCACCTTTATATTGGAGTTGCTGAGATTGTCGATAATCACGACATCGTAGCCGGCCTGCTGAAGTTCGACGGTGGTGTGCGAACCGATATATCCGGTGCCCCCGGTCACGAGGATTTTAGTTTTCATTTCTTCAGAATTGAGAAGTGATTAAGAGAAGATGCATGTCGGGGAGAGAGCGCGAATCAATCAGGCAAACAGACTTGCGGGATAGACCCCCTCGTCGACGAGTTTGCGGAATTGATTGACAGTGGCCTCACGGTCGGCTGCGTAAGTGACCCCGAACCATTTCGAAGGCGTCTGCTTCACAGCCAGAGTGCACTCGCCATTCTGGATGAGAGTATTCACCACCGACGGGATATAGAATTCCGACTTCAGCTCGCTGGCGTGAGCGTTGAGGAACTTGATGAACTCGCGTTCGGAATAATCGAAATAGTCGGGAGTGAGGCCCCAGACATTCATTGAGACACTTGCACCCTCCGGGAAGGGGATAGTCTCGCCGTCGAGGTCATATACGAGTTTGCCATCGGCATTGCGGCGGATGTTGTGGCATTCCGTCACGCCGGTGAGGAACCCGTCGGCCGACACCTGGCAGAATCCGCGGCTTACGCCACCGTTCTCGCTCAGCGTGTTGTCGATGCGGAAGCCCACCATGCAATACTCACCCTTCTTTCCCTCAGCCTCGCGCAGCGAATCGGCAAGAATCTGGAATGTCTCCGGACCATAGTAGTCATCGGCATTGATGACACCGAAAGGCTCGTTGATAGCAGTCTTGCCCATGAGGACAGCGTGTCCGGTGCCCCAGGGTTTCGAACGCTCGGGGTCGGGGGTGAATCCTTCGGGGAGAGCCGTGATATCCTGAAAGACCACATCGGTCGCAACATGGTCCTTATATTTCGATATGATTTTCTCGCGGAACTCATCTTCGAAATCATGTCGGATAACGAAGACGATTTTGCCGAAGCCGGCGCGTATGGCGTCATACACACTGTAGTCCATGATTGTCTCACCGCTCGGGCCGAGGCCATCGAGCTGTTTCAGACCACCATAACGGCTTCCCATTCCGGCAGCCAGAATAAAAAGAGTAGGCTTCATATCTCGGTTTAAATTCAGTTTAGTTGATATTTACAGATAAGTTACGATTGGAGAGAGGTGTTCTTTTTAGGTTGCATGCGCAGCAGGATCATCAACCGCAGCAAGAAATCAAACCACACAAGTTTAGGATTGGCATTGCGCGAGATATCGAGGCGTGCGGCATCGATTTCAGACGTCATTTGCTCTACATTGCCATAGTTGATGAAAGGCGCGAATCGGCTTGAGAAGGCCTCTTCATCGGGGCTCATGATGTTGAGCGGAGGCACACAGAGATTGGCGATGAAATTCTCGCGCGTCATTCGGGCGAAATAATCGAGCAGCCTCATCATTTTCTCACGTCCGAATGCGGCGATGCGTTCGCTGAGAGAGCGCAGGGAGTCGGCCTTTCGGGCGTAGGCCATGCGCATGGCATCGCGGAAGATTGCGGCGAACTCCTCAGTCTCGCCCGCAGCCGAAATCATCTGGAATGCCTTGAGCAGTGAGCCATCGGCCATTCGGCTGATTGTGGAGGCTGTCTGCGGTGAGACCCCCTTTCGAATCAATCCGTCACTGATGGCTTGCATAGATGGGCGATGCATCTCGATATGCCGCAGGCGCGAGGATATGGTGGGCAGAATCTCCTGAGGAGAGTTGCTGACGCAGATGAAGAGGGTGTCTTCGAAGGGTTCCTCGAGGGTCTTGAGCAACTTGTTGGCCGCAGCGGGATGCAACTTTTCGGGTAGCCAGATGATAAAGATTTTGTAGGGGTCGGAATAGCTTGATACCGTAGCCTTGGCCTCGATGGCATCTGCATCCGAGACGTAGATTACGGGCTGCTTGTTGCCCGCATCTATCAGAGAGAGCCATGCCACAGGGTCCATGTATGGGGAATCCTTCAGCAACTGATGCCACTGCGGCAAGAAATCTGTGCTGACCGGCTGCGAGGATTTAGCCTTGACGATAGGGTAGATGTAATGGATGTCGGGGTTGTTGCCGGCCTCGATGCGGCGGCACGCCGGGCACACCCCGCATGAGTCGCCATCGGTGCGGTTCTGACAATTCAGATAGGCGGCAAAGGCGCGAGCGAGCTGCATCTTGCCGATACCCGAGGGGCCGGATATGAGCATGGCGTGCGGAATCCGGTTGGAATCCACCATTTTACGCAGTGCGTCGACTGCATCTGAATTATCTATTATATCGGCGAATCGCATTGGCAATATAGAGGTGTAAATGGCAAGGAAATCTGATGCCTCCGAATCCACGGAGAGAATAGAATTGAAGAGTCAGGCACAGACGACCTTGAAGAGAGAAATGCAAATGCAAATTTAACAAAATTTTATGTAAGATGCAAGTGCAGGAGGTGTAAATGGGCTATCAATGGGGTGAATGCAGAAATATATGTGGCTACATGGCAGAAGCCCGGGGCACGTGTTGCAGAAAACTCCAACAGGTGGTCCCGGGCTACTGAGGAAGTTGTTTAAACAACTTCGATATGGTGGTGGCTGATTGGCCGGTCACATTTCGGAGTCGGCCATATCGGTCTCATCATCATCGTCTTCCCAGTCGAGGAAGAAAGAGTCGGCGTAGGAAGCATCGCGGAAGGCGGCGAGGTCGCGCCCATCGCGTTTGGTGGGGCGGCCGAGTCCTTTGCGGCGGTCGACGAATCCGGAGATGCGGGTCATCTCAAGCAGATCATACTGGCTTTGAGGCGTGAGGTTCTCAAGATAGTCGGGCACGAGGCGAGCGCCGAGTCGGTTTTGCGACAGTGCCTTTACGCGGAAAGTATATGTGATTGGAGGCTTCTTGACCTCGATGATATCACCGGGCTTCACGCCGCGTGAGGGCTTTACGGCCGTTCCGCCCATCGACACACGCCCCTTCTTGACGGCATCGGTGGCGATTGAGCGGGTCTTGAACACTCGCATTGCCCATAGCCACTTGTCGATTCTGACTTCATTCATGGGTCAAAGGCGTTTAAGGGTCAGCACCGGTTTGCGCAGCAGATTGAGCAGCATCACGCGGTCGGCATCGATAGGCTTGGCGTGGGCGGCATCCTCTAGCGCCACGATGAGTCGCGTCTGCTTCGACGGGTCCGGACAAGCCATCTGAGTGGTGATGATATCCTGAAACGACAGAGTGTTGGCTGTCTCCATATCGATATCCATTGTGCCGTTGAGGATATTGCAACCCGTGTTGCCATGAATCTTACCCTCATCGACGTCGATGACGAGCTGCATCTCAGGGTCATCAATCGGTTCATCCTCTATGGCCACGACTTGCCAGCTGCCATTGAGGAAGTCAAAATTCTGATGCATCAGCTTGAGCAGAGTCACATCGTTGGCATCGGTGAAATACAGGTAGTACTCATCGCCGTCATGGTCCCAACGGTAGTTGGTGGTGTTGGCGATAGCAGCGTTGATATCCATGTCGGTCAGACCCGGAGTGCCGCAGAAACGCATTGTGCTGGCGATTTTGTCGAATTTCAGTGTGCGAGCCTCCTGATTGTAGGCATATTCGGCATTGATGGTGTTGCAGCCGTCGTTGCCATAGATGCGGTGTTCGGATGGCACGAACTTAATGTAGGCCGGAGTCTCCGACACCACCTTATCACCGTTGACCTCCTCGATGGTCCAGTCGCCGGTGACGACACCCTCTTCGAGGTCCTTTACGGAATAAGTCTTCTCGTTGTGCCCGGCATGGCGGATGTGCTCGCGGTCGGTGGGGAGTTGCGAGGGGATAGTTGAAGTCTCCTTCTTCTGTCCCCCTCCGAGACCGAAGGGTAGACTCTCCTTCAGTCCCGAGCAACCACCCAGTGTCAGAGCCGAGCAGGCGAGGAGGGTGATATATAGATTTCTGTTTTTCATAATTGAAACTTTGAATCAGTTGATTGAGGCGAGGAGGGAGTATACGCCTCCGGAGACTGCTCAGTCGCTCCAGTGGCGGCGTATGGGATAGCGTGTCGGACGCAGGAGGAGTCGGAGCGAAGTTGAGTAAGTGCAGTAGTTCCAGATCCAGTTGAGCAGCACATTGAGCTTGTTTCTCATTCCGAGGATGCTGACGAGGTGGATAAGCATCCAGATCCACCAGGCCACACGTCCGGCGAAAGAGAATCCAGGCAGGTCGGCCACGGCGCGGTTGCGACCTACGGTGGCCATTGATCCGCGGTCGGAGTATTTGAATTTAGAGCTGAACTCCCCCTTGTTTAGGTTTTTAGCCAGGTTTCGGGCCTGCTGGATCGCAGGCTGAGCCACCATTGGGTAGCCGCGAGGGAAATCTTCGGTAGCCATCAGTGCGATATCACCTACGGCGCAGATAGAATCTTCGTAGCCCTTGACGCGGTTGAACTCATCCACGAAGATTCGGCCGTTGGGGGCCACGCATTCGGCCGGGAGTCCGGGCATGGTTTCGCCACGCACGCCGGCAGTCCAGATGAGAGTTTCCCAATACTCCTCGTGGCCATCCTTGAAGCTTACGATTTTATTCTCGTAGCCGGTCATGGTGGTGTTGAGTCTTACCTCCACCATCAGGTCCTTCAGGTAAGCCAAAGCCTTTTGCGAAGCCTTCTCCGACATAGTGCCCAGCACTTTCGGCGCCCCCTCGACGAGAGTGATTGTCATCTCGCTGGGGTCGAGCTCTGGATACTCACGGGGCAGGATATCGCGTTTCATCTCGCCGAGCGCGCCGGCGATCTCTACACCGGCCGGACCACCACCGACCACGAGGAAGCTCAATAGTTCGCGACGACGTTTGGGGTCAGGCTCCATGCATCCGCGCTCGAGGCGGTCGAGGATTTCATCGCGGGTGTGGTCGGCCTCACCTATGGTCTTGATGCAATATACCTCCTTATAGAGGTTGTCCATGCCGAAGAAGTTGTTGGTGGTGCCGGCGGCAATCACGAGGCGGTCGTAGTGGAGTGTCTGATAAGATGTGGTGATAGTCTTGGCATTGACATCGATTTGCTTTACATGGCCCATGTGGTAAGTCACGTTCTTATCGCGCTTGAACTCACGGCGGAATGGGAAGGATATGTTGCTCTGTGCCAAGGCCGAAGAAGCAATCTGATAGAACAAGGGGGGAAAGGAATGGAAGTTATTGCGGTCAATAACCTTTATGTCAAAACGTTGATGGTCGAGCTTCTTCGCCAGGTTGATACCAGCGAAGCCGCCGCCTACAATGACTATGGTTTCCTTCTTCATAGGATGAAAAGCTTTTGGGCTATTATAAGTAAGCAGCTACTGGGAATTAAGCATAATATGTGATTCCGTATCAAAGAATTATCTAAGAATTAATTCGACGCAGCTACTTATCTCTCAAAATTAGTTTAAAATGCGGATTAGATATATTGAAGTTTAAACAACTTCATCCTCCGAGCGGGCAGTAGGCCTGAGGAGGCTGAGGGGGAATTGTTTTGCAAAATTACTACAAATTCCATGCCCGATGAAATAATCCGGCGATAAAATTTTGCATGCCGGCAGAAAATGTCATTCCGCGCGACTGCCATTCTATCTATTAATAGAACTATTGCAACTCAAAATAGTTCAAAGGCTCTGTAGGCGTCAAGGTGGCTGACGGGCCATTCAGCGGCACATGGATCGGAATGCGCAGAATCGGCATTTGTCGGGGTCATATTTTCCGGTGAAGGGTATGGCGGGATTGAAAATCTCCTTCAGCATAGTGTTGAACTGAAGAGAGAAATCCTCATGGACATGGGTCGGTCGGGGAGTGTCGGTCTCAGTCGCGGCCTCTTCCTCAGAGTCATGCTCTTCCTCAATCTCCTCATATTCCTGGTCATGATATTCGAGGGGTACATTGGCGATTGTGGGTATTGATTTGAAGTTGAGCTTCCGCTTGTCGTGCAGGTGAATCGCTGCCACGGGATAAATCATGGGTTTGATGCTCAGCGGGGGCAACCCGTCGGCCTGGCGCGTCAGATTGAGCAGAATCGCATACAGTTCGAGCTGGAAAAGATGGTCAGAGTAGGACTTTCCGTTCAGCATATCCTCAATCGAGGGAGTGTGGATAGCCACGCTACCGGTCTTGTAATCCACGATGCGCACCGTAGCCTCACCCTCGCAGAGGGCATCATCGATGCGGTCGATGGCGTAGGTCATGTTGATGAGCCGCTCGTCGCCGGGCATCTGATATTTCAGGTCACCCTTCACTTCGCATCCATAGAGATTGAAGGGTGTGAGGTTGCGGTCGTGGCGCAATGTATTGCAGATGTGACGGTATGCCACATCTGCCACAATCTCAGTGTCGGGCTGCAGCGGGCGGTCGATTTCATGCTCCTTCAGATGATAATATTCCTTGTTGAGATAATGATGTATGAGGGTGCGAATCCTCACTTCATCATCCAGGATGGCATCGATAGACTCCTTGGTGACCGGGTGAGGCGGGTCGAGCCAAATGCCGTGGTCAGCTTTATCGGGAAGCAGCAGATGCTGCATGACATGATGCACCAGATTACCGTAGAGAATAGCATCGACTGCATTTTCAGGAGCCGGGTCATCACGCAGACCCTCTACTGCCTGCAGATAGAACTTCAGCGGGCAATGCGTATATTTCTTCAGAGACGAAGCCGAGAAGTTCATGCGTCGTTCGCCCTCAGCCGGGTCGGTGAGGAATCGGCCGAGCTTAGCCATCACATCGCCATTCTTGGCGATGATGTTGATGTCGGGACGCGTAGATTCGAGCTCAAACTTATATTCGATGCGGTTCACCTTATTGCGGGCATAAATATATTCGAGCTGCATGAGATAGCGCGACGGACCGCCGGTGAGACCCGACACACGGTTGTCGTAGATTAATGTCACACTTCTGGCGCGGCTCATCATGCGGTAGAAGTAATAAGCAAAGAGACTCTCGGCGTAATTCACCGGTGGCAATCCGTAGCCACGACGCAACACGTTGGGCAGGAAAGAACGCTGGCGTGAGCGCCGCGGGATGGTCTTGTCGTTGACCGCCACCACCACAAGATGTTCGAAATCGATGGCGCGTGTCTCGAGCATGCCCATAATCTGCAACCCCTTCAGCGGTTCCCCCTCGAATGCCACACTCTCCCCCTGGAGCAGTCGGTAGGCCTCGCTCATGGTTCCGGCCATGCTCAGCTTCACATCATACTCCTCGATGGCATCGGCAAGGCGCAAGATAGCCTCACGCCATGCCCTGACATTAGCCAGCTCGATATTGCAGTTGAGCAGACGATTTGACTCGGGGGAATCCTGGGGCAGGGTAGTCTCGATCATTGCCAGGATATCATCGATATAGGCCAACGTGCGGAAGGGCGTTGCATCGAGAGGCAGAGGCGAGAGCAGGCGCATCCCCCGCTCGCCGAGGCGTTCGAGGTCGGAGTCTCTTACCACCGAGATGTGATGATGTTCGAAATAGGCCAGAAACTGCGAGATGACCTGAGTGCCGAGAATCTCATGCGCATAGGGGTGCCCCAGGATGTTGCGCACCTCAGCGAAATCGAAGCCCTTGTAGTCTTTAGCATCGCGGCGTATCAGCTGCATTCTGCGCAACAGGGTGAGGAAAGAGGTCACCGAGGTGAGCTTCAGCGGATATCCCATTGTGAGGTTGGCATCGCCGACATTATTGGGCAGCGAATAGAGCAGTGGCAGCAGCAGCGACTCTTCCGGAAGCACCATTGCCACACGCGCATCGTCAAAAGGCTCCTCGCCGACTTGCTCCTTCAGACTATTGATGATTTCAGCCGCAATTTTGACCTGCATCACCTTTGAGGGAGCAGCCACGATGTCGATGCGCTGCGGCAGCGCCGAGGTGTGGCTCGGACTCATATAGGCTCGCACCCATTCCGGCGCCGGAAAGTCGCGGCGGTTGATTGCCACGAAGCGTCCGGCAGAGTTGCGGTGGTCGTTGAGGATCGGTCCGGTGGCATCCCAGATAAAATCTGCCAGAGGCTCGTCAGCGCCGTCAGGAGAGGGGAGGTCGCGCAGGATGCCGAAAATGGCACGTTCCGACATCGACAGAGCATTGAATCCCACCATCACGATTTTCCGGTAGGGGAGCAGCTTGCGCAACTCTTCGGCCGCCTCCTGATTGACCGGGGACTCCTCGGCCAGCTCCTCAAGCCGCTCATAAGCCAGGCGATAGACTCCGCCCGCTGTAGCCAGTCCCTTCTCAGCCAGCGCCGCATGCAGATTCTCATAAAGCGGAGCCATCACCTTCCAAAGATGTATGAACTTCGAGCGCGGAGTGTCGGCCGACTCAGGCGAGGGGTCATGAGCGTCAAACTTCTTGCCGAACTCGATCCAGAATTTATTGTCGTCATACTGTTGCGACGGATGATAGCCGAAGTATTCCTCCATCAGTGCCCGCTGGTCGGCGGTGAGGAAGGTAGATGCAATCGACCGGAAATCATACAGATTCTTATAAATAGCCTCGGCCGGCGCAAGATGTATGTCAATCTCATTGAAATCATTCAGCACCGTCTCACCCCAGCGCCGGAACGCATCGAAACTCAGATACTCCTCCTGCCCCTCCAGCGTGAGATGCGGGCGCACGATATCGCAATAGCACTTGTGCAGCAGAAAGAGAGTATCGAGGCGCGTATTGACCACTCGCCCAGAGAGGTCAGCCACAAAATCGGAGATTGTGGTGATGGCCGGCGCGAAGTCAATCGCCCCGGCATACTCCTTAATATATTTAAGAAAGAAAGTACCGGCGCGTTTGCTTGGAAAGACGAAACACAGGTCAGGCAGCGCCGACGAAGCGCTATATTTATCGGCGTAGGCGCGGGCCACGCATTGCAGAAAGGGTAACATGCCGCAAAGATAATGAAAGATTAAACAACTTCAAAGAATTTGCGCTGCAGCGGCCGAAATGTTTGGTAGAACCGGATAAAATGACTAATTTTGTAGCCGGAACTGTCCGTAGGGCCATGAGCGACGTGCAATTGGAGCCCACGGCTCGGCGGAAGGTTCATCCCGTGTGATGGGAATGCCTCGCCCGGGCTGACCGGAATGGTCAGTGCTGGAGGGGCGATTTGAGTAACACAATATAACAACACATCAAACAATGAAAACTTACGATCTTAAGGCTGCTCCGCGCAGCGTGGTAGGCAAAAAAGCAGTCAAGGCTCTCCGTGCAGAGGGTAAGATTCCCGCAGTTCTCAACGGCGGCAAAATCGTAGAACTTCCCTATGCAGGTGCTCTGAAAGAGGGCGAGAAGGTAGTGGCAATCGACGCAAAGCGTGGCCTCATCACAACTGACCTCGTGGTAGCAGCCGAGGATGTACGCAAGCTCATCTACTCACCCGACATCTTCGAGATCAACCTCGAGATCAACGGCGAGACCAAGAAGGCAGTGCTGAAAGACCTTCAGTTCCAGCCCGTGAAAGACGACGTTCTTCACATCGACTTCCTCGAGGTAATGCCCGAGAAGCCCATTGTGATGGAGGTGCCCGTTCAGATCGAGGGTCACGCCGAGGGTGTGAAAGCCGGTGGTAAGCTCACACTTTCAATGCGCAAGCTCAAAGTGAAAGCTCCCTACACTGAGATTCCCGAGCGTCTGGTGATCAATGTCGACAACCTGGGTCTTGGCAAGTCAATGGCCGTAGGCGACCTCCACTTCGAGGGTCTTGAGCTGATGAACGCCAAGAACGCAGTGGTATGCGCAGTTCAGCTGACACGTGCCGCACGTGGTGCTGCTGCCAAGGCCGACAAGTAAACCGCGTCATCCGCGATAAATCGACCGCATCATTTAGAGGCATCCTTCACTCACACAGTGCAGGAGGCCTCTAATTTTTGCGGGCGAATCGGAGTGTCGATTGACTAAATGAAGTTGTAGGAAGTCCTTTGGAATGTAGGTAAGCTTCCGACAGATACAAAAATCATAGTGAATGGAATATGGGGATAATTGATATTTTGCGGCATATAACGGGTCGTGGAAAACTCCGCGCCCGCATCGCCGCTGAAGATGCAGATATGAAGAGATATCTTATTGTAGGACTCGGCAATATGGGTCCGGAATATGTAGGCACCCGTCATAACATCGGGTTTATGATAGCCGACCGCCTGGTGGAGGCGTGTGGCGGCAACTTCAGTTCCTGCCGCTATGGCGACATGGCCACAGTGAAGGTCAAGAACTGCGAGCTGCTTGTGCTCAAGCCCTCGACCTTTATGAATCTCAGTGGTGTGGCCGTACGCTACTGGATGAACAAGGAGAAACTTCCGCTCGAGAATCTGCTCGTGCTGGTCGATGACCTCGCGCTCCCCTTCGGAGCGATACGTATGCGCAGCGGAGGCTCCGATGCCGGACATAACGGCCTCAAGAATATTGCCTCCGAACTGGGCACCCAGGGCTACGCGCGCTTGCGCTTCGGAATAGGCAGCGATTTCCCGCGCGGAGGTCAGATAGACTATGTGCTCGGCAGATTCCCGGCCGAAGAGGTGGCCAAGTTGCCCGAGCGTGAGGATGTGGCGGTCGACGCCATCAAAGCCTTCGCCCTCAGCGGCCTTTCGTTTGCCATGACCCACTATAATAATAAGTGATTGCGGGGCGCAGGCCGTAATGCTGACTTCATTTGAGCCGGTTTAAAAATACGGCAAAATGATAGAATTCGAGAAGAGTTAACAGGATATGCATCATGATAAGATGTTAAAATCTGTTAACTCTTTGTTTATGATGTTAAAAAATGCTAATTTTACATTGAAAATGCAGAGGCTTTTATACCTCGCATGCTAAGAGCCTACATCACACTTCAAGAGCAGTCTCACATGGGACCGCGCTCCACCAAGTGGAAGTAGTGTAAGTATCTTAAATGGAAAACTCTGCAGTACTTGCAAAAGTGCTCACTTGCATAAGGCTAACTTAACAAACTTGCAAGGCTAACTTAATAAAGCTAACTTAACAAGGTTGACGTTAAAGGCTAACTTAACAAGGCTAACTTAAACAATAATTACAACTTAAAATCTAACCCACGCAATGAAGAAATTTTATTCTTGCATGTTTGCCATGGGCATAGCCATGGCAGCCAACGCGCAGTTATACGTCGTTGGTAATGAAAACGGCTGGGATCTTGAGAATCCATTGGTAGTGGAGGAGGTAGACGGAAGCTACACCTTCAATGCCAGCGATGAATTCAAGATGACCCGGTCAGGATGTTCAGATTGGGATGAATTTAACTCCGGTGTCTTGTTCCCGGCAACAGCGCTTCCGATGGAGCAGACCTTCAGTGTGGATCTGATGGAATTTGCAGATGCCAACGTAGCATTCCCCTACAAATCGGAGTGGACAGTATCAGTGAGCGCTGACTACAGCAGCGCCACATTCACCGCTGTCACTGCCCCCGACGAGTCAATCGAAGGCGGCGATGAAGGTGAGGGTGGTGACGAAGGTGAAGGCGGCGACGAAGGCGAAGGCGGCCAGTATGCCGAGATTTATCTTCGCGGCACCATGGTTGAAGGCTGGGATATCGACGATGCCTGGAAATTCACCACAGAGGATGGCAATGTCTACACTCTCGCTCATGTGAGCATCGCAGCGGATGATGAGTTCAAGGTGGCAGATGCTAACTGGAAGGACATCAACTATGGTGGCTATGGCGAGCCTTGCGCTCTCAACAACACCTATACGCTTGCATTCAACTCACCATATAACCTTACGCTCGATGGCGGTTGCTCCGACGTGACCTTCACATTCACTCTGAGCGATGCCTCGCTGAAAATCACCGGCGAAGCCGAAGGTGGTGACGAAGGTGAAGGTGGCGACGAAGGCGAAGGTGGCGATGAAGGCGAAGGTGGCGAAGTCAGCCAGTATGCCGAGCTTTATCTCCGCGGCAGCATGATAGAGAACTGGGCAGCTGACGATGCCTGGAAATTCACCACAGAGGATGGCAACATCTACACACTTGCCAATGTCAGCGTATCATCTGACGAAGCCTTCAAGGTGGCCGATGCCGACTGGGATGTGTATAATTTCGGTGGTGCAGCTAACCTGGAGCTCAACCAGACTTACGAACTGGTAGACAATGGCGAGAATATGTCGCTTGCCAAAGGTGGCTCATCGCTTACATTCATCGTGAATCTTGCAGAACGCACACTCCTGATCGAGGGTGAGTCAGACGAAGAGGATACCTATTCCGAGATTTATCTGCGCGGAAGCATGACAGATGAATTCGGCGTAGACGAAGCCTGGAAATTCAGCACCGAGGATGGAAATGTCTACACTCTGGCACATGTAAGTGTGGCCGCTGAGGATATTTTCAAAATTGGTGGTGCCACATGGGGCAAGATCAATTACGGAGGCGAAGGTGAGCCTTATGCCCTTAATGAGAGTTATACGCTCGTATCCAACTCCAACTTCAACATGGCCCTTGAGGAGGGATGCTCAGATGTGACCTTCACATTTACCCTCAGCGACGCATCGCTCAAGATTGAGGGCGTGGCCGATGGCTTTGTTCGCGACGAAGAGGGTGGCGACGAAGGCGAAGGTGACGAAGGTGAAGGCGGCGATCAGACCGATGGCTACACCTATCTTCTCTGGGGCAACTTCGAAGGTGGCGCGTCATGGCGTGCTTCAATCCTCGAAGACAACGAAGGCATGTGGATCTCGAAAGCTGTAGAGGCACAGGAGTGCAACTTCGGCATCAAGAAGGTTAATGCCGAAGGAGAACAGGTTGAGTGGATTATGGCCGCTGGCGACGAGGTCGTAACACTCGGTGTGCCGATGGATTGCTCTACAGAGGGTACCAACTTCTCAATCGCAGCTGCCGGCCGCTACAAATTCTACTTCGACTCAGTCCACATGACACTCGTAGTGGAAGAGGCTGCTGCCGATGAAGAGGGTGAAGACCTCGGAGGTGGCGACGAGGAGTTCCAGCCCATCGAGGCTCCCGAGCACCTCTACATGATTGGTTCGCCCTATAGCTGGCATCCGAACGAAGGCCTTGAGATGGTGGTCAACGAAGATGGCATCTACATGACTCCCGAGGCAGTGGAATTTGGCGAGGACTACATGATCAGCTTCTGCAGCGCACTTGGTGAAGATGTAGAGGACTGGGCTACTGTGAATGATGGTGTACGCTATGTGCCCTCAATCAACGGCGCAGTGCTCGACACCGACTGGACACGCGTATGCGTGGCCGGAGTGGTATACAGCGACTCCAACGCTTGGTCAGTGCCCGAGGGCAACTGGTATGTGCAGGTAGACTTCGCCAACGGCTGTGTGCGTCTTGCCAAGTCAACCGGCGTAGAGTCAATCGCAGCAGAAGAAGGCGATGCAGTATACTACACCATCGATGGCCTGCAGGTAAGCAATCCTGCACGCGGCCTCTATGTAAAGGTAGCCAACGGCAAAGCTACAAAAGTGGTAGTGAAATAAAGAGGATGATGCAGGGTAGGCTGGCTGCCGAAGCGCAGACGCTCAGGCAAGCGTAGACCCCTGCAGATAGACAGAATATGGTGATTCCCCGTCGGAGATAGCTCCGGCGGGGAATTTTATTGTGAAATTGAAAGAAAAAAGAATTAAAAATATTTTGCAAATCGAGTTAAAAGGTGTAATCTTGTAGAGAGAAAACGGGATAGCGCAAGGCTGATGAAAACCGGACGGTTATCCCGTGTCTTACATGCTGAAAAACTCCTACAATTAACTAAATAACAACTTTAAAATTCTTACAGACATGAAGAAACTGTACGCATGCATGGCCGCTCTTGCAGTAGCCAGTGCGGCAAATGCCCAGCTCTATCTGACTGGCAATGACTTCGGTTGGGAACCTTCGGAGGCTGTCGAGGTAGCTCTGGAAAACGGAGTATATTCTTTCCAGGTAGAGAATCCGTTTAAAATGTCAACAACGAAATCAACAGTAGCAGCCGACTGGAATCCTTTCAACGCCGGCGCTCTTTTCCCCGCTGAAACTCTTCCTGAAAGCTTCACGGAATTCTCATGTGGACTCGTTAACGGGGATGCTAATGTGACTCTTCCCAGAGGTAAATGGAATGTAGAGGTTACTTCTGACTACAAGAACGTGACTTTCACACTTCTCGAGGCACCCGAAGGTTTTGTAGATCTCTATCTTCGCGGCGATATGAATGGCTGGGAGGCTTCAGAGGAATGGCAGTTCACAACTACAGATGGCGAGACATATGTTCTCTCTGGTATTACAGTGGATAGCAAGGATACATTCAAGATTGCTGATGATAACTGGGGTACATATAATTTTGGCGGCAGTGGAGAACCTATCGCGCTGAATATACCGTATGAACTCTTCAATGGAGGTAATACAAATCTTGAGCTTGAAGAGACTGGTGAGAACCTGACATTTACTTTTGTGCTTTCAACCCGCACTCTCACTGTGTCAGGCGAAGGTGGTGACACCCCCGTAGATCCCGATCCGGTAGATCCCGATCCGGTAGAGGGCTTCGATGGCTGGTACCTCAACGTGCTCGGTAACTTCAACAGCTGGCTCTTTGACGGCGTGGCTGTGCCCGAGGATGGTATCGTGACTGCTACAGGTGTGGCTATCGGCACTTCTGAGTTCAAGATTAAAATCTGGGACGGTGTGGCTGACAACTGGTTCTCAACCGGTGGTGCTATCGCTACCGGTGAGTGGGTGAAGATCGCCGGCAACAATGATGCCAACATGACAGTTGAGGGTGCTACTGAGTCATCAGTCTACACTGTGACTTGGAACTGCAATAACAACTCTGTCCTCATCGAAGAGGAGCACTCAACCGGCGTAGCTGCCATCGAGGCCGCCGAGGGAGAGGCAACTTACTTCAACCTCCAGGGCGCACGCGTGGAGAACCCCGCTGCCGGCATCTACGTGAAGGTGCTCAACGGCAAGGCTACTAAAGTAGTAGTGAAGTAAAAAATACAAGAATCGCCGCTGATGCCGAGGCCGGCTGACCTCAGACATCGCAGCAAAAATATGACGAGGCTTCCCGTCGGAGAAATCCGGCGGGAAGTTTTTTTAGGCCTACAGTATCGCATCTGAGGGTGAATAATGGGTCAATAATTGTGGAAATGCTCTTTTTTTTGTATTTTTGCGGTTTAAAAGGGGAGGAGTGCGTCGGGCAATATTGAGTTGTGGCCGACAAGCTCACAGGTAATGGCAGCGACTGCCACCCCGCAATCATTGATATCCAATAATGAAGAATATACGTAATTTCTGTATCATCGCGCATATTGACCACGGCAAGTCGACACTTGCCGACCGACTTCTCGAGCGCACCAACACTGTGGCTGCCAAGGATATGGAGGCTCAGGTGCTCGACGACATGGATCTGGAGCGCGAGCGAGGCATAACAATCAAATCACACGCCATCCAGATGGACTACAAACAGGATGGCGAGCCCTATGTGCTCAATCTGATTGACACCCCCGGACACGTCGACTTCTCATATGAAGTGTCGCGGTCGATTGCCGCCTGTGAAGGCGCCCTGCTCATTGTCGATGCCTCGCAGGGTATTCAGGCCCAGACCATCTCAAATCTCTATATGGCCATCGACAACGACCTCGAGATAATACCCGTGATCAACAAATGCGACCTCGACTCAGCCAATCCGGATGAAGTAGAGGACCAGATTGTAGACCTTCTCGGATGCGACCGCAGCGATATTATCCGCGCCTCAGGCAAGACCGGCATGGGTGTCGACGAGATACTGCGCGCAATCGTAGAGCGTGTGCCCGCCCCCAAAGGTGACCCCGAAGCGCCGCTGCAGGCATTGATTTTCGACTCAGTCTTCAATCCCTTCCGTGGAATCATAGCCTACTTCAAGGTGCTCAACGGCACGATGAAGACCGACGACTTTGTGAAGTTTGTGGCCACAGGGAAGGAATACCACGCCGATGAGATTGGAGTGCTCAAGCTCGACATGATGCCCAAGAAAGAGATCTCGGCCGGAAATGTAGGCTACATCATATCAGGCATCAAGACCTCGCGCGAGGTCAAAGTAGGCGACACAATCACACATGTGGCGCGTCCCTGCACCGAAGCCATCGAAGGCTTCGAAGAGGTCAAGCCGATGGTGTTTGCCGGCGTATATCCTATCGACGCCGAAGACTTCGAGAATCTTCGCGCATCGCTCGAGAAACTCCAGCTCAACGATGCCTCGCTCACCTTCCAGCCTGAATCGTCGGCAGCCCTCGGATTCGGTTTCCGATGCGGATTCCTCGGCCTGCTGCACATGGAGATTGTGCAGGAGCGTCTGAGCCGCGAATTCGGCATGGAGGTAATCACCACAGTCCCCAACGTAAGCTATCTTGTGTATGACAAGAAAGGGAATCCCCCGATTGAGGTTCACAACCCCTCCGGACTCCCCGAACTCACACTGATTGACCATATCGAAGAGCCCTACATCCGCTCGACCATCATCACTCAGTCAGACTACATCGGCCCGATCATGACCCTGTGTCTCGGCAAGCGTGGCGAACTCGTGAAGCAGGAATACATCTCAGGCAACCGCATGGAGATTACCTTCGACCTTCCCCTCGGCGAGATAGTGATAGACTTCTACGACAAGCTCAAATCTATCTCCAAAGGCTACGCATCGTTTGACTATCACCTCAATGGCTTTCGCGAATCGCGCCTCGTGAAGCTCGACATACTGCTCAATGGCGAGAGTGTCGATGCCCTGTCGACCCTCACCCATGCCGACAATGCCGTGCGATTCGGGCGCCGTATGTGTGAGAAACTCAAGGAGCTCATTCCCCGCCAGCAATTTGACATAGCCATCCAGGCTGCAATCGGCGCCAAGATTATTGCCCGCGAGACCATCAAAGCCGTGCGCAAAGATGTGACCGCCAAATGCTACGGCGGCGACATCTCGCGTAAGCGCAAGCTCCTTGAGAAACAGAAAGCCGGCAAAAAGCGCATGAAGCAGATCGGAAGCGTCGAGGTGCCCCAGAAGGCATTCCTCGCCGTGCTCAAACTCGACTGATGCCAGAGCCTCATCCAAGAATATAAATCATTAAAAAGATACAGATATGTCAGAAGTGATGTATACGATGCGCAAGACGCTGAAGAATCTGGCCAGCGGCGGCAATATGCTGATGGTGGCCACGGTGCTTGCGCTTCTGGCGGTGAATCTGCCCGCCACCCACGAGTTCTACACCTGGCTCTGGACGAATGAAGTGCGTCTGCAGATAGGGTCGTTCAACCTCTTCTCCCACATGGGGCATCCCATGACGCTGGCCGCCTTTATCAACGATGCCCTCATGGCGGTCTTCTTCTTCAGTGTCGGCCTCGAGATCAAGCGCGAGGTGCTGGTGGGCGAGTTGAGCTCATTCCGCAAGGCATTGCTCCCGATTATCGGTGCATGTGGCGGCATGATTGTGCCGGTCGTGATCTACTACCTCCTGGCCCAGGGCACAGACTATGCCGGCGGCATGGCTATCCCGATGGCCACTGACATCGCCTTCTCACTCGGCGTGCTTTCGATGCTCGGCAAGAGAGTACCAATCGGCCTGAAGATATTCCTCACAACACTCGCCGTGGTCGACGACATAGGTGGTATACTCGTGATAGCGGTATTCTACACCTCGCAGATCAACTACTGGATGCTTATCGCAGCTGCCGCGATACTGGCATTCCTCGCCATCGGAGGTGCCATGATGAAGATACAGTCGAAGATGTTCTACATCATCTTCGGACTGGCAGTGTGGTTCCTCTTCCTCAACGCCGGCATACATCCCACCATCGCCGGAGTGCTCGTGGCATTCTGCGTGCCTGCCGTGCCGGTGAATCCCCCCGCCAAATTCATCAATGCCATCCGCGAGAATGTGGCCCACTTCGCCAGCGACGATGAAGTGCACCTCGAGCGCCGCAGCATCCTCGGACATCAGCAGATGGACTGGCTCAAGCGCATCGAATCAGCATCCGACAAGGTTATCTCACCCCTGCAGGATCTTGAAGACTCACTTCATCCGCTCGTCAACTACCTGATTTTGCCCCTCTTCGCATTTGCCAATGCCGGCATATGGTTTGACGGCATGACACTGGCCGATGCATACGCCGGTGTCAGCCTGGCCATCATCTGTGGCCTTGTGCTCGGCAAATTCCTCGGTATATTCAGTTTCTCCTGGCTCTTCATCAAGATGAAGGTTGTGCCGATGCCCGAAGGTGGCACATGGCCCCGTATGGCAGCTGTGGCAATGCTTGGCGGCATCGGTTTCACGGTGTCGATCTTCATCGCCACGCTGAGTTTCCCCGAGGGTTCGAAGCTGCTCAATGACTCAAAGCTCGGCATTCTGCTCGGCTCTATCATTGCAGGCATACTGGGCTACTTCATGCTCAAGCTCACACTGCCCAAAGAGGCGCAGGATCATGGTGAATGATTCAGCCGCAGTGTGACTGACCTGACCCACTGATATAACTCCCTCCCTCTCTCTCCACATGGCAAGAATATAGCAAAACACTTATGAGAATAAATAAAGAAAGAATGGTCGGAGCGATCGCCTTGATGGCGGTGGCTCTGACTGCTTTTAAGGCTGATGCCGACATGGCCGACGAGATACGCCTTCTGATAGATGAAGGCGACTACGCCGCCGCCATCAAGATGGCAGAAGAGGCGATAGCCGATGAAGCCAACGCGCGCCAGCTCGGCAGCCTCTACCAGGCGCTCGGCGAGGCGCTCTACAACGCCCCCGGCAAGCGTCGCGAATCGGGCCTGGCATTTCAGGAGGCCAAGACGCGCGGAGTGGCCGACGCGAGTCTTTATCTCGGCAGGCTCGCCATGCTCGATTATGACTTCCCCACAGCCCAGCGACTCTTTGGCGAATACACCACAGCCCAGCGCAAAGCCAAACGCGCACTCGACCCCGACCTCGCCTTCGACCAGGCCGACGCCGCCGAAGGTGAGCGCCAGTTTGAGCGCATGCAGGATATCGTGGTGATAGATGCAGTCAAGGTGAAACGCAGAGACTTCTTCAAGCATCTGCGCCTTCCCCTCTCGGCCGGACGCGTAGTGGGCGCCACCGAACTTCCGCTACCCGACGGACGCGAATATGCAGGCTCCGCCTATATCAGCGAATCAGGCGACCTCATGATGTGGAGCGAGATGAACGACTCGACCGGTATGCTCGGACTCTCGGAAGCTACCGTGCTGATGGACGGCACACTCTCCGATCCGCATCCGGCCCCTGACTTTCTCGGTCAGGAGGGTGACGCGATGAATCCCTTCCTCTCGGCCGACGGCACCACACTATATTATGTGGCCAACGGCGACAACTCAGTCGGCGGCTACGACATCTTCCTCGCCACGCGCGACCCCCAGACCGGCGAATACCTTCAGCCCGTAAATGCCGGCATACCCTTCAACTCAGCAGCCGACGAATATGTGATGGCCATCGACGAAGAGAATGGAGTGGGGTGGTGGGCCACCGACCGCCATTATCTGCCCGACGACATGATCACGTTATACGTATATGTATTGCCCGATGAGCGCGTGAATCTTCGCGCCGATGACGACGAGAAGCGTATGCGCGCCCGTCTCGACGACATACGGGTGACATGGGTGCCCGCATCCATTGCTGCAGATGACGACGTTGACAATGACGACGACGAAGATGATGACGACGCCGAAGGATCAGCCGCTTCATCCACTTCCTCCTCAGAGCCTCAGCCCGACCCGGCAGCCCTCGCACGCAAGTACAGCGCGCTTGCCGCCGAGATACGCAAAATCGAACCCGGCCAGAAGCCCCGGCGCCACGACTGCGTGATACCCCTCGGCAAGGGTCGGTATATCTATTCGGCCGATGATGTGGCCACAGCCCGCGACAAAGAGATAGTGAACCAATACGTAGCCGCCAGCCGTAAATATGACAGCGATGTGGAGCAATTGGCAGCCATGCGGCGCGACTACGCCCGTCAGTCGAGCCGCGCCCTCAGCGGCGAGATAGCCTCACTCGAAGAGAGTGTGGAGCGTCAGCGCGCCCAGATTACTATGCTCCTATCAGAACTCTACAAGCGACTCAACACCGAAAAAGAGTGACTGTGGCCGTGACTGATGGCGGCGAATCCGCCCTCAGGAGCAAATAAATTGAGCCATGATTAGAAGTATATCGCGATTTTTTAGTAAATTTGCACCGTATTGGCTAACTGCGCCATTACCGCTGCCGCGATAGTGAGCCGCGCCAAGCTAAGGCACTTGCCGAAGCGAAGCCGAACCGTGACGGCGGTCAAGGTAAGGCGTCATCAGCCAATGATAACCAACAGAAAGACAAATAAACAATAACAACACATATCGACATGAGTTTGAATATCATTGTATTGGCAAAGCAAGTGCCCGATACGCGCAACGTCGGTAAAGATGCGATGAAAGAGGATGGCACCGTGAATCGTGCCGCTCTTCCGGCAATCTTCAACCCCGAGGACCTCAATGCCCTCGAACAGGCATTGAAGCTGAAAGATATGTATCCCGGTACAAAGGTGACCCTTCTCACCATGGGACCGGCCCGCGCTGCCGAGATAATCCGTGAGGGTCTTTATCGCGGTGCCGACAACGGCGTGGTGCTTTCAGACCGTGCTTTCGCCGGCTCTGACACTTTGGCCACCAGCTATGCGCTGAGCGCAGCCGTAAGAAAAATCGGCAACTACGATCTCATCATCGGTGGCCGTCAGGCTATCGACGGCGACACCGCCCAGGTGGGTCCGCAGATCGCCGAAAAACTGGGTCTGCCGCAGGTGACATATGCAGAGGATATCATCAGCGCCGAGAATGGCAAGGTGACAGTTAAGCGCCGCATCGAGTCGGGCGTCGAGACTGTGAGCGCACCTTATCCGCTGGTGGTGACAGTCAACGGCTCGGCCGACGAATGCCGTCCGCGCAATGCCAAGGCAGTGATGAAATACAAGCGTGCCGCAGTGCCCAGCGAGGTGGCTGCCGATGAAGAGAAGAAAGCCTTCGTAGAGGCTCGCCCCTATCTCCAGATTGGAGAGTGGAACACACAGACCGTAGAGGCTGACCTCGCACAGTGTGGTCTTGCCGGTTCGCCCACAAAGGTGAAGAGCATCCAGAATGTGATCTTCACTGCCAAGGAGGCCCGCAAGATAGAGAGTACAGATGAGGCCCTTGAGGATCTGATTGTAGAGTTGATCGCCAACCACACCATCGGTTAATCACGCCCCGGTGTAATTTTCAAAACATTACAGAAAGAAATGGCAGACAAGAATAATCTTATCGTATACTGCGAATACGAAGACGGCAAAGTGGCCGATGTGAGCCTTGAGCTCCTCACCAAGGGGCGTCAGCTGGCTGATCGCCTCGGCATCAAGTTGGAGGCAGTGGTGGCCGGTGACAACCTGAAGGATATCGAGAAGCAGGTGTTCCCCTACGGTGTGGACACTGTATATAAAGTAGAGGACAAGCGTCTCTATCCCTATACCTCGCTTCCTCACTCATCAATCCTCATCAATCTATTCAAGGAGATCGAACCCAGAATCGCCTTCATGGGTGCCACCTCTATCGGCCGCGACCTGGGTCCGCGTGTCAGCTCAGCCCTGCACAGCGGTCTGACAGCCGACTGCACCTCGCTTGAGATTGGTGACTATACTGATGCCAAGGCAGGCAAAGACTACAAAGACCTGCTCTATCAGATCCGTCCGGCCTTCGGTGGCAATATCGTGGCCACAATCGTCAACCCCGACTGTCGTCCGCAGATGGCCACAGTGCGCGAGGGCGTGATGAAGAAAGAGGTGCGCGACAGCAACTATGTGGGCAAGGTGGTAGACCTGGATGCATCGAAATACACAGACCCCACAGATTATGTGGTAGAGATACTTGACCGTCACGTAGAGAAATCAAAGGTCAACCTCAAGGGTAGCCCCATCATCGTGGCCGGCGGCTACGGCGTAGGCAGCAAAGAGAACTTCGAGCTGCTGCAGAAACTTGCCGACACCCTCGGCGGCGAACTCGGCGCGAGCCGTGCGGCAGTCGATGCCGGCTGGATTGACCACGACCGTCAGATTGGCCAGACCGGTGTGACAGTGCGTCCGAAGCTCTACATCGCCTGCGGCATATCGGGCCAGATCCAGCACATCGCCGGCATGCAGGACTCATCGCTGATTATCTCAATCAACAATGACCCCGACGCACCGATCAACACTATCGCCGACATCGTCATCACAGGCAAGATGGAGGATGTGGTGCCCAAACTGATCAAATATTACAAAAAGAACTCCAAGTAGCATAGACAGACACAATGGCTAATTTCTATACAGACAATCCGGCCCTTAAGCTCTATCTGACCCATCCGATGATGGAGAAGATTGTGGCGCTGAAGGAACGCGACTTCGCCGAGGCCGACAAATATGATTACGCACCGCGCAACTACGAGGATGCCATCGACAACTATGACCGTGTGCTCGAAATCGTAGGTGATATCTGCGGCAATATCGTGGCAGAGAATGCCGAGGATGTGGATCATAATGGTCCGAAGGTAGAGAACTCACGTGTGATTTATGCAGAGGGGACTCAGAAGAATCTCGACGCCACACGCAAAGCCGGCCTGATGGGCATGGCAATGCCCCGTCGGCTGGGTGGTCTCAACTTCCCGATTACCCCCTACATCATGGCGGCCGATATCGTGAGCCGTGCGGATGCAGGATTTGAGAATCTCTGGGGACTTCAGGATTGCGCAGAGACAATCTATGAGTTTGCCGACGACGACCAGAAGGAGCGTTACATACCGCGTGTATGTGCAGGTGAGACAATGTCGATGGACCTCACCGAGCCCGACGCCGGCTCTGACCTTCAGAGTGTGATGCTCAAAGCCACTCAGAAAGAGGATGGCTCATGGGTGCTCAACGGCGTGAAGCGCTTCATCACCAACGGTGATGCCGACATACATCTCGTGCTCGCACGCTCGGAGGAGGGTTCGCACGACGGACGCGGCCTGTCGATGTTTATCTACGACAAGCGCAACGGCGGAGTGAATGTGCGCCGCATCGAGAACAAGATGGGTATCAAGGGTAGCCCCACATGTGAGCTCACCTATAAGGATGCACCCTGCGAGCTCGTGGGTTCGCGTCGTCTGGGTCTGATCAAATATGTGATGGCTCTGATGAATGGTGCGCGTCTGGGTATCGCTGCCCAGAGTGTCGGCCTGAGCGAGATCGCCTATCGTGAAGCTCTGGGCTATGCTCGCGAGCGTCAGCAGTTTGGCAAGCCCATCATCGAATTCCCCGCAGTGGCTGAGATAATCTCGGTGATGAAGGGTAAACTCGATGCAAGCCGTGCGCTGCTCTATGCCTGCGCCCGCTTCGTGGATATGTACAAGATCTACGATGATATTGCCAAAGAGCGTCCGCTCACCAAAGAGGAGAAAGCCGAGGCCAAATATTACAGCCGTCTGGCCGATGCCTTCACCCCGCTTGCCAAGGGGATGACTTCAGAGTATGCCAACCAGAATGCCTACGACTGCATTCAGATCCACGGTGGCTCAGGCTTCATGAAGGATTACGCCTGCGAGCGTGTATATCGTGATGCCCGCATCACAAGCATCTATGAGGGCACTACCCAGCTCCAGGTCGTAGCAGCCATCCGCCACGTCACCACCGGCACTTATCTCAATAAGATCCGTGAGATGGAGGCAGAGAGCGTATGTCCCGAGGATGAGGGCGTAAAGAATACCCTCGTATTCATGACCCAGCAGTATGCAAATGCAGTGCAGAGCGTGATGGGCGTCAAGGACAGCAACTATCAGGACTTCATGGCGCGCCGCCTCGTGGAGATGGCCGGACATATCGTGATGGGCTATCTGCTGCTTGAAGACACCCAGCGCGACGCAAGCTTCCGCAAGAGCCTGCACGTATACGTCAACTACGGCCAGGCCGAGGTGGCCAAGCATGCCGACTTCATCGGCAACTTCCGCCCCGAAGAGATTGAGAACTATCTCATCAAGGAATAAACCTTGCAGGGCTGGCGACAGCTTGTGGGATATAACATCGGCGGTCCTCAGCGCAGAAGTGCTGAGGGCCGCTGCCGTTGGTTACGCATATTTCAAATTGAAGTCAGCCGAAAATTTGGTTATATCGAATAAAAGTGTTAACTTTGCGGAAGTTTTGCCCATCGATGGGTAAAATCACGCAAATAACAATTATAACAAACTATGAATCGTTACGAAACCGTTTTCATTTTAACTCCCGTTTTGTCTGATGAACAGATGAAGGAAGCGGTTGGCAAGTTCACCGGCGTTCTCGAGGAGAACGGCGCGAAGATTGTCAATGTCGAGGAATGGGGTCTTAAGAAACTCGCTTATCCCATTCAGAAGAAATCCACCGGCTTCTATGCCCTTGTGGAATTCGAGGCTGAACCCACAATTGTCAAGAAACTTGACACAGCGTTCCGTCGTGATGAGCGTGTGATCCGCTTCCTTACGTTCCGTCTTGACAAGTATGCAGCGGAGTATGCTGAGAAGCGTCGCAATCTGAGAGCAAGCAAAGCAAGTGAGAAACCCGCCGAGGCTGCAGCCGAGGCATAAGCATAGCGAATAAAAAGTTATGGCAGCTAACAGCGAAATCCGTTATCTTACTCCGCTGTCGGTAGACACGAAGAAGAAGAAATATTGTCGTTTCAAACGTAGCGGCATCAAGTATATCGACTACAAGGATCCTGAGTTTCTGAAGAAATTCCTCAACGAGCAGGGCAAAATCCTTCCGCGTCGTATCACAGGCACCAGCCTGAAATTCCAGCGTCGTGTGGCCCAGGCCGTGAAGCGCGCACGCCATCTGGCTCTTCTGCCCTACGTGACAGACCTGATGAAATAATAATGCATCACTTCGAAAAGACGACATTAAGATGAAAATTATCCTCAAAGAGAATGTTCCCGGACTGGGATATAAAGATGATGTGGTGGAAGTGAAGGACGGCTATGGCCGCAACTATCTGATTCCCCAGGGCAAGTGCATCATCGCCTCTGACGCCGCTCTCAAGCAGCTGAAGGAGGATCTGAAACAGCGTGCCCACAAAATCGCAGCCGCCAAGGCTGAGGCTGAGGCAGCCGCCAAGGCTATCGAGGGTCTGAAGCTCACTATCGCCGCCAAGACCGGTGCCAACGGCACAGTCTACGGTTCGGTTGGCGCAGCTCAGATTGCAGAGGCTCTGGCCAAGCTCGGTCATGAGATCGACCGCAAAATCATCAGCGTGAAGCAGCCCGTGAAGATGGTGGGTGTATACGTTGCCAATGTGAAATTCCACAAAGAGGTTGAGACTGAGGTGGAGTTTGAAGTTGTCAGCGAGGACGCTCCCGCTCCGGCAGCCGCTCCGGCAGCTGAGGCAGCTGAGTAATCAGCCAGCGAATCTCATCATAATCAGATGAATGTGTCTCCAATGGCCCGTATGGGGTGAGGAGACTACGCAAATAGATTGATTCTCCCCCTCAAGGCGAAGGCCCGGAGGGGGAGAATTTTTTTATCTTTTTTTGGAATAGTTATATAGAATGGGTGAGGTTATTCATGATTTTTTTAGTAAATTCGCGTATGCAACAGGTGTAATGCTCTGCCACCGACGGGTGTAGGGGAGATGTATTACGCGCGTTGATGAATAACTACAACCGGAAAAACAATTATTGAAATGAAATTTAATGTATCAGGCAAGATATTGCAGACTCAGCTCCAGGCCGTAAGCAAGGTCATAAATTCAAAGAATGCGTTGTCGATACTCGACAACTTCCTTATCACGGTCAAAGAGGATGTGCTCTACATCACCGGCGGCGACCAGGAGAATGTGATGACCGCCACACTCGAGGTGGCTGACGCAGAGGGTGAGGGCTCTATCGCCATCCCGGCCCGCCGACTGCTTGAAGTGGTGAAGGAGGTTCAGAATCAGCCGTTGCATTTTGACATCAATCTTTCGACTCTGGAGATTGACTTGCGTTTCAATAACGGACACTTCAACTTCATGGGTATAGATGCTGCCGAGTATCCCCGTAAGAAGGAGCACGATGCCGATGCAGTTAGCTTCACGCTTCCGGCCGAACCCATTGTCAACGGGCTCGAGGGCACTCTTTTTGCCGTAAGTCTCGATCAGATTCGTCCCGCGATGACCGGCGTGTATTGGGATATAGAACCCGAGCGTCTGACACTCGTGAGCTCAGATACTCACAAACTCGTGAAGTTTGAGAACAACAACGTCAAACCCGGTCTGACCGACAACATGATTCTGCCCGGCAAAGTTGCCAATGTGCTGAAGGGGCTTCTCACCAAAGAGGATGAGACGGTAGAGATTGTAAAGGATGCCAAATCGGCTACATTTCGTTTTGCCACCTATACCTTGACTACGCGCCTTGTGAAGGGTGTGTATCCCAATTATCGCCGTGTATTCCCGAAAGATAATCCCTTCAGTCTCGTAGTCAATCGCGAGAGCCTTCTGAATGCAGTGCGCCGTGTGGCTCTCTTTGCCAGCAAGGCCTCAAATCTTATCCGCTTCTCGATCGATGCAACCGAAATTCAGATGGGTTCGCAAGACCTTGACTACGCCACTTCAGCAGAAGAGCGCGTAGACTGCGATTACAAGGGAAACCCGATGACAATCGGATTCAATTCAACCTATATGACTGAGGTGCTCTCGAACATAAAGGGAGAGGATGTGAAGATAGAACTCGCTGACCCGGCGCGTCCCGGACTCTTCAGCCCGCTAGAGCAGGAACCCGGCATTGAGGTAGTGATGCTTCAGATGCCCATGCAGGTCATAGAGTGATGTAATCTCTCTCTTCGCACCGACTTTAACAGATAAGTATGAAACTGAATTTGAAGCGCCCGCTGGTGTTTTTCGACCTCGAAACCACCGGCACCAACATATTGCGCGACCGCATAGTTGAGATAAGCGCCGTCAAGGTATTTCCCGACGGGCGCGAGCCTGAAGAGAAGACCCGCAGGCTAAATCCGGAGATGCCGATACCGGCAGCCTCGACGGCTGTGCATCATATCACCGACGAGATGGTGGCCGGCGAGCCAACCTTCCGCCAGGTAGCCAAATCACTTCATGCCTTCTTTGAAGACTGTGATATAGCAGGATTCAACAGTAATAAGTTTGATGTGCCGCTGCTGGTGGAGGAGTTCGCCCGCTGCGGCATAAACTTCGAGGTGAGCGGCCGCAAATTTATCGATGTGCAGAACATCTTTCACAAGATGGAGCAGCGCACACTCGTGGCAGCATATAAATTCTATTGCGGCAAAGATCTGACGCAGGCCCATTCGGCCAATGCTGATACGATGGCTACATTTGAGGTGCTCGAATCGCAGCTTGACCGCTACCCGGAGCTCCAGAACGATGTAGACTTCCTGAGTGAGTTCTCGTCAGGTGGGAAATCGCTTGATCTGGCCGGACGCATCGTCTTGAATGATGAGGATGTGCCGGTGTTCAACTTCGGCAAGCATAAGGGGCGCCCCGTAGAGGAGGTGCTTCGCAAAGAACCCTCATTCTACAGCTGGATAATGCAGGGCGAATTTTCGAAAAACACCAAGGATGTGCTGACCCAGCTGCGATATAAATATCTCAACAAGTAAAAAAGATGTCGCTTAAAGGGAAACATATAGTACTCGGCATATCCGGTGGTATAGCCGCATATAAATCGGCCTATCTTCTGCGTCTTCTTATCAAGAAGGGTGCCGAGGTGCAGGTGGTGATTACCCCCAACGGCAAGGAATTCATCACCCCCGCCACTTTGGCCGCATTGAGCGGCAAACCGGTGGTGAGCGAATTTTTTGCCGCCAACACCGGTGAATGGCACTCGCATGTGGACCTTGGACTCTGGGCCGACTTGATGATTATAGCCCCCGCCACGGCCTCCACGATTGGAAAGATGGCCAACGGCATCGCCGACAATATGCTCATCACGACCTATCTTTCGGCCAAAGAGCAGGTGATGGTGGCCCCGGCGATGGACCTCGATATGTGGGCGCATCCGTCGACTCAGCGCAATGTAGCCACACTGCGTGCCGACGGCGTGATTATAGTCGAGCCCCAGAGTGGCTTTCTTGCCTCAGGCCTGACCGGCAAAGGGCGCATGGAGGAACCCGAAGTCATAGTGCTCGCAGCCGAGAAATACTTCGCTGACCGCGACCGTGCTCAGGATTTGCAGGGACGGCGGGTGCTGATTAGTGCCGGACCTACATACGAAAATATTGACCCTGTGCGTTTTATAGGTAATTACTCATCAGGTAAGATGGGCTTTGCCATTGCCGAGGCATGCGCCGCGCGTGGCGCAGAGGTGACTATGGTGGCCGGACCGGTCGACAAGCGTCTGACACTCCCTGAAGGGGTAAGACGGATTGACGTCACATCTGCCAGAGAGATGGCCGAGGTGATGCGCCTGGAGTTTGCCGATGCGGATGTGGCCATACTTGCCGCTGCCGTCGCTGACTATGCCCCTGCGGAATATAGCGAGCATAAAATCAAGCGTGAAGAGAAGGGTGATATGATTCTGCATCTGGTTAAGAATCCGGATATCGCCGCCACACTCGGCCAGTGCAAGGGGAACAGGGTGCTGGTGGGCTTCGCCTTGGAGACTGACAACGAGGCCAGCAACGCCTGCCGAAAGATGGAGCGTAAGAATCTTGACATGATAGTCCTCAACTCGCTGCGCGATGCCGGAGCCGGCATGATGACCGACACCAACAAAGTGACCATCATACGCCGCGACGGCTCGGAGAATGTGTATCCTCTCAAGGATAAGCGCGCTGTGGCCGATGATATCATCGACGAATTCATCACTTTGCTCCCCGCGGAATCCGAGTGATTCAGTATCGCGTATGGCGAGATGGTGCCGCAGCACTTGGTGAGCCTCACTAAACGAAACCAATGATTACAATGCGTAGAAACAGATATCATAATATTGCCGCGCTGGTGGCGCTGATGGCGGTGGCCACACCGGCAGCGGCGCAGGAGTTCCGTTGTCAGGTAGAGGTGAACTCGCAGAAAATCGAGGGGACCAACAAGAGTGTATTCGAATCACTGCAGAGCAGCATCAACGACTACATGAACGAAAACCGCTTCAGCACAGCCACCTTCTCACCCAATGAGAGGATAGAATGCCGGCTCTACCTGACAGTGAGCGAGTATGAGAATGACCGTGTGAAAGGTGACCTGCAGGTGCAGCTGTCGCGGCCGGTCTACAACTCATCGTATACCACCACGCTGATGAACTTCAAAGACTCGAAGATAGAATTTGAGTATCGCGACGGCGACCCCCTCACTTACAACGAGACTTCGCAGCAGAGCAATCTCACGGCAATACTCGACTACTATGCCTATCTCTTCCTCGGCATAGACTTCGACTCATTCTCGCTCAATGGAGGGCAGCAATATTACGACCGTGCGCAGAGTGTGGTGCAGGCTGCGCAGAGCGGAGGCGAAGTCGGCTGGAAAGCATTTGAAGACACGAAGAATCGCGCGGCTGTGCTCTCATCATTCATGGACAACAACACCTCCGGCATACGACGGCTGCTATATGACTATCATCGCAAGGGACTTGACGAGATGGTCACGAGTCCCGACAAAGGGCGAGCCGTAATCACTGAATCGCTCAAGGAGATAGGCACCATCTATAAGAATGCCCCTATGAGTGTGGCCCTCTCAATGTTCAGGGATGCCAAGCTTGATGAACTTGTCAACATTTACTCGCAGGCCCCCTCGACCGAGCGCGAAGCCGCCTATGAGATACTGCAGCCCATCTATCCGACCGATATGGAGAGGCTTGAGAAAATCAAGAAGGGTAGTGACCAAAGCAATTGACCATCCAGGATTATGCTTCAGAAGCTGATTATAAGAAATTATGCCCTTATCGATGAGGTCGAAATAGACTTCAGCGAGGGGCTGTCGATTATCACAGGTGAGACTGGCGCCGGCAAATCAATCATGCTCGGCGCCTTGGGTCTGTTGCTGGGCGAACGTGCCGACAACAAGGCCATATCCGACCGTAGCCGCAAGACTATGGTAGAGGCCACATTTCTGATTGATGCCACCGACCCGCAGACCGGATTGCCCGTGATGGGGGAACTGATAGTGCGTCGTGAGATATCTCCATCCGGACGCAGCCGCGCCTTTATCGATGACTCGCCTGTCACTCTGGTGCAGCTCAGCGAGTGCACATCGCATCTGCTTGACATCCACTCGCAACACGCCAATCTCAGCCTTAACAGCCGCGAAGGTCAGCTGCGCATCATCGACGCCATGGCCGACACCGAACAGCTTCTGGCCGATTATAAGGGGGAATTCCGCAAATATGTGACGCTGCGCAGTAAAATCCGCAATCTGCGCGAAGCAAAGGTCAAGAACCTTGAGAAGCGCAGCTATATCGAACTTCAGCTTCAAGGCCTCAATAAACTCAAGCCGCGCCGCGGCGAACAGGAGGAGGTGGAGCGTCGCTTCGAGATGCTGAGCGAGGCCGACGAAATCAGGGAATACCTCACTGCTGCCCACTACTCGCTTGCCTCTGACAATGATGGAGCCATGACGATGGTGCGCCAGGCAATTGACGCCCTCGAGAGCTTCAATCTTCAGGCCGTGGACCCTACGCCTGAGGAGGAATCTCTCATCACGCGTCTCAATTCACTATATATCGAACTCAAGGATATCGCCTACACAGCTGAGCAGCTCGCCGAAAGTGTGGAGTCTAACCCCGCATTACTCGCGCAGACCGGTGCGCGGATGAGGGCCTACTATGAGGCGGTGAAATCGCTGGGAGTTGACAACGGCGACGATCTGGTGGATCTTCGCGACGAACTCGAACAGCAGCTTCATCTCATTGACAGCGATGACTCCGAGACCAAAGAACTCGAGCATGAAGCCCGCGCCGTGGCCAAACACCTCAAAGAACTTGCCGATGAATTGAGCGGAAAGCGGCGCGACGCGGCCCTGCTCTTCAGCGAGCGTCTGACAGAGAGGGCCATTCCACTCGGATTGCAGAATTTGAAATTCAGTGTGGCAGTAGCCGAGGGTAAACTCACTTCGGATGGCCAGGATATGATAGAATTCACCTGCTCATTCAATAAGAATGGCGCATTGATGCCGATGGCAGCCACCGCCTCAGGCGGCGAATTGTCGCGTCTGACTTTATGCATCAAGTCACTTATGGCTGAGAAAATGGAGATGCCCACCGTGATATTCGACGAGATCGACACAGGTGTGAGCGGAGAGATAGCCGACAAGATGGGGCGCATGATGCTCGAGATGTCGAAGATGATGCAGATTATCACTATCACGCATCTACCGCAGGTGGCAGCCAAAGGAATCCGCCACTACAAGGTCTATAAACGCGACACTGAAGAGCGAACCATTTCGGCTGTAAGCGAGTTGAGTCAAGAGGAGCGTGTGCGCGAGATTGCCGGAATGCTGAGCGGCGAGCGGCTTACCGATGCCGCTTTGCAGGCTGCCCGCGTGCTGCTCGGTTGATTAAGAGGTATTTAGACTTTTGTGAAATGAGGTGGGCTTTTCCACCTCAGGTGTATCGGCGCACTTAGAAAAGTTTAGACAACTTCTAAAGAAAGAAATTACTTATGAATAAATCAGATTACATATTTGGCCTGCGTGCCATAATCGAAGCGATCGAGGCCGGCAGAAGCATCGACAAGGTGCTGGTGAAGAAGGATCTCAACGGCGATCTTTCGCGCGAACTCTTCGGCAAGATGAAAGAATATGGCATTGTATGCCAACGTGTGCCGATGGAGAAGCTCAACCGCATCACGATGAAGAATCACCAGGGAGCGATAGCATTGCTCTCGCCTGTGGAGTATTCGCGTCTTGATAACCTTGTGCCACTCTTTTACGAAGAGGGGAGAGTCCCCTTCATAATCCTGCTTGATGGCTTGACCGACACCCGCAACTTCGGTGCTATAGCCCGCACGGCAGAGTGTGTGGGAGCCGATGCGATTGTGATTCCCGAACGCGGCAGTGTGAGTGTGACTCCCGATGCCGTCAAGACCTCGGCCGGGGCCCTGTTGCATATTCCCGTGTGTCGCGAGCGCTCGATACTCGATGCAGTGCGCATGCTGCGCGACAACGGCTACAAGATAGTAGGCGCCACAGAGAAGACCGACCGCAACTATACGGCTAACGACTATCGTGTGCCCCTCGGAATAGTCATGGGAGCCGAAGACACCGGCATAAGCAACGATGTGTTGCGTGCCTGCGATGAGCTGGCTGCGTTGCCCATCAAGGGCAACATCGGCTCGCTGAATGTGTCGGTGGCTGCCGGAGTGATGATGTATGAGGTGGTGCGTCAGCGTGGCGAGTGAGCGTTGCCACCAGCTTCAATGGAGAAATCATAGATTGCCGGGTAGGGGTGCATCGGAATATACCGCGCAGAATAAACCACGGCGAAATTTGATAATCCGGACCTAAAATCGTAAATTTGCATAATATTTCCGGAGAAAGAGAATCCGGGATATGGGCAGATAAATCCCGCTGATTCTGTCGGCCCATGAATAATAAAGAAATAACTTAAGAGAAGATATGATTAATCGAGTGTTGATCAGGACCAAGGTCGTGCAGCTGCTCTATTCGTATATGCTGGTTGAGAACCGGTTTAACCTCGAGTCGCAGCCTGCGAATCCCACGCGAGAGAAGCGCTTTGCCTACGGCTTGTATCTCGACATACTCTGCCTTATGGCGCGAGTGGCCAAGAATGTGAAGCGCATCAGCGGCGACCTCCCCCTTTACGAGACGCGATTCATGAAGAGCATCGTAAGCGATGAGAAGATAAAATCACTTATGCAGCGCTATGATAGCGTGGGATACCCCTTCGAGCTTGCACAGGATGCCATCACCCAGCAGGTAAAGGATTCGGCACTCTATAAGAATTTTCTCAAGAGTGACGACCCGGGTTCGCTTGCCGATGAGAAGATCTGGCAGGAGATATACAACATGATTATCATGCCGAATCCGGTGCTCAGCCGTGAAATCGCACGCCGTGAGAATTATACTCTGAGCGGCGTAGAGCGCATGCGCGGCATGATGGAGGAGACATTCAGCAACTTCTTCACTGCTTCAGATAATCTTCCTGACGCGCTCAACACGCTGCGCAAGAGCATGGAGTCGGCCGCCGAACTCTATTTCCGCCTGCTCTATCTGCCTGTGCAGCTTGTGAGAATGCGCGAGAATGATATCGAGGAGGCCCGCAACCGTTTTATCGCCTCAGATGAAGTGCGCAACCCGAATCTGCGTTTCGTGGAGAATAAATTCGTGGAGGCCATCATGCATGATGAGGAGATTGACCGCAATATCGAGCGCATAGGTCGAAACATGACAGCCGATGACGAGCCGATGCTGCGTGCGCTGCTGCGTGCCATCATGGCTTCGGATATCTATAAGGAATATATGGAGTTCCCGGCCACTGACTTTGCAGCTGACTGCGAATTCTGGAAAGAGATTTACCGCCAGGTAATCTTTATCAATCCAGTGTTCCTGGAGGCTCTGGAGGATAAATCGGTGTTCTGGAACGACGACCTTGATTCAATCGGCACTTTCGTGCTCAAGACAGTGCGCCGCATAGCCGAGGGGAAATCATATACCTCAATCATGACAATGTACAAGGATGATGAGGATGCAAGATTCGGCGCCGAACTCTTTGAGTATGTGCTCAAGAATAAAGAGGATTACCGTGCCTATATAAATGACGCGCTCGACACCAAGCTTTGGGAGTCTGACCGTCTGGCCTATATGGATATAGTGGTGATGATGACAGCTCTGGCTGAGATTCTGAACTTCCCGAAAATCCCGCTGACAGTCAGCATCAACGAATATGTGGAGATAGCGAAGGCCTATAGCACTCGCAAGAGCGGGCAGTTTATTCATGGTCTTCTCGCCTCGATACTGAAATCGCTCCACGAGAAGGGGGTGCTTCAGAAGAGTCTTGACTGACAGCCGGGACAACTGCCCGGCCTATAGGCAGGGGAGTGCATCATAAAAGCAGAGATTAAATTTTATAACATGGCAGCCGAGTGATAAGCAAGGTTGCATAACCTACAAACGAAATACAAGATGAACTTACTTACAATCCTCCTGCAGCAACAGCAGGGGAGCAGCTGGAGCGGAATGCTCATGATCATCGCGATGGTGGTGGTGTTCTACTTCTTCATGATTCGTCCGCAGTCGAAAAAGCAGAAAGACCTTAAGAAGGCCCGCGAAGCAATGCAGTCGGGCGACAAGGTAATCACTGCCGGTGGCATCTACGGCACCATCCGCAATGTCAACGAGGCCGAGGGCTCGATGAAGATTGAGATTGCACCTCAGGTAGTGATCAAGGTGAGCCGCGAGCAGGTGTTCCCCATCGTGACTGAGGCTCCGAAGGCTGAGAAGAAATAATATTGCGCACCGGCACTGCATTCCGGATAACTACAGTCTCCCCCGGGCATCATCGAGGTGTCCTGGGGAGAATGCTTAGATATTGCTCATGGGAATGGTGCATGGCTCAAACCTGATTTAAGACTTCTACGGATAAACTCATTTTGAGCATACGCGCCTTTATATATCACAACAGAAGCTATGGTAGAAATCGACAAAATCCGCAAATCATGGAAGGAGGTCAAGACTACTTCCGGATTCAAGAAGACTTTGACCTTCCTGGTGTTCGTGGCCATAGCTGCGTTGTTCTGGTTTATACTGGCTCTGAATGATAATGTGCAGGATGACTTCGAGGTCGGAGTGAACATCTACAATGTGCCTGATTCTGTGAATTTCATTAATCTTCCACCAGATAAGATTCATGTGATGGTCAGGGACAAGGGGTCGAATCTTTGGCGTAGTGCGGTGCTGGGTACGGCGAAGATGAACATCAACTTCAGAGATTACAGTGCGGACGGCGTGTTCCGCATGAGTAAATCTGAATTGAATGCTGCGATTAAGAATGCCTTCGGCCAGACTGCATCGTTATTGTCGACATCGGTAGACTCGCTGGTGCTGGCCTATACGAATCTGCCCGGCCGGAGAATACCGGTGGAGGTGTCGGCCGATTTGCGTCCGGCAGTGGGTAAGATTATCATGGGTGTGCCTCAGGCCGACCCGAAGGGTGTGATGGTGTATGCCAACCGCGATGTGCTTGACACAATTACCCGTGTATTCACCGAACGCTTTACGCGCAACAACCTCGAGGAATCGACCGACATCACCGTGAAACTCACGCAGGTATCAGGGGCCAGATTCGATCCTTCGGTAGTGACTGTGAAGGTCAACGTCGAGCCTCTGGTCAGAAAAGAGGTGAATGTGACGGTGCAGATTCATAATGTGCCTGACGGGATGGATCTGCTTCTCTTCCCGGCAAATGCCCAGGTAGAATATTATGTGCCGATGAGTAAGTTTAATGCGGCGAGTACAGAGACTGTGGAGGTGATAGCCGATTATCGGGATTTGGCGGCCAAGACACGCCGGCTTCCGCTGCATCTGGGACGCCGCGACCGCAATCTGCTGAATCTGCGGGTGCTCTCGGATAGTGTGGAATATACGCTGGTGAGAGAATGACGCCCGGAGTGGCCTTCAAAATAAATCAGGTAAGATGGAAGGAGCAGGCATAGTGATGGAGAGACCGGTGCTTATAGGAATTTGCGGTGGCATAGGTTCTGGCAAAAGTGTGGTGAGCCGTATGCTGCGTGAAATGGGCTATGAGGTGTATGATTGTGATTCTGAAGCCAGGCGGCTGATGGAATCGAGTGGGGAGATTAAGCATCGTATATGCACTGAAATCTCTGCCGAGGTCACCGATGGCCATAGCATACCTGACCGTAAGTTGCTTGGAGAGATTGTATTTGCAGATGAGGCAAAGCGTCAGCTCCTCAATAGCATTGTACATGGGGCTGTCAGAGCTGACCTGCAGCTCTGGACCGCGTCGCGAACCGGCAATCACGCACCTATCTTTGTGGAGGCCGCTGTGCTGGCTGAGAGCGGACTTGCCGAACTTTGCGATGCGATATGGCAGGTCGTCACACCTACTGCAGAGCGTGTGGCGCGGGTGATAGAGCGGGATGGATGCACTGCGGCTGATGCACAGCGGCGGATTGCCTCGCAGGTGCGCGAGGCTGAATTGCTGAAGGCGCATAGGAGTTCGATTGTAGAGATCCTGAATGACGCCGACCACTCGCTGCTGCGGCAAGTGACAGAGGGACTGGATAAACTCAGCATCGTGTAAATGACCAGTACACCGCATGACAGATATGCAGCGCAGTGGCGGTCATGAAGAGTGTCGATGCCGGGGTGAAATTGGGAAAGAGATTTTTTGAAATAATTTTAAAAGAAAAAATATGCTACGTAGAATACTTTCAATCACCGGAAAGCCCGGACTTTATGAGATTGTATCGCAGGGCAACCGAATGCTCGTGGTAGAGGAACTGCTCACCAAGAAGCGTATGCCTATCCATGCCCGCGACAAAGTCGTGTCACTTGGCGATATCGCTATGTATACAGAGGGTGAGGATAAGCCCCTGGGTGAGATTCTTGACCTCGTGTATGCCAATGCCGGTGGTGAGAAGATTGATGTAAAGGCAATGGATAATGATGGCCTGCGTGCCCGCTTTGCCGAGATTCTGCCCGATTTCGACCGCGACCGTGTATATCCCTCTGACATAAAGAAACTCTTCAGCTGGTATAACCTTCTTCTTCAGGCAGGATTTACTAAATTTGCTGAAGAGGAGGCTGTCGCTGACGCTGAGACTTCAGAAGCTGAAGAGAATAAGTAAGAGATTCTCCATCCGATTCCTTATAGATGCAGAACCGGATTCTATACAGCTGCAGGACTCGATTCCTGATAGCTATGGAAGTCAAATCATAATCTTGAAGGGTAAGCCTGCCATAATTGGTTGAACCCTGCGATGATAAAATAAATTCCCCGCGCATTGTGCTGAGGCTCTCAGCATAGTGCGCGGGGAATTTCATTAGTTATCTGTACATAAGCGCTCCTGAGTCATACTGCCGGGTGACATGGCGGAGGCTTGACCGGACGCTTTATAGTAAGTCAGAGTAGAGAAGCAACTTACAGCAGAGAAATCGAACGATTGATGAATTCTGCCAGCTCCTTGCCTGAGAGGAGTCCGCTTTGCAGCAGAGCGAGGTCAATAATCTGGCGGACTACAGGCTGCTTGGCGGCATATCCGGCAATAAGGGCAGACTGCTGTCGCTGGAGGTCAGCCACTTCGCTCTCTTTGGTCTGGAGTGCCTTCTTCAGCTCTTCTGAGGAATCTGCCCCGGCTGATGTCGCCTCGGCTGAGGCATTGTCGGCTGAAGACTTGCGCTCAGAGGCTATCTCAGCGTTGAGAGTCTCGATTTGTTTGAGAATGGGTGAAATCTCGGCAGAGAGTGAATCTTTAGAATTCTTGATGAGTTCGGCTACACTCTTTTGATTGGTGTTGATCACGAGTTGATAGGAGTCAGGCATATTTGCTGCAAAGGCCATGCCCGGCTGCTGCTCTGCCATTCGCTTCATGCGGCGCATAAACTCATTTTGAGTGACGGTGGCCGGTGCGGCGTTGGCGTCAAGCGCTTCGAGAGTCACCACAAACTCGGCACCCTTCACCTCAGGCAATTGCGAGGTAAACAAGCCCTGCAGAATGTCAGCCTCCATCGGCGAAAGGTCAGATTTGAGGGTATCCTCCTTCTGGATAAGGCGCTCAGGAATATCAGAGTCAACGCGCACGAAACGAAGTTTCTGCTCCTTGCTCTCAAGCATCGACATGAAATGCTCATCGAGTTCGCCATCCATCAGCA
Source organism: uncultured Muribaculaceae bacterium (assembly GCA_910577585.1). Classification (GTDB taxonomy): domain Bacteria; phylum Bacteroidota; class Bacteroidia; order Bacteroidales; family Muribaculaceae; genus Lepagella. The sequence goes on along the minus strand of CAJTNN010000003.1, from coordinate 68,962 downwards.
GCACGTCATAGCCTTTCTTCTCAGCCTGGCTGATGTAGGAGTATTGTGCAGTGGGGTCGGTGGCGTATAGGTAGATGAGGGTTGACTCTTTATCGGTCTGTGTGGCCTCGACGAGTTTCTTATACTCCTCAAGCGAGAAATATTTGCCGGCTACATTCTTAAGCAGGAAGAACTTGCGGGCGGCCTCGTAGAACTTCTCATCGGTGAGCATGCCATACTCGATGAAGATGCGGATATCATCCCACTTCTTTTCAAATTCAGCACGGTCAGATGTGAAGAGGCGGTCGAGTTTCTCAGCCACCTTCTTTGAGATATATGATGAGATTTTCTTCACCTGGCGGTCGGCCTGGAGGTAGCTTCTCGACACATTCAGAGGTATGTCAGGTGAGTCAATGACGCCCTGCATGATAGTCATGAATTCAGGCACAACACCCTCGACCTGGTCGGTGACGTAGACCTGATTGCAGTATAGCTGAATACGGTTGCGCTGCAGGTCGAGGTTGCTCTTTACCTTCGGGAAGTAAAGGATACCGGTCAGTGTAAAGGGATAATCGACATTCAGGTGAATCCAGAAGAGTGGATCTTCGCGCCCCGGCATGAGTTCGTGATAGAAGCGCAGGTAGTCGTCATCGGTGAGTTCTGTGGGCTTGCGTGTCCAGAGGGGTTCGGTGGCATTGACCACATTATCTTCATCAGTGTCGACTAATTTTCCATCCTTCCATTCCTGCTTTTTGCCGCATACTACGGGCACCGGGAGGAATCGGCAATATTTCTTCAGCAGCGCAATATCGCGCTCGGGGTCGAGATATTCCTTAGACTCATCGTCAATGTACAGGATGATATCCGTGCCACGCTCAGCTTTGTCGCAGGGGTGCATCTCATATTCAGGAGAGCCGTCGCAAGACCATTCCACAGCCTCCGCACCCTCCTTATAAGAGAGTGAGCGGATCACGACCTTGCTCGCCACCATGAAAGCTGAATAGAATCCGAGGCCGAAGTGGCCGATTATGGAATTGGCTGAATCCTTATACTTCTGCAGAAACTCCTCGGCTCCTGAGAATGCAATCTGGTTGATGTATTTCTCGATGTCGGCCGCGTCCATGCCTATGCCATGGTCAGACACTGTGAGCGTGCCGGCTTCCTTGTCGATGCTGACGCGCACCTTCAGATCTCCGAGTTCACCCTTGAAGTCGCCGAAAGAGGTGAGGGTCTGGATTTTGCGGGTGGCATCTACGGCGTTGCTCACAAGCTCGCGCAGAAAAATCTCATTGTCGCTATAAAGAAATTTTTTGATTACGGGGAAAATGTTTTCAGTAGTTACCCCTATTTTTCCATTTGCCATAATATAAGTTGTTTTTTCACACAGTTGTTTTCTCACGCGCCAGCTTCAAGATGGATGGCGATATGGTCATGCTTTTGCTTGAAGAGGGGGAGCCGGCGAGTGAGTATGCAAGACTGGGTCAATCTCAACCTTGCTCTATATTATGGAAACAAATATCGTGCCAAATGTGTTGGCTGCGCGAAGAGTGAGGCTGCGATTTTGGTAGGTGTAGACTGCGAATAGAGAGCCGGGAATAAGGTTGAGGGGTCAGTCCTCAGCAAGAGTGCGTGCCGGCGCAGCCTTACCGGCAAAGCGCGATGGTAGAATCAGCACAATCCATATGATTGCCAATACAGCAAGATTCAGAATAATGAATGCTGTCCATGACAGATTGACCGGCACGAAATCGATATAGTATGAATCGGCGTCGAGTGGGATGAAGTGGGTGGCGCGCTGAGCGTAAATCAGTCCGATAGCGAGAGCATCGCCGATGAGCATGCCGAGGATGGCGATTTTGGCGGCCAAAAGCATGAATATCCGGCTGATGGTGGGACGGGAGGCCCCTAATGCAGACATAAGAGCGATAAATCTGACCTTATCGACCATAAGAATAAGCATGCCGCTGACCAGCGTGATGCAGGCCACAATCGTCATCAGTGTCAGCACCACCACCACATTCATGTCAAGCAGATCGAGCCATTGGAAGTAGGCTGCTCCCGACTGTCGGGCAGTTGTCACATCGTAGCGCTTATAGATAAGCTCCTGGTCGTAGGCATCATGGAGGGTCTGGCGCAACGTGGCGGCATTGATGTCGACATCGTCGAAATCGGTCAGCGCCACCGCAATTGAAGTGCCCTGTGAGTCGGAAAGTTTCCCTAACTCCTGCACTAATGGAAGTGAGGCGTATGCGAAAGAGTCGTCATAGGTGTCGAAATGTGAGTCAAATATGGCAGAAATCTTTAGGCGGCGCACCCTGACGGCATCGGTGATGAAGTAAGTGTCAATGGCGTCGCCGCTGTGCAGACCGAGTTGCAGAGCGGCCTTACGGCTGATGACAATATGATTTGCACATGAGTCAACTGAATAGTCAGGCATGTGCCCTTCGACAATGGCCGAACCGATGAAATCATTCAGATTCTTGCCCGAAAGCGACTTGAGGTATACGCCCTTGAAATCAGATTGAGTCTTCAGGATAGCGGGAATCGAAGCCTGGAGCGCCGCATCTTTGATGTAGGGCTGCGAATCGAGTATAGACTTAAGGGTGGGAGAGAGGCTGACAAGAGGTGTGGGGTTCTGAGGGTCGACACTGGTGGGGTTGAGAGTAATGGTGATGTGGGAGTTGAATCCCGCCACTTTAGAAGATATCTCACCCTTGAAGCCTGTGACGACTGCAATCGCGCACATCATCACCAGGATTGACAGTGCCACCGCCACTACGGCCACACTCACAGCCGGCGAAACCCCACGGCCACCGGAAGCCAACGACAACCGCCGGGCTATGTAAAGACTGACACCCATAAAAACTGATACTTTATGTTGCAAAATTACTAAAAAAATTTGGCAGTTAGAAGACGTTTGGTTAACTTTGGCAATTGAAGAACAGACCGACTCATCGCCGATGTGGTGTAATACACTACGAAAGGGTTGATAAAGTCAGAATATGAAACCTTATTTCTAACTGAACCGTGGATTATCTGACGCAATGACAGATAAAATGATTCAATCGCGATTCAGACAAGAAAAACAACCTTAAAGAAAAACCAGACATCAGAAATGGAAGAGAACCTTATCAAGACCTGTCTGCACGACCGCCATGTGGCACAAGGCGCTCTCATGTCGCCATTCGGAGGCTTCGACATGCCTATCCAGTACAAAGGAATCACAGAGGAACACAACGCGGTGCGCCATGAAGTGGGCGTATTCGATGTCAGCCATATGGGCGAGGTGCGTGTGAAAGGCCCTGAGGCCTATAAATTTGTCAGCCATATTTTTGTCAATGATGTGACGGGCGCGCCCGACGGTCAGATTTTCTACGGCATGATGTGCTATGAGAATGGTGGCACAGTCGATGATCTGCTTGTGTATAAAGTCAACGATGAGGAATACTTCCTTGTCATCAACGCCGCCAACATCGACAAGGATGTGGCATGGATCAAACAGCATGCCGAAGGCTTTGACTGCACTGTAGAGGATGAGTCTCCCAAATATGGCGAGGTGGCTGTGCAGGGACCCAAGGCCGAGGAGACTCTTGAAAAAGTGCTCGGCATTGCTTGCAAGGATATTCCGTTCTATAACTTCAAGACTTTTGAGATTGATGGCGAAGAGGTGATTGTGAGCCGCACCGGATATACCGGAGAGGATGGCTTCGAAATCTACGGCAGTCATGACTATACCCGCAAGGTGTGGGATAAACTTATGGAGGCCGGTGTGCAGCCCTGTGGCCTCGGATGCCGCGACACGCTTCGCTTCGAGGTGGGTCTGCCGCTTTATGGCGATGAGCTGGCAGCTGACATCACTCCTATTGAGGCCAGCCTGAGCATGTTTGTCAAACTCGACAAACCGGAGTTCATAGGCAAGGAGGCTCTGGCCAAGCAGAAGGCTGAGGGTGTGACACGCCGCATCGTGGGTATAGAGCTTGAGGGCTCTGCCGTGCCACGTCATGGGTATCCGGTGATGGTGGGCGATGAGCAGGTAGGTGAGATTACCACCGGCTACAAGTCAATCTCCACCGGCAAGAGTGTGGCAATGGCCATGGTCAACAAGCCCTACGACAAACTCGGCACTGAGGTAGAGGTGCAGATCCGCAAGAAACGCTTCCCCGGCAAGGTGGTGAAGAAACGCTTCTACGACAAAAACTATAAGAAATAACCTTAAGAATAACATAAAAACATCATAACGAAGAAATGAGCAAGATTTTAGATGATCTCCGCTATGCGGATTCTCACGAGTGGGTAAAACTTGAGGGTGACATCGCCACTGTAGGCATCACTGATTACGCACAGCATGCACTCGGCAGCATCGTATATGTCGACATGCCTGAAGTGGGCGATGAGGTGACTGCAGGCGAGGAGTTCGGCGCTGTAGAGTCAGTGAAGGCTGCCAGCGATCTGATCTCACCCGTAAGCGGCGAGGTTGTGGAAATCAACGAGGCACTCGAGGATAGCCCCGAACTCGTCAACGAAGATGCATTCGCCAACTGGATCATGAAAGTGAAAGTGAGCGATGCCTCTGAGCTCGACTCGCTGCTTGACGCAGCTGCCTACGCAAAGATCTGCGAGGAGTAAGAGTTAAATTCAATAGAATACTCTGAGAAATCTTAAGAGAATGATTGGACGCCAATAAACCTGCCGGCGATTGATGTGCCGGCAGGATATTGGCGTCTATTTCTAAAATGACTCAAGAATCAAAATGAGCAATAAATTCATGCCCCACACCGAAGAGGATATCCGCGTAATGCTGGATAAGATCGGTGTAGCTTCTATTGATGACCTTTATGCGGATGTGCCGGCAGAGGTCATCTACCGCAAGGAATACGATATACCCTCGGCAATGTCGGAGATTGAGCTCCGCAAGCACTTTGAGGAACTCGGTGCCAAGAACCGTCGTCTGACATGTTTTGCAGGTGGCGGCGTATATGACCACTACAGTCCTTCGACAGTGGCCCATCTTCTGGCCCGAAGCGAATTCTACACAGCCTATACACCCTATCAGCCCGAGATTTCGCAGGGCACTCTGACCTATATCTTCGAATATCAGAGCATCATCAGCGAGCTCACCGGCATGGAGGCCACGAATGCTTCAATGTATGATGGAGCTACGGCCACAGCCGAGGCCATGTTTATGATGGTGGCCTCTGCCAAGAAGCGCAATCGTGTGCTTCTGTCGGCTACGCTTCATGACCATGTGATAAATGTGGTCAAGACGTATGGTAAGTTCCACGGAGTCGAGGTGACTGTGGTGGCTGAGAAGGATGGAGTGTCGGATTTCGAGGCAATCAAGTCCGAACTTGCCAAGGGCGACGTGGCAGGCGTGATAGTGCCTACACCCAATAAATATGGCATAATCGAAGATTACACCGGCTGGGCCGATGCCATTCATGCAGCCAAGGCTTACTTTGCAATCAATGCAGATCCGTCGGCGCTGGCAGTGCTGCGCACACCTGCTGAATGGGGTGCGGATGTGGCATGCGGCGATGGCCAGACACTCGGCATGCCGATGTCGTTTGGCGGTCCGTATCTGGGCTACATCTCATGTGCGAAGGGTATGCTGCGCAAGATGCCCGGACGCGTGGTGGGTGCCACAACTGATGCCGATGGCAAGCGCGCATTTGTGCTTACGCTGCAGGCCCGCGAGCAGCACATACGTCGTGAGAAAGCCACGAGCAATATCTGTTCGAACCAGTCGCTTATGGCCCTCTATGCCACAATCTATGTGGCCCTGATGGGCAAGCAGGGGATGCGCGAGGTGAATCGTCTGGCTTGCGATGGTGCCCACTATCTCTACAATCGTCTGATCGAATCAGGTAAGTTCACCCCCGCCTTCCCCGGCAAACCATTCCTTAAGGAATTTGTGGTGAAGACTGCACTTGATGTGAAAGCTCTTAATGAGCGTCTTCTTGAAAATGGAATCATGGGCGGACTTGATCTTGGCAACGGCATGATTGAGTTTGCAGTCACTGAGAAGCGTACCAAGGAGGAGATTGACAACCTTATCACTCTTCTTCTGGCCTAAGAAACCGTTTAAATTTAGACAGTTTCTAAGCAATCTCGGTTTAACATATTCAGGTATGCCCGGGGCGGAGGTTCCGCAACAGTTTGGAGAGCTCTGCGGCATACCCACACAAATCCGACAAATTAAAAATGAAATATTACGATAAACTGATATTTGAGCTTTCACGTCCGGGTAGAAAGGGCTACGAACTTCCCGAGAATAAATATGCCCATGACGCGATGGCTGAACTTCCTGCCGGCGTGATGCGTGGCGCTGAGGCCGAGCTGCCCGAAGTGAGCGAACTTGATGTGGTGCGCCATTATACGAATCTTTCGATGAAGAACTTCGGTGTCGACACCGGTTTCTATCCGCTTGGTTCATGCACCATGAAATATAATCCGAAGATCAATGAGGAATTGGCCGGCATGCCTGCTTTCACTCAGATTCATCCGCTGCAGGATGAGAAGAGTGCACAGGGCGCCCTTGAACTCTACTATAATCTTCAGCAGGCTCTGGCCAATATCGCAGGTCTTTATGAGTTTACGCTCAATCCCTACGCCGGTGCCCACGGTGAGCTCACAGGTCTGCTTGTGATGCGTCAGTATCATCTGGCCAATGGCGACACCAAGCGCACGAAAGTGATTGTGCCTAATTCAGCCCACGGCACCAATCCGGCCTCAGCAATGGTGGCGGGTCTCGAGGTGGTGGAAGTGAAGTCGAAACCTAATGGCTCGATTGATGTAGAGGATCTCAAGCCTCTGCTCGATGACACGGTGGCCGGCATCATGATGACCAATCCCAACACGCTCGGAATGTTTGAGACCGAGATAATGGAGATTGCCAAACTTGTGCACGAGGCGGGCGGCCTGCTCTACTATGACGGTGCCAACCTCAACCCCCTGCTCGGCAAAGTGCGCCCCGGCGACATGGGCTTCGACATCATGCACATCAATCTTCACAAGACATTCTCGACACCTCACGGTGGCGGTGGCCCCGGCTCGGGTCCGGTAGGCGTGGTTGAGAAACTCGCCAAGTTCCTGCCCAATCCCCGCGTGAAGAAGAATGCCGATGGCTCATTCTCAATCATAAGCGATGATGAGAGCCTCGGGTCAATTTCATCATTCTTAGGCAACTTCGGGGTGATGATGAAGGCCTATGCCTACATCCTGACCCTGGGTAAGGAGAATATCAAGAATGTGGGCCCGCTGGCCACCCTTAATGCCAATTACATAAAGGAGTCGCTGAAGGATGATTATCTTCTGCCGATAGAGGGTGTGTGCAAACATGAGTTTGTGTTTGACGGTCTGAAGGATAAATCGACCGGTGTGACCACCCTCAACGTGGCCAAGCGTCTGCTTGACTATGGCTTCCATGCCCCGACAATCTACTTCCCGCTGCTCTTCCATGAGAGCATGATGATAGAGCCTACGGAGACTGAGTCGCTTGAGACACTCGATGAATTTATCGCAGTGATGCACAAGGTGGCCGAAGAGTCACGCACAATGCCTGATGAGGTGAAGAATGCGCCGCTGACCACTATCGTGCGCAAACTCGATGAGACCACAGCGGCCAAGAATCCCGTGCTGACCTATCGCCAGCTTAAAGGTTGAGGCTTCTTAAGACTGAATAGGAATGAAAAAGAGTGATCTTATCATCATAGGTGCCGGTCCGGGCGGATATGAAACCGCCCTGGCCGCCGCCAAGCGTGGTATGAGTGTTACCCTCTTCAATGGCGACCGCCTTGGGGGAACATGCCTCAACGAGGGATGCATACCCACCAAATGCCTTTGTAAGAATGCAGAGGTGGTGGGCACAATCCGCGAGTGTGAGCAGTTTGGCATAGATGACTTCACCTTCACGCTCGACTACAATCAGGTAGTAGCGCGCAAAGAGCAGGTAGTGAGCCAGCTCCGCGAAGGTATTGCCATGATGCTGAAGGGTGCGAAGGTAGAGGTGGTCGAGGCTATGGCTGCCTTCAAGGATGCCCACACGGTCGTGGCGGCGGGTGAGGAATATACCGCCGACAATATCATTATCGCCACAGGTTCGACTTCGCGTTCGCTCCCGATAGAGGGGCATGATATGGAATGTGTGAAGGATAGCACCGCGATGCTCAATCTCGACTACATCCCTGAATCGCTGACCATCATCGGAGGCGGTGTGATAGGTCTGGAATTTGCCAGCATCTTCGCAGCGTTTGGATCGAAGGTGACAGTGATTGAATTCATGAAGCAGATTCTGCCCCCGTTTGATTCGGATATCGCCAAACGCTTGAAGCAATCGCTGACCAAGCGTGGCATCAAAATCATCACCTCAGCCGCAGCAAAACGCATCGAGCAGAATGCTGATTATGAGATTGTGGTGACCTACGAATGTAAAGGTAAAGAGGAATCAGTGGTGTCGAGTGATCTGTTGATGGCGGTAGGGCGCGCTCCGCGTGTGGCCGGCTTGAATCTTGAGGCGGCAGGCGTGGAATACAGTCCGAAAGGCATACCCGTCAACGATGATATGCGCACCAATGTAGACCATATCTTCGCAATCGGCGATGTCAATGCCCGTATGATGCTGGCTCATGTGGCTACATTCCAGGGCTACAGGGCTCTCAATGCGATTACTGACACGCGTGATGATATACGCTTTGATATCGTGCCTTCGGCAGTGTTTACGGTGCCTGAGTGCGGTATGGTAGGTCTTACTGAAGAGGAGTGCAAGGCACGCGGCATAGAGATTGCGGTAGGCCAAAGCTTCTTCCGCGCCAACGGCAAGGCTCTGACTATGGCTGAACCCGACGGACTCTGCAAACTAATCTTCCGCAAAGATGACGGAATGCTGCTTGGTGCACATATCATGGGTGTCGAGGCAGCCGATCTGGCCCAACAGTGTGCCGACTTGATGAACAACCGCGCCACACGTCACTCGATGGAGCAGATTATCTTCTCACATCCCTCGGTGAGCGAGGTCATAATGGCAGCATTGCACAATGTGAAATAGTATACGGATAGCCTCATACGCCCCCTTTGAGAATATCTTTGTATCTCAGCCGGGGCTGGCGGAGAGGCTAAAACCTAAACGAACACGCCCTGCGGAATCATGATCCCGCAGGGCGTGGTTATTATAAGTCGTTGCCACAAAGCGCAGTGCCTAAGCTGATTGAGGCATCCTAATTTCTCCTGGATTATTTCAAGAATGGATTTGAGCGGAGTTCCTGGCCGATAGTGGTGGCGGGTCCATGGCCGGGGTAGACCATGGTGTCGGGGGGTAACGTAAGCAGGCGCTCACGTATGCTGCCTATAAGTTCAGGCATTGAACCTCCGGGCAGGTCAGTGCGCCCAATGCTCCCCGCAAACAGAGCATCGCCAGAAATCAGGAATCCATCCTTCTCATCATACAGGCCTATGCTCCCCTTTGAATGTCCGGGCACATGCAGCACCTTAAGAGAGCCATTGCCGATGCGAATGATGTCGCCCTGATGCAGATGGTGGTCAATCTCAACAGATTTTATATCAAATGGTAGTCCGAATGCAGCTGCCTGCAACTCCATTCGTTGGCCCAGAGATTCGTCCCCCTCATTGGCATACGCCGGCGTATTGTATTTCGACTTCAACCATGCATTCCCTATGGCGTGGTCGATGTGGAGATGGGTGTTGATGATGTGTGTAAGCTGCAGATTATTATTGGTGAGGAAGCGTTCTACAGCCTGTCGCTCCTCGTCCGAACTCATGCCCGGGTCGATGATTGCACACTCCCGTGTATCGGGATCAAACACAGCGTAAGTATTGATTCCGAACAGAGAGAATTCAAATCGAGCTATTTTCATTGTCGGTAGATTATGATTTAGATGGTGAATGAGAGGCGTGAGGTAGGATAAAACCACCTTGGCCGGATAAGATGCAAGGCTGCAGTGATTGATTGCAGCCGCACTGTTAATAAACAACACATCAGATGGAGCTTTGTATCGCTACGCCCCCTATATTTATCACCTGTTTTAATTATCTCTCAAAAATCAGTTCATACAATATTTATGAGAGCTATTTATCATCCGTATTATTTCAGTGGAGTATAGGCGATGCGCTTCGTCTCAAAGAAATCCTGAGGGAAGTAGCTTGAGATATCCAGCACCTCACTGCCCGGGAGAGTGCGAAGCTCCTCAGTGAGGTCGCCCCCCTTAAGTGTGATAAGTCCGTTGGGAATGGCGTTATGTTGTGTGGACGACACATTTTTGCGAATCAGTCGCACCAGGTCAGGCTGAGGCATGACAGCGCGGCTCACCACAAAGTCAAATTTCTCATGACACTCGCCGATATCGCCATGCTGGAAGGTCACATTCTTCAATTTGATACGGTTGGCGACATCGGAAGCCACCTTAAGTTTTTTGCCGATACGGTCAACAAGATGGAACTTCACCTCCGGAAACATCACCGCAAGCGGCAGCCCCGGGAATCCGCCACCGGTGCCGATGTCGAGCACTGTGCTGCCTGGAGAGAAGCGTATAAAGCGGGCAATCGCAAGAGAATGCAATATATGATTGACAGCGAGATTATCTATATCCTTGCGTGAAATGACATTGATTTTCTCATTCCATTCCGGATAGAGCTCGCACATAAGCTCAAACTGCTTAATTTGCTCAGCACTGAGGTGCGGGAAAGCATCGGTGATAACACTAACCATAGGGCATAAATTTAGTCGTAAGAAATCTATTATAGTGCAAAATTACGAAATTTTTTGTATCTTTGCGTAATGAAGCTTCCACAAAGCATCTATGCCTGAAGCTGGAGGATTCGATTAAAATGATAATGAAGTTGTTTAAACTTTTTACGAAAAATATAAAATGAAGTAAATTTTTTTCTTCAAGCGCAATCTTAATTAATATTTTGGCATCTTTCGACCCTCTTCATCGGTCGCGATGCCCGCATCGCTCCCTCTTCGAGAGCCGAAACCTGCTCAAAATCTTAATTAACCTTGCACTTGAAAAAAGTTTAAACAACTTCAATAAGAGATATAACGATATAATATGGACTTTACAGGAAGAGTAATACTTGATCTTCCCCTTGAAGAGGGAGTGTCAAAGGCAGGTAATCCCTGGAGAAAAAAATGCTGGGTGCTTGAGACATTCGGCCAGTATCCGAAGCGTGTGAAGATTGACACATTCAATGCTGGTGTCGACAATGTCAAACTTGAGGTAGGCAAAATTTATGTGTGCAGCGTTGATGCTGAAAGCCGTGAGTTCAATGGCAAATGGTATACCGACCTGCGTTGCTATGCAGCTCGTGAGTCAGAGGATCCGTCGATGGGTGGCGGTATGCCTGGCGGTCAGCAGAATCCGTTCCAGTCACCGGCCGCACCTGCAGCTGCGCCTGCAGCCGCACCGTTCCCTGCAGCCGATCCCTTTGGTGCCGCTCCCGGTGCCGCAGGTGCCGCAGCATTCAAGGATGAATCTGACGACCTTCCTTTCTGATAAGTATCACTGAAAGATTTTTAAACAACTTCCAAATTAGAAACCATCCTATAGGGTGTTGTTGAGATTTTAGATTTGAAAATATGTCCGGGTGCAGTCATCCTCGGGCGCAGACGATATATTCCGCCGCGATACATTTCATATGGTATCGCGGCGGTATTTTTTTTCACACTCTAACTAATTCTGGGTATTAATGGCGAAAAATACCCAAATGATGGTAAGCGGCAGCTCCGGAGCTGCCGCTTTTTACCGACATCAGAGTATTTCATGATTGTCGGCAGGGCAGTAATTTTGCGGTCGTAAAAAAATACAATCCATCCGGACTGTACTTGAGGTTGTGCTTAGACAGCTTCAACAAGTCAACTTCAAAGATTGACATCCACATTAACCCAAAATCATGAAATCAATTCTTAAGACAGCGTTATGCAGCGGCTTAATGGCCATGACATGCGGCATTGCTTTTGCTGACTCCGGGGCGGAGTCTGTGAAGCCTCTGGCCGCGGTGTATGCCGACACCACAGGCTATAAGAAATTTCGCTTCGGCGGCTATGGCGAGATGCGTGCATCATTCATGGACTATGGCATCAATCGGTTTGCCGGAGTCTCTACGGGGAATACCCGTACACATCGGGCCAATATCGAGATTCCACGATTTGTGCTTGCCTTTGACTATAAGTTCAATCCAAAATGGATACTCGGTGCCGAGATTGAGTTTGAGGCCGGAGGAGTGGGTTCAGCCGTAGAACTTGAGAATAGTGAGAATGGCGAATATGAAACTGAGATAGAGAAGGGTGGTGAGGTTGCCCTCGAGCAGTTTCACATCACCAGGCTTATTGTGCCGCAGTTTAATGTGAGAGTCGGCCATATGATAGTGCCTGTAGGCTTGACCAATGCTCATCATGAACCGATAAACTTCTTCGGCACCCAGCGTCCGCAGGCCGAGACAGCGTTGATGCCCTCTACATGGCATGAGACCGGTATCGAGCTTTTCGGTTCATTCGGGCGTGGATACACTCGGTTTGACTGGCAGGCAATGGTTGTGGCGGGACTAAACGCCAATGGTTTTGACCGCAACGAATGGATTATCGGTGGCAAGGCAGGATATTTTGAAACCGATAATTTTACCTCACCCGGCTATGTGGCAAGACTTGATTATTCAGGAGTGAAAGGGTTGCGCACAGGTATATCCTTTTATTACTGCCATGATACAGGTGCGAACGCCGATAAAGAGCAGACGTATAAATCTATCGGGCGTATACCGGTAGCCATCGCCACCTGGGATGCCCAATACCGCAACCGCTATGTCACGGCACGTGCGAATCTCACATATGGATATATCGGAAATTCAGCGGCTCTGAGCGAGGCCAACAGAATGTTGTCGAACAAGAGTCCCTATTCTCGACTTGTGCCGATTGCCAAGAATGTGATAAGCTATGGAGCCGAGGCCGGATTGAATGTGGCCTCGCTCGTAAAGAGCAAGTTCCCGGTGATTTATCCCTATGCACGCTATGAGTATTATAATCCGCAGTATCGCGGGTCAGGGAGGCAGACAATGGATAAGCGTCTTGAGGTGAGCCAATGGCAGGTGGGCCTGAATTGGTTTGCGCTTCCAAATCTTGTGGTCAAGGCTGATTACACGATGCGGCAGATAGGCACTCAGAAAGTATTCGGCAAAGGCCCGTATAATTCAGAGAATGAATTCTCAATCGGGGTGGCCTATGTGGGCTGGTTTATCAAGAAATAGCCGCGACCATATGAATCGGCCGACCGAAGAGGCAGCGATACAACTAAAACGAAATACTGACAAAATACAGAGATAAATCTAAATTTACACAACATGAAACTGAAACATCTATCTATCTGTGGGTTGATGTCGCTTGCCCTCATGGCATGCTCAGACAACGACAATCCGGCCCCGGCGCCTGACGACAACCAGACTCAAAGCAGTGCCGATATCGACTACAATGAGCAGAATGCAGCATCATGGGGCAACTACATGACCCAGGTTGGGGCGCTTCTGAAAGCTGATGCAAAGAACCTCTACGATAGCTGGACAACATCATACGAGGGTGGTGCCGCTTTTTCAGAGCAGTTCAAGAATCATAATGGCGGCGACTATTCATCGGCACTCAGCTGTGTCGAGCAGATTATCGACGGATGTGCCGATATAGCCAACGAAGTTGGAACCGCCAAGATTGGTGATCCCTTCAACCTCTATGTGTCGGGTGAGACAGAGCGTGCGCTTTATGCCGTGGAGTCATGGTATAGCTGGCATTCGCGTACAGACTACTCCAACAACATCTATTCAATCCGCAACTCCTATTATGGTTCTCTCGACGGCAGCATCAGCACCAAGTCGCTCTCAACACTTGTGGCATCGGTGGATGCTGCCCTGGATAGAAAAGTGAAGGATGCCATAGCCGGTGCAGCCAGTGCCATCTTGGCTATCCCTCAGCCCTTCCGCAATAATATCAATAGTAGTGAGGCCCGCTCAGCAATGACAGCATGTGCGGAATTGGAAGAGCTCCTCTCGCAGAATCTCAAGGCATGTGTGATGCAACTTTCGGCTGATGACAGCCGCTTGCAGAGTGTGGTTGAGAATTTTGTGGATGCAGTGGTCCTCCCCACATACTCCGACCTCAGCACCAAGAATGAGCTCTTGCATCAGGCCTGCATCAACTTCCGCAAGAATCCTTCAGATGCCAACTTTGCCGCTGCTTGCAATGCGTGGCTGGTGGCCCGCGAGCCATGGGAGAAGAGCGAGGCCTTCCTCTTTGGCCCGGTTGATGCTCTCGGACTCGACCCCAATATGGATAGCTGGCCTCTCGACCAGGATGCCATCGTGCAGATTCTCAACTCAGGCAACTACGACCATCTTGACTGGACCGATAGCGATTCGGATGATAAGATTGAAGCTGTGCAGTCAGTGCGCGGATTCCATACGCTTGAGTTCCTGCTCTTCAAAGATGGTGTGCCACGCACAATCAAGTAAGCAGTCGCACAGAATCAAGTATCTTACAGCTTAAGCAGGTGTCAAAGCTTAGGCATCAAGCTGCCTGCCAACTGCTTAATGGATAAAACGTGATTTATGACTTATCACAGACAGTATCTCATACTACCCCTCATGTCCCTGATGTTAGCCGCTTGCGATGACGATGGGCTTGATATGATTGATGTGGAGGTTCCCGCCGGCTATGGATTGTCGGCGGGCACTTCTACAATATTTCTTAACTCATCGGTGGCTTACGACAGCGAGGCTGAATGGGTGAGTGGCGACTATCTCACGCGCTTTGTGCGCGGCGACAGGCTATATGATGATGTGCGCACCTCGACGCATGGCGAGGGTGGCGGACTCGGACCGGTATATGCCGGGTATTCATGTGGCAGCTGTCATCGCAATGCCGGGCGCACCCGTCCGGGGGTGTGGAGTGGCGGCTCCGGCAATTATGGATTTTCGGCTATGCTCGTCTACATCACACGCCGCAACGGCGCCTTCTTCCGCGACTACGGACGTGTGCTTCACGACCAATCAATCTATGGCGTAGATGCCGAAGGGAAACTGAAAGTTGACTGGAATTACGAGACATTCTCATTTCCGGATGGCGAAACCTACGAACTTGCCTATCCATCGTACACCATCACCGACTGGTATGCCGATCCGATAGCGCCCGAGGATCTCATATGCACTGTGCGTGTGCCCCTGAGGCATGTGGGGATGGGGCAGATGATGGCACTCGACCAAAACGAAATCGAGCGCCTTGCCGCTAAGAGCAACTATCCGGAATGGGGTATATCGGGCCGGTGCAACTATATCACTGAGCGCGGTGTGCGACGACTCGGAGTGTCGGGCAACAAAGCGCAGCATGCCGACCTGACCGTAGAACTCGGCTTCTCATCAGACATGGGGGTGACCAACAGCCGATATCCTGAAGAGATATGCGAGGGTCAGCTACAGATGTCGCAGGGGTCGATGATGGGGTTGACATATGACCAGCTTGACATCTCGACCGAAGACATGGAGAATGTGGACCTCTACATGCATTCGCTCGGAGTCCCGGCACGCCGCAATGTGGATGATCCGGAGGTGAAGCGCGGAGAGCAGATGTTTTATGAAGCCGGCTGCCACTTATGCCATGTGACAACGCTTCATACACGTCCGCGCGGAGCAACCCTTCTGGCCGGCACATCGCTCCCTTGGCTCGGTAATCAGACTATTCATCCTTATTCAGATTATCTGCTTCACGACATGGGATCGGAAATCATGGGTGTAGGACTGAATGACGATTACCCTTCCGGACTGGCCCGTGGCAACGAGTGGCGTACTACTCCACTATGGGGAATCGGACTGCAGGAGAAGGTCAACGGCCACACATTCTTTCTGCATGACGGCCGAGCCCGAAATTTCATAGAGGCCATCATGTGGCATGGCGGCGAGGGTGAGGCATCAAAAAACAAATTCAAATATTTCTCAAAATCTGACAGAGACGCGCTGGTAAAATTCCTGCAATCACTCTGAACATCTTCGTAGACAGCTACAACTTCGATACAACTTATACTACCTCCACATCATGAAAAAGATATTCACCACAGTATTATCTGCCATCTTATTCTGTCTGCCGGCAGTAGCGCAATATGACGCCGACACAGAGAATGGCGTGGTCTCACTGGCAAGCCATAAGGGCTTTACGTTCGAGACAAAGAACGGAAATTTCCTGTTCAAGCCCTATCTTCTTGTGCAGACCTCGGCCAACTATAATTATTATGACGATGCCGGGCTTGATCCGGCCTATAATCAAGACAATGTGGCCAACACGGGTTTTGCGATTCCGTATGCCGTGTTAGGCTTCACAGGCAAGGCCTTCAAGATTGTGACATTCAATCTCTCGATTAACGCCGCGGCCTCAGGTGGAGCAATTCTGCAGCAGGCCTGGGCCGATATTCAGCCGAAGGATGCGATAGGGGTGCGCATAGGTAAATTCAAGACCCCCTTCTCGCATGCCTATCTCACCACTCTCGGCGAGACACTCTTCCCTGTATTGCCGACTTCGCTGACCGCACCGGTGATATTGCCATACTCTCTTAATGCCGTGACACCAAACATCGGCACCGGCTTTGACCTCGGTGTGGAGGTGCACGGATTGGTGAAGAAGAAATTCGGCTATCAAGTGGGTGTGTTCAACGGCACGGGGTCGAATGTGAATCTGGCCACAAAGACACTCTCCGACGACTGGCACATACCCTCATTGCTTTACGCCGCACGCCTGACCTGGCAGCCCTTCGGAGTCATGCCGGCATCGCAGGGCTCATCGCGAAATCTTAAGATGAACAAGATGCTTGTAGGCTTGTCGGGTTCGCTTAATGTGGAGAGCGAGAATGAGAGCACGAATGACGTAAGACTCGGAGCTGAGTTCTCGTGGATCAAGGACCGATGGTACTTCGGAGCTGAGTTCTATTATATGCATGTGGGTTTCACAAAGCGCCAGAAGATTGACAAGAGTTATGATTATTTCGGTGGTTATGCCCAGGCTGGCTACTTCATCACCCCGCATCTTCAGGGAGCTTTGCGATATGATATATTCGAACGCAATAGCACAGGCAAGGGGGGATTGCTGAATATGCCCGCCGTAGGGGTCAACTACTTCTTCGACAAGATAAATCTCAAACTCCAGGCGATGTATCAATACACCGGACGCACCGGCCATGCCCGCCAGCTTGACCGCGATGAAGACAACCTCGGATTGGCCACAAGTTCAGCCACAATCATGGCTCAATTCTCATTCTGATAATATTCTGATATGAAACATCTGTTGACAATCCCTCTGGCGTCTCTGATTATTGCATGCGTGGCCTGCGATGAGGGGAGAATATATGATGAGACCGGAGTCGCCGACAAGAGTGGTGTCACGGCCACCCTTTCGGGCTATGTGTCAGGAAATGCAGAGTGGGGCGATGGCTATGCCCTCTCACTGGCCGGATTTACTGATGGCAGTGACTATGCCATAATCAGCAAGGACGTGATGCCGGACTCCGAAGGGAGATGCGACTTCATTCTTGAAGGGATACCCTCGGAAACCAATACGGTTGAATTATGCATCATAGATCGACTGCGTAGGCGTGTGGCCACGTTTGTCGCCGCCGAATGCCGCAACGCAGATGTGCGTCTTGTGGCCGACGGGATTGACATATCAATGTTTGGCGCTATTCAGCGTGACATCTTCACCACTACGTGTGCGCAGTGTCATGGCGGGGCAGGCACGGGAGCTGCAAATCTACTTCTCACCGAGGGAGAGAGCTATAGTAATCTTGTGGGCGTGCCATCGGTAAAGGAGCCCGGAATGCAGAGGGTCCTGGCCGGTGATGCTGCACAGAGCCTCCTTTACGAAATTCTGGCGAGCGATGTTTCCGCCACCTGGCATTATGACCACTCTGTAGAGGTAGTTGAGCCCACGAAGCTCGATTTGATCAGGAATTGGATCAACTATGGAGCATCAAGATGAAGTCCTGGAAGTTTAACCCACTTCATTAAATGACTTCAATTAAATATTTAACCAACTTCAATAACTCAAGATGATATATAAGAGACTAATCGCCGCTGATGCGAGATGTGACATGGCCTATTTCGCCGGTGTGCGCCGTGAGGCTCATATAATGGTGCATTGCACTCATCCGGGTGAAAACTTTGATTCGCAACTCGAGTCGGTGAGAAAACTTGCTGACGAGGTGGCCGGACTCACGGGGATGCAGGCCGTGTTCTGCCGATGGTTTCTGAGCGATGCCACAAATCAGGCATCGCAGCTTCCCGACATGAAGTGCGCCACGACAGTGGTGCAGCAATCTCCGCTTGATGGCACTAAAGTAGCCCTCTGGATGATTCTGGAGGAGGAGGCTGGATTTGAGGAGGTGGCCGCAGGCGTATTTGCCAACGACCGCGGGCGTATCTGGATGGGGGATATCCCTGCGCAGGGCCATGATTCATATGCCTTGACTGAATCCTATCTCATGCGATTGAATGAATTGCTCATTGCCAGAGGTGGCACGATGCTTGATCATTGTGTGCGCACGTGGTTCTTTGTGCGTGATGTAGATGTGAATTACAAGGGTGTTGTGGATGGGCGCAATGCTGTCTTTTCCCGAACAGGATTAACCCGAGATACCCATTTCATCAGCTCGACCGGCATCGAAGGACGCCATCCTGACCCGGGCGTGTGCGTGAGCTTTAATGCCATAGCGGATACATCATTGAGGTGCGGACAAATGAGGCATCTGCATGCAGCCACACATCTTAATCCTACGATAGAATATGGTGTGGCCTTTGAGCGCGGCACCACTGTGGATTATGCCGACCGTAGGGAAATCTACATCTCCGGCACCGCCTCGATCGACAATCGCGGAGAGATAGTGCATCCTGGAGATATACGCCGTCAGGCAGCCCGTATGCTTGAGAATATAGAGGTATTGCTTGAAGAGGCAGAGGCTACGTTTGCCGATGTGGCCCATTTCATCATCTATCTTCGTGATGCGGCCGATTATAGTGTGGTCGATGAGATTTTCTCCTCTCGCTTCCCGGATACTCCACGTGTGATAGTGCTTGCGCCTGTGTGTAGACCGGGGTGGTTGATTGAGACTGAATGCATGGCGGTAAAAGCAATCTCCACTTCATATGGCGAGTATTAAGACGCCTCATATCGTGCTGGCTGCCGTGGTGGCTATCATACTGTCGATAGGGGGGAGCACACTCCTCCCTGTCGATATTTACACTTCTTGCTGGTGGCTGGCATTTTGGCTGGCGGCGGGGGTGGGGATGGCATATTCTTTCGTAAGATGCAGACTGTGGCGGCGCCCGGTCATCGGGTTACTTCATTTGTCGTTGCTTCTTATTCTGGTTGGCGGCGTAGTTACAGCTCTGACATCAGTGAGCGGGAGACTGCATCTTCAGCCGGGGGTGAGTCAAGGATGGTTTGTGGATAATCATGGAGAGCGCCATCAGCTTCCGGCTTCGTTGAAACTCATAGAGTTCAATACCGATTATTATCCGGGCATGTCATTTCCAAGCGATTTTCGTTCGGAAGTGCTGACTTCGTCAGGTGACACCATAGATATCTCCATGAATCGGATAGGGGAGCTGGATGGGTATCGCCTCTACCAGACATCATTTGATGGTCGAGGCGGCAGCATATTAAGTGTGACCCATGATCCAGTGGGTATCCCACTTACTTATTGCGGCTACGCGCTCTTTGCCATCGCCGGATTGATGTGGATAGTGCGCCATTTCAGGTTTATAGCTAAAGCGGCTATCATATGTGTGCCGTTGTTATGCACTCTTGAGGCTGCGGCAGTGCCCGCAGTAGGCCCCGAAGAGGCAGACGCCATTGCCGGCAGGCAGGTGATTTTCAAAGGTAGGATTGTGCCATTCAGCACTGTGGCCCGCGAGTTTACTTTGAAGCTTACCGGTGACTCGAAGGTAGGCAGCCTCTCTGCTGAACAGTTCCTTGCCTCCCTGATGCTATACCCGAAGGAATGGAGCAAAGAGCGGTATATATATGTCAAGAATGCCTCATTGAGGCAGGCGCTGGGCATTGAAGGGAAATATGTTTCACCGGCATCATTATATGTGGAGGGTGAATATCTCCCCGCCAGACTATATAAAGATGGGGCTGGCAAACTTGATGACCAGATTATTAGGCTTGATGAGAAGATAGCTCTTCTCTCTGAGGCTTGGAGTGGGGCGTTGTTTACACCACTGCCGGAGACTGATGTCCGGCGCCGCAGTGATGTAAGTATAAAGATAGAGGTAATATATAACAGGGTGGAGCCGATGAGGATTCTCTTCATGGTAGCCTTCCTTCTTGGACTGCTGATGGTGGGTGCGGTGATGCTGCATTATGAAGGACTGGTGTATCCGGTAGCGGTGATATTCACAACCATATCTCTGGCGGCATATTTGTGGCTTTGGATAATATCCGGGCATGTGCCGCTGGCTTCGGCGGCAGAGATAATGGAGTTTCTTGCAGTTGCGTTGATGATGGTCACAGTTTTTGTGTCGCGCCGAAGACCATTGTTGTGTGCAATCGGAGTGTTGATGAGTGGATTTGCCGCTCTGATGGCGTGGCTGAGTGCTAAAGATCCGGCTATGACCCCCTTGATGCCTGTGCTTGCATCGCCATGGCTTGCAGTGCATGTGTCGGTGGTGATGGCATCATATGCCCTGCTGGCGATGACTATGCCTATGGCAGCTGTCGCATTTTTTGATGTCAGCCGACGCGAAAGCCTGGTGGCCCTTAGTCGGAATCTTCTTATTCCAGGGATATATCTTCTGGGCATCGGAATCATACTTGGGTCTGTATGGGCTAATCAATCATGGGGACGCTATTGGGGTTGGGACCCCAAGGAGACTTGGGCTCTGGTGACGCTGCTGCTATATGCGGTGCCATTGCATGGCAGGTTGGTGCCGCGCAATGAACCGAGACTCTATTGCGGTATGCTATTATTGGGATTTCTTTCGATTATAATGACATATTATGGAGTGAACTTCCTGTCATCACTTCATGCGTATCAATAAAAATAACTCATATGGCACTTGAATTTCAACCTCTCTTCTCTGACGACTGTGGCGGTGTGAAGCCGTTGATAATAGCTGGCCCCTGCTCGGCAGAGACCCGCTCTCAGGTGCTTGCCACAGCTGATGGGCTTCATAAGGTAGGTGTAAAAATATTCCGCGCAGGAGTCTGGAAGCCCCGTACACGGCCGGGTGGATTTGAAGGTAGCGGAGTCAAGGCGCTGCAATGGCTTGCCGAGGTAAAGGAGCGCTACGGGATGCTTACCGCCACAGAGGTAGGCACTCCGGCTCAGGCCGAGGCCGCACTTGCGGCCGGTGTTGATATGCTGTGGATAGGGGCGCGGACCACATGTTGCCCATTTACGATGCAAGAGATAGCCGATGTGCTCAAAGGGGAGGATTTACCGGTGCTGGTGAAGAATCCGTCATGCGCTGACCTTGAACTATGGATTGGTGCGATAGAGAGATTGCATCTTGCCGGAGTGCATAGGCTTGGTGCGATATTGCGTGGCTTCAAGACCTTTATTCATCCGGAAACTGCCGAGCCACCATATCGTAACACTCCATTTTGGGATGAGGTGGAGAGGTTCAGAGCCGAGGTGCCAGGATTGCCGATGATATGCGACCCATCACATATCGGTGGAGCGCGTGTGCATCTGCCACATCTGATGGCCGAGGCCATACGCCGCAACTACGACGGCCTGATGATAGAGTCGCATATTGACCCGGCCCATGCCTGGACCGACGCCTCTCAGCAGGTGACGCCAATGCAGCTTGCCGGCATATTCCGCAAGATAGGAGTTGCGCAAGCTATGCCGGTATGATTATCAAGGGGGAGGGGATGGAGAAAGGGGGATAAAACGAGTTAGGCGTAAGTATTTGCGAGCAAATACTTACGCCTAACTGATTGAGTGTCCGAGATGAGAATCGAACTCACACGGCCTAACGGCCACTACCCCCTCAAAGTAGCGCGTCTACCAATTCCGCCACCCGGACATTCAACTGTAGGAGGGTTGAAGATTGGAGCGAAAAACGGGACTCGAACCCGCGACCCCGACCTTGGCAAGGTCGTGCTCTACCAACTGAGCTATTTTCGCATAAGAGTGTCCGAGATGAGAATCGAACTCACACGGCCTAACGGCCACTACCCCCTCAAA
>CAJTNN010000003.1:0-46664 GCA_910577585.1 uncultured Muribaculaceae bacterium | reverse complement strand
ACCCCGACCTTGGCAAGGTCGTGCTCTACCAACTGAGCTATTTTCGCATTTTGATAGAAGTTGAGGATTGCCCAACCCTTCTACAGAGCTTATTTCATTGTTCGCTTTTGGAGCGAAAAACGGGACTCGAACCCGCGACCCCGACCTTGGCAAGGTCGTGCTCTACCAACTGAGCTATTTTCGCATTTTGATTATTTTTGCTGGGGTAACTCTCTCGTTTCCCTCATTTGCGTTGCAAAGTTACAACCTTTTTTTGAATTGTGCAAATCTTTTAAGTGTTTTTTTTGTTGCTTTTGCTCAAATGTCTGATAATTAAGTCGTTTAAAATATACTATAAGTGAGCATCGGAGATTAAAAAAACAGTGGCATACCTGACTTGATGTCGGGTACGCCACTTGATGTCCGGAAATAGGGGTCTTCAGTGAGTCGCTCCGTTTAAGATCTCAAAGCCATCTTCAAATCAGATAGCGATCTTATAAGAATGCTCTCCTAAGATTACGATGTATACACCGTGTGGGAGAGGGATATGGATGTTGGCGGTATTATCGATAATATCATAGTGACCGAGGATTTCGCCTGCAGTGGTGTATATCCGCAATTGATTGCCTGCGGCACCTTTGATATGAAGTGTGCCCTCTGAGTATACCACAGATGGGTGCTTAATGGTGGTTTGTTCCACACCTGAGGCATCAAACTCAAGAGTGATGCGTCGGGTTATGACCTTGCCGTTGGAATTGATGTCGATATCTACCCATCCGGATTGCGCGGATGTCGCATCGTCTTGATTGTCTGCGGGGGCTATAATCAGTTGGCCATTGCGTATCGAGGCTGTTAGATTTGCCGGCAAATCGCAGGAGTTGATGGTGTAGACAATAGCCGAGTCGATGTTGTCAGCGTCAGAGGCCCATCCGGATAGAGGATACACAAACTCATCGTCAGGATTGAGTCCCTTGACTGTGAGATTATCTGCCTCAGGTGAGTGGTTGTCGGGAAAGACCGGTAATGATGGGAACCAGTAGTTCTGAATCATATCATATTCCTCAATAGTCTTACCATCGGCATCAGCACGGCGCAGTCTGTAGGTTGGATTCTGGAAATAATGGAACAGAGAGGTGTAGATTTCATCGCTCACTGGGTGTATGCGAAGTGAGCATCCGTAGATGTTCCATCTGCTATATTGGCCGAGTCCCTGTTCCTGAGCCTCGCGGTCGAGATTGATAATGATTGAGAATTCTCCGGAATCGATATCATATTTATAGACTCTGGCGTTAGAGAACCATGAGTTGGGGCCGCCATTCCAATAAAGGACGTTGTTGCGAGCCGATGCGCAGAATCCATCTGGGGTCCAGGCATACCAGCTGTTGGCCGGAGGATAGAGACCTTCAGGCACCTCTACGATTTCAGTATCGAGTGTGGCCGGATCCACACGCATAAGATAGGGGAGAGTGGCCCCGGTGCCCTGCACGTCATGCGCCACGCTTACCCATAGTGACCCGTCTTTGGCGAGCACTACAGATCCTATGCCGGGCAACACCTTCGTCGCCCCATCTTCCGGTTCGGGCAGGATGTCGAAAACCGGCTGCATACCGATAGTGGCCACCACCTTGTCTACGGCTGGATCAATCACAAGCAATCCGTATTGCTGATGAGCGGCAAACACGCGGTCGTTGACTCTCACCATCGAACCGCATTGACCATGATACAGCGAGCCTGTAGGGTCGGTGTTAGGGCGCCCGTCGGCACCGTTGGGGTTGGCTGAGCCCTCCACTTGGCCGATGACAGTGTAAGTGTCGGTGTCGAAAACCCATATGCCATTGCTTGTGGAGATATATCCTTTATGCAGGTCGACGCCGAGGTATCCACGGCCATCGCACTGGGCTCCCGACGGGTCGATAATCTCTGACTGGAAAAGCATCTTGAGGGTGCGGGCATCGGCTACGGTGATGCGTCCACCGGTCACTCCGGCTCCGGGGTCACGCTCCTGTTTGGCGATAAGAAAGAAACGGTCGCCATAGATTTGACCGTATTGATTGGTACAGCCGAGCTGGCGTCCATCGTCGGCGTTGGCCGTCTGAAACACGCGATAATCCCACACACCATCTGCCGAGAGCCAGTTGATAGTGGAGTTCTGATGGCCATACCAGTCTTCGTTGACAATGAATACACCATCCGTGTATTCTTTTGAAGCGCCAATAGCATCAATAGCAAAACAGGCAAGGATGATGCCGGGCAATATTGCCGGCATCATCCTTTTAAGATAAGAGAATGAATTCATTCGATAAGATAGAGTTATCGGATTATGATTTTACGGATGCAGCGGTCATTGCCCTTCACACCTGAGAGGATGTAGATGCCGCCGGGCAGACCTGTGGCGATAGTTTCCTTCACATTTTCTGCATGATAGCTACCTACCACGCATCCCTGCATGTCAGAGATGCTGAAATCAAATCCGGCATAACCTTCGAGGATTATGTCCTGGCCGGAGGTAAAGATTTTGCCTGCGGCGTTTCCGAGAGTGAGGTCTACGCCGGTAGTGCCTACGCTAACCGGAATGGAAGCCATAATGCGTTTGCCATTGCTTTCGATGACGAAGTTAAGAGGCTCAGAGCCCTGCGCTTTCGGGTTGACGTAAAGCTGGCGACCATCGAGAGTGTAGTTGGCCAGATAAGTTGATACTTCAGCATCCTCATCAGCATCAGCCAATTCAACGCGGATATTCGCATCGATATTATCGGCGTCAGACAGATATTCCGAGAGGTCAATTTCAAGGTTGCGATCTACGCTTTCGATATTGATTGCACCTAATGAGAGTTCCGGATCATATTTATCGGGCATTATGGGCATTGCCGGGAACCAGAAATATGGAGCAAGTTTCTGCCATGACAACTCCTCGCCGGTTGTGCCGTCGATGAAATGAATCCATTCATGCCGATAGTTGTAGGATGCGCCATGGGTGGTGGCCATCACCACTCGGTCACGCACCTCGTCATAACCCATAGTAGCGTAAGGCTGCTGGAATGTGGTTTCATTCATGCCCGGGCGCTTGCCGAGATTGAAGAAAGCTTCGGTGGGGAGTTCCTTACCGGGTTCCCAGCGGAATATATAGCCGGTGCCTGCTCCGAGAATCTGGTCGTTGTAGCCCGAACCGACATTACCCCAATAAATCACATTCTTCTTCTTGCCTGCGAAGAAGTTAGCAGAGCGCCAGGCTCCCCATCCGGTGTTGACAGTGCCTGCACCCTCAGGCAGAGTGTAGGTATTGATGATTTCAGCCGTAAGGGGATCAATCTCTACGAATCGGGTAATGACGTTGTTTTTGTCGCGGGTGTCATTCTCAGTCATCCACACATGACCATCGGCGGTCTGGGTGACACCCTGCACACTGTATGAGATCTTCTCATTCCCTTTTGAATCTGTAGAAATGTAGACAGTGCCGAGCGACTTGATGATTTCATCCTTCTCGGGGTCGATTACGAGGAGTCCGCGGTCCTGCGACACAGCGAAGACGAAATTCTGGGTGGCTACCATATCGCCCACCTGTCCATTGTAGAGGCCAGAACCATTATTGTCGTTGACTACGATTTCATTGCCCAGGGTGAAAGCAGAAGCTGCGGTTTCGGGGTCATCGCTTGCAGCCTTATCGAGGTCGATATTGAGGACACGGATACCTTTGTGATGTCCGAGGTAGACTTTATCGGGGCGCACGCCTACGCATGCGCGTCCGTCGCCGGCCATTGTAGATCCGTTGGGGCCGGTAGCTCCGGTGCCGGCAGTGGTGCCGATTTCATCGAAAGCCACAATTTTCTTCAATGTTTTCGCATCAGCCACCACCAGGCGTCCGCCGCTGCCGGCACGGTAACGGTCGCCATTGTCAAGCTGTTGTTTCGACATGACATAGAGGCGGTCGCCAAAGATCATACCATATTGCGAAGTACAACCGAAGAACTCGCCCGAGTTCTGAGCCTCGAAGACACGGTATTTGATTTCGTCATCAGCTGTGATATAATTGATTGAACCATTTGTGTGGCCGAACCATTCCTCGTTGAGCCAGAAGAAACCATCCTGATAGTTGTCGTCAGGCACATTACGGTCGCGAGGTTGCAGAGTTATCTCGAATTCATCTGTGCGTACGCCGCTGCCATCGGCGGCCTCAAGCCATGCGGTGCAGCTGACGGGCTCCTGGAAGGCGTCAAGAAGTGCATAGTTAGCCTTGTTGGCGGCGATTTTCTCTTCAGTCGTGGCATCAAATGCGCAGCGTGTGCCGAATGGTCGCGACTGTAGTTCCCAGCCTTTGTCAGCTTTCTGGTAATATAGAGTTGCGATAGGACCATCTTCAGCGTCATCGAGCGAAGTGTGCAGGATGAGGTGTGTGATATCTGCATCGGCCGGCTCTACTACTGGATGAATGATATGCATGTTGTATGCGAATTCCTCATCTGTATAGGCATCGAGGGTTATGCCGGCCAACTCATCGTCGGGCATACTGATGGATGATACCAGATTTGAGGCGTAGACATCGAATTCTGTGCTGGCAGAAATCTCGGGATATGCCCGTGATGTGGCGTTGATGCGCACACGTCCGACATTGGTCTTGGAGAATGATACATTGATGAGTGTCGGATCATTCATATCAGCCATCATCGACAGCACCGTGTTTGATGAGTTAGAGGTGTCGAGGTTTTCGGCCACGAAGTCGAGTCCGCCTGCAAATTCTCCCCCAGCCGGGGCATAGGCCAGGTGTAGCTGGAGCTTTTCGGTGACGGGAGCCGGATCAACTGCCGGAGTCAGGGTCAAGCCAGCAAGAGGGGCAGGTGGGGTGACTGTAAGCGCGAACTGACGGGTAGTTGCGGCAGTGGCCACAGTGGCTCCAGCCTTTTTATACCTTAGCTGGAGCTTAGGATTGGCAGTGCCACAGTAATGGTCGACAGGGTAGTATTCGCCGGTGTCCTTATCTTTGGAGTAAGTGGCGAACTTAAGCTTCATATAGCCGTAGCCGTAGATGATTTTTTTGGTGTCGGCGGCATTGAAGGTGGAGATATAGGTACGGTCGTCAGTAGTGAGGGTTGTCGTGATATTGGCCACGGTGTTGCCTGCACCACAGTTCATGTATACCGGCACGAGTGGAGATGCGTCTGTGCGCTCAACCATGACATCATCATGCAGCCAAGCGCCGATCTCCTTGGCATCCGGAAGATAGAAGATATATTCGGGATTGAATCCGGATGGCTCGGCATATTTCTGATAGTGCAGCATCAGTGCTCCGGCCTCATTGTCAGAAATTGCCGAGAGCACCCATCGGCCTTCGTCGTTATCGGCACATAGATGGTCGAATTCCGTATATGCCTCATCATCGAATACTCCATCACCTCCTTGGTCGAAGGCCAGAGCGGTAGACGTGGCACCCTCAGGAGTGTAGAAACGCCTGTCAGCCTCCACCAGCATGCTGATGACTTGATCGGGTGAGAGTGAAGATGGGTCGTCATGTAGCAGACTGACGACAAAATTGTCGATACCATTACCGTCGCCCCAGCTCACGATGAGAGGTGTCGATGTGCCACCGAGTCCTACAGAGGTAGCGATTCGGTCAGATTCCAGATTGGCCATACCCGCAGCATTGGCGCAAATAGCGGGGATGGAAAGCAATCCGAAAAGGATAAAGTTACTTTTTCTTTTAAGCATAATATAAGGGTTAGTTAAAATTATGGTCAGTCAGATATTTAAGTCATTGAACTGATTGAAACTGCGGGAGGGGTTAGCCGATTATAATCTTTTTGGCCTTCCCATTCTGGCGGATTATGTAAATGCCATGAGGCAATGAATTGAGGTCGTGGATTAGGGTGATGCGCTGACCTTCGATAGTGAAAATCTCAGGATCGGCATTATTATCCATCGCTGGCGAGTCGATAGATGTGGTGGAGAGGAAGTGAACGTAATCGACAGAATTACCCCAGGGAGCCTTTGAGCTTGCGGTGCCGATGACATAGTTATCAGGATTGACCGGACCGTCGAGAGGCATGAATTTCCATGCGTTGACATCCTTATGGCGTAATTTTACGCTCGACATTCCGAGGCCGGAATAAGAGAATTCGCTTACGTTGACACCTTCAGCACCGAGCCAGTAGCTCCAGTAGCCGGTGTACCAGCCTGCATTCCAACGCATGTCTGGGGCCGTCTGCGCGGCCACCCACCAGTCGTAGTCGTAGGCCGGATACCCGAAGACACGTTGGTTGAGGGGATGTTCGATGATGTGGGAGAGGGAGGCAGCTTCGATGGCATTGGTGCACAATGTCAGAGCCTCCGGGCCGGGAGAGTGCGATTGACTCATCAGTGTATTGGGCTCATCGAACCCAAACATGATGTAGGGGTCGGCCGCAGCCGATTCATAGTCGTACCAGAGTTGATGAAGGATGGCATTGTCACGACTGTAGCCCACTCCATCAAGAGTGGATCCCATGCCACCGGTGAATTGAATCAATGCGCAGAAATCATCAGATTCGGCAGCGATAGCACGAATCATCTCTTCGCCGGTGGGCTCCGCTCCGTCGGGCCATCGGAATCCCCAGACATATCCGGTCCTGTCGTATTCATCCAGGAACTGCACTACGAGTGCAGCCTCATTGTCGCCACTTCCGGCCCAATGACGGATTCGGGAAAAGTCCACATTGTAGTCAGCCCTGGCAGAGGCCATGGCTGCAAGTAGAAATGTGGAGATAAGTAGTCGTTTTCTCATAAGATTATATATTTGGTTATGTTGTGTATTGACGTTGCTGGTAGTGACTGGGCTGACCAGTATCTAATCTGAAGATAGAGGATCAGGAATCACGCTCTGAGGGTCAATGATATTCAGATCTTGCGCACGACAGATCTCTGTAGATGTTTCCCCCAGCCAACCGCAATATTGGTTGATGCCGGTGTAGACACGTATGAAATCGACTCCAGGAAGATTAACCTTCCGGCCATTGCCATCGACGGCCCAGGAGATGTCGAAACTATTCAGATCGGCGAAATCATTGGGATGGTTGTCGACATAACCCCACGCGAAGCTATAGAGTACGAAGTAAGTGCCGGTGCCGCTAAGGTCGCGTGCGTTTGCGGGGAGGCGTGTGCCAGAGAATGTCAGCTCGTCAGCATCAATCCATTTAGGATAATAATCCTGCATGTGGAAGCTATTGCGCGCTACGTATCCGGTCGCTCCCTCAGAGTCTTGCCAGGGGATGTAGTAGAGGTCAGTCAGAAATCCCGAAGTATCTCCTATAGGTTGTCGCGCGGGGTCTGGTCGATGATAGGTTATCCGGTAGTCATGCAGGGTTGATGGATTATTGTAGTCGCTGCCGGCGAGTTCATACCATTCATCATCGGGTAGACCGTTGCAGTTTGTGTCGTAGCTGACCATTACGATTCCCGGTTCGGCCGAGCCCCCTTTCTCATCGGGTTGAGTGAGTTCGTAGAATGCATTTCCCCAAATGCGGAAGTCATTGCCCTGCGAATTGATTACGGTGTGGTCGAATCCGAAAGTCACATACCCGCCATATCCCCCGAGAGAGATCATGATGTCATTCTTGCCAGATATTGATTCCTCTGCCTTCTTCAGGATGTCGGCATAAGTGTCGCCCTCCTCATACATTGGCATCTCATTTATGAATTGTCCCGGAGCCGGACAATACTCCAATACTTTTGATATATATGGAGAGTATTCTATTTCTTCATGCACTACCTGTATGGTGAAATGATAGTCATAGGGAGTGGCATCGTCTATAATTTTGAAGTCTACGGAATATTCCCCCTCCTCGGAGGCAAGAAATAGATAGTCTTTTGAAGAAGAGTGGTCGTGGAGTGATCCATCGGGGGCTTGAATAATCCATTCATATTGTTCGCCGGTGAGGGCAGGCGATAAATGAAGTTTACGCATACGCTCTATCCGATAGAAATCATCTATGCCGAGACTCACCATGGGAGGGTCCTGTGTGCATGAGCCAAGGCCAGAGGATAGTGCGCTCAGAACCAAAGCGTAGAAGCCCGCGTGGATTGACCTGCGGTGGAGAGGGAATATATGTGGTGTGTTATGAGTCATTTGTGGGCGTCAGGAAGTTGTTTTGACGTAGGATGAGGATTCGTGATTAGGGTCTTGCGACTATATCCCTTTGTCATTGCCTTGGTAAGAATGCGATGTGAGCAGGAATGTCGCCGGTGCGCACACTCCATTTGCATTTACCCGAGGCGGAGAAGCAGTAGAGGGTGCCGGATGATACATAGTTCTTGGCATCTGTCACGAAAATATCGCCTGTCTCGGGATGTATGGCAATGCCGTAGGGTATGGTGATAGACTTTTCTGTGCCATCGGTAATGAAGTTTGTCGACACGAGCTGTTTTGTACGGGTGTCGATAATGCCATAGCTGATAGAGTTGGTTGATGTGTAGTTGTTCCACTCAGTGGCATAGAAATAGAGAGAATCACCATGTATGGCCATATTGGAGCATGCGATGGGAAGAGTGTCGGTGACCACCATCTGGTTGTAGCCCTTCTTCTTCTCGAGTACATAGAGTCTTGACGGACGGCTCATGTAGTCGCCGCGTGAGGTGATCCAGAGCTTTTTGAATTTGTCTTGTTTGACGCGGTGAAGATTGATGCCGACAGGTATCTGTTGCACCTGCTTGAAATCTACCATCTGAATCACCGACACTGTGTTGTCATAGTTCGGAGCCCTGTAGCCTCCTGAGTTTGCCACATACATGTAGTCATCGATGATTTCCATCTCTTCGGGCTGATATCCCACGCTCACTTTGGCAGTGACCTTTAGAGATGTGGTGTCGACTTCATATACGGCCCCTTTCGGTGCATCCGGATCAATGAGCACCGGTCCGACATATGAGCTTACGTAGGCCTTGCCACGATAGAATCTCACATATCGGCAGTTGGGAATATCCACTTGTCCGATGCGTATGCCCGTGTAGGCGTCCATCACTTCCACCTTATGTGAGCAGTTGACCACTACGTAGAGTTTGGAGCCGTAGATGCCGATATCATTTCCGACATCGCCGAGTTCCTTTATGACCGTGGGATTACGTTCGGCATAGAAATTGCGTGCGTAAAGACCGGTGAAATAGTCGAAATAATCGAGAGTGCATTTATTTGATCCCATATTTCCTTCATTGACGAGATAGAATCCGCGTATGCGTGTGGCATCGTCCGGAGATTCAGGAATGATATCATATTCAGTAGGCACCACAAGCTCATCATGCCTGCACGCGCTGCTGAGCATCAGGGCACTGCAGGCCCCGACCGCCATTATGCGCGCAATCACTTGATTGCGGCGTATCGTATCTTTGCGTATCTTCATATCTGTACTGTCAGTGTAAGGCGGTAATTGCGTTTCGGCATCGGGTAATTTATAATCACGTCATAATCCTGACTCAGCAGATTGTTGACTTCCAGCAGACATCGCAGGGCTACGCTGCGGAATCTGAAATCGTATGACACAGAGACGTCAGAGGTATACCATGGCTGGGTGTAGTTATACCGGATGTTCTCTTGTTGATTGTAGCGCTCGCCGACGTAGATGAAGCTGTAGTTGACATTAAGGTCACGCCACGAAAGATTTGCCACAGCCGAACCGCTGTGATGCGGGATGTAGGGAATCTGGTGACGATAATAATTGTCGGCCGGATTAGTGATATCGATGGCGTGCTGGTAAGTGTATTGAGCCCTGAGAGTGAGGTAGAATTCGCGTAAAGCCTTGAAAGTTATCAGACCTGACACATCGACCCCTTTGATATCCACAAGTCCAAGATTAAGCATTGTCCATCTGAATTGCTGACCTTTGGGATAGGCCACAATCTTGTCTTTGACACGGTTGATATATCCATCGGCGCTCAGGCGTGCCTGTGTCACAAATGAATGTGATGACGAATGGATATAAGCGAGTCCGAGATTATATTGAGTGACGCGTTCGGGGTTAAGTTTAGAGTTGCCCATATCTGCATAATAGAGGTCATTGAATGTGGGCATTCTGAAAGACTGCTTCACAAAGCCCCGGATTGAGAAATCAGGATTGCTTCTGAATGGTGCGAAGTATAAATATACTGCGGGCGTGACGACATGCTTGTCGGCCGGAGCCTCCTGGCCCTGGAGTCTGTCGTGGATGAAAGTAGCCAGAGCACTTGCCTGCGCCTTGAATCGGTCGAGCGATATGGCTGTAGCGATTGACAGTAGATTCGAGAAACGGTCGGGCCGGGCGAACCCATATACGTCGGCATCGAGTGAATTATATAGGAAGTCGTAGCTCAGAGAGGTACGCCACGCCGGAAGAATCTGATATTCATTGGCTGAAGAGATGTAGATCTCGCGCTGGCGGTAGAGGTTGTCGATTTTTACCTGCTTGTCATCGTTGTTGACATAGTGGGTGCGGTAGAATGAATATTTTGCATTGTTGAGGGTTGAGAATCTTGGATAGTCGAGTCTGACGGATGCCTGCGCGAATGAATTGGTGTCCCATATACGCTCACCGCGCCTCCAGACGTTGTTGACGATAGCTCCCGGAACTCCGCGCTCGGAATTATAGTTATAGACTTTGGCGTGCCATTCCCCATGCTGCAGAGTGCCATTGACGTTGCATTCAAGTCGAGTGGCGTTGATATCGCCATTTTCGCGTATGGCTACGGTGTCGTAGGCGAGTTCGCCTGCCGGATTGACACGCCGGTATCTGAATTTATACTTGCCGCTTGAGTTGAGCCACTCGGCCGAGAACGACATGTTGACAGTTCTGCTTAGACGCAATTCAAGTAGGGCCGATGGGTTGATAAGATCGAAAGAGCCTGTGCGTACTGTGGCGCGCAGATGATAAGTTTCACCCTCTTCGAAATGTGGTGTGCGGGTGCGGATATATATTGTGCCGGCTGAGCCGAAGTCTTTCGCCGGTTGAAGAATTTGTGACCGCTGCCCGTTGTGCAGAGATATTGCCTCGATATTGTCGAGCGAGAATTGGCCGAGGTCAATCTGGCCGTTCTGTGCGTTGCCAAGTTCTATGCCGTCGTAGACTACGCCGGTGTGGTTTGTGCCCATAGAGCGGATATTCACAGTCTTTATACCTCCGACTCCACCATAATCCTTTACCTGCACACCGGAGAAATACCTGAGTGCATCAGCGATGCTGTTGGAGTTAAGGCGCTCCAATTCTTCCCCGTTTAGATATTGAGCCGGGATGACTTCATCAGCAGGTGCGGATGCAGTGACCACGAGCTCTTGAAGTTGTGTGCCCACCGAATCGGATGCCAAAGCATGGGGCTTGCTATTGGCCTCAGAAGCAGCTGCTGCGAGGTAAGAGCAGGCTACGATATTGAGACTGACCAGGAGTGGCAGTTTGAGATGAATCATTTGATGTCAGGTGTGTATTCTACATAAAAAATCCCGTATGCGCCATATCATATGGTGCGTACGGGATAGTGTATGGTGTGCCGCTTAATGGTGAGGCGACTCCAGCAGGATAGTCTGAGAATTACCGTTGTCTCGTTGTGAAGAGACTTGAAAAGATGATAAGTCAGAGGTGCCCATAATCCCGTAGGCGCAATGATAAATATCACTCAAAAAAAGCCAAGAAAAGAGTCAGTAGCAAGATTTGAGGGATACTGCAGATGGCAGATATAATGGCAGGTATTCTGACTTATCATGAAGAACCGCACCTTCTCAGCGTGCACAAACTGAATATCGGCAGGTATGGAAATTGTGACCTTGCGATATTGTTAGGCTTGAAGCCAATGGCATTCAGGCGGTCCTCCTTGTCGGGCCCGTTTGGAAATTGATCTTCCTTCCGGGCTTTTGATGACTTACAGCAGCGGGTACTGTCCCGGATTCTCACCGGGTTCCGTATTATATTGAATGCCGCAGATTGGTATTAAGCTAAAAATCTGCCGACATCATTATAATGATGCAATAATCATGATTGCTCTTCAATCGGATGCATCGCCATTACGCCGACAAATTTAGATATTAAAAATGAGATTGGCAAATATTTTAACTTTTGTAATGTTAAATATAGCGATAAAGGGGGTTCCGTGGATAAAAATTAATTCAAAAATCGACATTTACAAAAGTTCGGATGCTGTATGCGTATTGGGAATTTATCGTGATTTGCGCGAGGGCAGGAGGGCTTCGACTGCGGTGGGGTCGGCACCAAGATCGATAGCCATTTTCTTGTCGAGGGCTGCGGCTTCATTTTCGTAGAGCCGAGTGTGGAGTATGGCGCGGACTATGTATAGCGAGGCTTCGCGCGGGTGGCGGCGTATGGCTTCGCGCAGTGTCTCTTTGGCTTCCTGGAGATGTTCGGTCTCTATCTGAGCTGTGGCAAGACTGGTGATGAAGTCGGGATTGTCGTCAATCTCTATCGCCTTTTCGAGTAGTGGAATTGCGTCGGAATAATTATTGCCGGCCATGAGGCATTGCGCTTGTCCGGCATATCCCCAGGCTTCGTCAGGAAAATTAAGGGCGAGTGATTTGAAGTCGGTGGCTGCCTTGGCTTGATTATGGGAGAGCATGTGGAGTTGGCCACGCATTCGCAGAGGCTCGCGCTGCAGGGAGTCAATAGCTAACGAAGTGTCGAGGTCGGTCATCGCATTCTCGGGCTTATTCATCAGCAGCCAGGTGCGGGCGCGTGAGTTGAGTATGGATGTTGACTCCGGCTCGCGCACAAGCGCCACATCGAATGCCTCGAGGGCTTCGGTATATTCGCCGGCTCCGGTGAGGCATACCCCCAGGTTGGCAAATATTTTGGAGTTGAGCGGCGATCCGGGATTGATGCGCAGCGACTCGCGATAGCATCGCGCAGCATCGGCATAGCGTTCGCGTTTTACATAGTTCTCAGCCGAGTCAATATATGCCTCGTAGGGTGATTTGGCAAGGATTGTAGTGATATTACATCCGCCGCAACACAGGGCGCCAATCAAGAGAATTCTCATATAATTCATGACAGTTTAAGTTTAAACAACTTTTATGACCAACTATAACATCGGTCTATCGGAGGAGCTTATTTGATAATTTGGTGAGAGGGCCGCTGATTCATCTTGAATCGGCGGCCCTCTTTAGATATAGAGTATGGAATCGGGATTATTTCGATTTTGCGAAATTGGTCTTACCCATTTCAAGGAAGGCCTTGTAGCCGGGCACATCCTCTTTGTAGACGAATGCCGGAGCAAGCGGCTGACCATTCTTGTCGACAATCACATGGAAGGGCTGTGCGTTGGCTCCGAATTTGGAACGCTGCAGGTAGCTCCATTTGTCGCCGTAGGTGCGGAGGGTGCGCTGTGTGCCATCTTTCTCGGTGATCTTGATGGGCTCGGGAAGAGCTTTCTTCTCATCGACCATGAGAGTGACGAGCACGTAGTCGTTGTCGATGGTGGACTTCACATCGGGATCAGTCCATACGGCAGCCTCCATCTTGCGGCAGTTTACGCATCCGTATCCGGAGAAGTCGAGGAGCACGGGTTTATTGAGCTGCTGGGCCATGCGCATACCCTCTTCGAAGTCATCTACCTGGGCGTGAACCTCACCTTCATAGAGTGAGAAATCCTGGGTGCTGATGGGGGGCGAGAATGCTGAGATGCTCTTGAGCGGAGCGCCCCAGAGGCCGGGCAACATGTAGACTGCGAAAGCAAACGACACGCAGGCGAGAAGGAAACGTGTTACACCAGTCTTCTCTACCTCATCATCGTGAGGGAAGCGGAGCTTGCCGAGCAGATAAACGCCGAGCAGGAAGAAGATCACGATCCAGAGTGAAACGAACACCTCACGGTCGAGAATGCGCCAGCCGTAGGCGAGGTCGGCCACCGACAGGAACTTCAGAGCAAGAGCGAGCTCGAGGAAGCCGAGCACTACCTTCACGGTGTTCATCCATCCGCCGCTCTTAGGCATGGCCTTGAGCATGGTGGGGAACATTGCGAAGAGTGTGAAGGGGAGTGCAAGAGCGAGCGCGAAGCCAAACATTCCGATGGCCGGAGATACGAAGTTGCTCGTGGCGGCAGCCTCTACAAGAAGAGTGCCGATAATGGGACCTGTGCACGAGAATGACACGAGCACGAGCGTGAAGGCCATGAAGAAGACTGAGAGCAGACCGGTTGTGGTATCAACCTTCGAGTCCATCTTATTGGTCCATGATGCCGGAAGAGTGAGTTCGAAACCACCCATGAATGAGATGGCGAACACTACGAGCAGCAGGAAGAATATGATGTTGAACAGGGCCGATGTGGCAAGCTCATTCAGGGCTGATGCGCCGAAGATGATAGTCACTGCCAAGCCGAGCACCACATAGATGACGATGATTGAGAGGCCATAAATGGCGGCGGTGCCTACAGATTTTGAGCGGCTCTTGTTCTGCTTGAGGAAGAATGACACAGTCATCGGTATCATCGGCCATACGCAGGGGGTTACCAGAGCGATCAATCCACCGATGAAGCCTGCGATGAAGATATACCACAGTGAGCGGCTCTGCTGCTCGGGAGCATCCTCAAATACGCGCAGTTCAGCCTCAACGTTGTCCCACCATGATTTATTGGCCTCTACGCCTGAAAGATTGGCTTCGGGGGTCATGAAGGGTTCAGCCTGCTGAAGTGAGTCGGTCATCTCGGTGAGAGCGTTGACTTCGGCATTCTCTTCAGCCTTGGCGGCAGCCTCGTCTTCTTTAGCTCCGGCAAATTTGCCTTTGAGCATCTTGGCATCACCTACCTGCACGCATCCAGTGTCGTTGCAGGCCTGTCCCTGAATCTCGACATTGACGCTGAAGTCTTTTGCAGTGGGCTGCAGCTTCTGGGTGAAGACCACTGTGCCATCATAGAAGTGTTGGTCGACTTCGAAGATGTCGTCGAATTCAGTGGTGTATTTCTTATTGGCTGAGGGCTGACCTACGGTCTTGCATCCCTTGACGTCGAAATAGAATTTCAGAGGCATCGAACCTCCGGCAGGGTTGTCGACGGCATAGAGATGATAACCCGGGTTGACGACGGCTGTCATCTTGATAGCCGGGTGATCCGTATTGTCATCCACAAGAGTTATGGTCCAGTTGACGGCATCGGCCGCAAGTGCGCAGATGGCCACCAGGATCATGGAGAGAGAAAGAAAGAATCGTTTCATAAAGTCTCCTTGGTTAGAGTTGTGAATTTGGGTTAGGTATAGGGTTTAAGGTATGGAATCTACCTGTGAGGGTGCTTATTCAGCAGCCTCGGCAATCACAGCGATCTCCTCGGCCTGCTGCACCTCTTTGGCATCGTTCATCAGGAATGCCACGATATGGCAGTTCTCGGGTTTCCACTTCTCATCGAGCTGGATTGAGGCTGAGCCGGTGATGGTCTGCTCGGGAATGAAGTAGTTGCCGATGCTTGTGCCCCAGTCTCCGGTGAGAGATGTGCGGAACACGTGATTATGCACATAATCGAAAATCAGGCGATTGCCGGACTTCTGCGGACCCACTATGCCACTCTCTACAATCCAGAGATTGATGTTGAGATTCTGGGAGTAGACATTGTTGATGTCGACCTCGTAGTTGATGGTGAGATTGCGCGAGGCATCGTCGTAGTCAGACTGAAGTGAGATTTCGGCCGGAGCAGGCACGCTGATACGCTTTGACACGGCGCCCATCCAGAGATTGACGTTAGTCTCGGGAGTGGAGCCGTCAATCATAGCAGCCGGGAAGCCGGCGGGAGTGAAGTAATCGTAGTATACACGCGACAGGTCGGTGTTAAGACTGAAATTACCAATCGGGCCACTGAATCCGGTGCCTCCGGGATGCAGGCTGACAGCGATTACAGAATTCGGATAGTACTCCTGAATCTCATGCACCTTTGCTGCGCCTGTGGGACAGTTGACGCAGTTCAGGCCCGTAAATTCCTGAATCAGGACTTTGCGCGCCACGACCGGGCGCTCGACCTCGATAAAGCGGTCAGCTTCGGGCACATCATCGCAGGCGGTCATCAATCCGCCGGCCACGCAAAGCGCGCCCCATATGGATATGGAATTGAAGTGTCTTGAATTAAACATAACTATATAAAGACGTGAAGAGAGAATTAGAAAGTGTAGTTATAGCTTAGAGAGATGCCTTTAGATGCGGGCACCCAGCGGCATACGCCGCCTGAGCAGTTGAAGCCTGCGCGGTTGCGGGCAAATGAGAGGGCGAAGCGGTTAGCACGGTAGTTGTAGGTGACCATCGCTGTGTAGTAATGCTCCTTTGTCACGCCGCAGTTATAGTTGTCAGATAGCGTGAACATCCAGTGAGGAGCCAGCGACAGCTCTGCCAGCGCGCATACCCAGTCTTTGTCGTCCTGATGAGTGGTAAGATACTGCACCTCCCAACGCAGCTGAGTGCGCTTGGCGATCTTCCACTGACCCTCAAGAATGAAGGTGTTGGCTGTCACCATCTCTTCGCCTCCATGTTCGGTGGGGTGTCCGAAGATTTTGTCGTAGTTCAGACGCTGGAAGAGATAGAAGAATGTGAGCTGCACTTTGCGGCTGAGTTTCTTGCTGATCTCGAAGTTGATGTCGGCGTAACGCAGACCGCCGGCTTTCCAGAAGGGGGCGCCGTAGCCGTTTGTGCCTACCTGAGTGGGGTCTTTGTCGAGCACAGAGACTGTGCCGTCAGGATTTGTCACCTCAACTTTCGGTCCGAGAGGAGCCTGGTTGTAGAGGTCGGCGATGTATGAGCCGGAGAGCTTTACGTTGGTGCCATATTTTCCGCCCAGCGGAGTGTTGCGCTTGAAGAGATAGCGCAGCTCAGCCTGATAGGCCCATTCGCCATTATAGTCGGTGGCGTAAGGATATAGGGCTGCGAGCGTATAGGTCTGTGTGTTGGTGAATGCCGGGAGGTAGTTGATGAAAGCGTTGGTCTGCTCCTCCTGGTCAGACAGGAATGCCATGTTCTCGCTGCGCTTGGCCTGCACATATGCGCTGAATCCATTGGCGGCGTACGAGAGAGAGAGCAATTCTACATGACCGCGCTTGTAGATGTAGTTGTTTACAGCGTTGGGGTCATTGTTTTTTGTGGCATACTCTGCAAGGATTGTGAAATCCTTGAGGCGGGCATTGACGCGGCCATCGAAAGCTGCGATTGTGGTGGGGAAGTTAAGACGATATTCCTGATCGCCAAGGATGGTGGTGACATTTGAGCCGTTGCCACGTTTGTCGTGTTTGCCCACGTATGAGAAACCGAGCGTCACACCATATTGCGGCGAGAAAGCATTGGCAAATGACTCATGCAGACTCCATTCGGCATCGGCACCCCAGATGAGGTCGGGGGTATGCTTCCAGAATCGGCGTTCCTTACCGGTGAGGGCAGTCAGGTAGACACCTCGGCCGGGATTGAGTTTGAGTCGGGCACCACGTATTGCACCGTCGACACCGAGAGCGCGTTCCTGATATGTGCGCATGATGAGGCCGGAGCCGAACTGCTCGTAGAAGTCACCCGCAGTGAGCTGTGCCCACTTATATTTACCGGTTGCCCAGAAATATGGTATGCCCCATCCTGCGAAGCCGGGCATAGTCTTCTCTTCAAACCCCGGGAGCGGCCATTTTGTGAATTGGAATCTTGCGCCGGCAGAGATGTAGGGTGCGTTGACAGTGAAGTCGAAGTATGTGTTGTTGAGCACTCTTGCAGGATAGTCGGCTGCCTTGATGTCGAGCGATGAATCATCCATTGGAGCCATGAATTCAGTCTGGATGCTACCGGTGGCTCTGACCTGGCTCCACCAGGATGGATTCTTTGGCGTGAAATCCTGCATGCTTTCCTGCACATTGATGGTCTGGCCCATGTAAGTGCGCGGAACAAGCATCACGGAATCATTCTTATCAGCTTGATTTTCAGCTGACCAAGCCGGCATAGCCATTGCGGCGAAAAGTAGCGGAATAGCTGCGCGGAAAGAATTATTGGGCATGATGTTAGAAGGGTGTTTATTTAAACTATAGATGTATGGTAGTCCCCTCGGCGGGGTCTACCATACATATGCAATATTATTATATCAAGTCCAGGTGAGGTATAGAACTCATTGCGGGTGAGTCTATTGATTACGGGTCATTTCTGGGCAGCAGCCTGCACAGCCTCGAGGATATCCTCTTCGCCGCCATCTACGTATCCCTGGTGATTCCAGACGATGTTGCCATTGCCATCGACCACGAAGACGTGAGGAATGTCATTGACGCCGAGCTGACGCTTGAATTCATTTGAGGGGTCGAGGAGCACCTGGTAGTCGCTCCATCCCTTGCCTTCGATGAGGGGCTTTACCTTCTGGGCGTTCTGACCCTCGTCGATGCTTACAGCGATGAGGCGTACGCCGGTCTCATCCTGCCAGTCGGGGTAGACTTCGTGGATGGCCTTGAGCTCGCGCATGCAGGGCTTGCACCAGGTGGCAAAGAAGGAGATGATCATCGGTTTGCCGTCGTTAGAGAGAGTTGAGGTGTCGACAGTGTTGCCGTTGATGTCGGTCAGTGTCACAGAGGGGAGGACTGCGGAAGCCGAAAGGGCTGTGAGAGCCACTGCGGCAGCTAAGAACATTTTCTTAAACATAGTCTTATAGATGTTTGGTTTTATATTCGTTATTAAGTTTTATGAATCGACGTGCTATCGGGGACGATAGTGCGCGGATTCCTGTGTCATGGATGTGGAAGAATCAATGCGCTCCATAACCACATCGTGCGTCAGAGAATGCCACCGTGATGCTGGAGAGGGGCCTTCGGGTTATATACTCTTGCCATTCTGACACACGGGGTGGGAAATGGTTTGCACCGCTAAGTTAATAAAAAATCATGAGAGATTCGAACGATGAAATAAAAAAAAGTGATATTTACGAATTTTATGTTAATAAGTATTTTGAAAACATGATGAATATGCTGAAAAACATAAAAAATTGCTAAAGAAACTGTTTTGAAAGCGGACTAAATTACGTATATTTGCGCATTGAAAGTTTGTCCATGGCCGAATGCTGAGGAGAGTGTCGGATATCATTGTCAGACATAGTCGTCAGCTCGGCGAATCTAATAGTACATGAAAACGAAAAAACTCTTATTGGGCGATGAGGCCCTGGCTCTGGGAGCCATCAATGCCGGTCTGTCGGGGGCGTATGCCTATCCGGGCACACCATCGACCGAGATTCTGGAATTTGTGCAGGGCAATGAGGTGGCACGTGAGCGTCATCTTCACTCTCACTGGAGCAGCAATGAGAAGACTGCCGTGGAGGAGGCTCTGGGAATGTCATATTGCGGCAAGCGTGCCATAGTGTCGATGAAGCATGTGGGCATGAATGTGGCTGCCGATGCGTTTGTGAACTCGGCCATGACCGGTGCCAACGGCGGTCTGCTTGTCATAGCAGCCGATGACCCCTCGATGCATTCGTCGCAGAATGAGCAGGATTCGAGATTCTATGCTGATTTCGCCCTTATGCCGGTGCTTGAGCCTTCAGATCAGCAGGAGGCCTATGATATGGCGCGTTATGGTTTTGAGATGTCGGAGAAGTTTGCCATCCCTGTTATGGTGCGCCTGGTGACACGCCTGAGCCATAGCCGCGCGGTGGTGGAGGTCGACTCCGAACCCTCTGCCGAGAATACGCTTCATTATCCGCGCAATCCGCGTCAGTGGGTATTGATGCCTGCGATTTCAAAACAGCGTTATAAGGTGTTGCTCGATGACTATAAGCGATTTGAAGAGGCGGCTGAGACATCCCCCTTTAATGCTTATATCGATGGCGCCGACAAGTCGCTTGGACTCGTGGTGAGCGGCCTGGCCTGGAACTATGTCAAGGAGGTCTTCCCGGAGGGTATTCCTTTCCCGACAGTGAAGATTTCGCAATATCCTGTGCCGACAAAGTTGATTGGCAAGCTCTTTGATGAGTGTGATGCTGTGATGGTCATCGAGGAGGGACAGCCTCTGCTCGAGCGTAAAATACGCGGTGTGCTCGACCGCACCGGCAAGGTATATGGCAAGTTGAGCGGAGAGTTGAATCTGACCGGCGAGCTTACACCTGACCTTGTGCGTGCCGGACTGGCTAAGGTGAAGAGTGATCTTGACTGTCTGAAGGAGGTGGAGGTGCAGGCTGCATCGCAGGTGACGCGTCCGCGTCCGCCGGCACTCTGCCAGGGTTGCGGCCACCGCGATGTGTATGCGGCGCTCAACGGCGTGCTTGAGGAGTATGAGAATCCGAAAGTGTTTGGTGATATAGGATGCTATACTCTGGGATTCCTTTCACCCTTCAATGCCATCGACACCTGTGTGGATATGGGCGCATCAATCACAATGGCCAAGGGTGCGGCTGATGCCGGCCAGCATCCTGCAGTGGCTATAATCG
This sequence comes from uncultured Muribaculaceae bacterium, assembly GCA_910577585.1. Lineage (GTDB taxonomy): Bacteria > Bacteroidota > Bacteroidia > Bacteroidales > Muribaculaceae > Lepagella. Next base: position 26,357 of record CAJTNN010000003.1, on the reverse strand, counting down.
GCGACTCGACATTCACACATTCAGGCATGACCGGATTGCTTGACGCCATCAATGAGAATACCCCCATGACGGTGATAATCTCCGACAATCTGACTACGGGCATGACCGGTGGTCAGGATTCGCAGGGCACAGGTAAACTCGAGGATATCTGTCTTGGCCTTGGAGCTGATCCGGCACATGTGCGCACTATTGATTCGCTGCCCAAGAATGTGGAGCAGATGAAGGCACTCTTCCGTGAGGAGATAGAGTATGCCGGACTGTCGGTGATTGTGAGCCGCCGCGAATGCATCCAGACCGCGCGTCGTCATGCTTCGTCGAAGAAATAACCTTAAATCAGAAGTAACACTACTACAACACAATGAAAGCAGATATAATTCTGGCAGGCGTCGGAGGCCAGGGCATCCTGTCAATCGCCACGATTCTCGGGGCGGCAGCTCTTGATGAGGGACTTCATCTCAAGCAGGCCGAAGTGCATGGCATGTCGCAGCGAGGCGGTGATGTGCAATCTAACCTCAGACTGAGCAGCTCGCCGATAGCAAGCGACCTCATCGCCCTTGGTGGTGCCGACCTGATAGTGTCGCTCGAGCCTATGGAGGCGCTGCGTTATCTACCGTATCTTTCTAAAAATGGCTGGGTGGTGACCAACACTACACCCTTCAACAATATACCTGATTATCCTGACATGGCGGATGTGATGGCTGAGCTTGAGGCTCTGCCGCACGTGGTGGCGTTCGATATGGATGCCGTGGCCAAGGAGGTGGCAAGTCCGAGAGCGGCCAATATGGTGCTTCTCGGTGCGTGCGCCCCCTTCATAGAGGGTATGGAGAAGTCGAAGATTGAGGAGGGAATCCGCAAAATCTTCGGCCGCAAAGGTGAGGCGATGGTAGAGAGCAATCTCAAGGCCTTCCGTGAGGGTTGGGAGCGTGCGCAGGCTATAAAGTAAGTCTGGCCGACAGCTCTATCTTGATTTAAAACTTGATTTAAAACGCATCTCTGTCGGGGTAGCCCTGCGAAGTGAGCCTTCGCAGGGCAATCCTGGCGGCGATGGAATGAATAGTAAAGTTTCCATATTTATTCTTTCTAATGTTTCCTGTAGACAATAGTATTCTTGATTCAATCCTGAAGAAATTATCGATACCTGATGTATCGACAGCTACAATACGTCAGATATGCTCAGTGGCAGCAGAGCTTGAAGTCGCTACCTCCGACAAGTGTGTGCATCTTGAAATCGGCAATCCGGGTCTGCCGGCCGAGGAGGTGGGCATAGAGGCAGAATGCGCAGCTCTGCGCAGCGGAGTGGCAAACAAGTATCCCGACATCGCCGGCATACCGGCTCTGAAAGAGGCGGGGCATAAATTCCTTGAAGCATTCATGGGGATAGATGTGCCGGCCAAGGGGATAGTGCCTACTGTAGGCTCAATGCAGGGTAGTTTCACTCTGATGCTTCTGCTTAAGCAGCGTCTTGAACAGAAGGATACGCTACTGATTTTGAATCCCGGTTTCCCGGCACAGCGCCATCAGGCAAAGCTGCTTGGATTGCGCATGCAGTCATTCGACATCTATAACTATCGTGGCAAAGCGCTCGAGGCACGCCTCGAAGAGGAGATGAAGTCGGGAAGAATCACGGCCATGATTTATTCTAACCCGAATAACCCTGCATGGACCAATCTGACTGATGAGGAACTTGAGATTATCGGTCGGCTTGCCACCAAGTATGATGTGATAGTGCTTGAAGACCTGGCTTATATGGGCATGGACTTCCGCTCTGACTTCAGTCAGCCTTATCAAGCTCCCTATATACCTACAGTGGCGAAGTATACGGATAATTACATCCTACTTGTGTCGGCCTCCAAGATATTCAGTTATGCGGGTCAGCGTATAGCGTTGGTGTGCATGAGCCCGGAGGTGTATGGGCGCCATTATGCGTATCTTGAGAAATTCTATGAGATGCCTGCATTTGGCGACGCATATATATATGGTGTGCTTTACTGCGCATCGTCGGGTGCTACACATTCGGCCCAGTATGCCCTTGCCGGCATGATGGAGGCTGCCGTGAAGGGTGAGCTGAATTTTGTGGCCCATTCATCGGAGTATGGACGTCGTGCGGAGATTGTGAAGCGCCATTTCGTGGAGAATGGGTTCCATATAGTATACAGTATTGATGGCGACCGCCCGATATCTGATGGCTTCTTCTTCACGGTAGGCTATCCGAATATGCGTGGTGTGGATCTGCAGCGTGAGCTTATGCGCTATGGTGTGAGCTCGATTTCGTTGCCCTCTACAGGCAGTGAGCAGGAGGGGATACGTGTGACGGTATCGATGATATCTTCAGCCGAAGATATGGAACGCCTTGAATCGCGCCTGCGTCAGTTTGATGCTGACCATAAGTGTCTGCACGAATCGAAGCCCTGTGCTCTTCATGAGGAGACAGAGAAAATAGTATTTGCATAAGTATATAACCCACTATCGAGCCCTATGGAGCGTGCGGATTGAATGTGAAGCATAATCCGCACTCCCCATAGGGCTGTCTAAAATTTGAGACGTATGGATAAGATAAATTATATGACCGCTGATGAGGCGGTGAAACTGATAGAATCGGGCGACCATGTGTATATTCAGGGCAGCACTTCGACGCCTGAAGTACTTGTGGAGGCACTGGCTCGACGTGGCCATGAACTGCACGATGTGACGCTCTATTCTGCATTTGCAGTGACAAAGGGTGTCGCTCCTTATTGCAAGCCGGAATTTAAGGATAACTTCAATGTGGAGTCATTCTTTGTGTCGAATGCTGTGCGGCAATATATCGCCGAGGGATATGGCTCAATGATACCGCGATTCCTGGGTGAGGTACCAGCTCTGTTCCGCGATGGTACGTGCAGGGTAGATGTGGCATTGCTCAACTGCTCCATGCCCAATGAGGAGGGATATGTGAGCTTCGGTGTGTCGGCTGACCTTGCGACAGCTGCAGCCGAATGCGCCGATAGAGTGATAGCTCAGGTCAATCCTCATATGCCATTCTCATACGGCGACCCGGTAATACATGTATCGCAGTTGTCAGCCATCGTGGAAGTGGATGATCCTCTGATCGAAGTACCTACAGCTGTGCCGACCGAGAAGGAGATAAGAATCGGCAACTTCATTGCTGAGCATATTCCTGATGGGGCAACATTGCAGATAGGTGTCGGAGGAATTCCGAATGCTGTGATACGCGCACTGGAGAATCATAAACATCTCGGATTGCATACGGAGGCTATGACGGATGGTGTGCTGCCACTGCTTGAAAAGGGTATCATAGATAACTCAGAGAAGATGGTGATGCCCGGAAAATCTGTGGCCTCTCTGGCTCTCGGTTCACGCCGGCTATATGATTATATGAACTATAATAAAGATATAGTGTTTAAAGATGTGGCGTGGACCAACAATCCCTTCATAATCGCGCAGAATCCGAAAGTGATGTCGATTAATTCGTGTCTGGAAATCGATCTTACGGGGCAGGTGTGTGCCGACTCGATTGGTACAAAAATCTTTTCGAGTGTAGGCGGACAACACGACTTTGTCTACGGTAGCTCACAGAGTGAGGGTGGAAAATCATTTCTGGCTATGCTCTCTACTACCAACAAGGGTGCGACTAAAATCAAACCTATTCTGACGCCCGGAGCCGGTGTGGTGACAACACGTTTCCAGACCAATTACATCGCTACCGAGCACGGAATCGTTGACCTCAGAGGCAAGAATCTCGCGGAGCGTGCAAAGCTAATGATATCGATAGCCGCACCTGAATTCCGCGATGAATTGAGCCGTGCAGCTGCAGAAAGATTCGGTTATGCATTCCTGCGTCTGAAGTAAAAAATTTAACGATGTATACGAGGGGAGAAGTTATGGTTTTCATGACTTCTCCCCTTTTAGAATACGCAATAGAATAACTAAAATAGCAGCAATATTTCGGCGATAATGACGTATGATATTTTCGAAAATACGCATTAAAGTATAAGGATTAGTATACATTAGGAATATGGATGAAATAATTGAAAATAAAGAAATAATTCGACACCCGGAATTGACAGAACTGGATGAGATGAAAACTATGTGGAAGTCTACTTTCGGTGATTCGGATGAATATGTAGATTTGGTATTGGATAATTACTTTAATCCAATGAATAGTCTGGTATGCACAGTAGATTCAAAGATAGTAGCTGTGTTGCATGGCATAGTATATTCATTTAGGTCAGGTGACGGTTTAGATGCCAATTTAAAGGGGTTATATCTATGCGGTCTATCTACGCAGGTTGATATGCAGGGGAGGGGCATCATGGGGCGAATGATAAAGGATATTGAGAACATTGCAATAAGTAGAGATTATAATTTTCTGTTCTTGATTCCTGCTGATGATCATCTACGAAGATACTATACAAAATTCGGGTTTGTCGACTCTGCATATTTACGTAGATTGTACGTGTCATATCCTGACAATATACAGTGTTTCCAGAAGTGTATTCAGAGCTTATTCTTGACAACTGAAGAAGCGGATAATTCGAATTGTTTACGTGATATTTGTGACATGCATTCTGTAGGATATAAATATATAAATAGCTTTTCGGAGTTGTGTTTGATAGGATTAGATGAGCTTATTGAGAAGTGTATGAATGCAGAGCGAGATGCGTATGAGTGTCGGATTATTCACAGTCGTAAAGATTGGGAAATCATATTTGAAGAGCATTTTTTATCTGGTGGTAAGGCCGTCTATTTTAAACATGGGTTGGATGAAATACTTCTCTTATTAAAGAGTGATTCTGAAGTGATAAAGCTATTCCCAAAATGTAGAAGTGTTGAAGATGATTGTCGTTTCATAGATAGTCTAAAATTTGTAGAATGTGTAAAAATGGCGGAGGTGTCGAAGTATGGAATGGTGAAATTCTTGAAAGATAATCCTGCTGAGTCAGGTCTAAATATTATAGGTAGTGAAGTCCACTTTAGCCTCATGCTTGATTGACTAAACGATTTTATTCGATGAGTTGATTTAAACTTTTTACGAAAGCTCTTCAACCACCTTGAGATGTAGATTGACTCTGTCCCGTAACAATTTTCCTTTTGTAGCACACGAAATTATTTAGCCCAAGATGTGATTCTGAGAATCGAATATTTGGGAAGAAGTGAGGAATGTTTCACAAATATTGGAATCTCATATTCTGGGGATAATTGATAGTTATTGATGGATTAGGTGAAGCAGTCGGTTAATGGAGTCTTTAGGGAAGTAATCTCAGTTGTGATACTTATTGGTGTATGGAAGAGCTAACAGTGGGCTGCCTTATAAATAAGGCAGCGGAACTTGAAAGAGAAGTATTACTGAAGATTGAAGTAGGGTTAACGATAGTTGCAAGTTATTACTTGTTGACACTCTTGCCGGCTGAGGATAGCGTTTGATCGGAAAAGCCATTTAGAATGAGAGATAACTAAAGAAGATTTCGATAAGATTGACTCATAGATAACGAACAATCAGATACTATCATTTATAACATTATACTTACCATAATGTTAAATAAAGGTATTCAGCTAAAGAATCACAATGTAGTCAGGGAGACCTATATATATTTCGATACTTATCCGATTCAGGTTGGTTTCTTAGTGTGGATGGTGCTCCTCTCTGCAATCAGCAGTGGGGCCGTATAGGTGATTTAAGGCAGAATTGTCGATTTTGCAGGTTGCAGAGGGTGGAAAGAATGTAGGATGGTTAAATAGGGGAGAGCTGTGAATCTTGCCTAACTTAAGGATTGTTAGAGTGTTAAGTAGAAATGATAGATTCCAAAGGCTCTGAGATTCGAAAATTTGTAATCTGGTCGAGAAGTTGGTCATGAATGTAGAAATTTGAGAATAGAAATCTGAGTTGGATGATTTACTTAGCAGTTTTTGATCGTACGGAATAGTGAGATGTTTTTGTAAATTGGTCAAAAGTTCGCATCTTTGAATCAGAGGTATTTGTAGGAGTTCTGTGGTTTGCAAAAGCAATTTCAATTTGTATATTATTAGTGTTATTTGCATTTGCGTTTATTTCAATATTTACATTTCGAATTTATAAATACATACTATTTGAGTTGTGGAACACCTAAATTCGTGAAACATAATTCTCAATTGTATTCTATTATAATTCATGAATTTTGCAAATCACAAATATTAACATTTAATTTATTCTGCACTATATGAGTGGTTTAGGCTATATTTTTGGAGTGAAATACATATTTTCCGTCCTATGATTAATAAAAAGGTGTAAAATTGAGATAATTATCGATGTATCGATCTATCAGTTAGTTTAGTGTGAAGTATGACTGAATTTTTACTTTAATGCGCTGTGTTTGAGAATGAGAATCTATAAACGTCGGAATTTGCAATTATGATTTGTAAATATAAATTTTATTTTGTTTGATTGAGTTGTGAATTTGGAATTTATTTATTACATTTGCAATCTAAATCATTACCTAAATTATTACCCCGTTATGGAGGAAAATTTCGCCACTCGCCTAAAACTCTTCATTGACACGAACGGCCTCACGCCTTCGCAATTTGCAGATATGTGTGGCATCCCTCGTCCTACCCTCTCGCAGGTGCTGTCAGGACGAAATAAGAAGATTAGCGATGCTCTGGTGAAGCAGATACATACTGCTTTCCCGGATCTGTCGGTTTTGTGGATACTTTTCGGAGAAGGGCCTGTGAAGGTCTCCTCCAATCCTGCGCTTGGGAATGGATCCACCATATCCGGCCGACCCTCGGCCGGAAGAGAGGCGATGTCGCCTGCTCTCGGGTCAAATTTTGATAATGAAAATTCAGCAGAACTGCACGAGCCCTCAAGCGAAAGAATCTATTCGAATCTCGAGGCCTTAAATAATGCGAATCAAGAGGCTAATGCTGCGAAAAACCAGATATTTGAGTCTGATTTGAAAATTATGGATTTGCAAAGGCAAATAGAGAATATGCGTCAAAATCCACGAAAAGTAATCCAAATCACCATATATTATGATGATTCTACCTTCGAAACCTTTGTTCCGAAGTGATGGTTCGTCTGCCGCATGATTTTTGGGGGCATCGGAATCCTGCGCAGCTGCATGGAATACTTGTTGGGATACTATAGCTTATGAGGTCTGTATGCTATAATGCTGCAGACCTCACTGCTATTCCACCGCAAGTATATGTGCGCCTAATTCTTAACTTCAGCATTTAGGCAATATCAATATAGCCTAAATCGTTATATAATGAGATGGTTGCAAGATTCTGTTAGATGGTGAATTCCTAATTGCCGACTCATGTAGAATCTTTAACACCATTCATATTCTATTCTCAAACTTCTTATATACGATCCTCAAACTTTATAGTGTAAGTGATTTTATGATTCTTTCCAAGTATATACCTTCCGTTATTTTATGTGTGACTGCATTAGGCGCACATGCTGATGACATATCATTTAGAGGTAATTCTCTTAAAGTTATTGAGGAGATTCCTGAGAAGAGCACCGGGCTTGATAAGATTTACGTTATCTACGACACAAGTGGCGTAGATTTGTTGTACAATGCTGCGAATCCTCACAATGTGAAAATCTACCGATACAGTAATCTTGGCGGAGGATATGCCGAAGAGATTTCAAATGTAGAATATGAGAGTAATCAAGTGGTTGTGTCCGGTGTATCCGGTAACTATGGATATATCATCGAAGATGGCTCTGCAAGGCATTATATATGGATTGTAGATTATCTGCCATATCGTTTTAAAATCAGTGATGTCTGGGATAACGGTGAATCCGATTGCGAGGCTACGATATTAAGCGTAGCCGGAAGTGCTGAACCGATACATTATTTCACTGTAAATGGTCAGCAGAAAGTATTGAGTCGTGATATAAAAGTCGCATACGATACTCAGCAGTGGAATGAGGAATTGAAAGAATATTCTACTGTCGAGACAAGTGTGTTGATAGAGAGTTTTACCGATAGAATCAGAATCACACCTCCCGCTTATTGTTATACGTCCTTTCATGTGTCGGGCGACAGATTTATGCAGGCATGGAATTGGGAGCAGCAGGCAGAAAGTCCGGTGGTGGCTCCGGTGGCTGTGCAGGTGACTACGGAGGCCGTACAACTTGATGCAGATTACAGTGATCTTTCCCGCAGTGCGACCAAGAAGAGCAAGCGTGCTTCGCGTGTAGATGATGGCGATATTGATTCAGATAGCGACAGTGATTCAAACGGAGCTGATTCAGCTCCAGGCAGCAATCAGATAAAGGGTGATGAATCATCGCTCGGCGGTTCGGCTCCATCAGAGATTGAATTTCGTGCATATGTCACTGAGGGTGTCATGCACCATGAATGGCAGATGAGCAAAGACCCGGAATTTGAAGAGCTCGAATATCGATTTAATGAGCAGAATCTCGACTACACTTTTATGGAGGAGGGCACGTATTACATCCGGTATGTCGGAAGTAATTCAGATGGTTCGTGCGAAGCTGTGGGCGACACATATACTGTGGCCATCGGAGCCTCGGAACTTTTATGCCCGAATGCGTTTTCTCCGGATGGTGATGGAGTGAATGATGAGTGGAAGGTAAGTTATCGTTCGATTGTAGATTTCGAATGCTGGATATTTGACCGTTACGGTGCGCAAATCCACCACTTCTCGGATCCGAATCTGGGTTGGGACGGCACCCGCGGAGGACGTGCGGTAAAGCCCGGCGTGTACTATTATGTGATAACTGCTGAGGGCGCCGACGGCAAAAAATATAAAAAGAGTGGCGATATCAACATTCTCCGTCATAATCGTGTTGATAATGCGGTAGACGAAGAATAAGTAGTCGAAGAATAATAAGTATCTTTCATAAATTAGCAACTGCTTATGCATTATTGTTGAGAGAAACTTACTTATACTATCTAAGACTTCATCTCATAAATATTATTTGATGAGCAAAGATAAAGAGATTAAATCAGAGTTGATGAATCACGACGCTGTAGAAGTCTACGGCGCGCGTGTGCACAATCTTAAAAATATAAATGTAACCTTCCCCCACAATCAACTATGTGTCGTCACGGGCCTTAGTGGTTGTGGAAAATCGTCGTTGGCCTTCGACACAATTTTTGCCGAAGGGCAACGCCGATATATAGAGACCTTTTCGGCCTATGCACGCAATATGCTTGGCTCGATGGAACGTCCTGATGTAGACTTCATCAGTGGCCTTAGTCCGGTAATCAGCATAGAGCAGAAGACCGTCAATAAAAACCCTCGCTCTACAATCGGTACTACGACAGAAATCTACGACTTCTTCCGTCTGCTCTACGCCCGACTTGGCGAGGCCATAAGTTATGTCTCGGGCGAGCGAATGGTGAAGTATACCAAAGATAAGATTGTAGATTTGATATTGCAGCGGTGTGAGGGTAAGAAGGTATATGTGCTTGCGCCACTTGTAAAGAATCGCAAAGGTCACTACAAGGAGTTGTTTGAGAACCTTCTGAAGAAGGGCTATCTGAGAGTGCGTGTCGATGGCGAGATTCGCGAGTTGAGTTATGGCATGAAGCTTGACCGCTATAAGAATCATAGTGTAGAGCTTGTGGTCGACCGTCTGAAAGTAGATGGAAATGATCTGGATCGTCTGCGCTCTACGGTAGAAAATGCGCTTAAACAGGGCGACAAGCAGATGATGGTGTTTGATGTGGCCACCGAAGAAATCACGCATTATTCACAATCCTTGATGGATCCGGTGAGCGGTCTGTCGTATCCCGAACCGGCTCCCCATGATTTCTCGTTTAATTCGCCTCAGGGTTCATGCCGGCGTTGTAAGGGTTTAGGGCGAGTGAGCGTTGTCGATGAAGAGAAGGTATTCCCTGACCGGAATAAATCAATCTACGATGGTGGAATCGCGCCATTGGGCAAATATAAGAATTCACTTGTATTCTGGCAAATCCAGGCTATTCTCGCGCTCTATGGCGCCGATATCAAGACGCCCATCAAGGATTTGCCTCAGGAGGCGATAAATGATATACTCGGTGGCACTGACGTGAAGCTATCACTTCAGAATGACACACTGTCGACATCGCGAATCGACATGGGCTATGATGGCCTCGTGAAGTATATCGAGATGCAGCAGAGCGAGGATGCCGGCACTGAAGCCAACAAGTGGAGTAATCAGTATTTTTCTGAGACCGTATGCCCTGAGTGTCATGGCCAGAGGCTTAATAAAATATCCCTGCATTATTTCATCGACGGGAAAAATATCGCCGATGTGGCCTCAATGGATATCGCAGATTTATATGAGTGGACACTCGGTCTTGAAGACAAGATTGAGCCTTCCCGACGTCCTATCGCGACAGAGGTGTTGAAGGAGATACGCTCGCGCATAAAGTTTCTGCTTGATGTAGGACTCGATTACCTGTCGCTTAACCGTTCGAGCAGCAGCCTAAGCGGCGGTGAGAGTCAGAGAATACGTCTTGCCACTCAGATAGGTTCGCAGCTTGTGAATGTATTGTACATTCTCGACGAGCCCTCGATAGGACTTCATCAGCGCGATAATGAGCGCCTGATAAAAAGTCTGAAGACTCTGCGCGATGCAGGCAACAGTGTCATTGTCGTCGAGCATGACAAGGATATAATGATGCAAGCCGATTATGTGGTGGATATTGGTCCGGGCGCGGGGGTGCATGGGGGCGAAGTAGTGTTTCAGGGTACTCCCCATGAGATGCAATCTGCGCATACACTCACTTCAGATTACTTGAATGGCTCGCGGTCAATCAATCTTCCGGCCCGGCATAGACCCGGCAATGGCAAGACCCTTGAAATCATAGGGGCCACCGGGCATAATCTTAAGGAGGTAGACCTCAAATTGCCTCTGGGGAGATTCATATGTGTGACGGGAGTGAGCGGTAGTGGAAAATCCTCGCTCATAAACGGCACACTTCAGCCTATTCTGAGCCAGCATCTCTATCGGTCGCTGCAGGCCCCGCTTCCGTATAAAGAGATAAGGGGTATAGAGCACATCAATAAGGTAGTGACCGTCGACCAGTCGCCGCTCGGACGCTCGCCGCGGTCTAATCCGGCCACTTACACCGGGGTATTTGCCGATATACGCAAGTTGTTTGTAGAATTACCGGAGTCTAAAATCAGAGGCTATAAGCCTGGCCGATTCTCATTTAATGTAGCCGGAGGGCGATGCGAAGTGTGCAAAGGCAATGGCTACCGCACTATAGAGATGAACTTCCTGCCTGATGTGCTCGTGCCTTGTGAAGAATGTCATGGCAAACGCTATAATCGTGAGACGCTTGAGGTCAGATTCAAGGGCAAATCGATTGCTGACGTGCTTGAAATGACTGTAAATGAGGCAGTTGACTTCTTTGAGAATGTACCCGCCATCCTTAAAAAGATTCAGGTGCTCAAGGAGATAGGTCTCGGATATATCAAGCTCGGTCAGCCCTCAAGCACCCTTAGCGGGGGCGAGAACCAGCGCGTAAAGCTTGCCACTGAGCTTGCTAAGAAAGACACCGGCAACACGCTGTTTCTGCTTGATGAGCCCACAACAGGACTGCATTTCGAAGACATCCGCATTCTTCTTGGTGTAATCAACCGACTTGTGGATAAGGGCAACACAGTGGTAGTGATTGAGCATAATCTTGACATCATCAAGTGTGCCGACTATATCATCGATATGGGCCCCGAGGGTGGGCGAGCCGGCGGCTGCATTGTGGCCGAGGGTACTCCTGAGCAGGTGGCTGAAAAGAATGGACCTACATCAAGTTTTCTTCGGGCCGAACTCGCAGCTACACCAAAATCTTCAGAACCTCACGCCGCAGAACTTCACGGCGGCGCCGTTTTGGATGCAGCGGATACTTCAGCAGCGCTTGCAGAACCCAGCCACGAGAATCCTCCAAAAAAGCGCGGGCGTAAACCTAAGCCAAAATATTAAAATCTCACATAATAAAAGAGCCGAGTCAACTCGGCTCTTACTCATAAATGCGAATTAGACATAATCACCATTATGTTAAATAGAGTGCAGAGATAACACTTTTAAGACTGTTTCGTCACTCCTCTCTTCAGGTCGCGCGCCAAAAATTTATGAAACACGCTGCGCCGCGAGATTACCCTTTGGTCATCGCGCACCTCACGCTTCAGCGCTTTAGTCTCATTCGGCGAGATTGAGTCATCGTTATGTGTCAGATGATTTATCCCCATGAGTATGATAATCATACCAATCAGTATGATTATCACCATCAGCACCTTCAGCGAAGTTAATAGAAAATCTGGCATCATATGCATAACTGTAGATTTTTAGAATTGCGGATAGATAGGTCTTTCGAAGCCGCCACTGTACATGGGCTGCCATCTGCGACTATGCCACCTACCGCATTTCAGTTTTACGTATAACCCTCGCAGGAGTCTATTTGTTGAGTGCAGATTTCAGTAGAGATGCCGGCTTAACATTTTTTTATTATTTTTCAGAATACAGCCAACCATGTGAGGAGTTAGGTTGTTGTATTGATGAAAGTAAGCAACGGAGTATTGGATTAGTCCTGACGGCTGAGTATCAATTGCGTGGTAGCTTACTTTATGGTGCACGATGCAAATTAATTTCATACAGTGCATCCCCAATCGATATAAAATCCTAATCATACGACTATGAAAAAGTTAGCTATTCTTTGCGCATTGTCTTTATCAATGGCAGGAGCCTTCACTGCCAGCGCGCAATCTATCTCGAAATCAGAGTCCAAGAGCCTCAGTGCTTTTCTGGCTCAACCTGCTGCTAAAGGTGGCAACAACGCCGAGGCATTGAAGATGAATGGCAGCAATCCGGCCACTTGCCCTGGAGTGAAAGTAGAGAATGGCCATGTCACTGAGATTGACTGGCGCAATCATAATCTTGCCGGCACACTTGATTTGAGCGCATTCCCCAACCTTAAGGTGGTCAATGTCAGCGACAATAAGATATCCTCTATCGTAGTGACCAATAATCCGGCTCTGACAGTGGTCAATGCTTCGCGCAATGATCTTACTGAAGTGGATATAGCCGGTTGCTCTCAACTTCAGGAACTTCGCCTCAACCGCAATCGACTCAGCTCAATTAATCTTGAGGGTACTCCTCTACTGACTGTGCTTAATGTGGCATCGAATTCGATGGCTGAACTGAATGTCAGCAATGCAGTCAATCTCAAGAGTCTGAACTGCATGGACAATCGCATCAAGGTGCTTGATGTGACTATGTGTCAGAATCTGAAGAATCTCTATGCAGGTTATAATGAGATCAGTCAGCTTGAGCTTGGTGGTCTTGTGGCTCTTGAGAATCTTAATCTGACTTCCAATCGTCTGGCGAAGATGTATCTGCAGAATCTCCCGGCGTTGCAGACAGTTTTTGTGAGCGACAACCATATGACTCAATTCGCTGTCAACAATTGCGGCGCTCTGCTTGATATCTATGCGCCCTATAATGACCTTACTCAGTTTGCTGTGGAGGATTGTCAGAATTTGGCCTACGTGAATCTTGCATGGAACGACCTCACGAATGTCGACCTCTCCAATCAAAACTTCCTTCAGACTCTGAATGTGGCCAACAATCAGCTCGTGACACTTGATGTGACTTTCGACCCTGCACTGCGCTCACTTAACCTTGCGGGCAATAATCTGCTGACAGACCTCCGCACCGAGGGTGATTCATCGCTGCGTCAGATTGTAGGTGTCTGGGATAGCTGGGAATAATCAGAGTAAAGACTTACTTATAAGCTAATTATCTACAACAGATAACTCATCGCAGGGGGCAGACTCAGTATAGGGGCTGCCCCCTCTTGCATATATGCTGGTAGTCTTTTCAGATTCAGAGAGGACTATGCGCGAGAATTGCGTGTGAGAAGTGAATAAACTTTTTGGATATTTTTTGCATAAAATCTAAGTTTTGATTAAATTTGTAGTTTAGATAATTATGCCGTTTCATTCGATATGTGTATCTCAGTATATATATCAGAAGATTGAATCGGACGGTGTAGTTTATTACGGTCTTTTAGATGCTTTCAGCCATGAAGAATAGACTTATAGCCGATGCCGGCAGTTCGAAGATAGATTGGGTTGTCCTCGCCGATGGCGGAGATGAGCTGGCGCGTGTGAGCTCAATTGGCGTCAACGCATTGATGTGCAGCCGGCAGGAGATAGCTGAGGCATTCGGGAAGGTGCAGGATAAACTTGGTGTGGATGATGCGCTGGCAGAGATCCATTACTATGGAGCCGGATGTGCCACGCAATCAATCTGTGCCAAAGTGCATGCTGCCCTGGGCGATGTGTGGCGTGCTGGCACGCTGCATGTGAATTCCGATCTGTTGGGAGCTGCCAGGGCCCTGTTTGGCAGAGAGAAAGGTATTGCCTGCATATTAGGCACAGGTTCGAACTCATGTCTGTATGATGGACATGAAATCGTAGAGCATATCCCCTCATTAGGGTTTATACTCGGCGATGAAGGGAGCGGGGCCGCACTGGGCAAGCGTCTGGTGGCCGACGCGTTCAAGGGGCATCTCCCGCGTCCGATACGCGACCAGTTTATGAAGCAGTATGAGATGTCGCTCAATGATATTCTTGAGTATACGTATCGTCGGCCGGCAGCCAACAGATTTTTGGCCTCGCTGGTGCCATTCATCAGGGATCATCTCTGGAATCCATATGTGTATTCGCTCGTGCGCGAAGAATTTGAATGTTTCCTCAGAAGAAATGTGGCGATGTATTCCGGCGCCCGGTCATTGCCCTTGGCCTTCACCGGCTCGATAGCATGGCATTTTGCAGATATCTTGAAAGATGCCGCCGGGCGTCAGGGATTGAGCGTAAGTCATATCATGCCCTCTCCTATCGAAGGGATGATTAACTTCCATAAAAGCCATTCCTAAGGATGCCATTAGTGGGCCTGCTCCGAGTCTATAATAAGTGAGACCATCGGAAGCCTCAACAATCTAATCACTATGACCAAACTATGAGAAATAAATCTATAAGCTATATAAAGGGTATTTTCAAATACTCATTGCTGGGGCTGACACTCGGCATATGGCCGCTGCAGTCTCATGCGCAAGATGATTACTGGCGGCAGAGGGTGAGTCTTTTTGCCAAACTCCCTGTCACTTCAGATGATATAGTGTTTCTCGGAAACTCCATCACAGATGGCGGAGAGTTTCAGGAGCTCTTCGGCATGGAGAATGTGCTGAACAGAGGTATCCGCAGCGACCGCATCTCAGGTGTGATGAAGCGCCTTGATCAAATTACCGAGGGTGAGCCGAAGATGATATTCCTGCTTATCGGCATAAATGATGTGGCCGACTCCAACAATACTCCCGAGAAGATAGCTGCAAAATATGATGAACTTATTAAAGCTATCCGGCAGAAGACACCCTCTACACAGCTCTATGTGCAGAGCATCATGCCTATCAATAATGATTTCAAGCGTTACAAAAGTCTATTCGGTCGTGAGTCGCTGATTCCGGCCATAAATGAACGGCTTGCCACTCTGGCTGTCGACAATGGTGCGGTATACATCGATTTGTGGCCTGTGCTCGCTGATCCGGAGTCAGGCAAGATGCATAAGAACTTCACTACCGATGGGCTGCATCTATCCGGCGAAGGGTATCGTGCCTGGGCTGAGGCCTTGAGGCCATATGTAGAGGGTGTGATGGATGATGCCGATGATGACCAGCCTCAGGATACAGATGCTATCGGCGTTGTCGTACCTCCTCAGATATCCATATCGAAGAAGATGGAGTTTTAAGCTCATATGGAAGTTGAGAATGCTTGATGCGCATACAACTGTGGCAAGAATAGTCAAGGTGCGGATGGTCTATCCCAAACTCTGCCGCTCTCTTCTCAAGCCATATAAAACCTGCAGACAATTATACAATGATTTTATCCTCTCTCCTACTGAAGCAAACCTCTGTGTATGAAAATTATGGGAATTAAGGATATACTGATTTCTAACCGATGCTGGGTGACGGCATTGGCTATTTCAGCCGGCATGATGGCTTGGCAGCCCTGTGGTGCAGTATCGCAGATTGTCATCGAGCCACTGTTTGAGTATCCCACCGCCCCTGAAGAGATGACTGATTTGCAGATGAGGTCAGATTATCTGATGGAACATTTCTGGGATGCGATGGACTTCAAACGCCGCGAGCCTGTAGACCAGAATGCCCTCAACGATGCATTCTCAGTCTACGCCACAGCAATGCCATATTCTTCAATGAAATCGGTGAATGCTTCAATCGACAGATTGGTAAAGTCGCTGAAGGGGAATCCGCTGCTGCTTCTGCAGTTCACGAAGGCCGCCGAAGAATCACTCTATGGCCCGCGTGCCGGACTATGGAGCGATGATGCCTATCTGCCGTTTCTGAAGGCTCTGGTGGCAGACAAGAGTCTGCCGGATAGTCGCAAGCAGCGTTATGCCATGCAACTTGATCTGTTGAAGCGCAATGCCATAGGAGCGAAATTTCCGGCCATGCGACTCACTCTGCGCAACGCCCGTCATGCCGATTTCAAGCCCGATACAGAGCTGACGATTGTAGAGTTCGGAAATCCGGATTGTGATGATTGCCGATTTGCCAAGACCAAACTTGATGTGGCAACTGACCTTGCAGAGAAGATCGATGAAGGGAAGTTGAAGATAATGTTTGTGGTGGCAGATGCTGTGCCCGACGACCAGAATGAGATTCTGCAGCAATTTGCATCGATGCCCGAATCATGGGTGCCGGGCATATGCTACGGAGGGGATGACATCTATGACATCCGCATGACTCCGAGTTTCTATATTCTTGACCGGAACGGCAAGATTCTTGCCAAGAATCTTGATGTGGCCCGTGCGGTGGAATATGCCCGCAATTATTTTGAGCCATCCAGATGACATTAATTTAAATCAGAATGAATATAATCAACAACATAAAGACCCTGTATATCCGCACATGTGGATATTCGTATACGAATCTGGGACGTTTGTTTCTGCGCCTGTTTGTAGGGATAATGCTGATTCAGTTTGCTGTCAGACAACTCTCTACCTTCAGCGCCATCAGCCATACATTCCCGAGTGTGCTGGGCATGGGGAGCGAGGCCTCGCTGATAGTGATGATATGCATCGAGATGATATGCTCGGTCTTCATCATGTTTGGCTTTCTTACGCGTCTGATGACGCTGCCCCCCTTTGTGGCCATGATTATCGCCGAATATCATCTCCTGCACGACACGCTCAATAGCGCGCCATATATGCTCAACTGGCAATCAATGGGTTATCTGCCAGTGATGTTTCTCGGCATCTACTTCTTTATCCTTCTTGTCGGCCCCGGCAAGATATCTGTAGACTATTTTCTCTCGCTTCATCTCATTCATTCAGAAGACAAGAGCGAGGATGAGGAGCTCGAAGAGGTATGAACAAGAAGCGCATAGCCGTATTGGTGTCAGGCGGCGTAGATTCAGCCGTGGTGGTCGACCGTCTTTACAAAGAGGGTCATGACCTGCATCTCTTCTATATACGCATCGGCATGGACAATGGCGAAGGCGATTGCTCGGCCGATGAAGATATGGAGATGTGCACGCTCATAGCCCGCAAATATGGGCTTCCTCTCAAGGAAGTGTCGCTGCATGAGGAGTATTGGAATCATGTCATGGCCTACACGCTCGAGACCGTAAGGAAGGGTCTGACCCCGCATCCTGACATGATGTGTAATAAACTCATCAAATTCGGATTTTTCGAGGAGCGCTGGGGCCATGAGTTCGATGCCGTGGCCACAGGGCATTACGCCTCAATACGCGAAATCGACGGTATGAAGTTTCTGGCCACCGCCGTAGACCCGGTAAAAGACCAGACAGATTTTCTTGCACAGATAAGCTATCGGCAGTTGGATCATCTGATGTTTCCACTCGGCGACATTCCCAAAAGCGAGGTGCGCGCGATGGCTGCCGAGGCGGCACTCCCCAATGCGCGTCGCAAAGATTCGCAGGGCATATGCTTCCTTGGCAAAATCGATTACTCCGACTTCATAAAGCGCCATCTCGGTGTCAAGGAGGGCGCGGTAGTCGAGATTGAGACCGGCCGGAAAATCGGCACCCATAAAGGTTACTGGTTTCACACCATCGGTCAGCGCAAAGGTCTCGGACTCAGCGGCGGCCCGTGGTTTGTGGTCAGAAAGAATGTGAAAGACAACGTGGTGTATGTCTCAAATGGCTACGACACCCATAAGCAATATGGCCGCGTTGTGCCCGTCGAGGAGATGAACTGGATCACACTGAATCCCTTTGACGCCGATGCTCCCGCGAGATTCCGTGCCTCGGAGGGGAGGCTTCAGATAGCCTTCAAGAATCGCCATTCACCCCAGTTTATACCGGGAGTGATGTCGGTCACAGCAGAGGGGGGCTACCGCATTGAAGCCGAAGAGGATGTGCAAGGCATTGCTCCGGGACAATTCGCCATAGTCTATACCCCCGACCGACAGTTATGTCTCGGTTCGGGCATGATATCACTGCCAGAAAATAAAAAGCATAAACGTCATCATAAGCCTAAAGCATGAAAAAACGTCATCAGCTCCGAATAGTGGGCATCACATATAATCAGATTGAATCAGGTGTATACGCAGTGATTCTTGAAGAGGTAAAGGGGGACCGCCGGATTCCTATAGTCATAGGCTATCCTGAGGCGCAGGCTATCGAATGCCGGTTGCAACAGATCAACACCCCCCGACCGCTGACTCACGACCTGCTGAAGACTGTGCTCGACACTTTCAATCTGCGTCTGGCATGCATTGAGATTCATAAATTGCCGAGCGGAGTCTTCGCCGCCAACCTTATCATGGAGGGCCCGGATGGCGAGTTGCACAAGATTGATTCGCGATCGTCTGATGCCCTGGCTCTTGCCATCCGCACCGGTTCGCCGATATTCACCGACTCAGAGGTGCTCGATGAGTGCGGCTTCCGGCCGAAGCCAGCCGAAGATGTACCCTCTGATGCTAATGCCGAAGAGTCTGATCCCTTGGCAGCGGCAGAGAAGATGCTCAAGGAACTTCCAAAAGTAAAGAGTGAGGTTGATTCGCTCGAGGGTCTGGAGCAATTTCTTGGCGATGCAGATGCCGACACCGAAGATGCAGATGCAGAGGTCATGGAATTTCTCAGCAACTATTCGGATAAGGAGATTGAGAATCTCATAGCAAAATTCGCGCGCGACGAGAAATATGAGTCAGCCGCCCGGCTGAAAAGACTCCTGCAGCGCCGCCGTGGAGAATAAAAGTTTAGATGACTTCAGTTTTTGAATCCTACTCAATAGAGTTTCTTTAGATATGAAGAATAGAAGAAAGCGTGTGGAGGTAATAGTCGAGCTGATAAAGACGCAGTGCATATCTTCGCAAGAGGAGCTGGCACGCAAGCTCGCCGAACTGGGCTACAATGTCACCCAGGCTACCCTATCGCGCGACCTGAAGATGCTGCACACCACGAAAGTGCCCACCGACCGTGGCACATACATCTATGTGCTCCCCGACAGCAATTCGCTGAAAGACAAATTGCTCGCTTCCGGCCAACTTGATATGAATGCCAATTACCAGAGCGGCTTCATATCGCTCGCTATTTCGGGCAATCTTGCAGTCATCAAGACCCGTAATGGCTATGCCCCCGGGCTGGCGTATGATATCGACATATCCAACTGCCATGAGATTCTCGGCACCATCGCCGGCGCCAACACCATATTTGCTGTGATGCGCGACGGTCTGACCGACGAGGAAAAGATGGAAGTGCTCGGTCGCTTTGTCCCCCTCAAGCATTATATACCCCCATTCTGAAATCAATAAAACTACTACCCGCATATGATTAAAGTTGGAATCGCCGGAGCGGATTCTCCCGCAGCCGGTGAGCTGATGAGACTTTGTCAGCAACACCCCGACATCGATATCGTCACGGCCTATGCCCCGCGTCTGGCAGGGCGCCCGGTGAGTGAGGTGCATCATGGATTTATCGGCGAAGAGAGAGTGCTTTTCTCAGCCAACTTCGATGCCACCGCACTTGATTGCGTGTTTCTGCTCCAACCGCTGTATTCCGATAGCGACTGGATGAAACTTATGGCTGACCGGCAGGAACTGAAGCTTATACTCTTCCCCAATATTGTGGATGAGGCGCCGGTGTTCAATCTCGCTCCGGTCTACGGCTTGTCGGAGATGAACCGCAAGCCTCTGGTACGCGGTGCACGTGTGGCCACGGTGCCGCGTGCGGTGGCTTCGGCAGCATTGACGGCATTGTATCCGCTTGCCAATCATCTGATGTTGGCAGGTGATCTGAATATTGAGGTCGAGGCTCCGGCTGATATCATATCTCAGGCGTCGCTGGCGGGTGCCCGGAAAGAGATTCTCAACGAATTGCAGAGAGTGCAGACAAGTTTCTCGGGTCAGATTACCCTGACTCCGCGTCAGTCGCAATCTCCGCGCGCCATGCGGCTCAGCATGGCTATCCCATGCGCAACGCGCCTTGACGAGGTATTCAAGATATATGATTCAATCTATGACGACCATAACTTCAGCTTCATGATCTCGCGTAGGGTTGATACTGCCGAAGTCGAGGGGACTAACAAGATTGTCATATCCCTATGGCATTCGGCTGATGATACTCTCAATATCGATGTTGTGGCTGATCCGCGCATGCGAGGCTCTGCCGGTGAGGCTCTGCATGTAATGAATCTGCTTTTCGGTTTGCACGAGAAGACCGGACTGAGCCTGCCCGCCACTGCATGGCGTGGCTCAGAGAATGGAGATGTTAAGACTAAATTGTGATGCAGAGAGAGTTTTTTGCATGAACAGAACTATGCCCTATGTCGGTTAATAAGATAATACTGCTCGGATACGTGGGGAATGACCCTGAGATGAGGTATCCTGAAAAGGATTTTGCAGTGGCGCGGTTCTCGCTCGCCACGAGTGAACACAAGGGCACCTCCGGAGTCGAGGTCACTGATTGGCATACATGCATACTCACCGGACGCAACGCCTCGCTTGCCGAGCGATATGTCCGTAAGGGCACGCGCCTATATGTGGAGGGGAAGATGCGCTATCGCGAATATGAAGACCGCTACAAGATAAAACGCCGTGTGGCCGAAGTGGAGGTGACATCGTTTGAATTGCTCGGCACTCCCCCGGCCCAGTCCCAAGGATAGCGTGGGCAACTTGATTCCGGCAAACATAGAAGTTGTTTAAACAACTTCATAACTTTGTTATATAACTCAATAAAGGATAATCTATCCATAGATATAACTGACAATAATGAGAAAATGGCGAATAGAAGACTCAGCCGAGCTCTATAACATAGGGGGCTGGGGACTGAAATATTTCTCAATCAACGAAAAAGGGAATGTGCAGGTTGTGCCGCGCCAGGACTTTTATCCGATTGACTTGAAAGAAGTGATGGATGAGTTGCGGCTTCGCGATGTCTCGGCTCCGCTACTGCTGCGTTTCCCCGACATCCTCGACGACAGAATCCAGAAAATCACCACCTGCTTCAAGCGGGCTGCCCAGGAGTATAAATACGAAGGACAGAACTTCGTGGTCTACCCCATCAAGGTCAATCAGATGAGCCAGGTGGTCGAGGAGATTGTAAGCCACGGCAATAAATATAACATCGGCCTTGAGGCCGGCTCAAAGCCTGAGTTGCATGCGGTGCTCGGAGTCAACGCCCATGTCAACTCTCTCATCATCTGCAATGGCTACAAGGATGAAGACTACGTAGAGCTGGCCCTGCTTGCCCAGAAGATGGGACGCCGCATATTTCTCGTGGTCGAGAAACTTAACGAATTGCGTCTGATTCTTGATGTGGCCAAGCGCATCAATGTGAAGCCCAACATAGGCATCCGAATCAAGATCACATCTTCGGGCAGTGGTAAGTGGGAAGAATCGGGTGGCGATGTCAGCAAATTCGGCCTCAACTCGAGCGAGTTGCTGGAGGCACTCGAATTCCTGAAATCGAATGATATGGCGGAGTGTCTGAAACTGATACACTTCCATATCGGCAGCCAGATCACCAAGATACGCCGCATCAAGAATGCGCTGCGTGAGGCGATGCAATTCTATGTGCAGCTCTCTAAGATGGGCTTCAGTGTGGAATTTGTAGATATCGGCGGCGGCCTGGGTGTGGACTACGACGGCACACGTTCGGCCTCGGGCGAGAACTCCATGAATTATTCAATCCAGGAATATGTCAACGACTCTGTGGCAGCCCTGGTGGATGTGTGTGTGAAGAACAGTCTGCCGCATCCCAATATAATCACAGAGAGCGGACGCTCGGTGACAGCCCATCACTCGGTGCTCATTATCGAGGTGCTCGAGACTACTCAGCTCCCCGAGTGGAATGATGAGAAGGATAAGATTGGCGATGACGCTCATGAACTGACGCGTGAACTCTACAACATCTGGGATAAGATCAATCCCGCCCGAGTATTCGAGGATTGGCACGACGCTCTTCAGATCCGCGAGGAGGCTCTGGAACTCTTCAGCCTCGGCATGCTCGATCTCACCACCCGCGCACAGGTAGAGAAACTCTTCTGGAGTGTGGCACGCGATGTCAACGATATTGCCCAGTCGATGAAGCACCCGCCGGAAGAGCTGCGTAAGGTGGCAAGAATGCTGCCTGAGAAATACTTCTGTAATTTCTCACTCTTCCAGTCGCTGCCTGACTCATGGGCCATCGACCAGCTCTTCCCCGTCATGCCGATTTCGAATCTTGGAGAGAAGCCCACTCAAGTCTGCACGATTCAGGATGTGACATGCGACAGCGATGGCAAGATCAATCGGTTTGTCTCTCCGCAGGGAGTGTCGTACTCGCTGCCGGTGCACAAATTCAAGCATGGTGGCCACTACTATATCGGAGTCTTCCTGGTGGGAGCATATCAGGAGATTCTGGGTGACCTTCATAATCTGTTTGGCGACACGGCAGCAGTCCACATCATCGGCTCTAAAGATGGTTACCAGATTGAGCAGGTGATAGATGGCGAACCCGTGGCCGATGTGCTCGACTATGTGGAGTATAATCCGAAGAAACTTGTCAGAAATCTTGAGTCATGGGTGTCACGCTCTGTCAAGGATGGTGTCATCTCGGCTGAAGAGGGTCGGCAGTTCCTTAATATCTACCGCTCGGGCCTCTATGGCATAACTTATCTTGAGGAGCGCGATTGATGAGATATTTTCTTCAGCTGGCATATGATGGCTCAGGCTACCATGGATGGCAATCGCAGCCAAATGCAAGCTCTGTGCAGCAGACTATCGAGGATGCACTCTCCGTGGTGTTACGCGCCGATACCAAAATCACAGGCGCCGGTCGCACCGACACCGGAGTGCATGCCCGAAGAATGTATGCCCATTTCGATACAGCCGGTGAGATAGCCGACCCGAGTCGGCTACTCACCTCGCTGAATCGTATGATTGGCCCGGCTATTGCCCTGCAGCGCCTCATCCCGGTGGCTGAGGATGCGCATGCGCGTTTTGATGCCGTGTCGCGCACCTACAAATATTTCGTGGTCTATGAGAAATTTCCATTTCTGCGCGACTCATCCTGGCATTCTCCTCACGAACTTGACGTTGATGCCATGAACAGTGCCGCAGCCGTATTGCTCGATACGTCCGACTTCACGTCATTCTCAAAACTGCACACCGATGTCAAGACCAATATCTGCGATGTGCGGCATGCCCGATGGACACCCTTCGAGAATGCCTACGGAGTGCCCGGAATCCAGTTCACCATCACCGCCGACCGCTTTCTGCGCAATATGGTTCGCGCCGTAGTGGGCACACTTGTGGATGTAGGGCGTGGCAAAATCAGTCAGGAAGAATTCCAAGCCATAATTAGCCGCCAAGACCGCAATGCTGCCGGAACATCAATGCCGGCCCAGGCGTTGTTTCTATGGGATGTGGTGTATCCCTACATCACTACTTAAGACACTACTTAAGAATAAATCGACTTATGACGCCAAAAGAAGCCAAAGAGCGGATTGATGCGCTTCGCGAGGAGATCAACCGCCATAACCATAATTACTATGTGCTCAATTCACCCGAGATTTCAGATTTTGATTTCGATCATCTTCTGAAGTCGCTTGAGGCACTTGAGCAGGAATTCCCGGAATTCATAGATCCGCTATCGCCCACTCAGCGTGTTGGCAGCGACTTGACCAAGGGGTTCGACCACGTAGTGCATGAGCGCCCCATGATGTCGCTCTCAAATTCATACTCTATCGGGGAGGTAGATGAATGGTTTGATCGTGTGAAGAGGGCCTTGGAAGGGGAAGCGTTCAGTGTGGTAGGCGAATTGAAGTTTGACGGCACATCAATCTCACTGACCTATCGCCACGGGCGCCTTGTCAGGGCCGTCACGCGTGGCGACGGCACCCAGGGCGACGATGTCACTGCCAATGTCAAGACCATCCGCTCCATCCCCCTGCAGCTCCTGCCTGGCGACTGGCCGGATGAGTTTGAGATTCGCGGGGAGATTCTGATGCCTTGGAGCGTGTTTGAGAAACTCAATGCCGAGCGGGCATACAACGAAGAGCCTCTCTTCGCCAATCCGCGCAACGCAGCCTCAGGCACACTCAAGATGCAGGATCCGCGCATCGTGGCAGCGCGTCATCTTGATGCTCGCTTCTATTATCTGCTGAGCGATGACCTCCCCGCCGACAACCACTATGGCAATATGGAGGCAGCACGCCGCTGGGGATTCAAGGTGTCGAAGCATATGCAGCTTCTCAACTCGCTCGCAGAGGTAGATGCCTTTATCAATTATTGGGATGAGGAACGCAAGAAGTTGCCGGTGGCCACCGATGGACTTGTCTTTAAAGTCAACTCACTGCGCCAGCAGCTCAATCTCGGATTTACAGCCAAATCGCCACGCTGGGCAATAGCATTCAAGTTCAATCCCGAGCGGGCTTGCACACAATTGAGATTCGTGTCGTTTGAGACTGGGCGCATGGGCATTGTCACACCTGTGGCTAACCTTGACCCCGTGCTGCTGTCGGGCACTATCGTGAAGCGTGCTTCGCTTCATAACGACGACATAATACGCGAGCTTGACATTCATCAAGGCGACTGGCTATACGTGGAGAAGGGTGGCGAGATTATCCCCAAGATTACGGGTGTCGATACGTCGCGGCGCAATCCTGAGGCAGCCCCGGTGGCTTTTGTCACCAAGTGCCCGGAATGCGGAACTCCGCTTGAGCGCATCTACGGTGAGGCAGCCTGGTGTTGTCCGAATCATTATGGCTGCCGCCCGCAGCTTACCGGCAAAATCGAGCATTTCTGTGCCCGACGCATGATGGATATCGATGGCATTGGCGAGGAGACGGCTGAGTTGCTATATGATTCCGGTCTGGTAGAGTGTATAGCCGATATATATGATCTCTCTGCAGAGAAACTTCAGAAACTCGAGCGTCTTGGCGAGAAGAGTGCCATGAGGATAATGGCTGGCATAGAAGCCTCGAAGAGCGTGCCATTTGAGAGGGTGATTTATGCATTGTCGATTCCGAATGTCGGAGAGACAACTGCCAAGCGTCTTGCAAAGGCCGTGAAGAGCATGGAGGCCTTGAGAAGCATGAGTGTCGAGGAACTCACCTCGGTGCCCGATATAGGGCCCGTTATCGGCCAATGCATATATGATTTTCTCCGCGAACCGGTGAATGTCAGCAATATCGAACGCCTCACGGCAGCAGGCCTTCAGATGAGCCTGTCGGCCGATAAACTGGAGGCCGCCGGCGACGCCCTTGCCGGAAAGACCATCGTAATCTCCGGCACATTCAGCCACCATTCGCGCGATGAATACAAAGAGCTAATAGAGAGCCACGGCGGTAAAAATGCCGGAAGCATCTCAAAGAAGACAAGTTTCGTGCTTGCAGGCGAAAACATGGGCCCCTCGAAGTATGAGAAATGCCAGACATTAGGCATACCCCTAATAAGCGAGGAAGAGTTCCTGAAAATGCTCTCCTCAGAAGAATAAACTGACATAGCACACACATAGACTAATCCAGACAGGGGCGGCCATCGTGCCGCCCCTACTCATGCCGCTACACTGTTCACTCAGAGAGACTAGGAAGTTGAAAATTGAATTCTTCACTCCAGCGGATAGGGTCGCATTTGACAAGGATAAACTGAGGAAAGCCGAGGCAATGAACTTCATCGTCATCAAATCCCGGCTCATAGACATCATAACCGCTCCACTTACCGAGGTATTCAGCTGTATCATAAATGCTCTCTTGAGCGAATTTTATTATTTTTTCAAGTGTCATATTTGTTTATTTATAAATAATTTATTAATTTTACGACGCGGGATTGGAGCAATCCTTTACCCGAAGTTCTTTGCAGGACATAAAGGAGTCGAAAGAATCCCCGAAAGCATCG
>CAJTNN010000002.1:45764-164975 GCA_910577585.1 uncultured Muribaculaceae bacterium | reverse complement strand
CATGGTAGATCGGGAGAATTTGCTTTTCATAGTGCAAAGATACAATATAAATTCGACAAATGGGTACTTTTAGACTTAATAATTACAATTAAAAGTAATTACCTAACCAGGCAAAACTTATAAAACTGCGAAAACGATAACCCTTTCATGGTTTCCTCCAGATATAATATCGGTGATTTTGCAAAAACTACCGATACTTTTACGTCCGCTAATAATGTGTTTGCAACATTCTTAATCATCAGCATTTATTTTGCGAATGTTTTGCCAAAACACCGTAAACGGCCCAAACTCCGCGATGCAGCAGTTTAATCCCTGATTTCATCGGGGATTGGGATGGCTCAAAAAATAGATATTGATGACGTTTTAACACTCCGGCACCCACCGGTCAGGTAAAAGTGCCCTTTTGCCGACATCGTCAAGAGAGGTCCGCATCTTTCGCAAAAGGAAGCAGAGATAGTCGAAGGGATTTTTGTCGTTGAGTCGGCAGCTCTCTATGAGCGAGTGCATGAAGGCGGCGTTCTCGGCGGATCCCTCGCTGCCGATGTTCTGGTAATTCTTTAGGCATCATGGTCCTCAGCACGGGTATCGGCACGGCGGTTGTTCAGTAGGTTGGCCTGCTCTGTGGTCGGGGTAAAGCGTTTGCCACGTGAGAGCCTGGACTGAGCCATGGCGTTGGTGAGTTGTTCGGTCAACTCCTTTATGCTTTTGGCCTGATCCAGCATGGTGAGGCGCATGGCCTCGAGAGTCTGGCGCAATTCCTCGGTCTCCTGTCGATGGGATTCCGACATAACGCGGATTTCATCGCGTAGCCTTGCGCATTCCTCGGCATACGATGCCTTCTCCTGCTGTAGCCGGGCAAGCGTCTCGCGGTAAAATTCTATGTCGGAATCCTTCTTTTTCATACCTCAAAGTTAGCGAAAAAATCTGACATATGCAAGCGAAATATTAAAGTAATTTACTAATATTTAGACGATTAAGGTGTTATTGTAAGCTGTCGGACAGCCGCATTTCAGTCCTTACAAGCCCGTCAGTCAAGCAGGTGAGGTCAGTGTATGAAATTTTATATTTACCGGATTTGGCGTCGTATACGGGCTTGCGGAAGCGTCCGTTGCCGGGCCGCTTCTCATACATGACATAGAATCCAAGCTCATAATGGATTAGACGGACAATGGTGCCGGCATGATTCATGAAGACATACACGTTACGTTCATCCAGAGGGTCGGACTTCATCTCGGCTCGTATGAGGTCGCACAGGCTCAGACATCCTCTGAGCAGATTCACCTTGCCTGTGAAAAGGTAGAACCGCAGGTCTTCGGTCAGCCTAAACATAATGCGCCACGTATTTTTGTGAGAAACTCCACGAGGGAATCAACATCCATCTCTTTACGATCGAACTTCAGTCCGTTCTCAAACTCTACATGCACGGATGTGGCTTTTGGGGAATACACGGCGGTTCCCACGGCCTCTATCTCCACCATCCCCTCCGGAGCCGTCTTGCGTTTCTTGCGTGGAGCTATTCCATTTTGCGACCGCCATGAGATATACGCCCGGTAGGAGACTCCCTCCTGTTCACATATTTTCTTCAAGGGAATCTCCCCCATGAACTGTTCTGCCAGTTCATGGAACTGGCTAAAATCTAATGCTGCCATAATATTAATGTTGAAATTATGGCAGCAAAGGTATATTAAGCGGCTAAATTCTCCTTGCGGAGTTTGGGCCGTTTACCTTCATGAATATTGGATTTCAGTCAGTTTTCAGTGGCATTCTCTTCTTCGGAAGATTTCGCGCTTAACAAAGAAGAAGAGTATTGATTTGGCATTATGGCCTAAATTACTCATACTTACCACCAGGGTATTCCGTCCGGATATATGAGGTCTAATAATTCACATCCCCTTACAATATCAAATTCGCCCACATCCGCCAATACTTCTTCTCCAAATATCTCCACAGCCCTGACTTTCAAAGCCTCTTTTACTTTATCAAAGATATCGGGGAGATAGTTATGCATAAAGTATTCATCGATTACAACATGCGGAATGTTTTGGCGCACAATGTCGATCTCTTCCTCGTCGAATTTGATATAAGCATTTTTAAGTCGGTCAAATTCATCATCTGTCAACTCAACATCAAATTCTCCATACCATCGGTCCTCACCATTACTTTCCCACCAAGAGGTATGGGATGAATCATAAGAAAAAGTAACTTTCATATGGATTGCTTTTTACTGGAATTTTTTTAGTACATGACAAAAATTGAAATCTATGCTGTTAAACATTTGAATTTCAAGTGATTATATTTGCAAAGCCCTTGAAAATTACTAATTTAAAGGAAAAGGTTGGCGACTTTTTTCCATGAAAACTACTAATTCCAAGGACTTGGTCAAAGTTAGCCAAATCCTCCCGATTATGCAAGAATATTTTGGAAAAAACAATGAATCTTGCACGCATAAAGTTGATGGCTTATGTAATCCACGCTCTCTGCATGCTACAAACGGTCAGCCTTCATAAGATGGCTGCCGCTATGCCGACAAGCGTGGAGCGGGATTCCAACATGCCCAGACTCCAGAGGATCTTTGCCCAATATGTCCTGAGTCTTGATATGATCGCAAGGAGCATCTTCAGCCTTCTTCCAACCCATGGAATGGTCACTCTTTCCATGGACGGGACCAACTGGAAATTCGGAGAGGCAGACATCAACATCCTAATGCTCGGCATAACTTACAGAGGGATAGGATTCTCGCATTTGTATGAGGATATCTCGTCGGTAATCATAAAGATATTATTAAGGTAAGTAGTTGATAAATAGCTGTTAAAATTAAACCGCTACTAAATTTTAAAATGTTGGAGTAGCTTGAATACTATCTGCTTGTTCTTTTTGGCTCTTTCCGCCCCTCTTCATCGGTCGCAATTGAAAATCGATGAATGCCTTAAGCACTACTCAATATGAGTCAATGCCCGCATTGCTCCCTCTTCGAGATCCAAAACCTGCTCAAAATCTTAATAAATATTGACCTTGAAAAAAGTTTAAATCATTTCTCTATTAACGATGACGGATATACGAATGAAGATATCGGTAATTTTTGCAAAATTACCGATATCCTCGTAATTGTCATGATTTACATTGTCATGATTTACGTTTATCCCATGAGGGATGCGCCGGATCCTCCGCCACAAGTGCCTCAGCCAGGTCGATGCCTAATGCCGTGGCAAGCATGCTGCCATATTCCTTATCGGCATTGTGGCACGCACGCACATGACGCTGCTTTATGAAGAGGGGAACACCCTCCATCTGTGAGGCGGTATTGTCGCAGGTCGCCTGCTTGTCAGCCTCACTCATCAGCCGCCATAGCTTGCCGGGCTGCGTGTAATAGTCATCGTCATACTCCCGCTCATCATAATTATACATATCGCCATGTAGCTCCAACGGGGGCTCCTTACGCGAAGGGGTATCCTTCCATTCGCCAAAACTGTTGGGTTCGTAAGCTATTGTGTCGCCATAGTTTCCATCAGTACGCATCTGCCCATCACGATGATATGAATGATACGGGCACTTAGGCTGGTTCACAGGAATCAGATTATGGTTCACCCCGAGACGGTAACGTTGCGCGTCGCCATATGAGAAGAGCCGGCCCTGCAGCATCTTGTCAGGAGAGAAACCTATTCCGTCCACGATATTGGCCGGATTGAAAGCTGCCTGCTCAATCTCCGCGAAGAAGTTATCCGGATTACGGTTAAGTTCCAGTATTCCTACATCATGCAACGGGAAGTCCTTGTGATACCATACCTTGGTAAGGTCAAACGGATTGATATGATATTCCTTCGCCTCATCCTCGGTCATAAGCTGCACCTGCAGCTTCCATTTCGGAAAATCACCACGCTCGATAGCCTCAAACAGATCGCGCTGGTTTGACTCCCGGTCTTTGGCGATAATCTCCTCCGCCTCTTTATCTGTCAGATTCTTTATCCCCTGTAGCGTGCGGAAATGAAACTTCACCCATGTACGTTTGTTATCCTTGTTTATGAAACTGTAGGTGTGGCTTCCGAATCCATGCATATTCCTGAACGAGGCTGGTATGCCACGCGGCGACATGGTGATGGTAATCTGATGCAGAGCCTCGGGGAGCAGAGTCCAGAAATCCCAGTTGGCAGTGGGATTACGCATTCCGGTGCGCGGATCTCTCTTTATGGCATGGTTAAGGTCAGGAAATTTCAACGGGTCGCGTAAAAAGAAAACCGGGGTATTATTCCCCACCAGATCCTAGTTACCCTCATCCGTGTAGAATTTCATTGCGAAACCTCTGATATCACGTTCCGCATCAGCGGCGCCACGCTCACCTGCAACCGTTGAGAACCTTACCAGACAGGGAGTCTGTTTCCCAACCTCCGAAAAAATAGAGGCACGTGTATACTCTGATATGTCGTTTGTAACGGTGAAAGTGCCGAATGCACCCGAACCTTTCGCATGCATTCTCCTCTCGGGTATGACCTCACGGTCGAAATGGGCCATTTTTTCAAGATACCATGGGTCCATCATGGTCTGGGGGCCACGCAGGCCCGCCGTCTGCACATTTTGGTTGTCGGCGATAGGCCGGCCGTTTTCAGCAGTCAGTCTTTTCTTATCCATACAATCACAATGGTTTTTATGTGTTTATCATAAGTATCTCTCAAAAATTAGTTTATATTTGAAAATATTTTTGAGCTATGATTCTTTTTGGTCTTTTTTGGCGCTTTTCGCCGTCTTCGTCAGTCGCTTAGCTCGCTAAGCTCCTTCCTCAGCCGACGAAAATCACTCAAAAAATCCTCAAAAATAATGCATAGCTAATTTTTGAGAGATACTTAATAGGTCGGTATGATAACATACCTGCATTAAGAAAAGTTTAAACAACTTCTTCCCATTATTTTTTCGCTTGAATAAATTGCGTACCTTTGCACCGAAATATTTAATATAATTCGGTGCTAAATAATGTTAACAAGAGGAAAGGAGACATTAAATCCGCCATACTGAAGAGAATAGAAATTATTGAACTGATTTAAACTTTTTACGAAAACTAAAAATGTATTTTAAAATGTTTCTTCAAGGCCAATCTTCATTAATATTTTGGCATCTTTCGCCCTTCTTCATCGGTCGCGATGCCCGCATCGCTCCCTCTTCGAGAGTCGAAATCTGCTCAAAATCTTAATAAAGCTTGACCTTGAAAAAAGTTTAAATCAGTTCATTGAGGCCATTGTTTCAGTTATTTATGCTTTCTATCTCGAAAATAGGCAAGCTTATTTGGCGATCAAAGACGATAAAGAGCCAATATGGGAAATGAGTAAAAAAGGGTAAAAAAGGAGAAAAAACATTTTGAAAACGCTCAAAACGTTCTTGGCAAGGTTAATTGACGATGAAGAACTTATAGAAATAGTTCCATGGCAAAAGGAATTGGCTGACCGGAAAAGTCTCGCATCAGTTTATCGAATGTGGCATTGTTTTCCTGACTGCATTCCCCTTCGCGGTCGATGTCGGGCAGACGTCCGCATAGACTCAATACCGACAGTCCGAAATTCCGCTCTGCTTGACTGAAACGTCCGCCACGCCGTAGCCGCTTATCCGTTGGCAAATAGTCAAGCAGTGTCTTGACCATATAGTAGTCAAGGGCCCGAATCTTATCTCTTGCTGCTCCCTGATTGAATACATCGCGAAATTGCCTTCCATTAAGTTGCTCAATATCTATTGCCTTTAACATCTGGGCAAGAAATCTGCCGTCATTAATCTTGTAGTGCTTATTGTTGACCTTGATATCCATGCTGATATCTGAATCGGGGCTGGCCTCGACAGCGGAAAGAATCAGAGAAAGCTGTTCAAGGCTTGAATATTTCAACTCCGAGCGGAGCGAATAATAGTAAGAGAGGAATAGCAGGAACTCAAAGACAGGTTCCTTTTCAAGACCGAGTCGGGCAATGGCTTCCTGCATAGGTTTATGGGAGATGAAATTCTCCCATGTCAAACCAGTTTTACGCAGAAAGCGCTCACGCTGATAATAGTAGCGTAATTGCCATGCTTCCAGTGGAATGGCATACTCTTTCCAGTCGATGTTCTGTAAAATATATGGTATGAGATACCGTATACGCATTTTTGTCACATCTGCCTCATCTGTAAATCCTTGCTCTACTATCTTGTAGAACCATTCCAATGTTTCCGGCTCAAGTTCATCAATGGTAATCGGCACGACATTGCGTCTTATTATATTATTAAAATATGTTGACGGAATTTTCTGGGTAATATCTTGTTTCATATACTCCTAACGTGGTGGAAATGTAAAAAGTACCTGGTCACGGAATATTTATCGTGACCAGGTCGTAAGCGGATGGGAAGAGTCAGGCAACTTTCTTAACATAAAGATACTTAGGATAGCGCCCAAGCACACAGAGCGTGACCGGGCACACCCATATGCGCTTCATGCGGAACCCCGCGAATGAAGTGGAGTCGTAGTGGGAACCTCCCGTCAGTGACTTGTCAAGCTGACGCAGCTCGGTGTGTCCTTCCACTTGAAGCGGTCGTTCGGAAGGGACTACATGAAGCGTGACACGATGCGACTTTTCGGTGTCGAGGAAGGAGAGAAGATCGTCGGCACCGGCCACCATCTCCAGATTGCCGCGGTTGCCATCCCATGGCATGTCGATATACCAGCGGTCGTCCGGATCCTGGACAAAGGTCAGAGTGTACTCGCCACGGGAATTTGAGAAGATACCACTGATAAAGTGGTGGATAGCGCGGAAATTATTAATAAAATCTGTCATAGTTTTTTCAGTAATTTTTGATTTACGATGCAAAATTACATCATCAGTCGCTCCCCTGATAGAGTAAAAAATTCTCAAGAAATTTACGCACCCTTAATCCATAATTCAGTTGCTGAATTATGGATTAACAACTTCAATCTAAAAGATTATTTCGATGTGTCAAGTGCTAACTCATTTTACAATTTGTGATTTTGGAATCTTATTATTAATTTTGTAACATAATAAAACTGAAAACAACCGATGAGAGTTATAACAGAGGAACCGTTGAAGATCTACATATCCCGCTATCCGGACACGGCAACAGCGTTGCAAGCATGGCTCAAAACAGTAAAGAAAGCCAACTGGATCTGTTGTGCCGATGTCAAGCAGGATTTCAACAGCGTTGATAATGAGGGAAATCAACATTACGTGTTCAATATCCGGGGTAACCACCATCGGTTGATAGTTGTGATAAAGTTCACAATCAAATGGGTGTATATACGCTTCATCGGGACAGATCAGGAATACGATAAAATAGACGCCTCAACAATTTAACAACATACCGGCCATGACAAAGATAGAAAACGAACAGCAGTACCGTTGGGCACTCAGCCGTGTGGAGGAGATACTTCCTATGGTGAAGGATGACACTCCACTTACAGACCCTTATAGCATAGAGCTTGAATTACTTTCAGGCCTTGTTGCCGATTATTCTGAGGAACATTACTCTATCGGAGAGCCGACGCTGGTAGATATGCTAAAACTGCGTATGTACGAGATGGGGCTTACACAGGTAGCCTTGTCGAAGCTCCTCGGGATTACGCCCTCTCGAATCTGCGAATATCTTTCAGGTAAGAAAGAGCCGACCCTTCGCCATGCACGCATAATCAGCACAAAACTCAACATCGACCCCTCAATCGTGTTAGGGGTGTAACCGAGTGCAATCGCACGTTGCTTGCTCGGCCCATAGTGTGGTTTGACAAGTATTATATCAGAGAAGCAGGATTGCGGTCTTTGGCTGACAGGAAACGGCGTATGTTTTATCTTCGGCATATTTTTGTGGAAAGGGGTCTAAGCGGCTTGAAGAACGTGGCAGAGGGAATTGATAGAACGGGATGTGGCTGTGAAAAGAGACTCGGAAGAATTGGAACATCAGCGGAAGCCAATCATCAAACAAATCACCTATAAAATTCCAAAATTAGCCAATCAAAATTTTGACATATTGGGAAATATCAGTAGATTTGCAAGTCTAAATAATTAAGTAACGAGGTAAAAAATACCAATGGAATCTGAAAATTTCAAAGAACAAGTTTCAGCAGTATTCAAGGCGTTATTTGCCGCGAATAGCATCTCTTTTGACGAGGAAGAATGTCAATTCGTAGGGTTTATTGACCATCAGTTTATATATGGTGTTTACGGCCCCAAATCCATTAATTTAAGGATCCCAGACCATAATGTAGATAAGCTCGAAAAAAATATAAAACAGAGATTGGACAGCATTACGCTTGAGCCGATGCCTGATATCAGACCGGTATATAGTGCGTTCTGGGACAGAGGAGTGCAAATCACATTTGGAAAATTACCGTGGGGGTGGCAACCTAGCGATTAACATTGACTCTATTATCTATGACATCAGTATTTTCCACACTCGCTGTGAAGAGAATCATCACCGAGGAATTACACCGTATCGAACGCGAATATGAGGTCACGATTCTGCTTGCGGTGGAGTCTGGGAGCCGTGCGTGGGGATTCGCATCACCCGACAGCGATTATGATGTACGGTTCATCTACGTCCATAAGCCACAATGGTATTTCTCAGTCGGCAAACAACCTGACACTATAGAATATATGTCGGGCGACCGTCTGCTGGATTTCTCCGGTTGGGAATTGCGGAAGACCCTCCAACTCCTTGCAAAGACCAATCCTAATCTCTCAGATTGGCTGCTCACAGATATGATTTATCTCGCAGATGAGGGATTCCTAAAGACCATTCGCGAGGTCCAGGCAAATTTCTACAACCCTATCCATGCGATGTATCATTTCTTCAACATTGCAAAGCGGCATGATGAAGGCTACCTCCGAAAGAATGGTTGCCTACTCAAGAAGTTTCTATATTTTCTTCGTGGATTGCTGGCATGTGAATATATAGAGCAACATCAACAGCACCCTCCGGTAGACTTCCGCGAACTTGTGGATTCAACCATATCGGATGGGGATCTTAAAGATGCTATTAATTCACTGTTGGCGCTGAAGACAAAGAGCAAGGAGCATGATTCGGCCATCGTTGAGCGAGCTCTGCAAGATTTCGCATACGATTTATATAATGAGCGTGAAAAGAAACTTGCAGGTTTTCGCCCCTCATTACACGTCCGCCAATTATCCGATCTGGATGCTATCCTTTACCGATATGCATCAGGCAGTAATAGAAGTTGAACTGATTAAGCTTGACCTTGAAAAAAAGTTTAAACAACTTCAAAGTGTTGTAGCTGAGGTGTGGTAGTTGTCGGCGGCTTGGCGGTGGATGTCGTGCAGGCGGTTGGCGAGGGATTGGGGTGAGAGAATGCGGATGCCGGAGCCGAAGGTCAGGAGCTGGGCTATGAGTTCGTTGTTGACTATAACATCGAGCGAGAATGTCATGGAGCCATCGGTTTTGTCTTTCTCAATGAGTTGCTGCGAGGCGTGGATGGGCTTCGTCAGGATATAGCTGGCTTGGGAGTTGTCGGCCCACAAAACGATGTGCTCTTCATTCAGGCGGGAGTGTTTGGTCACGCCTATCACGTTGTCAAAGAAGTCTTCGCCAAATTCAGGATTCTCCTTATATGGTATGTCAGGGCACACATGAAAATCCACAATGCGGTCGAGGGCGAGATTGAAAAGTTTCATGTCTCCGGCGCGTGAGCCGAACAGGAACCAGCGGTTGCGATACTCCTTTAATAGATAAGGAAACAAAAAGAAGGGTTTCGGCTGACGAGAGTTGAAGGAGCGGTAATTGACGCAAACGGTTTGACGTGACGCTATAATGTCATAAATGGCGTTGAGATGTGCCAGTCCTTTGAGATTGGGATTGCGCTCGAAGTCAACAATGGGGCGGCGTTTTGAGGCAGATGCCACTTTATCCTGCAGGCGGCTCACCACATCGGCCATGTCGTGAAAGCGGTCAAATTCGTCAAACTGGCGCAAAAGGTCAATCGTTCGGTTAAGCACATCGATGTCGTGCTGTGATAGCGGCCGGTTGCTGATTGAATAATCAGGGTCGGCATAGCGGTAATATTTCTTGTCGTACACCTCAATGGGCGCCTCATATCCAAGACGGTCAGAGCGCATCATCTGAATGTCGAGCTGCACGGTGCGAGTGCTTACTAAGTCTTGCTTCCCTTCGTATTCATACAAGGCATCGCTGCAAGCGTCAACAAGGTCTTGCAGGGTCCATCGGCGACCGGTGTTTCGCAGGCAGCGGTCGATTGTGCGGTATCGCAAAAGTGCGTTTTTGTTCTGTGCCATATGAAGTTTATGCAAAATTACGAATTTTTCTCATCTACGCAAAATCATTGCGCAGGAGTATTCTTACTTTGCATCGTGAATCATAAAAACAGACAATTATGGAAGTAAAAGTCATCAACAACATCGTCGTGAAAAGCTGGGTCAACGACCTCGACGAGCATGGTAAGCAGGAAGTGCGCAACCTCTGCCAGTTGCCTTTCATCCACCATCATCTTGCGCTGATGCCAGATGCTCATGGCGGCAAAGGTATGCCCATTGGCGGAGTGCTGGCGACAAAAGGTGTGGTGGTCCCTAATGCCGTAGGCGTTGACATTGGCTGTGGCATGTGCGCAGTAAAAACCAACATCCGTGTGGCCGACATCGAGGAGGCGGTGCTTCGCAAGCAGATACTCCGTGGCATACGCAAGCAGATTCCCCTTGGGCGCGACCATCACAAGCATCAGCAGGATGAGAAATATATGCCGCAGGGCTTCGACACCGACTCCATGCAGGTTGTGTCGCGCCAGCTGACCTCTGCCATGAAACAGGTGGGAACCCTTGGCGGCGGCAACCACTTCATTGAACTTCAGCGTGACGACGAGGGCTGGCTATGGATAATGATTCATTCCGGATCACGCAACCTCGGAAAGCAAGTTGGCGATTTCTACAACGAGAAAGCCGAAAAGCTCAACCGTCGCTGGTTCTCGTCGGTACCTTCGGAGATAAAACTGCCTTTCCTTCCGCTGCGTACCGATGAATTCAGGCAGTACTGGGCAGAGATGGAATACTGCGTAGCCTTCGCTCTGTGCAACCGCTCGCTTATGATGGAGCGAATATGTCAGGTGATAGGTGACACCATTGCCGGCGTTGAGTTCGAGCCGATGATCAACATCGCCCACAATTATGCTAAGTGGGAGAATCATTTCGGTGGGAACTGCATCGTTCACCGCAAAGGTGCGACATCGGCACGCGAGGGAGAAGTCGGCATCATTCCCGGTTCGCAGGGCACTTGCTCATATATCACCGAGGGACTCGGAAATCCGGAATCGTTCATGTCCTCCTCTCATGGTGCAGGACGCCGCCTGTCGCGCACCGCAGCACGGAATGAGTTGTCGCTTGAGGAGGAGATAGCACGGCTTGAAAAAGCCGGAGTAATCCATGCCATCCGCTACAAGGAGGATCTCGACGAAGCCGCAGGAGCATACAAGAACATCGACGAAGTAATGGCAGCACAAGCCGACCTCGTCAGAATCCGTACGCGTCTCTCGCCGGTGGCCGTAATCAAAGGATAGCAAAACAAAATTATTTGTTCCTTAATTCTTAGCAGCTACTTGGCAACCACTTGGCTAATTGCAATATTGTGATGTGGAGGAGGCGATATGGGAGGTCGCGGGATTGAAATATTCCGGTATTCATCTCTGCGCTGCGTTATGTATTGCAAAGGAGAAAATCCGGAAAATCGGTAAGGAATTGACTTTTACCGATTGGCGTACAGACGACAATGAGACAACTAAACTTGTGCGACGCATTGTCGAGAAAAGAGCCGCCCAGGCCGTGCATAAGACTGTGAGTAAAAGAGACCGGAAAACCAACCGTTATCGCCAAGCAGTCAGAAGAACCACATCGTTCAGCCTTTACAGTAAAAGATACAGAGATTATGATTCGCAACTTCGTGCGCCTGGCACACACTGGAAGGTGATGCGCCAGACCAGCAAGGGGAAGAAGGTGCTCGCTGCGAAAATCTGTTATAGTACCTATGAAGAAGCGGAAGAAGCCTGCAAGCGATATCTCGTCTACCACCCCGAGGATTCAAGTCCTGTTTCGGCATATAAGTGCGATTATTGTGGCAAATGGCATATCGGTCACCTGCATGCGGAGCAGGGGGAGTCAGATGAAAACCAAGATATCTTGCAAGCCGGTTGAAGAAATGACAAAAATCATGTTGACATTATGACGGCTTCGGGTATGTAAATAATGAAGTTGTTTAAACTTTTTATGCGAAAAATATAAAATGTAGAGATTTTTTCTGATAATTCAGACAACTACTTATATAACTAAATTTCATAACCCTTATGAGTATCTTTGATGTATTCAAAAAGAAGAGTGAGGATAAGCCGAAGGCTGCTACCTCTGAACCTTCACTCACTGCGACGGTATCGGTAGAAAAGGGCTCTGCAGATACAACAAGTGAAGTGAAGGTCAACGTCAATATTAATGAAGGCGCCCCGAAGTCGCAAACCTTCGAGGAGGTTGCACCCCAAAATATCGGCAAGCTCGATATGGTGATAGCCTTCGACACCACGGGCTCAATGGCCCAATATATTGGGGCTGTAAGAAAAGAGGTGTCCGAGCTTATACCTCAACTTTTTCGTGATAACGAGGATCTGAGGCTCGGCATTGTCGCATTCGGAGATTACTGCGACATGGAGAATCCTCAGGTATTTGGTGACGCCTATCAGTCGATTCCCCCTACCGACAATGTCAACGAATTGATCGGATTCGTCATGACTTCCAAAAACACACATGGAGGTGATGGAGATGAATTCTATGAACTTGTCATCAAAAAGATCGTGGAGGAGACTCCATGGAGGGAAGGTTCAACCCGCTCGATTCTGCTGATTGCTGACTCTAACCCTCATGAACTCGGCTATACTTATGAGAATTGTGTAAAAAACAATCAGATTGATTGGCGCAAGGAAGCCCGAAAGGCTGCTGACAAGAAAATCAAAATTGATACTGTCGCAATTTTAAATCAGCCTTGGTATAAGGAGCTGTCAATGATGACTAACGGAGTAAGCGTACCCTTCCGCACAGGAAGCAATACTGTGCACCTGGTCAGAGCAAGTGTAATGTCGAGAGGTTCAATGAAGGCCCGTGAGCACTTTGATGAGTTAATGCGCAACTGTGAGAGTGGTAGTGATGAAGAATTGAAGAATGTATATCGCTCCTATAAAAAAGAGCGCAACTCGTTTGATGCATAAGTAAGCATCTCTGAGATAAGTATCTCTCAAAAATCAGTTAATAATTGAATTTATTTTTAGCTATGATTCTTTTTGGTCTTTTTTGGCGCTTTTCGCCGTCTTCGTCAGTCACTTAGCTCGCTAAGCTCCTTCCGCAGCCAACGAAAATCACTCAAAAAATCCTCAAAAATAATGCATAGCTAATTTGTGAGAGATACTTATCTCTCAAAAATCAGCTCAATGAAAAATCCGGAACTCAGCTTCAACCTGGTGACGCGCCGATGTGGCGTTACCGGGTTGAAGCCGGATTCTGACTTGTTGAACTCCTTAGATTCCAGCGTCATGAAAAGCTTCACCACGTGGTAATAAAGATAACAGTCAAACGGTGTATATCGTCGATGAGGCCTCTCTCCTAAGCGTGCCGATTAATCCCACCCAGAATATCCGCATAAAAAATCACATCCCTCAATCTGATTGCAACGTTGCAATTTGAGCGGCTGATATGACACGGCACGTTATTGAAATATTCCGGTATTCTTATTTCCGAGGCAATATGTATTACCTTTGCAATGAAGTCGAAGATGATCGACTTTGATGTCAAACTATTCGAACTGAGAGATGAGCCACGGAAATATTTTTGAGACGCTGCCGGTATATGGGGCAGGGAGTAATGTCAAGGCTAAGCCGATAACTGCGCTTGAGGGGAAGGATGCGCTTGCGTTTCTGCTGAGTCATGACCGTTATTGCACTACTGAGCTGCCGGAGTACTTTGATTTCAATGGTGTGCTGGAATATGCAGCGTCTGCCATTGGTGAGAAGAATTTGGATGAGGTGGGGGTTGAAGGCATCAGCCCTGAGCGCCTGCAGCGAGTAAATCTTGATGTCATCACCAACAAGGATGGCCATTATGGGGTGCGTCCGCTTACGCTTGCCAATCCGTTCCTTTACTATATGCTGGCCCGCGATATTTGTAGCGAGCA
This sequence comes from uncultured Muribaculaceae bacterium, assembly GCA_910577585.1. GTDB lineage: Bacteria > Bacteroidota > Bacteroidia > Bacteroidales > Muribaculaceae > Lepagella. The sequence goes on along the minus strand of CAJTNN010000002.1, from coordinate 150,797 downwards.
ATCATGGCCGAAGGTGCAGGCGTGTTTCAAGGCTTATGCTTCTGAGCATTGCGAGGCTTGCGCTATCCCGATGGTGAAGGTTGAGGAGAGACCGGAACCTTTCAAGGGTGCGACAACGATACTGAATTGGTGGAGCAAGATGGAGCAGCAGTCGCTGGCCTTGTCGCTGCAGTATCGGTATATGTTTATGACCGACATCACCAACTGTTTCGGACAGATTAATCCCGACTCAATCGGCTGGGCCCTTGCCCGCAAGGATACTCCCCAGGAGACAAATGAGAACGATGCACTTGCCGCCAAGATTCAGCGTTACCTGCGGGCGATGCAGCAGGGTATGAACATCGGCATTCCGCAGGGAAGCACTCTGTTCTCTCTGATTGCCGAGATTGTGCTCGGTTATGCCGACATGCTCTTTGAGCAGGCCGTACGGAAGGCTCAGTCTGAGGATAAGTTGCCGAAAGATTTGGAATATCGCATGCTGCGTTATGTCGACGACTACCGTATCTTCTGCGACGACTGTGACGCGCTGGACAAACTGTCGTATATGCTTCAGGATATTCTTGAAAAGCTCAACTTCCGTATGAATCCGCCGAAGACGCGCATCTCCACCGACCTTATCACCGACTCTATAAAGCCCGACAAGGCCTTCTACGTCTTCAACACCCCGATAGAGAGCAAGCAGACCTATCTTGATGAGAGCGGAAATGAGTGCAAGCAACCGGGCTACGACTTCGACGGCTTCCAGAAACACTTGCTGTTCATATTTGAATTTTCAAAACGCTTCCCAAATTCAGGACAGTTGGTATCGCAGCTGGAGGCTTTCAGCCGACGCATTGAAAAGCATCTGACAACCAAGAAAAGAGTCACCACAAAATACCAGCTCATAAACCTGGAAACAGATGAAATGACCGATGAAACAGAGACCCGAGAATACGAGCAGCATCTTTGGGAAAATATCCCAACCATGGTGGCCATTGCCGTACAGATAGCCGTCAACAATGTGCGTGTGGCTCCGAATGCACTGAAAGTTGCGAGCCAGATGCTTGCCGACATGCGCGAGAAGGATGCTGTACTGTGCCGGCACCTTATAGCGCTGATTTACAAAAGACTCCGCCGCATTCCCAACTCTGCCTTCCTTCAAGTCTGGCTTCAAAACATCACCCATGTCACAGATGACTGGACTGAGGGGGAATTATACGATATGCCCTTATGCAAGGTAGTGGCCGAACAGCCGGTCACGCTATGGAACAATACTTGGCTGAAACCAGAATTAGCCGACAATCTTCCCATTGCCGGCATCGTCGACCGAGAAGCGCTTGCCAAAGCCGGCCCCGTAATCACCTTCAAGCATAAACGTCAATACGACGAAATGGAATACTCTTGAAAAATATCGCGAGAGTTTCCGTCAAAGTGTGCTTGGTGGCACATAAAGCGCCACCAATATCTATTTTTTGAGTTATGCCAAAAATCCCCGATGAAATTGGGGGTTAAACTGCAGCATCACGGGGATTGGGCCGTTTACTTATCTTTGTTACGTCTGATCAGACGTGTGTAGTATTCAATCAGATCAGTAAGCATGGATACCCTGACAGAGATTACATTCTCGCCAAAATATTTCACATCAGTCGGGATTGTGGCTTTGCCCGCGAATACGTTGATGTCGATGGATCCTTCGGGATTCAATGTCTGTAGGAATTCCAGATACTTTTTTGCCGTTATGGCTTTCGACTCTGATGAACTTAGGCGTGATGACTTCACACGCTTAGGTTTGCGGGCAGCGCCTCCGGTTGTGTTGTCATTGGCAAAGCATAGTCCATCCATTGACTTATAGACAACAATGCTGTCAGGGGCTTTCTCTGCTTCTATCCGGGAGATGAGTTCTCCTACGGTAAGGCCTCGCTCGGAAGAGCAGTACACAATTTCCGCCCCTTCGAAGTCGTCATCGGTCAGATCACTGCAATACTCCACATATATCAGCGATATACCATGTTCGATTGCCCAGTCGCGTAGAATGGGGTAGGAGTAAGTTTCTCTCTTGTAGGAATATTGGTAAGCGATAATCAGTCTTGCCTCTTCAGCTTTTTCTCGATAGGAGTCGGTGAGTTCTCCGCCTGGTATCACCAGCACACCATCAACGGAGCTGAGAGTGCGGATAAATGTGTCATGGCATACAAGAGATTGAAACCTCGCCACTATTATTTGTGATGACTCGGTCTTTGGTATCTTTGATGCTTTCAGCAAAAAATCTTTTAGGGATATGTCCATTAAATGTAGGTTGTTTAATGATTGATATCGAAGTTGTTTAAACTTTTTACGAAAAACATAAAATGAAGTAATTTTTTTCTTCAAGCGCAATCTTAATTAATATTTTGGCATCTTTCGACCCTCTTCATCTGTCGCGATGCCCGCATCGCTCCCTCTTCGAGAGCCGAAACCTGCTCAAAATCTTAATTAACCTTGCACTTGAAAAAATTTTAAACAACTTCATTGTGAGCTGGGACTATAATCTCCACAACGTATTAATTCTGCAAAAATAAGTTAAATCCATGAAGGATAGGTTTTAACGGTGTATCTGATGTTTAGATGGATTGTCAAGGATGTTTAGACTAAGCTTTCCGGAGTGTGTTTAAGGATGTGTAGAGAGCCAATGCCATGTCGCGGTTAGTGAGCGCGGGGTCAATTGCTGAAGGTAGACCGAGCCACTGAAAAGCAGCATTGGCAGCCTCCTTGTAATCAGAAGCGCCACGCCGCTTCACCGATAGCATTTTGCTATTATCAAGTCCTATACGGAGTTCATACCGGTCGGCTATTGACCGAAGATGTATGTGTGGTTTTACATCCGGGTCCTCCTTGCCCATGACAAACACTGCGAATCGTGACGGAGGGAGCATAGAGTTTTCATCATCGAGATGATTGAGGCGCGCAACATCAGCTATCTGTCTCGTGAGGCTTAAGCGCCGTATCTCACGATAGACTGAACGGGATATACCCGACATCATATTGTCGTAGAGTTCACGTTTTGCATCATGCTCAGTGGATGTCGGAGATTTCTCAGGCCGGGTGACGCGCATATTATTTGACAGTTCTTTGAAAAAGTCGTGTCCGAGTATGATTGAGATCTGTTCGAGTAACTGGGAGTCTATGGTAGGGCGGTTGAAGATATTGTATATGTTGGCGCGTTTGCAGTTCAGTTGACTTGCAAACCATTCGATTGTGCAGGATTTTCCCTTGCTGTCAAAAACAGATTTTATCAGTTGCCCAATATGGACCATCCGGTTTTCTCACACGAGGCCCGTTCCCTGCCGGTAGTGTCTTTACTGTTTCACAGAAAAAGCGTGGAACGATGTTCAGTTTATCTCATACCTGGCATCGCCAAACGCCACTATCCGAAATAAACAGTCCACTCCCACGCCTGACCGATATATCGGCACTCCCGTCGCCGGGGAGTGGACATAACACGGCAAGACAAGGAGCGTTTTAGGACTGCTCTCTCCTTCGGATATAAGAAATTGGCGATTTCGGTATGAAGGACAAAGCAAAAAACGCTTCTTGATATGTCTGGGAAGCCTAAAGCTTTCCGGGTGCAAAGGTAATAAAATTTTAGGAGGTAGGCAACTACACAATAAGCTATATCATGCCACACAGGGCCTCACAAGGCGATTTTGCCTACTGTGGAGCCCTGGTATCCATGTATGTGGACAAGCTAATTCTGAACTACTGATGCTATCCACTCACATCAGGCAATTACAAATTGGTTCTTTAGACGCAGGCCTTTTTCAGTATCGATAGCATGGACGATACTGAAAAAGGCTTTTAGTGTAGAGGTGGCTAAAGTCTGCTTTTATAATTCCAAGGGGACTGAGCGATGATGCCCAGTCCCCGAGTCTATTGCTGACAGAACTTTCCACTTATGGCGAGTTCTCCGCACTTTCTTGTTTTCTGCACGTCATTGATAACAATGGAAAAATTCGCAAAATTATCAATTTTTGATTTGTGATACCCCCCGCTATAGTATTTTAGTTATAGCGTATATGTCTGAGTATCATCAAGGGAATGCAATTTTTTGGATTTTATTACCCTTCTTTTCAATAAAAATGCCGTGAGAAGGATTTTCTACAGGTAGACCTTGTAAGTTGAAATATACAACGTCCTCTTTTGTGCTTAAAATTTCATCTATGCCAGAAGAGATGTTGTTTATTTCAGTAAATGAATCCGGCAACATAACCTCATTTGCGACATCGGTCGTAAACCTAATACCTGACAACTTTATTTGTGAACCGGTTGCTATTTCTTTAGTCGCCAATACTTTAACCCTAACGAGGGCGCCGGTGGAACCGGAGAATAAGCGCGAGGCTGTTGAGAACGATAAAACTCGTATTTTGCCATCTGGCAGCTTTGCCGAGGCAATCATGTGTGTCCGGTCGGCCCGATCTGTCAATTCAAACGAAAGGTCGCCATAATCATCCTCTAAGACTTCGAGCCCTTCTGGAAGTTCCATATCAAATTGGAAAGCCGTGAATTCCTCTGAATTGGCTAAGTTGATATCTAACAGGATATCTTCTTCGGTTGAAATATTAAAGTCATTAATAAATAGACTGTTTGAAGATTCAGTAGAGTTCAAAGCCAATGTGGTAAGGCGCTTGTTAGAAGCAAAATTAGGATAAAGTATCAAGTTGATAACACCTACCGCATCGCTAATCGTTATAATACCATCTGCGTTGACATCAGCTAATTCCTGAACAAATGATTGTACTTCTTTGCCTAATGTTTTATTTGCGATAGTTACAGCATCCGCGATGGAAAGCGAGCCATCTCCATTGGCATCGCCTTTTATCATAGTTCGTTGTTGGATATTGATTGTACCAAACAGAGGACTCACTGCTATGTCTTTTGATGAATTGTCGGAGATGTGGATATTTGAGATCTCTATTTCATGATTGCCGATAGAGGCATCTGTACAATTCAGATGTAAGGTAAATAATTTGCCGCCCTCATTGTTGAATGATTTGTTGGTAAATGAATAACATACAATCCGGTAAACGCTATTTTCAAGCTTGTTCGCACTGATTATGTGTCCTGGGTTGCATATCGTGCCTTTATCAATCAGGAAATTATCATTATCGGAAGCTATCGAAATTCCATCCGGCAATTTTACATCACATTGAAATGCGACAATGTCGTTCACTGGCTTCATGTAAATATCCAGTTGAGCATTGGATGTATTTTCAATCTCATTGGAAGGAATATACCAAAGCGAAGAAGATACTTCTTCGATAGGTTGGATATTTGCGAATGTCTTCCAAACAGGAGCATTCTTATAAAGGCTAAGAGATACTCTTGGAACATATACTACGCATGTCAATTTATTGACAGAAGTAAAACAATTTGATTCACAAGTAGGGGGCGTTTTAGCTGAAATTGTAATGCTTTCAAGATTTTGGCATTCATTAAAGGCATTTTTAGGCAGAGATTCCACATTTTCTCCAAATACGATTTTTTTGAGTGGAGAATTAAGGAATGGATACCAATAACTTTGGTTGCCTGAGTATTCCTTTAAATTTGTGGCGTTAAAGAATAAAGTTTCGGCACTTCCAGCTTCGTTGGCGGCTAAACCGAAGCAGGTGTTAGTCAATTTCTCAACATTTTTACCAATTGTAATTTCCTTTAATTGGGGGCATGATGCAAACGCATCAGAATTAATGACACGAACATTGTCAGGGATTATAATTTGTGTTATTTCCGTGACTTTAAACATGTCGTCAGGGATTTCCTCCACTGTTGAGCCGATATTAATTTCAGAAATGTTAGGACAGCCGGCAAACGGTGGATTTCTCCATATGGACGATTCCCCACCCATACCCGAACTCCAACCTGTTCGGCAGAAGTAGTCAACTGTTTTGAGACTCAGGCACCCCTTGAATGCATTTGTCCCAATATAGCTTACATTAACAGGAATTTTTATTGAAGTTATTTTCTGACAGTTCAGAAATGCGTTATCACCAATATACGTCACACAATCTGGAATAACTATTGATGTGAGATTTGTACAGTCGGCCAATGCATTTTGCCATATACCTGTTACATGGAAAGTCGTCCCATCGTAAACAAAGGATTCAGGAATTATTATATCTCCATAATAGGGGGTGCTTTCCGATGGGGCAAGCATGACGGAGTTGGTCGAGCTGTCGACAATTAAAAAGTATAAAGTCGTTGAGGCATCTTCAGAGAATGAATTTATTGGCATATCACGCCATCCATTAGCATGTTGATATGACATTACCGATTTCCCCGGCACAAAAACTTGACAAAACTCTGCGGAATTGTTTGATGCGGAGTTTAATTTAAATACATCCGAACCAAAACACATTGGAGGAATCGGTGCGTCACATTCGATTCTTTTAAGACTGCTGCAATTATGAAACGCAGAATAATTGATAATTGCGAGAGATGCAGGCAAATGAATGGATGTAATTCCTGTGCATGATTCAAAAGCCATTACACCGATGGCTTGGATTGTAGAAGGTATAGTGATTGACTGTAATTCCCGGCATCCGCGGAATGAGTAATCACCAATCTGAGAAACAGTCCATGTCACCCCATTGTACTTTACTGTCGGGGGGATATTAACTTGCGATGGAAGATAGTTGTAGGATGCGATATATGTATCTGAATTCTTTTCATAAGTAACACAGACAGTTTTATCTGTAGTACTCAGGATGTCATAGCATAAATCGCCACTTTTAAAGTCGAAAGCGATGGCTTTTATGCACATTATACACATCGCTATAAGAACGGTTGTTCTTGAAATAAACGATTGTTGCATGGGTAAACTATTTATTTTGCATCTTTCGCCCCTCTACATATGTCGCAATGCCCGCATTGCTCCCTGTGAGAGAACCGATTCCTGCTCAAAATCTTAATTATTCTTGCACTTGAAAAAAGTTAAACAACTTAATTGAGATGTATTGTTAAGTTGGTCTTTGACTTTTAATACTGATGTCTCTGCCATTGTAATTGGCAACTTAGAGTCTTTTCTTATCGTGCTTCAATGCCACTTATATTCGCATTCATCAGCTGAATGTCAAAGTTGTTGGCAAATGTTTCACGAATCTCCGATATACTTGGGTAAGTATTGCAGTAGGCAATACTTCCCCAAGATCCAGCCCAAGTTGCGGTGGTGGGGTAGGCAGTGTTACTGCTATGTAGTATGTCTTGCTGCCATATGTATTGGTTTTTTGTTTTGTAGTTGAGCCTACCTCCTATTTATGGGCGAATCTGCTTTTTCCCTTGGCTGCAAAGTTAAGGGAAATCATTGAGGGTCAAGTGTCAGTGGTGTATCTGATGTTCAGACGGAATGTTAAGGATGTTTAGACAATTCTTTTGGGCGTGTGTTGAAGGATGTGTGGAAACCAACGCCATGGCGCTGTTAGTAATCACCTTTAAGCAGAAACGTCAATACGATGAAATGGAGTATTGATGCACTGAGCAAGTATGCCATGACGGAGGAGGTGGTGAGCACACTGCCGTTAAGTAAGGATACAACGTTGGCCGAATTGGTTAGGAAGATGGGGGAGGAATTTTTTGGCGCGGAACTATCTTACTCGCTGCTGCGCAGATGATTGTTCCAGAAGGAGGTGTCATATTTGCGCACTCCTTCGGCGAAAATTTCTGACGGGTTGTGATTTGCTCCGGGACTGATTTCCAGGGTGTGTTGGATTCCTAATGTGTCAAGGTATGCGTGAAAACGATGGGTGATGTGATGTCCATTCTCCTCAAAGAGACGGTCCTGGTCGCCGACAAACATTCTTACAGCCATCTCTCTGCGTTTGATTTCTGCGGCATTCCTACATGCAAAACTCAAGGGGTGCCAGGCTTCAAAGTAAGCCTTCGCCAGAGGACTCGCAATATCTCCGAATGTACATTCCAGCGATCGCTGCAGAGGTTCCTCATCCCAGTTCACCACTGCACCCGCTACCGAACTGACTGCACCGAACAAATCAGGATGCGCAAAGGCAAGCATCAATGCTCCACGTCCACCCATCGAAAATCCCTCTATGCCACGCCCTTCGGGTGCGGATACCGTACGGTAATGTGTATCCACATATGGAATGAGGTCATTTATAATGACATCATGCACAGGGCCCGATGTCACCTTTTCATCAGCAGTGTTGGCGTTGACATACCATCCGATAGGTAAGGCTTGAGGTGAGACCACTATCACAGGTTCCATCTCGCCGGAATTGATGGCCTTGTCAATACGCTCAATCATCCAGCTGGCCTCACGTTGATTGCCCGTGCCACCGTGCAGATAATAGATCACCGGGAATCGCTTCTCGGGATTTTCATCGTAGGATTTGGGAATATACACCAGGCAACTTCCCAGCGTCCCGTCCCCTCGGCTTGGCGTGGGATAAAGCACATAGTGCGATGATACAGGTGTGGCGTGGATGGGGTCAATCCAATCCAGCTTGCCGGTGGGCATCATCAGTGAATCGGTAGCAATCTGCGCGGAAGCACTTCCGGCGCAACCAAACAGGGCACCCATCATTAGCACTAATGCTTTCACCCCAACGTTGAAAATAGATTTTTTGCCCATATTAATCATTGTCGGATGATGTGTTGGCCTCTTTGTAGAAGTCGGCTTCGAATTCAATCTGGTTTCTGAAGAGGTCGCCGCAGAGGGCCTGCAGGCTGCTGACGGTGGGGTAGTGCTGTTGGAAGAATTTCTGTAGAGCGCGCCATGAACGGACGCCGAATTTCCCTAAGATTCTCTCGAAGTTGGAAATCTCGAGCGAGTGGACCGTGTCGCCATCCGTATAGCGGATGTGCACGCGATGACCTGAATAGTCTTCTTCAAGCTTCATTGTATATGGCATTTGCTTGGGCCATTCGAGGGCTGAGTCGATAAAGAGGTTGTGGTCGGATGCTTTTTCAAAGTATTCGGCCTGGCGTAGCATATAGTTTTCCCACAGTTGCTCGAGTGTGGCAGCCTGATCGGCCGAGAGCACCACGCCTGAGTGTCCGCCGAACCAGTCAAAATCTGGAATTGCCTCTGTGAGTGCCTTCGAGTCGAGCAGCGGGTAGGCATCCGGATTGATCATCACCTTGAAGTTGAAGTCGCAGTATCTTGTGGGGCGGTCGCGCCACGACCAGTCCTCGCCCATATAGGGCTCGGAGGTGATTATGCCGCGGGCGGCGATACCTGTCTGTCCGTAGCCCACTTTGAGCAAATAGCATACATCGCCATCATGCACCTTGTCGTAATCCCAGATTGACCAGTTCATATCGGCATTGCCGTCGTTGGACAATGCGCATTTTTCAAGATCACCGAGGAACCGGATCATCGTGTAGGATGAAAAGCCAGGGTTCCATTTCAGAATTACCACTCCCATATTCGTAAAAATTTTGCGTAAATCAGTTAAGTAGCTGGTCAAATTAAATGAATACTATATGCGCCGTTATTTTTGAGTCATTTCCGTCTCTTGAAGAAGGAGCGATGCGGGCATCGCGACTGATGAAAGGGGCGGAAAGGGCCAAAAAGAACAAGCAGATAGTATTCAAGCTACTCCAAGTATTTAAAATTTAGTAGCGTTTTAATTTGAACAGCTACTTATATGCAAAGTTAAGTAAAAATTGCAATCCATCAAGCGTAGCCGATAAAAAACTTTTCGTGTGGATGTTATGGTTATCGCTTGAGTCTGATTCATCGTTGCGCTTTTTACACACAAGACCCACCTGACTCATGCGAAGTATGGAAAGCACACACACTAAACCAAACTGTTTGATTGTATGGGCAAGTTTGGGTGAATTGGTTTGGAAGATGTGGAAGGAATTTTTTTTAGGCGCGGATTTTTCTCTTACTCGCTGCTGCACAGCTCGTTGCGAGCGCGGATGGAATGGATTAACGCGGATTTTGCTTCTGTTTCGGATGGGCGCAGGCACATCGGCGCTATGCGCCTTGTGGCGACGCGGATGGAGCCGGATCGTGATCGACCCCAAGAGCCGACATCCTTTTTACGGGAGCACGTGGTAAAGGGTGTACGTTTTTTACGGGAGTACGGTTTTTACGGGAGGACAGAACGGCTTTTTACGTTTTGCCGTGAGCCACAGTTCTGGCGTTAGCTCCGAGGTCTCGTTATTGAGAGGGGTGTGGTAGAGGTGAACAATTGCGGGGGAGGGGCGTTGGATTAGTAGATATTTAGTAATGACAATATGCGTAAATCAATTTTAAGGGGTGCTTTGGCGGCACTCTCTGTAATTTTTGGAATATTGGGTATGACAGCAAAGACTTCCTATATTTTCCTCGCTCCCGGAGTGGAGGAGGTGGAGGCCACGGCCACAGTCGATGCTCTGCGCCGCGCGCAGATTGATGTGGTGACAGTGGCAGTGGCTGATGATCTTCAGATAAAGGGTGCCACGGGGCAGACGCTCGTGGCCGATTCGCTGATTTCGGATGTTGACACCGGCGATGCCGACTGGTTGATAATACCCGGCGGTGACCCCGGCGCACAGAATCTGGCAGCCAGCAGCGCGGTGAATGAGAAGATAATGGCCCATTTCAACAAGCATGGTCGCATAGCCTCGATTTGTGCGGGTCCGGCGGTGGTACTCGCTCCGCTGGGAGTGCTGAAGGGTAAGCAGGCCACATGTTATCCAGGTCTTGGCGATGCCATCAACCGCAATGGCGGAGAATATGTGGAGCAGACCGTAGTCGTAGCTCCCGAGCTCATCACCTCCGAGGGCCCCGGCACCACGCTCCCCTTCGCCATCGAGATAATCCGTGCCACTAAAGGTGACAAGGCCGCCGAAGCAGTCGCATCCGGTATGCTCGTCAACACTAAGTAATCATCCTGCAGCCAGCCGGCATTCCGGCTATAGGCTACAGATTAAAACCGACTTTATAGACATAAAAAGAGGGGGAGACACCATGCGGTGCCTCCCCGTCTGATATTGAGGATTCAGGGCAGGAGCCTGAAGAGAAGTTGGTCATGCGGATTATCCGCCATGGGGTTAGTTCAACTACTTATTCATTTGCTGACTTCAACGATACGCATCAAGGATACTCTTAGAGATGAATCTTGTGGTGACGCATTCCGTCGGCAGTGCGGACAGTGGCGATTACGATGCCTGCAAGGCCATAGGTGTCGAGGTGAGCCTCATCGACGCCTGCTGCGGTGGCCAGATGTGTGCCGTCGAGCGAGTAGAGGTCTACGGTGATTGCACCCGGATAGCTTACGCGGATAGAGGCATCTGAGGCGGCAAACGTGTAGCGGGCTGCATCAAATGTGTCGACAGCACTGCGGGTGTTGGTGAAGCGGCGGTCGGCATTGAGAATCTTGCCTGATTCCGAATCGATGAGCATAGCAGTGACATGAGTTTTGTCGATATCACCGATAGCTTTCGGAGCAGCCACCTTCATCGTCACAGTATAAGGCACGCCGGCCTTGATTGAGTTGGGAAGCAGGCCACCGGTGCCGTTGAAGGTCTGTCCCTCCCAGTTGCGGAGCACATTGTGATAGAAGTAGAGATTTGTGGATTGGTTGTAGATGCCGTTGGCTCCCCATTCGCCGAGAGCGGGCTGGTCGGCGGCCACACCGTTGGACTGCAATCCCATCACATTGTCTTCACACAGTTCGAGCAGCATGTTGAGGTTGACATTATCCATGTCGAGAGCATATGTGACAGTGATGTCGGCCACACAATCATTACCGTCAAACACTACTGAGGTGACCTCGATGTCGGCAGGAGCCAGATTCTCGAGTTCGGCCACCACATGGTCATACCACACATTTGCATTCTTGTAGACATAATTGCGATTCTCATCAGTCACCATCGGAGAGAGAATTTCTGTGCCGCGGTTGATTCTGGCAGTGGGGGCAGCCTGCATACCGAGGTTGACGGTGAGAGATTGCACCTTTTCGTTGTTGAAGTTGTCGCCGGTGTAAGAGTGCAACTCCACGGGGAGCACGAGTCCCGGGAAGTCCTTCTGAATCCAGTCGATAGCGGCGTGTCCGAGCGGACAGAACTGGCAGCCCTGACCTGTAAACTCCTCGATGACCACTTTCTTGGAAGTCTCCATGGCGAGGTCAAGAATAGAAGCGGTCAGAGAGCTCGACTCATTGCCCAGCTTCACATCGATGCTATATTTATTCTCCTTGCCGACTGTGATGGGGAGAGTCTCGGGGAATTTGAAGTCGAGTCTCCAACCCTTCTCAGCCACCGCATCCGGGTCGGCCAGTGATGACACCTCATTTCCTTCGGCATCCTTGAGAGTTACGGTATAGCCACGGTATTTCTCACCGTCGCCCACCACCTGGAGGCTGGCGCTGATTTCAGCCTCATCTTTATTCACCACGGAGAGCGGAGTGGTGTTGATAAGAGCAAACTTCAGGTCGATTGCCACCTTGACATCATCGATGAAGATGGCCGACTTATTACGGTTGTCGTTGACGAAAGCCACATAGATATTTTTTCCGGCAAACTTATCGAGCGGGATGGAATTCTCTTTCCACTCGCCCTCGAGCAGCTCCTCGTTCTCACCTGGGCTCTGAGCCTCCTCATAAATCACCTCGCCGTAATAGCGGAAGTTATCTACGATAGATGGGGTCAGAGAGGTGTAGATATCGTCAGTGACGTATACATATACCTTCACTACATCCTGCACATCGCGGTAGCACTGCGATTTGAAAGAGAGTTTAGCCGACTTATCCGAAATGTTGAGAATGGGGGTCACCATCCAGGAGTCGGCCTTTCCGGGCGATTTGAACATCGAATGCGACACGGCACTCTGGCTGTCGCTCATCTCATTGTCCATCACCGTCCACCAGGGCATTCCCTGTGAGAATCCCCATGAAGTCATGAGGTCGGAGGGTTCGAGGTCGGCGGCTCCGTCGTAGAACATCCACTTGTTGGTGAGACCCTGGTCGAAGTTATCCTCAAAGAGCACACCATCAGTGCCGGGTCCGCCCGGCAGGTAGCTGCCGGTGTAGTTGATTACGATTTCATCGTTGGGGTCAGCACCCGACAGGTCGGCCACAGATCCGGCAGGAATCACAATCTGATATTTCGAGCCGTAGGCCAGACGCTGCTCCAGCACCGGATAGATGCTGAGCACATCAGAGGTGATAGAGCCGGCCAGCACAGCCACTTGCTCACGCTTCCCCTCATCATCGAGCAGATAAAGGGTCATCGGGTTGGTGTTGCCCGTCACGGAGGCAATCTCAGAATTGAAGCGAATGGTGACAGGATTAGAGTTGGCGTTGATGCGCGACACCTCCGAGCCCTCGGCCGGCGATATCACCACCGGAGCCACCGGAGCGTTGGGTCGCCCCTTGTAGCAGACGCTTATCTCCTCGTTGGTGCGGGTCTTATCGCCAGCCACAGCCACTACGCCTGCGGGGATAGTCACAGTGTACGGCTTACCCTCCTCCAGACGGTAGTTGCGGAACAAGGCCGCAACTGTGCGCGGATTGCCCGGATCAGTCTGCAGCGATACCGAATTAGCCACTACCGCACCATTCTCGTCCTTAAGAGTCGCCGCATTATAGTTACCCACGATCTCAATCTCGCGGTCGAAGGTGACTTTAGTCTCGCGCATGATTGCAAACGAAGAATTATTCACCGGAGTGGTGTAATAATTGCCCAGCATATTGAAATCCTTCACAATCTCGGGCAGGGGCTGGTCGAATTGCACTACAAATGCAGTGTAAGGAGTCACCGAATAATCCATGGCCAGGATAGTCTTTCCATCATCGGCCACAGCGGTCAGAGTGCCTGTCAGGCCAAGGTTATCGACCGAATACTGTTCGGTCCAGTCGATGTCCCAGAGTTGTTTTGCCACGACAGCGAAGTCATACCAGTAGCCATCGGTCAGGAACATCCAGTCGCGCATCGGACCCTCATAGGTCTTCGAAGCGTAGACTGTGCCCGCCGGGTCAGCCATGCCGAAGCCATAGCCGCCGCTATTGCCGAGACCCGAGAGGGTCTTCGTGTCGCAATCGTAATAAAAGATGGAGGAATCATCATTGTATGATGTCATGTCGCCACACAGAGTGTGTGTGGGGCCGACAAATGTAGCCGATTCGATAGTCATCACCCCCGGCTCATTGCGGTTGAATGTATAGGTGTCGCCATTGTCGGTCACCTCCATGGCCACACCATGCCATGTGCGTGTGGTGAGGTCATATACAAAAGTCCAGCAATCCTGGGGATAAGAGTAATTGACAACGCCGGTGAAGAGAGTACCGTCGGCCGAGATATCGCCGGCATAAATCTGCTGCACGAGATTGTCAAGGGCTCCGGTGGTGGGGGTGAGGTTCGGGCCGATAGGTTTCGGCATATTGTCGGGAGTGATATCTTTGGCCACATTGCCCGAGAGGTCCCAGAGGCGCATTGTGGCCTTCATTCCCTCGCCGGTATAGAGTGTGCCGATACCAAATTTACCATCCGGAGTGACATGAGCGATTGAGCCATTCTTATATGAATGCTTATTTTCGGCCACAGTCCATTTACCGGTGGATTTTTTCCAGACGGCCGGTTTGCCATCATAGGCGCCCACAACGACAGAGCCATCGTCAGACACATCGGTGGCCTCCAGAGCCGGAGGCACAGCCACATTCGTGTCATCAAAGAGGCTGATGAGCTGGGCGGTGTTGAGGTTGTAGATGCAAGGATAAGAGGTGGGGGTAGTCATGAATTGCGACATACCCGCTCCGACAATCCATTCTCCGTTGTCGGAAAGATTGCTGACCGCGCCGCCGAATTTACTATCAGAAATGACAGTGATTTTCGGAGCCGGAATACTCGTGGCGGCATGTGCGGCAGCCCCCGTGAGCAGTGTGGCAATCAAAGCGTAAGCGTATTGCTTCATAATGTCAGTTGAATATTTGAAAATTTGAATAGATAGAATCGATAAAAGTATCCCCCCGGCTGCAGATGCCCCTCTCATTCAAGGGAAATCGTGATTCCGGGGGGATGTGTGTGTCATGTCATTTGCTTTGCTGAGGAGAGCAGCCTTAAGCTTAATGCTTCAGTACTTTCTTGCCGTTGACGATATATATGCCTGCGGGGAGCGCCTTGATGTCGGCAGCCGAGGCGTTGCTGATTACCAGTGTGCCGTCGATGGCGTATACATCGGCTTCAGTGTCGGCGTTCACGCCAGCTACAGAGTTGGTGTCATCGACAATGAAAGTGTATTCGAGTTCATCTGAAGCGTGACCCATGTCGCCCATTTCCATGGCATAAGTCTCATCGCAGAATGAGCCGCGGGCGACCTTCATGATATAGGTGCCGTTCTCCTTTACAGGTTCAGTGAACTTGAAGGTGTAGATGGTGGGATGGCGATAGTCGTTAAACACTACCGGTTCAGATTCAGCCACCTCGTTGAGCTCAGTGCCAGCCACCTGATAGAGTTTGGCAGTGGGGGTGCCGTCCATCATCGGGAAGAAGGTGTCGGCGGCAAATGTGAGCGATACGGAGCTGATTTCAGTCACAGTCTCGCCGTCGGCAGGATCTACAGCCACGGGCACGATATCGAATACCGGTGCATCAGGAGTGCCATTGTCGACAGTGAATGAGAAAGTGGCCTGCTTGCTTGAGCTGCCGTCGAAGCCATCGCCTATGGCGAAATACCATTTGGGGATAATGAGCATGTAGGTGCCGTTTTCGGTGATGGGGTCGAATGTCCATTTCATCTGGGTCTGCTCACCCTCAACCTCTTCAGGATCATCGAGCACTCTGATTTCGGTGCCGAAGATGTCGCAGATGCGGGCCTTCTCTGTGGCAGTCCATGCGAAAGTCATAGAGAGCTTATCCTCATTCGAGACGATGATTTCAGAGAGAGATTCTACGGTCTCGCCATCCTGCGGAGCGACAATCACGAGAGCCGGCATACCCATTGTGGCTTCATAAGTGAAGCTGTAGAGGTAGTCGTCAAATTCGATGTCGGCGTTGCCTTTCACGTAGAGTCCATCCTTGTCTTTGGCAGAGATTGAGAAGAAGGGCTCGTTAAGCGAAGCGGCGAGCTGGTCGGATACGACAAACTCCCAGACGTTAGAGTATCCATCGGCATCGGTTTCACCCTGTGCAGAATATGTGCCTGCGGTGACTGACATGCCGGGTCCCATGGTGATAGTGAAGCTGTCGGGTTTTACAGGACCGGAGAAAGTGACAGTGAAGCGTGCCTCTTCGGGCGACTCAATCACGTAGGTCTCGGGGTCGGGAGAGATGCCCACATACTTGTAGGGGCTATATTCGGCGGGCTCGGTGAGTCCGTTGTAATAGATAGAAGTCTCCAGCTCGAGCGATTTCTGGATAGCGTCTCTGTTAGGATACTGATAGTTGTCGGGGTTATAGCCAATGCCGCAGAAGATGAGCTGGAACTCATACTTGCGTCCCTTGACAAACTTCTGGTCGGGGCCGCCGATTGTGATGAAGAGACCATCTGCCCAGCGGTCGTCGTTTTTGCCGTTGTTGCGGGCCGGGTCGATGCGGTTTTCATTGCCCTGATACAACCATTCGGGATTTTCGGCATCGGTGACATCGTAGAGAGTCCATCCGATGTAGTTGACGGCGTCGTCGTTGTCGGTGACAAACGAAATCTTGTTGAGGCTGTCGTCGCCCACAGCCGCCACGCCTGCGCCATCGGCCGGATCAGAAGATATCAGCTTGATTTGCGGATACACCACACTTGCTCCACCCAGATTGGGGTCTTCGAGAGTGTAGGTGGCCACGATTTTCTCGTTAGGGACGCCATCGACGTTGATAGAGCCGGGATAGACCACAAACTCATACTCGCCATTGTCGACAAACTCATCAGTGTCAAAGCCCACGATGATAGCCATGCCGCTGAAGTCGGCGAAGTTGGTGCAGTCATAGATGTCGCCGGTGTCAAGGCACTCGATTGTGGCCTTGGCCTCCGGGGTGACCGAATAGTTATTGGCAGAGAGATTGAAGGTTGCCAGAAGCTCCTTCGAATCGAGCGTCGCGCCGGGTTGGGGGTAGTCGACAGACACCTCGGGAGCGGCCATGGCACTGAAAGCAGTGGCCACGATAGCGCCGGATGCAAGTAAAGATTTGAAAGTATTCATAATAATGGGTTTAGATGAACGATGCAGCAGGACCGCATCAATTAGTATTGACTTGAAGAACTGATTTAAACTTTTTACGAAAATAAAAAATGTATTTTAAAATGTTTTCTTCAAGGCCAATCTTCATTAATATTTTGGCATCTTTCGACCCTCTTCATCGGTCGCGATGCCTGCATCGCTCCCTCTTCGAGAGCCGAAACCTGCTCAAAATCTTAATAAAGCTTGACCTTGAAAAAAGTTTAAATCAGTTCGATAAAACGTATACAACTTCTAAAGAATATCAAGAGTGCCGGCTTGGTGGTTGTCATTATGTATACCGGCGCTGTGGCGTAATCTATTTACTTTATGATTTTCTTTCCGTTGCAGATATAAAGACCCTTTTTGAGGGCAGAGATCTGTTGCTCAGATGCCTCCCTGAGCACAAGCTTGCCTGCGATGTCATACACGTCGGCATTCCGGGCAGAGGGTTCGGCAGGGGTCATGGCTACATCGGAGGTGGCGGCGTTGAAGGTGCCACGCACATCGTCAGAATGGTCAAGACCATCCGAACATACCACTCCGGTCATATATATATGTATCTCCGTATTCTCGTCGGCATTGAAATCAGGCAAAGTGAATTCATAGATTATATCATCGCCCGTAAGGGAGTATTCATCCACATGTGAGGTTACGGCATCATTGTCGATCTGGAGTGTTTTGGCCACTCCATCTTCGGTGTAATCAATGCAGATGTGGTCATATCTGATTTGCGAACCGTTCATTACCCAGATTTCTACCTTCTGGCCCCCATTGATGGCCGAGCCCTTGGCGGGAGTGAAGTCAGCAGCTACAGAATAGAGTAATTCCTGCATCACGTAAGAGCACGAGAAGCCTGTGGGGTTTGAGGCTATACCGCTATATGTACGCTGACCATCAGCAGAATAGATGTTTGAGAATGCTATATATATATTGTCAGGCAGCAGACTCACATCGGCAGAGGGTAGCATGTCAGCGCGACGGCGCAGTTTATCTGCGAAATCAAAAGCCACGCTATTTCCGTCGACCACGCCGTTGAGAGTCTCGTAGTATATGCCGAGGTCGACATTGTCGGGGTTGCCATACATAATCTGCGCTTCCGGCATATGCTCGGTGCTGAGCTCGCGGTCGAATTTCAGAATCATCTTAGCCGCCTCATCACCAGGGAAATAGTATGAGCGGAAAGGATTATCATTGGCGTCTCTCGAGAATCCTTTGGTAGATGTGAGCTCAGCCGGTTTGGAGTCCATTATATATTCAATCTCCAGCCTGCCATTCTCGCCGAATTTATTATCCGGATTTGATGCATCCTTGATTTGAAGCACACGCAGAGTCAGCGGTTCCCCCTCTTTCAGGATATCGCGATGGTAGAAATCCATCACAATCTCATTTATATCGAAAGATACTGAGGAATTTGAGATTACAGGCAGAATGCGTTCTCGTTCGTCGCCCGCCATAAGGAAGCAATTACCCACAGTCACCGGGCAATTGAAATTCAGCGTAATCGTATAATTTCGGGTGATTGAAAATTTATTGCCGTAGAAATCAGGACTTTCGGTATCTGTGCAAGGTTCAGTTTTTACTAATTCGAGTTTCATGTCGCCTTCGCGGATGATGAGTTCGCCTCCCATCACTGTCATGTCGCGATAAATATAGTAGGTGTGTCCCTCCTCAAGAGTCTGGTAGGTCATCAGCTGACCGCTATCTGTGTATGAATGAGAGCCTTTCACTATATGCTCCTGAGTGTATACAGGCTCGTCATATAGAGTCAGCGGCGAACAAGTCCAAAGGAATTTCACCGGGCCTGAGGTAGAGGGCGTATAACTGGCCTTTACCTCTGAATAGACTGGTATTGAGTAGGTTACTTCCGGCGTTAATTCACCGAGATCTACTGCTGCTGCTTTGGCCGATGCTGACATGCAAATAATAATAGATGCCAGAATGTAGGGCAAAAGCGCGGATTTTTTGTAAAAATCGCTCATAACAATAAAAAAATAGGTGGGGAATTTTTTTAAGCAGTCTCGAACTTGACTGCCAACTAATAGTACATGAAAAAGAGCTATCGGTTGCAACAAAGGTACGAATTAAAATTTATAAAACCAAACGTTTTGCAAAAAAAATTAAAAAAACGACTATTTTTTTTAAAAACAAAGTGGATATTTTTTAGAATTTCCCTTTCCGATAATTATTTTTTTCAGTAGATAATCAGGTTAAATAATTGATTATTAGAATATAAGATTTTTTTTGTCAAGTAAAATCACGCTAATTGTGACTGGCCCACGAGCATGTAAATTTAAGGAGTATTTTTTATGGATAAGTATCTCTCAAAAATAAATCGTGCATTATTTTCGGGGAATTTAAATAGCTAATTTTTGAAAGATACTTATTGAAAGATACTTACTTATTTGGCTCAGAAAGGGGTAGGGGCTGAGAATCGGTAGTTTTGGTCGTCGAGGGGGAATCGGAATTCGATGTCGTGGGCGTGAAGCATCAGGCGCGGTGCGTCTTGGCCACGGTTGGGGCCGTAGAGACGGTCGCCGGCTATCGGCATGTCGAGGCCTGAGGGTGAGGCTGCGTGCACACGCAACTGATGGGTGCGCCCTGTGAGAGGATGGAATATGATGCGGCTGCGGCCATCGGCAGCGGCTATGAATTCATAGTCGGTGGCAGCCTCTTTGCCATCGGTCGGGTCCACCCGCTGGCGCGGGCGGTCGAGCCAGTCGGGTGAGAGTGGTAGAGAGATGCGTCCTTGGCAGGGGAGGCCAAGCTCCTGCCAGTCTCCTTCAAGCAGAGCCTCGTAGGTCTTGCTTACCTGTCGGGTGGCAAAGAGACTCTGCAGTGTCTTGAAGGATAGCTGACCGAATGCGGCGATTAGTATCCCCGATGTATCCTGGTCAAGGCGGTGGGCCACTTTCACCTGACGAGAGTCGCCATATCTCTGCTCGAGCCAGCGTTGCACCGACATTGCCATCCCCTTGCCGGGCACCGACAGCATCCCACTCGGCTTATTGACCACGCAAAACCACTCATTCTCAAAAATAATCTCCGGCTCGAACACCGGCGGCAGAATCTCAGCTCCCTCCAGAGCGGGGTAGACCTCCAGCCCCTGGAGCATCCACCGCAGCACCGGGCCACACTTTCCGCGGCAAGCCGGATAGGCCTCGCCATGCCGGCGCACCTCCCCCTCGCGCGCCCGGCCATACCAATACTCAGCGATGGCCATGGGGTGAAGATGATTGAGGTAGGCCGCATGCAGCAGCTTCGGCGCGCAGCATTCTCCCGCTCCCGATGGGGGTATGCCAAACGGAGTCTCAGCGAAAATCTCGCTCAGACTTTTACCTTCTCCCCGGGCATTGAGCACCATGAAATTATCGAATAGCCATTTCTGCAGAGCCTCAGAATCGCGCTTGCGCTCCTCTTTCATGGCCGAGAGAGTGGCGAGTGCATCATCTAATTCGTTTTCCAGTGGAAGCAGGGCAGCCGCAGTTCTTTTCTTGAGGCGATGCAGCTCAGCCTTTTCGAATTGGCTTTGGCGTATCATGGCTGCAGCCTCAGCCGCATCGCAGTCGCCGAGGTCGCGGCGAGCCGCGCGTGCGAGCCGGGATTTGCGGCAGTGCTCCTTATATTGGGCAATCTCAGCGTCAAATCTCTCCTTCTCACGCTTGAATCGCTCTCGTATCTCGGCAAGTTGCACACGCTCAAACTGGCAGATTAGCTCATTGCGGCGCGAGATGTCGGCCTCATTACGCTTGAAATATCCCTCAGGCTGCAGATAGTCGAAGACCGGCCCCACAAAACCCTCGCGCCGGAACCCCGATGCGCCGAGCTGACCTGAGAAGGCGAAGAGAGTGTGGCGATTCCCGCCGGCGTCCAGGGCAATCAGCACGCCGAGCATCTTGCCGGCCTCAAGTTCGCGGCAGAAGCGCATGTCGTCGGACGCTTCGCTCTGCTTCAGTTTCTCGATGCGTGCGCACAATTCGGCGAATGCACGCGCGCAGTCAGGATGCGGGGTATAGTCGAATGGATTATTCATGGTGGGGAGTAGTTCTTTCAGTATGCAAAGTTAGCGAAATGCTCCGAGATTTCAAGAAGTGAATTCCCCGGCGATTTCAAGTGTAGATTCTTAGCGGAGGAGAGCCGGCCGCATTCCAAAGGTTTTGAGGGCGCTGGAAGGGGATGGATAAACTATCGGGCGAAAAAGGGCGTTCTTACTTAAAAACGTATTAGTATGAACGACGACAAAAAGAGTGTGATGGAATTCGAAGAGAGGGTCAGAGCCGACCTGAAGAATTTCCTGGTAAGTAAGGGAGCAATGGATGAGCATGTGCCCGAGTGTCCGGATGTAGAGGAGAAATGGGGTGAGATTGCCCGTAGCTACATCCCCGACGGCGCCCGAGAGTTTAAGGAATATCCGGTGGTGTCGCTGGGTTGGATGATGTTTGTAGGTATGGCGATGGCCTATTACTGGGATACTGACTGGGAGGCCAATGCCAAGCGCACCGACTACTATACGGCCCTGCGCGACAAACGCGGTTACGACAACCTTGATGAGACAGTCACTGAAGATGTGCTCGGCTATAAAGGCGAGGCGGCCGAGAAGGTGTCGGGGCTTGTGGCCGAATGTGCCTCGCGCGTATACTCGATGCTCAACCGCGAACATTTCGAGGCAGGCACCGAAGCCGCCTTTGGCGCATGGATCGCCGCCCTGCACCAGCTCTATCTTGCCGGCATGGCGATGGAGCTCAATGCACTCGGCTATCATATGACACCCTTCAACATGAACTGACGTATAACTAATCCGCAACGTCACAACTCAACTTCGAGAATTGTAAAAGTTATAGGCCCTGACCCGCACAATCACTGCGTGTCAGGGCCCTCTTGCCTATGAATCCGAAAGGTGTATCTGCCTAAAAATATTGGGGTAATGCTCATACACGTCAATTCGTATAAGCATCAGTCAGCGTATGCTGTAGGGGGTGGCGGCGCTACGCGTGGTCCGGTTCAGCCGGGGCGAGATTGATGGCTTTCCATCCCCATGATTCCTTGCGAGGGTTGAAGGATATCACGGCAGTGAAGTGGGCGCGTGCATCCTTGATGATTTCGGGGGTGAGCAGCTGCTTCTCGACAAATATGTCGTCGTCAACAAATCCATAGCTGTTCCCCTCGCGATAGCGCAATCTGCCCGATCCCCGGCGATAGAATACCCCCTCATAAGGAGTCACATCCTGTGCCGGACGATGACTCAATATTTTGGATATCTTACCCTCCTGCAGTTCATTCTCCAAGCGCAGATGATAGATGCGGTGCGGATAGAATTTGGCCTGCATCTGGCGTGTGGAGAAGAAGCCGCGGCGGCGTGATTCGGTGACGAAAGAGTAGATGCTCTTCTCGGCATTGAAATGGGTGATGATTACCGCCTGCTCTGGTGTGTCGGTAAAGAGGTATTCTTCAGATGGCTCGAGATGCGCGGCATAGAAGTCTGAATTCGAGGCCGGCGCTTCGGCTGCTTGATACCATGGCTGATGCACCATTTCGACTACTTCAGTTGGTATGCGCCATCCATTGTGGTGGTAGAGCTCATGCAGCAGGCGAATCTCTGTGCGCGCATTGCCATTGAATCCGGCCTGATGCATGAGGTGGGCAGTCTTGAGCCGTACCTTGCCCAGAAACTTCTCATCGGCACGGCAGCTCAGCGCCCGGCAGCAGCACGACAGACTCATTTCGGGCGTATCGGACAGCTCGGCCAGCATAGCCCATATCCAGAACTCATTGCGTTTCCGCTTCACGAATGGAAGAATGGCCTGGAGCGCCGCCTCACGTTGTCCGGCCGACATGAGCAGCTGAGCCTTATGATAGAGGGTGTATTGATATTCGGGGTGCTCCTCATTGAGGCGTGTCAGGCGCTCGATAAACTCCAGCATCAAGCGAGGCTCGATGGTGCCGGCCTTGATGTGAGTCATCAACACCTTATAATATACACTATGCAGGCGTTCGGCCAGCGAGGGAAGAGTGTGGCCCGATTGCTTCAGTTGCACGCGGTTGTAATCCTGGGGACGTAGATTCTCAAAGCCATACCACTCCATGAAATCGGTAAACTGCATCCATGGCACACTCAGGCGCCCCTTGACGCGCATGAAGCTTTCGGCCAGAATGCTGTAGTACCGGTCAGGGCGAGCCATAGGCAACTTGCGCAGAGTAGCAAAGATGCGGTCGGCCGTGTCAAGCAGCGTGTCGGGTTGGTTGCGCAGCGCCTCGAAAAGAGTGCGGATATCCCAGGCGAAACGGTTCACCATCTGGGCCTCGTCGATTTCATCGAGGCGCAGCGGCTCAAGTTCGCCCATTACTTCAATGAATCGAGCGGGATTCTTTTCGGCCGCAGCCTTTTCAGCCAAAGTCTTGAGGCACCATGCCATCGCTACACGCGAGTAGCGGTCGGCAGGGTTGAGGTCGAGGAGCTTTCTGCATTCAGCGTATGCTTCATCCGGGTGTCCATCGCGTCGGAGACTGTTGATTTCAGAGATAGTCATGGTCGGAAACTGAAAGGTTAGAAAAGATACTTACATCGTGGCATCAGTGTATAATGAAGCCGATGAGGCTTCGAAGTAAGCATTTTGTAGGGTTGCTTCATGATGCAAAGTTCATGATGACGCTCAAAGTTAATTATTATCAACAGAATGTGCAAATTTTTACGCAGAAAATTTTGAAATTTCATTAAAACTTTGCAATTTATGCTGATTATATAGCATTTCTTATTGTAATATGTGAGTTGTAGTGGCAATCGAATGTGATTATTGTCATTAATGATAAAAATGCGTTCTCCGGCGAGGTTTATTCCGCAGAAGAACGCATTTTAGATGTGAGTTGTAGCCAAGTGTTGTAGCTCAGATACTTACTTAATCGAAGGCTTATCTGAAAGCCTTGTTAAGCTGGTGGAGCCGGCATGAGACTGAGATTCTGAACGCTCCGAAAGCAATCAGCGATATGCCGAGATAGAGCCATCCGGCTACTGCCATTGTGAGCGGCGAAGAGAGGAACATGATGGCGAAATAAATAGTTGCCACGAGCATGATGACAGCGAAAATAGTCCACCATACCGAAGCGCTGCTGAGCACGAAAGTCTCGCAGATTGCATTGATGGCCACACAGAGCAGCCATATGCCCAGCACGATGATGAATGTCACAGCCAGCTCCTCTTCAGGGAGCGACAACATCCATATGCCCGCAATCATATCGAGCAATCCAAGAGCCAACGCCCAACCCCAGTTGGGGGCACGTCGGCCATTGAAGGCTACAAAAGCAAGATTGCATACACCCGCCACACAAATCAGCGCGGCAAACGTATATGCCAGGAAGGGTATGGAGGTTACGGGTGATGACAAAGCCCATATGCCGAGTCCGATAGCGATGATGCCGGTGAGCATCGGAATCCACCAATAGCGGGTAAGACCATTTTTAATAAATGCCATAATATCTATATTTTATGTGTTTTCTTATTTTTAACAACGCTTAAAAAGTCTTTATGGTTGAGTGGCGGGGCTTAGCGCGAGCATAGAGTGATGAGGCCTCAGTCGTCTGAGAGTGCCGATAGCATAAAGTAATCTCCGCAAAGATTGCGATGAATCTTTGCGGAGATTATGGTTGGGTATGGTCTTTAGGCCATTTGGCTGCCTATACTTGTGAAATCAAGGCTTAGATATGGAGAATGAGATTTAGTGGCAGAGCACCTTGGCAGTAGCCTTCTCCGTGGCCACTACATAAGTGCCGGCAGCGGGGAGCAGCACCTCATCTGAGCCATTTGCCACACGAATGCCCTGGAGATTGAATACCTCGATATGGCCGTTGGCACGTATGGTGCGCCCTGATACCTGCAGAGCGTTCATTTCTATGGGGGCCTCGGCTACGCCTGTGGAGATGTCGATGCGTTCGTTGGTGGGTCCGGTGAGCGTGTAGATTGCATTGTTCACAAACTCCAGGTCATCGGTCTGACCACTGCCGCTGAAGATAATCATCGGTTTTACGGGCGCTGTGGCAGCCGAGAAGCTGATTTGCCAGTATTCATTTCCTTTGTATGAGATCTTGGTCATGGCAGTTCCGGGCCATGTGCCGGTAAATTGGAAGTTGCCGTTGCCGGCATCCCAGACATAGGCGTAGACGGGATTCCATGTTGTGGCGCTCACCGGCAGATAGGCGTTGTAGGCGCCTGTGGTGAATTCATCGTCACCGCCGGGAGTCGGATCGGGAGTCGGGTCAGGGGTGGGATCGGGAGTCGGGTCGGGGAGCGGATCTACCACACCGGTGCGTATCTTTGCCACATCGGCCAGACGATAGGTGATGAGGTCGATGTCATCCTTCTCGTGAGTGGTAGAGTTATCCTTGGCATACTCCTCAAACACGTTGTCGACCATCGAGGGGTCGAAGGGGCAGCAATCGAGTCCGGATTCGCCGCGCGAGCCGATCACACGCACGCCGACACCATTGTTCTCAAGCCATTCTCTTGTAATACCCAGCGCCTTGAGGGGAATAGAGAGCTCATAGAAAGTGTCGAACTCGGTGTCGTGCTCCTTGAGGCCTTCTACGGGGCCTGCCATGAGATTGTCGTAGTTATCGGCATCATAGATATTGTTGACAATCGACGGGTCGGAGATAAGCGTAGTGGCATCGGCCCAATCGGCAGCGGTGCGCTGACGCCAGAGGTGAGAGGGGAGGAAGCCATACTTCACGGCATACTTTATGCCTGCTGCGCTGAAGAGGGTGCAGGCAGAGCCATAGTTGGTGGAGCCATCGGCAGAAGCTGCGGTAAACATGGCGGGTGCGCCCTGGTTGGGCTTGGCGCTCATATAGAGGATATGATCGACGTGGCTGCCGAAAGTGACGCCGCATTCGTTGTTGTCACGCCAGATGCAGTTGCCGTTGTCGAGTCGGCCAGTCATGGGAGTTGATTCAGGATTGACGCTCAGGCTGACAATCATCGGCACATCGCCGATGCGGCCGCCGTCGGTCAAGGGGCCGTCGCCAGGGCGAGCCCAGGTGTCGCCGGTGTTGACGCACTGCCATGCGATATAGAGGTTATCGTCGTCCCAAGCGGCGAAAAGTGCGTAGAGGTCAATCAGACAGTTCTCATGGCTGCCGTGGAAGGCGTTGGCCATGTCGTTGGCGCCGCAAGTGGCGATCATCATATCTTCAGACCAATCATCAAACTCGCCATCGATGGTGATGGTGGCAGCTTTGCCCACAGCATCGCCGGCGTTAGTAGAGAAGTAGGCGCGCGACTCCACATCGTCAGCACCCATGGCGACAATCGAAGCAGTGATTGCCGCAGAAGTCAGTAAGTACTTGAAAAACATGTAAGATTGAGTTAAGTCATGGACACCCTCATTCACCGACGGATTAAGCGGCATAGGGCCGTTAGCAGTCAGTCGATGGTCACAACGGGTGGATTATGGAAGTATTTACAGTTCAAAATTAGTGAAATTTATATAAACTTGCAACTCAGGTGGGTTGATAAGTTTAAAAAGTATGTATGTACTGTAATAATCAGTCGATTATGAATGGGCTGCAAAGCTTCGTGCGGCATGTTGGTGTGTTGTAAAAATATGTTTTATAACATACTTTTATTGCAGGGTTCACGAACTTTTTATAACTTTGCAATGTTTTAGAGATGTAGTTCGATTACGAACAAGGCTCCGGCCCCGGCGCAACTACCGCTGCAAGAGCCGCATATAAAACGCAATATCCGGCGCAAGCCGGAGCTTGGCTAAATAAATTAACTATTAAAGCTTTTGACTTATGAAGAACATGATGAAAAAGATGGCTCTCTGGTATTTCCACACAGCCGCAGAGGCCTACGAGAAGTAACTTCTCGCCCCGCCTCACAGATCGGATGATATCAACCGGGTCTTAGAGAACATTCAACTCTCCTGACTTGCTTGAATCAAGCTGATTCTGAGAGAAAATTAACCCAAAATTATAGAAAAACAAGATTGTAAAGATCCGCCGCCGGCGGTCTTTTTTTTTGTATACATGTATGCAAATTTAGCTATAAATGTATGCAAATTTAGCTATAAATGTATGCAAATATGTGCATCGTTAGACAAACTTATAGGCCTGGAGATGCGTAGCGATGTCAACGGTTAAGTGTCAGGGTGATGGATGCCAGGCCTGGGGTGGGTGAGGGTATCCCTATGGGGGTGACGGAGAGGATGGTGCCCTCGTTGACGCGTAATGGACGTGGAAGTCGGGCGGAGGTCTCATAGATGCCGAATCGGCCTCGGCCAAGATTATGACCGCGGTCATCGTAGAGGGGCATGGCGATGGTGTCAGTATGAATCTCATCGCGCAGCGAGGCCCGCTCAATCTGCAGGCGCACTTCGCGGAGTGGGCACTCATCGGTGTAGCGCAGTGAGAGTGTGGCCGTGAAGACGCCGTTAAGCCGGGGCAGCGTGTCGCCGATGGCGCGGTTGGTGGCTTCGGCAAACCGGCTATGTCCCTGCGGACGCGCATATGCAGCCGGATCGATATTGAAGTCAGCCGGTGCAGAGCTATCCCATCCCTCTTTGGGGAGGGTCAGCGACTCCGACCATGCAATCGACTTGTCGCAGCTGCAGAGCGTAGCTCCAGCCAAAGCACAGGCGGATATTATTGAAAGCCGCATCACCAGAGAGGATGCGGCTTTCAATATAGATTTATTCAGATTCGGGATGTCAATGAATTTTTGATTCATCACAGATAATATTTTCGGTCAAGGGGTTACTCTTCACCTTTTTTCGCCGCATTGTCGGGCTTGCGGGTCTGACGGTTGTCGCGTCGAGGCGGTCGCTTGTTGTCGCGCGGTTTCTGAGCGGGCTCGGAATTCGGGCGATTTTCGCGCTGCCGGCGAGGATGCTGCCGTTCCTGCCGCTGCTCCTGCCGCTCCTGCCGCTCCTGCCGCTGCTCCTGCCGATTCTCATGTCGTTGTTCAGCACGCTGCTCAGGTCGGCGCTCCTTGCGGTTGTCGGGTTTGCGGTCCGCGCGTCGCTGGCGCTCGGGTCGCTCGGCGCTCTTCTCAGCCCCTTTCTCCTGATTGCGTTCGGGGGCTTTCTGCGGTTTCTCCTGGCGCGGTTCGGCGGGAGTGGCCTTGGCGTTGCGGCGTTTCTTCTTTTTGCCCGACTTATCGAAGCGGGTGAGCGAATCCTGACCTACGAGTTCCACATATTCCTTCTGCGGTGTCTCTTTCGGCTTTTCGGTCTCAAGCTGTTCGACCTTCACACCCTGCTTGTTGAGGGCGATAATCTCGAATGCGCGCGAGGCCGGAATAGTGACGAGATTCGCGGCGATATGCTTATCGGTAGAATAAGTGATAGTGCGGGCGAGGATATCGGCCTTGAACTGATAGAACTCCGCATCCTGGGTCAGAAGCACAGCATCCTTCGGGGGCATCTGTTTGGCAGCTTCGGCATATGCGTCAGTCTCGAAATTGAGGCAGCATTTCAGCTTCGCGCATTGTCCGGCGAGTTTCTGCGGATTCATCGACAGGTCCTGAATGCGGGCCGCACCGGTGCCGACCGACACAAACTTCGACATCCACGACGAGCAGCAGAGTGGTCGGCCACAGGGTCCGATGCCACCGATTCTGCCGGCCTCCTGGCGCGCGCCGATCTGCTTCATCTCGATGCGGATCTTGAATGTGTCGGCAAGAATGCGGATCAGCTTGCGGAAGTCTACGCGTTCGTCGGCGATATAGTAGAAAATGGCCTTTGCCCCGTCGCCCTGAAACTCGACATCACCAATCTTCATATTCAGGTTAAGATCGGCGGCTATCTGGCGCGAACGGATCATGGTGGTGTGCTCGCGGTCGCGCGCATCGCGAAACTTCTGCATATCGGCTTCAGAGGCCTTGCGGAAGATTCGCTTGATTTCAGAATCGGGGGTCACGTTGGCCTTCTTCATCTGCAGGCGCACGAGCGGACCGGTGAGCATCACCTGGCCGATGTCGTGCCCCGGCGAAGCCTCCACGGCCACCCAATCACCCTTTCGGAGCGGTATACGGTCAGGATTGCGGTAGAAAGCCGAGCGGGTGTTTTTGAATAGCACCTGCACGATTTCAGTCTCCTCCTCGGCCGGGGTGTAGCGTATTCCTGAGAGCCAATCGGTGACGTGAAGAGTGCCGCGAAGATTGATTTTTTCGTTCTTCATTGCAGGCCTCTCTTATTTTGCGAATGCCACGGCGCGGGTTTCACGAATGACGGTGATTTTGACCTGTCCGGGATAAGTCATCTCATCCTGGATCTTCTTGGCGATTTCGCCCGAGAGCTTCTCGGTCTCCTCATCAGTGATTTTGTCAGCACCCACAATCACGCGGAGCTCACGTCCGGCCTGGATGGCATAGGTCTTTATGACGCCGGGATATGAGAGAGCCAGCTGCTCAAGATCGTTGAGGCGCTTGATGTATGCCTCCACAATCTCGCGGCGCACACCCGGGCGAGCACCTGAGATGGCATCGCAGACCTGCACGATCGGAGCAATGAGCGAAGTCATCTCCACTTCATCGTGGTGGGCACCGATGGCGTTGCAGATTTCGGGTTTCTCCTTATACTTCTCGGCCAGCTTCATGCCCAGCACAGCGTGGGGGAGTTCCGGCTCGTCGTCGGGCACCTTGCCGATGTCATGCAGCAGTCCGGCGCGGCGAGCCTTCTTCGGATTGAGACCGAGTTCAGAGGCCATGACAGCGCAGAGGTTGGCAGTCTCGCGGGCATGTTGCAGCAGGTTCTGGCCATACGATGAGCGGTACTTCATCTTGCCGACCATTCTGATGAGTTCGGGATGCAGACCATGTATGCCGAGGTCGATGGCTGTGCGTTTGCCGGTCTCGATGATCTCCTCCTCGACCTGACGGCGCACCTTTGCCACTACCTCTTCGATACGGGCGGGATGGATGCGTCCGTCGACCACAAGCTGGTGCAGGGCCAGGCGAGCGATTTCGCGGCGCACCGGGTCGAAGCCTGAAAGCACGATAGCCTCAGGGGTATCATCGACGATAATCTCTATGCCGGTGGCGGCTTCGAGGGCACGGATGTTGCGGCCCTCGCGGCCGATGATGCGACCCTTGATCTCGTCGTTGTCGATATGGAATACGGTCACAGAGTTCTCGATTGCCGTCTCGGTGGCCACGCGCTGAATAGACTGGATGACGATGCGCTTGGCCTCTTTGGTGGCGGTCATCTTGGCATCATCGATGATGTCGTTGATGTAGCCGGCTGCCTGGGTCTTGGCCTCATCCTTGAGCGACTCCACGAGTTTTTCGCGTGCTTCATCTACTGACAGGCCTGAGATGCGCTCCAGTTCGGTGCGCGCCTCTCTGACGAGATGGTCGAGTTCCTGATGGCGGCTCTCCACGACCTGCTCCTTAGCCTCGAGGGCCGATGAGCGTGAGTCGAGTTCCTTCTTGCGGCGGTTGAGGTCGCCTTGTTGCTGGTTGAGCTGGATTTCGCGTTGTTTGGCGCGGGCCTCCGAGCTTTGCACCTTTGCCAGACGGCTTGAGGCGTTGCGCTCGGCATCGCCCACGATTTTCATCTCCTCCTCGCGGGCTTTGAGCAGAGCCTTCTCCTTGATGACCTCTGCCTCGCGCGAGGCCTCGTCGACAATTACGTTAGCTCTTGACTGAGCCTGGTGTTTGCTCAGATATGCGGCCACGAAGTAGCCGACAGCCACGGCTGCAAGAACTATTATTATCCAAATTGCAGTGTTCATGTTATGATGTCAGAAGTTATTTAAATGATTTAAAGGGTTTTACGTTAATATTAGATTTACTTAGGTCACAATGTGTCGTCACTGACAAAAAAAAAACGGGCCGCGATGCAGCTACCGCGGCCATCAATCAGGTGATGAGGGCCGGGGGCTCCACGCAGCCGTAGGGGGCAGTGTCACACACAACCGTCAAGGAGGAGGGTGAGGGGTTGTGGTCGTCAAAAGATGTTGTCGTCGGGTGTCGGTGACTGAGGCGTGTCGTCGCCAAGCAGGCTATCCAGGTCAGCCGACATCGCAGCCAGGCGCTCATTGAGCGCATCATAGCGCGAGTTGAGTTCCATATAGTAGGACGCGTATTGATAGGCTATCATTGCGAGCAGTTCGGAAGAAGACTTCCTCGGGAACTTATGGCGCCACTCAGAGAAGAGAGCGTTGAGGGCCTTTTCGCATTCTCTTACGTTGTCCTGCCGGTTGAAGGGCACGGTGAGCATAATCAGCTCGCCGGCTATATTGATTTCGATTTTAACGTTATCCTTATGACTTGCCATTGTCGTGGAAGAGGAGGTGGAGGATGGGGGATGGGAGAGCGGAGAGAAGAGGGTGAAGATGCCGGCTTGGCTGAATATGCAACTGCCGCTCAAGCGTCGGCCGGGTCATTTTTCACCAGTCGTATGGCAGAATCGACCTTTCTGATCAGCCCCTCGATGAGCTTGCGGGTATCTGCAAGGGCCTCGGGGGTATCTGCAAGGCGATGGGAGACTGTCAGGAACTCCACATCCAGCAGGGCCTTCTCGAGGCGTTTGCCGGTGTCTTTGAGCTCAGCCTGAAGGTCAGCAATCTTATCCTCGAGCCGGGCGCAGCGGGCGATTGCATCATCGCGCTGGGTCGCGAGGCGATTGATTTTCTGAAATATTTCAGCCATGTTGGCTGCCGGAGAGTTCGCCATACGCATACAAAGTTAATCAAAAAAATCGATACTTCGAAATATGGAGAAAGAATTTGGCTCAAAAATGCGGCAGTGTCAATACCACTGGATGCCGTTGGTGGTGGATGAGCGTTTGTCGTATTTCAGGTCCTTGAGCATCGAGGAGTTGACGGCTATATGGAAGTTGTAGGATTTATACGGACCTACGGGCACAAACGAGGCTGACATCGAGAAGCAATGCAGGTCGCGGGTGATGGTGCAGTTCATATAGGCGAGTTTATGGGTGTCGAAGTTATAGGATGCTGAGAACGAGAAATTCCAGTTCTTCGTGGGGCGGATATTACCCGAGAATGATAGATTCTGGGTGAATTTACCGCGATAGTCGAGTTTGTCGTAGTCGAAATCGCCATAGCCGTAATTGACAGAGTAGTTGACGGTAAGGCTCCACGGACATTCCCATTTCGAATAACCGTCGGCATCCCCCTCGGCCTCCTCCTTGCGGGCATTCGCGCGGCGCATCGCCACGCGGTGCTTGAAGTCGTCGGGATCGGTGTCGCCGCCGAAAGCCTCCTCTTCGGTGATGTCGCCGTTGTCAGGGTCAGACGATGAGTTATTGCTGCTGTTGTTATCCTTCTTGCGGCGGAAAGTGGCGTTGGTGAAGGTGTAGGAGAAAGAGGTGCCGGCCGAGGCGAGCTTCACCCAGCCCTTGTGGGCCTTCCAGCGCGGCACATTGACACGTGTCGGCGACCCCGAGGCCGACAGACGGTAGGTGTAGGGGTCCCAGTTTGCATTGATGTTGAGGTTGAAGTTCTTCACCAGTCGCAGCATGATGTTGGTGGTGAGGTTACTCCAGTTCATTGAGTCGGCGGCGAAGTTATAGCTTTGCCCGACGCTGAAGTTCTCGATGAGCGAAATCTTCTTGACACCCGTGGAGTCGGCGTCAGACTTGACCTTCATCTCGACATTGTTGGCGAGGTTGACGCTGATGATGCCCGAGCGTCCTGCCGACGGAGCTCCGAAGAGTGTATGCGAGAAGTAGTTGTAGCGCTGCGACTTCATCACCCCATTTGCGTCGGGGCGCTGATAAGAGCCATATATTCCCCATCCCGGAGCAGAGAAATCGGGGGCGCCTGAGATTGAGATTGTGGGGGTAAGCACGTGACGGATCATCTGCACCTTGTCGCCCAGAAACTTCATCGGTTTGTAGAAGCCGTAGAGTTTGGTGTCGAAGGCCAGAGAGGCGTTGAAGTCGAATACGTTGTAGAACGAGTATATCGTGTCGGTCACCTCGGCATTGGCATTGGGGTCCCACTGACGACGTATCTTTGAAGAATACATTCGGTCGTTGAGAGTGATCGAGGGGGAGACATTGATATACTTGAAGAGTGAGAATGTGGCCGATATGGGCACATAATGCTTCAGACCGTTGCGCCAGTCCTTGATGAGAGATTTCTTGAAGAACTGGTCTTGCTGGGCGGTGAGAGAGTTCTGGAACTGACCGGTATATGAGAGGCGTATTTTCTCATACCACCGCTCGCCTCCTACGCTTTTCTTGCGTTTGAAGGGGGCTGTCTGAGCCAGGGTGACGGTGAGATTCGGGAAGCTGACCGACAGAGTCGAGTCCTGGGTGCGCTGCGACACGGAGGCTGTGGTCGACAGACTCCATTTTGTGCCGGGAAAGCGGTAGGTCATATTGACGGTCGATGACTTCGTATTCTCGGTGAAAGAATTGCTGTAGTAGGAGTTGAGGTCATTGCGGGTGTAGCCCGATGTGGTGAAGTTTACCGAAGCCGAGAAACTGAGGTTGGGGTTGGCTTTGGTGTCCATCGAGTGGCTCCATATGACCTGGAAGTTATTCTGTTTCGAATAGTCGGGCATCCCTTTGTCGCCGAGGATAGTGGTGATGTAAGAGATGTCGAAGGTGCCGCGGAATTTATAGCGCTTCGAGTAAGTGGAGTGAGCCGAGAGTCCCCATGAACCCTTGGTGTAGATTTCACCGCGCAGGGCGAGGTCGACATAGTCGTTGATGGCGAAGTAGTATCCACCATCGCGCATATAGAATCCGCGGTTGTAGTCTTCGCCGAAAGAGGGGAAGATAATGCCGCTTGAATAGTCTTTTGAGAATGGGAAGTAGCCGAAGGGGAGAGCCAGCGGGAGCGGTACATCTGCCAGCACCATATATGCCGGACCGGTCACCACATCCTTTTTCGGGCGCATTTTGCCCCGTGTGATCTGGAAGTAGAAGTGCGGATGCTCATGATCGTCGCAGGTGGTGTAGCGCCCATCCTGCAGAAAGAATGAGCCGTCGGCATTCTTCTTTGTGATGCCACCCTGCAGGTAGCCTTCCCCTTGCTCTGTGATGACGTTGGTGATGTAGCCTCGCTCCGACTTGAAGTTATAGCGCATGGACTCAGACTCATAGGTCGTACCCTTTTCGGTGAAGATAGGGTTGCCTGAGAGTGTGCCTGCAGAGTCGCGCATGCCGGTGGCGGCCACAGTGGCGGAGTCGAGGAAGAGTTCGATTTTGGCTGAGTTGAGTTTGAAGGCGTCGTATTCCACTTCGCCGTCGCCGTAGAGGTAGGCGTTGTTCTGGCCGATGAGCAGCAGTGAATCCTTGGCTGAGAAGGTGACGGCTGCGGTGAGGTCGGAGTTATTTGGGTCGAGGTTGATGCGAGACATCCGTACGCGGTCGGCGGGGAGTCCGGCGCCCGAGTCGCGGCGCACAGCCGAGATGGTCGAGTCCGGAGTCAGCTGCGTCATGACAGAGTCGGCGGCTAAAGAGTCG
Source organism: uncultured Muribaculaceae bacterium (assembly GCA_910577585.1). Classification (GTDB taxonomy): domain Bacteria; phylum Bacteroidota; class Bacteroidia; order Bacteroidales; family Muribaculaceae; genus Lepagella. The sequence continues at coordinate 116,263 of CAJTNN010000002.1, read as the reverse complement.
GCTTCGGCTGCGAGTCCGGCGAGTTTGAGCGAGTCAGGACTGAGGAGTGCATCCATTGGCAGCGGGGCGACAGAAGGCTGCGCCGTGGAGTCGGCTTCCTGGCCGAATCCCTCCCATTCCCCACGGTTGGTCGACACTTTTTTAGGCGACAAACCGGGTGAGGCCATGGCGATGGCCATGACCGACATAAGAATTATATATGGGATAAATCGCTTCACTACCGTAAGATTCCCGGCCGGCAGAATAATGAGGCCGGGACAGGATAAATACCCGAAGTATGAGAAGAGTGGGAAGAATCGGGCAAATCAGATGCAAATTTAGCAAAAAAAATTCTTATTTCAGTAGATTGTGAAGGCATAAGAAGCGCGAAAGAGGCTCTTTGCCGTGGCGCTCAATATCTTTTAACACTTCATCGAGAGATTTGCGGCGAGTGAGCGAATCAGGATTCTTGGAGAAGAATTTATCGGCATAGCAGATGATTTTCTCTTCGATGCTGACGGGGAGCATGTCGCGGTGAGGCAGCGGCAGGGCCTGGGCCTCGATTTCGGCGGCGGTAAGCCCGGAGCCTGTGTGGCGTTCGCAGACCCGTGCGTGGCGCAGCAATCCTGCCTCGGCGAGGATTCTGGCCCCCTCTACGCCATGGCAGATGTAGGGCAGTTCGCCATGGCAGAAAATGCCGGGTGCATCGCATCGGCCTATGCCGATGTCGTGAAGCATGGCGGCCTCTTCGATAAATTGCGTGTCGGCATGAAGCTCGGGATGGCGTGCGGCAATATCGAGGGCGAGTTCAGCCACACAGCGCGAGTGGGTGAAAAGAAGCTGGTGAAGCTGAGGGTCGGCGGGATAGAATTGCCGGATGAGTGATTCGGTGCGGGGTGTCATAGGGAGGTAATGGTGATGGGTTGGGTTATGAGAGTTATTGCCAGGAAGTGCCCGGGTGTTTGGCCACCTCTCTTCAGAGGGATGCCGTCAAAATCATAGAGCGAATATGAGGGCGGCCCAGATTGCTCTGAGCCGCCCTTGATATGATTTTACCGGCCGACTTGGCGGCGCTGTGTGAGCTGAGATAATACTCACTCAATCAGTGGGGTGTGGGGAAAATCAGTCGAAGTCGATGATCTCACACCAGCCGTGGGTGTCGGGTTCCTCGCCATACTGGATACCGCGGAGCTTGTTGTAGAGCTCTGTGGTGATCTTTCCGGCCTTACCCTCTTCGCCGAAGCGGTAGGTCTTGCCGTTGTCGATGTCGTCGATCTGGCCGATGGGGGAGCATACGGCGGCTGTGCCGCAGGCAGAGCATTCCTCGAATGTCTCCAGCTCGTCGATGGGGATATGGCGGCGCTCAACTTTCAGACCGAGGTCTTCGGCAAGCTGCACGAGCGACTTGTTGGTGATTGAGGGAAGAATAGACTCAGAGTGGGGAGTGATGTATGTGTTGTCCTTGATAGCGAAGAAGTTGGCTGCGCCGCACTCATCGAGATATTTCTTCTCTTTGGGGTCGATGTAGAGCATCACTGAGTAACCGAGCTCGTGAGCCTTTTGTCCGGCATTGAGCGAAGCGGCGTAGTTGCCGCCGATCTTGATAGAGCCTGTGCCTTTAGGAGCCACACGGTCATATTCTCTCGACATGCAGACCTTGATGGGATTGAAGCCATTCTTGAAGTAGGGGCCTACGGGAGTGACGAGCATCACCACCATATACTCCTTGGCGGGGCTGACACCGATCTGGGGAGAGATGCCGATTTCAAGCGGGCGGATATAGAGCGATGCGCCGGTGCCGTAGGGGGGGATGAAGCGTTCGTTGAGCTTCACAACCTTTCTGACCATCTCGCAGAAGAGCTCTACGGGCATGGGCTGCATGGAGATGCCCTCAGCCGAGCGGATGAAGCGTTTGGCGTTCTCCTCCATGCGGAAAACTCTGACTTTGCCGTCTTTGCCGCGGAAAGCCTTCAGACCTTCGAATGATTCCTGACCATAGTGCAGGCAGGCAGCTGCTATATGCATGGGCACATATTCGGAGTCAGACACTTCGATTTCGCCCCATTTGCCATCTTTGTATGTGCAGCGCACATTGAAATCAGTGGGCACGTACGAGAAGGAGAGCTTCTCCCACTCAAGATTTGTTTCTTTCATTTTAAGGTACAGAATAGATTTATGGTTAGTGAAGTTGTCAAAACTTGTTTTTGCGATGAAAAATGAAGTTCGTGCAACTTCAGTGTTTCGGTTAGCGCTTCAGTATCGGGCATGCACTAAGAAACGGGTGATTGCAGATAATTGTCTGCGGGCTTTTCTCTTCATGCGTGATACCTGGAGCCCCCTTTTGAAGCCCTTAAAGTGCCACCTTCGAAGTGAGTTCTGAAGTCTTGACAATATAGACTCCGTGGGCCTGGATGGGGAGCTGGTAGGTGCCGGCCGGGATAGTCTCGCGGCTTACGAGCTGGCCGAGTATGGTGTAGACTTTCACCTGCACCGGGCGCGAAGAGCTGACGATAATCAGTCCCTTTGCCACTTTGATTTCGGTATCGGCGTCTTTTACCACACTTTTAGCCTCGGAGTGTTCAGATTTGGCCTGTTCCCATTTCGGCGGTGCGGCATGAGTGGTGATTGTCGCGGGCAGTAAGCAGGCGATAATCATCAGCAAGCGGCGTAATCTTTTAAGATACCGATATTTAGTATGGATGCCAGGTCTAAGCATGTCGAAGTAGTCACTTTCGGATGTAAAGGTAATATAAAAAGTTGCCACTACAAAATATTTCGGCTGAAAATGCTGATGAGGGCTGCGATTTATTAAGATATGTGGATGAGTTCGACGGTGAAATTATAGGGCGCGGCATCTCACAAAATTGGCTATGCCGCAATTTTGAGAGATATCAAGTTTTACAGATGTTAAGTTTTAGAGATGTTAAGTTCGAGAGATGGCAAATATGAGAGATAGCAAATATGAGAGATAGCAAATATAAAGGGATATAGAGAAAGCCCGGACTGACATCCACGCGTGGTGTCGGTCCGGGCCTTTGATAGGATGTGAGAGAGTGGCTGATTATTTTTGAGCCTCTGTTGCAGGTGTGACGGTCTCTACAGTCTGCTGCGCTACGTTGACGGCTGCTGAGTCAGGATTGATTGAGTCTACGGTGACTTCTGTCACTTCCTGGATCTCTACATTGACTGAGTCGGCAGCTGCTGAGTCGGCAGCCTCTTTTGCTTCCTTGTTGGAGCAGGCGCTGAGTCCGAGCATTGCGAGGGCTGCGGCGCAGATCATGATTTTTTTCATAAGATGGTGATTTAAATTGATTTTCCTTCTTGTCTATTATTAACAAGTAAGTGGCCGAATAGTTATGCGGATGAGGATTTTCTGCCTGTTAATCTCTGATGATATAGTTTGGAATGTTTTGTTGTTCAGCCATTTATGTAAAAGTCGTTGAACTTTTTCGTAAAAAAAAGTTTCAACGTTGCCATAAAAAAGGATCCTTCAGCAGGTGCAGATGCGCCCTGCTGAAGGATATGCTTGGTGTCATTGTGAAAACAACGCTTGTTGTCTTCAGCCGAGAGGGGTCGAATTACTTGCCCTCTTTCTGAAGCTGCTCTTTGAGAGCCTGCAGAGCGCTGAGGTCGCCGAGAGTGGTCTTCTCGATAGTGGGAGCCACAATCTCCTCCTCCTGCTTGCGGGGCTTTTTGGGAGCCTTGTTAGCGCGGGCCTCACCCTTGATTGCGTCTTCGGCGATGCGAGAGTGAGAAAGAATGATGCGCTTAGAGTCTTTGTTGAACTCGATAACCTTGAAGTTGAGCTTCTCGTTGAGTTTAGCCTGTGAGCCATCCTCCTTGACGAGGTGCTTGGGAGTAGCGAAGCCCTCTACGCCGCCCTCAAGAGCGATGACAGCGCCTTTGTCCATGACTTCGATTACAGTGCCCTCGTGGATAGAGCCCACAGTGTACTGGCCTTCGAAGGCATCCCAGGGATTCTCCTCAAGCTGCTTGTGGCCGAGGCTGAGACGACGGTTGTCCTTGTCGATCTCGAGCACCTGAACCTCGATATCGTTGCCCACTGAAGTGAACTCAGAGGGGTGTTTGATTTTCTTGGTCCAAGAGAGGTCAGAGATGTGAATGAGGCCGTCGACGCCCTCTTCGATTTCAACGAATACGCCGAAGTTGGTGAAGTTGCGCACCTTTGCAGTGTGGCGGCTACCGATAGCGTATTTCTGCTCGATGTTCTCCCAGGGGTCGTTCTTGAGCTGCTTGATGCCAAGGCTCATCTTACGCTCGTCGCGGTCGAGAGTGAGGACAACTGCCTCTACCTCGTCGCCCACCTTGAGGAAGTCCTGAGCTGAGCGGAGGTGCTGGCTCCAAGACATCTCAGACACGTGGATCAGGCCCTCAACGCCGGGCTGAACCTCAACGAATGCGCCGTAGTCAGCCATGACAACGACTTTGCCGTGAACATGGTCGCCGACTTTGAGGTCGGGGTTGAGAGCATCCCAGGGATGGGGCATGAGCTGCTTGATACCGAGGGCGATGCGCTTCTTCTCGTCGTCGAAGTCGAGGATAGCGACCTTGATATCCTGATCGAGCTCCACAACCTCGCGGGGGTCAGACACGCGGCCCCAAGAGAGGTCGGTGATATGCACGAGACCGTCGACGCCGCCGAGGTCAACAAATACGCCGTAGGGAGTGATATTCTTGACTTTGCCTTCGAGCACCTGGCCCTTTTCGAGCTTGGAGATGATCTCCTTCTTCTGCTGCTCGAGCTCAGCCTCGATGAGAGCTTTGTGAGAAACGACAACGTTCTTGAACTCCTGGTTGATTTTCACAACCTTGAATTCCATAGTCTTGTCGACATATACATCGTAGTCGCGGATGGGGCGGACGTCGATCTGCGAGCCGGGCAGGAATGCCTCGATGCCGAAGATGTCGACGATCATGCCGCCTTTTGTGCGGCTCTTGACATAGCCTTTGATAACCTCGTCGTTCTCGAGGGCCTTGTTGACGCGGTCCCATGAGCGGGTCTGGCAAGCCTTCTTGTGAGAAAGACGGAGCTGTCCGTTCTTGTCTTCGAGAGTCTCGATGAATACCTCAACGTCGTCGCCTACCTTGAGGTCGGGATTGTAGCGGAACTCTGATACGGGGATGATAGCGTCAGACTTCATGCCGATATCGACGCGCACTTCGCGCTTGGTGATTGATTTCACCTTGCCGGTTACAACTTCGTTATCTTTAGCGGTGGTAAGAGTCTGGTCGTAGATTTTCTCTACTTCCTCGTGGCTCTTCTCGCCTGCTACGTTGCCTTTTTCATAGGCATCCCAGTCGAAATCCTCGATGGGGGTTTGAATTTTCAATTCAGACATTAATTGTTAATAAATATTGTTACTAAATCTCATCCTGCCGCACACGATACGGCAAGCGCGGCAAAATTAGTGATTTATTTTGACTTAACCAAATGCGGCATGGGATTTTATGCATTTTTTTGAGATAATCTGCATAAAATCCCATGCCGGTGAGGGGTGATGGGGGAGATTTTGGTGGGGAGAGGGGTGAATTTATTGATGTGGTGCTGTTTAACGTCAGCCTTAGAGATTGACCGACTTCATTTTTTCTCGTGTTAAATCCCGCACTCTATCATAGGGCGAGCATGGCGAGCTCGGCCGAGAGGGAGTCGCGGTAGGTGGTGCGGTCGAGTTCGACGAGCCGGTCGAATTCGCGTGCGCCATGGATGATGTCGGCGGCGCTGCAGCGCAGTGTGTCGGGGAAGCGGGCGGCAATCCATCGGCGCTGCAGTGTCTCGTAGTCGCTGAAGGCTTCGCGGAATATCTGCTCGCGGGCCTCGACCGACTCGGCGCGGCATGCCTGCTCAAGCAGCGGGCGTGGCATCGGCAGTCCGGCCACGTCGGCCCACGGACTCCCATCGAGGACGAGGGTCTGTGCGTCGTCGGGTCTGGCCGGGAATTGCCAGTCGGCATCACCCTCTTCGGGGCGCAGTACGAGCGACAGATACTTCATTATGCCGAGGTGGTAGAGTTTCATGGCGCGGTCGAGCGACGCCCGCGAGAGCTTCATACCCTTGTAGCGGTGGTAATGATCGTCATCGGCGGGGCGCGACAGCATGGGGCGGATGATGTTGAGCGCCTCGATCATGGCGTCGACGGTGGGGGGAGTCAGCACATCGAAGATTACCTTGTCGTGCAGCGGTCGGCGCAGAGTGACACGGCGGTCGCGGCTCGGCCATTTCAGCTCATCGCGCAGCAGGCCGCATGAGCGCAGCATCACGGCGGGCACCACGACTGTGGCCCCCTGCGGGTCGCCGAAGAGGTAGGAGAATGGAAATTCGCGCGAGTCGGGGTGGGTCTTGTGTTGCCCCATCAGCAGCGAGAAGGCCCCGATGTTGGCCCCGAGCATGAGGTAGGAGCCTGAAGAGGTCTTGACGCCACGTTCGAGCACCCCCCAGTGCACCGGTCCGAGCTTATACATATGGTTGCTCTGATTGGTAGATGAACCGGCATTCATAAACGATGTCTGGCATCCGATGAGCAATGTGCCCTTGTGCATCGACACAGTGTAAGGTCCTGCAAACACGGCGCAGGCCTCGCCATTCTCAAACTGGGAGTTGGCGAAGAAGAGCGAATCATGGGCCGTGAATCCCTTTTCGAGCTTCACCCCTTGCCCGACATAGCAATTGCGCAGTGTGACGCCTGCATCGACGATGGCATCCTCAATTATAAAGGAGTCGGCGTTCACGCCATGGCCTACATAGGCTATGGCCGGATTGCCTGAATCGGCGTTATTGAAAATTGAGCCGTTGCTGAGCGCGGTGGCACCCTCGATGCGCACGTCCGGGTCGACACTCACGTTATGGAGTGTGCCACAGTCCTGAATCACCGCGCGGGTGCCTATGCCGCGGCTGAGATGCAGCGAGTCGATATACTCCTGTGTCTGGGTGTAAATCTCCTCGGCCACAATGCGTCGGCTGCGAGCCATAAGCAGCGCCGACTGAGCTGAGAGCCCGGGGTAGATTACGACTTCGCGCGCCCCGGTCTCATCGAGCACGCCGATGCGGCGTCCTACGGCGCAGTCGGGATCGAGGTCGTAGTGAATGCGGGCAGTGTTTTCAATCACAGCCTCATCGCCGATGGTGGCGCCGGAGATTCCTCCAGCCACGTGGCGCACTCTGACGCCATTGCCCAGTGTCGAATCGCGCAGCAGGGCATCGCTCACCATGCATCGCTCATAGCGTGAGCGGTCGAGCAGACCGATGGCCACATCCCCCTCAAACTCCACATTGCGGATCAGAGAGAGATCAGTGCCCGGGGCTATCTTCACGCGTGCCCAATCGGTGGCCACGCATCCCTGGCTTGAGAGGCGCCCGATAGCCTCGGCGCTGAGCGGGGCGGGCGAGGCCGGGTCAGTCGGTTGAATCTGTGGGTTGGGGGTCGATTGAGTCATTTTCGTCATAAGTCTGGTAGAGGAAGTCGTTGTAGGGGAATCGGCGTGTATGAATCTCCTTGGCCTTTTCGTAAAGCATATCCTTAAGCTCAGGGATGTTGACACGCTCTTTGGCCGAGATGAAGACACAATTGTTGTTCATCTTCGCCATCCATGTCTTTTTAAACTCGTCGAGCGAGATGTTTTCGCGAGTGGCGGGTGTAAGATCGTCGGGATCCTTCGGAGTATACTTGAAGGCATCAATCTTATTGAATACCAGAATCACCGGCTTATCCTCCGCTCCGCACACGTCATGAAGCGTTTTCTCCACTACCTCAATCTGCTCCTCGAAATTCGGATGCGACACATCCACCACATGCACCAGCAGGTCGGCATCGCGCACCTCATCGAGCGTAGACTTAAAGGAGTCCACCAGATGGGTGGGGAGTTTGCGTATGAATCCTACGGTGTCGGTGAGCAGGAAGGGGAGATTCTCGATAGTGACCTTTCTCACGGTGGTGTCGAGGGTGGCGAAGAGTTTGTTTTCGGCAAAGACTTCGCTCTTGCTGAGCAGGTTCATCAGAGTTGATTTGCCTACGTTGGTGTATCCTACGAGCGCCACCCGGGTGAGTTTGCCGCGATTCTTGCGCTGAATGTTTTTCTGGCGGTCGATGTCGCGGAGTTCCTCCTTGAGGCGCGAGATTTTGTCGAGGATTATTCGGCGGTCGGTCTCGATCTGTGTCTCGCCCGGGCCACGCATACCGATGCCGCCACGCTGGCGTTCGAGGTGGGTCCACATGCGGGTGAGTCGAGGCAGAAGGTATTGGTATTGGGCGAGCTCCACCTGCGTGCGGGCCGTGGCCGTCTGCGCGCGTTTGGCGAAGATGTCGAGAATCAGGCTTGTGCGGTCAAGGATTTTGACTTTGAGTTCTTTTTCGATATTGGCCACCTGTTTAGGCGAGAGGTCATCGTCGAAGATAACGAGGCCTATATCCTCCTTCTCGACGAAGTCGGCTATCTCCTGCAGTTTGCCTGTGCCGACGTATGTGCGCGGGTTGGGGTAGTCGAGTTTCTGGATGAAACGTGCCACGGGCTCGGCTCCGGCTGTATGGGCGAGGAAGTCGAGTTCATCGAGGTATTCGTTGACTTTCGACTCCGATTGGTCGCGGGTGATCAGGCCTACGAGCACGGTGCGCTCATTGGCCTCCTTTTGGATGATATTATCGTCAAGCATCTGGGTTTTGTCTTTAGGGTTAATTTTTTGTTGGTGATGGAGCCGGGTGGCTGATTATATAACGCCTTGGATAGGGACCGGGTTTTGGGGGCTGGCGCTGTTAAAAAATAGGGCGGACGCTCCTGGATGGGCGTCCGCCTTATGGAGCGGGAGAGGGACCGGCGGCTTTTTTGGGGCCGGCTTTGCCTGCTTTTGGGGCTTATTTCTTGTTGTAGCCGGCGTTGAGACCCTCTACTATTTCTTCGGTGATGTCAAGGGCCGGGTTGAAGTAGAGGCCTGCGCCCTTGAGGAGGATGGCGTCGTAGTTGTGCTTCTTGTTGTAGCGCTCGATGAATGCGTGGATTGAATCCTGCACTACTTTATCGGCAGCCTGGGCGGCCTCCATGCTTGAGCGCTGCAGCTTCTCCATGTGGGTTGAGGCGTTGGTCTGCATCTGCTGAAGCTTGGTCTGGTCAGAGTTGAAGGCCTGCTCGGAGGTGTACTGGTTGTTCTGGTATTTCTGCTGCATGTTGTTGGCGAAGGCCTTGATGTTGTTTTCATGCTTCTTGGCTTCCGACTCAATGTTGTTCTGCATGCGCAACATCTCCTCGCTGTAGTCTTTTGCGAGGTGGTATTTTGTGAGGATAGTGTCGATGTCTACATATCTGTAGTTGGGGAGCTGTTGGGTGGCGGCAATGGCGGCGCTCTTCTTGGGAGCCTCCTTTTCAGACGTTTTTTCGGGGGCGCATGCGCCGAGTGCCAGCAGGCCTACGAGAGAGAGGATGGCGAGAAGATTTTTCTTCATAACGGGAATGTATTATACGCCGTTGGCCCGGGGGGCGTGAGATGGCGCATGTCGGTTTTATTATTGGTTTTAAATGTTGGTTTTAAGTGGAATTTTTGGGTCAGGGCCTATGTGGCGCATAACTTAGGCACAAAATTAAGCAAAAAAAATCAATGCGGTGCATCAGAGTGTTGAAAAAATCACTATCTTTGGGGAATAGAATGCGAAATAAGCATTTTTTAACGGCTCCGGGGGCTTCTCCGGGGGTAAGAAAGAGTGAAAACATACAAATAAAAAACCCACATAAATAATAGAATTCTACCATGGAAGTAAAAGATTTGAAGCCGGCGCTTGTCTGGCAATGCTTTGATGAGATCACGAAAGTGCCGCGTCCCTCATGTCATGAGGAGCAGATACGTGCCTATCTTCTTGACTTTGCCAAGAAGCATAACGTGGCGGTAAAGACTGACGAGTGTGGCAATGTGGTGATGACCAAAGCGGCCACCCGCGGCCATGAGAACGCCCCGACAGTGGTGCTTCAGGCGCACATGGATATGGTGTGCGAGAAGAATGCCGATGTAGAGCATGATTTCATGAAGGATCCGATCGCGACATATATCGATGGTGAATGGGTGAAGGCCAAGGGCACTACACTTGGCGCCGACAATGGCATCGGTATGGCAGCCGCGCTGGCTGTGATGATCGACGACACACTTGAGCATGGTCCGGTGGAGGCTCTCTTCACAATCAACGAGGAGATTGGCCTCGAGGGAGCGCAGAATCTTGGCGCCGACATGATCAAGGGGAGCATGCTGCTCAATCTTGACTCGGAGGATGATGGCGAGATTTTTGTAGGTTGCGCCGGTGGTATCGACACCACAGCCATCTTCAAATACAAGCGTTCGCTCGCCCCGGAGAATTTCATCTTCCTGAAGGTAAATGTGAGCGGACTGCTCGGTGGCCACAGCGGTTCAGACATCAATGCCGGCCGCGCCAATGCCAACAAGGTGATAGCCCGCTTCATCTGGGAGTGCTCGCAGCTCTGGGATATAGAGGTGTCGGAATTCAACGGCGGCAATCTGCGCAATGCCATCCCGCGTGAGGCATGGGCAGTGTTTGGTGTGCACAGCGACCACGAGCAGGCTGTGGTGCGCCATCTGAATAAGTTCTCGAAAGAGATTGTCAACGAATATAAGGCTGTAGAGCCCTCGATCAAACTCACAATCGACCGCACCGAGAAGCCCCAGTATTGCATCGACTCCGACACATCGCTCCGCCTCGTGAGAGCCCTCTACTCAGCGCCTCACGGAGTATACTCCATGTCGGCCGACCTCGAGGGGCTCGTAGAGACCTCGACCAACCTTGCAGCCGTAAAGATGATTGAGGATAATCAGATTAAGGTGACCACCTCGCAGCGTTCAAGCGTGGAATCGCGCAAGAAGGATATCGCAGGCCAGGTAGAGGCCCACTTCCAGCTTGCTGGCGCCGAGGTGAGCCATTCGGATGGTTATCCCGGCTGGGCCCCCAACATGCAGTCGCCCATCATGAAGATTTCATCAGAGGCCTACGAAGAACTCTTCGGCGTGAAGCCGGCCATCAAGGCCATCCATGCCGGTCTGGAGTGCGGTCTCTTCCTGACGAAGTATCCCAATCTCGACATGGTGAGCTTCGGTCCGACCATGACCGGGGTGCACTCGCCCGATGAGCAACTTCTGATACCCACCGTAGAGAAATTCTGGAAACACCTCTGCCGCGTATTGGAGAAAGTGGCGAAGGCATGAGCCGCCTTGTAGCCACGGCCATCGCCGGGCTCCTGCTTCTGGCAGGAGCCTCGGCGGGATGCGCCCAGAATGAGCATCCCGGCATCGCATCGACGCCTGTGCGCATCGACTCAATCTCAGCAAAGGCTGCCCCCGACCCCGACAGGTATGAGCATCTCACGGATGCCGACTTCGAGAAGGTGGCAGCCGAGCTCGATGTGGAGACAGCCGCCATAAAGGCCGTCGTGGCCATTGAGGCCGGCGCTGCCATGAAGGGCTTCTGGGCGCCGGGGGTGCCAGTGATCAATTTCGACCGCTCGATGTATAACCGCTATGCATCGAAGGCCCCTTCGCGCGCCGGCGCTAAGGGTGAGACGGTGCCGAAAGGATTGAGCGGCTATGCCCTGCGCGAATGGACCCAGCTGATAAATGCGCGCAAGACCAATGCCCAGGGTGCAAATATGGGCACATTCTGGGGAATGTTTCAGATCGGCGGCTTTAATTATAAGGTGTGCGGATGCGAGAGTGTGGATGAGTTTGTGAGACTCATGTCATACTCCGAGCTCGAACAGCTTGAACTCTTCGCCGCCTTTCTGCGCAACACCGGCTATGTGCAGGACCTGCGCACCCGCAACTGGGCTGCCTTCGCGCGTAAATATAATGGTGCCAGCTATGCCCGCCGTGGCTATCACACAAAGATGGCTAACGCCTATGCCAAATTCAAAGCCGCCGAGGCCAAGAAGCCGAAGAGCGCTCCGGCTGAGGTGGTGGCGGGGAAGAGCCTGAAACTCTCCGCTCCGGCCAAGGAGGAGGAATAATCCGGTTCCAGGAGGCCGGATGAATCGGGCGTGCCGAAACGCCCGCTTGACTTATATAAAACTTTAAACTAAGACCGAATAAATGAAAATCACAGATTTGCAGCCCCGTCTGATATGGGAATGCTTCGATGAGATCACACGTGTGCCGCGCCCTACGTTTCATCTTGAGAAGATGAAGGAATTTCTTGTAGACTGGGCCGACCGCCATAATATACCTTGCCAGACGGATGCAGTGGGCAACGTAATGATGAGCAAGCCCGCCACCCCGGGTCATGAGAATGCTCCGGCTATAATTCTTCAGGGACACCAGGATATGGTGGCCGAGAAGAGAGGCGACAAGGTGCATGACTTCCTGACCGACCCGATCACCACTATCGTCGATGGCGACTGGGTGAAGGCTGATGGCACCACTCTGGGTGCCGACAACGGCATGGGTTGCGCGGCCGCTATGGCAGTGTTGCTCGACGACACTCTCGTGCACGGACCCATCCAGGCCCTCTTCACAGTCGATGAGGAGCAGGGACTGACCGGCGCCAATGGTCTGCAGCCTGGTTTTGTCAGTGGCGACATACTCCTCAATCTCGACTCCGAGGAACATGGCCAGCTCGTGATAGGATGTGCGGGTGGTAAGATCACCATCTGCAATGTACCCTATGAGCGTGTGCCGGCTACCGATGGCATGGTGTGGTATGAGGTGCATCTCGACCACTTCAAGGGTGGCCATTCCGGCATGGAGATAGGCCTCGGCCGAGGCAATGCCAATCAGCAGATGGCACGATTCCTCTGGCATCAGGACCGCAACCGTATCATCGAGCTCGCCTCGATCGACGGCGGTAATCTCGCCAACGCCATACCGCGCGAGTGCAAGGCAGTGGTGGGAGTATATGAAGCCGATGCCGAGAAGTTTGAGGCCGATGTCAAGGAATTCAACGATCTGCTTCACGCCGAATTCCTGCTTGCCGAAGAACCGAGCTTCATCTTCGAGGCCACCCGCACCGAGGCACCGGCCGAAGTGATAGAATGCGGAGCGGCATCTGATCTGATTGCAGCACTCTTCGCATGCCCCAACGGTGTGCAGGGAATGTCGCGCGCCGTAGAAGGATTGATCGAGACCTCCGATAATCTGGCCTCAGTCAAGATGAAAGATAACTCTATCGAGGTGACAGTGCATCAGCGCTCATCGGTCGACTCGCGTCGCGATGAGATTGCCGACCGTGTGGCTGCCCTCTTCGAGCTCATCGGTGCTGATGTACGTTTCGAGGATGCTTATGTGGGCTGGGCACCGAATCCCGACTCGAAGGTGCTGAAGGTGGCCGAGCAGAGCTATGAGGAACTCTTCGGCGAGAAACCGCGTGTAGAGGCACTTCATGCCGGACTGGAATGCGGCCTCTTCCTTGAGAAGATGCCCGGGCTCGACATGATATCCTTCGGCCCCACGCTCAAGGATATACATTCTCCCAGCGAGCGTGCCAATATCCCCAGTGTAGCTAAATTCTGGCAATTCCTCACCGACATACTGCGCAGACTTGCCTGAACCGCCGCCGTAGAGAGCGGATACGCATAAAAGATAACCCCTAAAAGATAACCCCGGTGTGACCGAACCATTTCAGTCACACCGGGGTTTATCTATTATAGATGTGTGGCAATGCAGCCCGGCCCCGGTGGGGGAGGGGAATTTCCACTACGGCACATCGACCCGCTCAGGCAGCGTAGGAATTTATGGCAGCATACATGCCATCAATTCCAGACCCGATTAAATGTGAAAAAATAGGAATTTATATGTTAGGATATCTCTCAGTAGGTGTGTTTATCGACGGCGGCTATTATGCCAAGGTCAACCGCGCACTGAAAGCCATAGAGAGCAGCATCATCCGGGTGCGCTCGTTATTCGATTTCATATGCGGAAGATTGGCATATGAAGAGGGCGTGAATCCCTCTGACTGCCAGATTACGGAGGCCCACTACTTCCGGGGCCGCTATCGTGTAAAGGAGGCCTACGACAGGCATCTGCTCTATAACGAGCGTAAATTTGAGGATACCCTCATAGAGAACGATGTGGTGTTTCACTACAAGCATCTGCGCGAGGTAGAGAAAGATGGAGTGGTGCAGGTGATAGAGAAGGGTGTGGATGTGTGGTTTGCACTCGAGGCCTATGAATTGGCCACTTTCCGCAAGTTTGACTATGTGGTGCTCATCACCGGCGATGCCGACCACGAGATGCTCGTGCGCAAGCTCAAGGCCCTGAAGATAAAGACAGTGCTTCTGACATGGAATCTCACCGATGTCGATGCCACATCACCCTTGCTCAAAGAGGAGGCCGGACATCACTGGGAGCTCAGTCATATAGTCCATCAGGAACCCGCACTGAAGAATCATCTGCTGTATCGGCTTCGTGAGCCGGCAGTCAACCCGCTCGGCGATGAATTCTGAATCAGGGACTCGCCGGACTTAATCTGATAAGTTCTATTCTACAGATAATATAGACTATTCTACAGGTAAACTATATAAAATAAGCATACGACTATGAAAAAGTGTTTTAGTATTCTGTTTGCGGCACTGGCCGCAGTGATTATGTTCGCCTCATGCAGCAAGGCTGACCAGGCGTCGGAAGTGGCACGTAAGATTGAGGCCGGCGATACGCTCACCCAGGCCGAATACACCACCGTGATTGATTATCTCGGCGACTTCGCCCAGAAAGCGCAGCCCATCCAGGATAAAATCAATAACCTCCCCTATGGCGACCCGCAGGCCACCGACCTGCAGAAAGAACTCAGTGCGCTGAAGGAGAAGAATGGCTACTTTGATTTGTTTAAGAGCGTGCTCGAGAGCGCGCCACAATCATCGCTCGGGGCCGACAATGTAGCCCTTGTCAACAAATATGCCGGCTACGAATGGTTCGCCTCACCCTCATGGGCAACTATCCAGACCGACCCCGAGGCTGCCGGCCTTGAAGTGCAGACACCAGATAGTGACACTACAGGTGTGGTGGCCGGAGCAGTCGACGAACTCAAAATCAAGAGTGGTCTCTGATTTCCGGTCGGCATGGCTCATGCTGAATGAAAAAGCCCTTGCAAACCCCGAAAATCAAGAGATTTGAAGCTGCTGGAGAGGCTGAAAATATGTTACGCAACATGTTTACCTCCCGGCTTTCGATTGCAAAGTGACAGATTGTTATTAAAATACTGAATTATATAATAGGGTAGGCCTTATGTAGGGGTCTGCCCTATGGATTTTTGGGATAAAATATAGCAAAAAGAAAGCAAGGTTGGGAAAGTTGCCAAAATAAAAAATAGTCTGAAATATTTTGTCAGCCCGAAATTCAGTGCTATATTTGCAGTGTAATCAGAACGGAAACCTGATTTCAAAAGTCAGAACCAACTTCTGTTGACCCTTACGATAAAGAGATATCGACTGAAATGACATCATGAAACACCATCCATGGCGCGGAGGACAAGAAAAGGAATGACAGCCTCAAAATCAAGAATAGGAAGTCAGCTAATTTTAAATACCTCTACCCTGAGAAGGATAATTTTCCGGCGGGAGCCTGAAGGCAATAGTCAGGCCTGGACTGCCGCCGCCGAGCGCGGAGCAGTGATTCCGGGAAAAATCCTGAACTAATGCCGAAAACTCAATAGGTCGGCGCGATACTCCACAGGGGCGGGAAGCTCACGGATGACTCCACCGACTGTCGCCGTAATTCGATTACGCAACACCTGAATCTGTTCTACCATGAAAAAACGAGTGATAGCCTTAAGTCAAAAAGAAGCCATGAAAGCCAGCCAGCAGGCTGCATTTCCTGTCCTCCGCGATCCATGGAATAATACCATAAAGAATAACTACCGCATTGAAATCTTAACTCAATTCAACATTTGGGTCGCTTGACCCGAATGAAGATGACGAATGAAGATTTCAGTGTGTTTTTTTTATTACCTTTGCATTTTATTTTGAGCTAAGCTGCCTCTCGGTTTATTCGAGCGGCTGGCGGGTATTTTCGGACGCTTGTTAAAATAAGCGCCCGATGTGTGCGTTTACAATATAAAATTAACTTTACTATCTGTTGATAATATATATATGTGTGGAATAGTAGGCTATCTTGGAGACCGCGATGTGTATGATATTCTCATAAAGGGTCTTCATAGATTGGAATACCGGGGTTACGACAGTGCCGGCGTGGCGCTCGAGACCCCCGAGGGGAAACTGAATGTATATAAAGCCATGGGTAAGGTGAGCAACCTCGAGGCCTTCTGCAAAGACAAGGACCTGCGTGCCACCGTGGGTATTGCCCACACCCGCTGGGCCACTCATGGCGAACCCTCCGACAACAACGCCCATCCCCATTATAGCGAGGATGGCAACCTTGCCCTCGTGCACAACGGCACGATTGAAAACTACAAGGTGCTCAAAGATGCCCTCTCGCGTCATGGTTGCACCTTCCGCACAGAGACCGACACCGAGGTGCTCGTGCAGCTCATCGAATACATCAAAATCAAGAACAACTGCGGCCTGATAGAGGCAGTGCGCGAAGCCCTCAATCAGGTGCAGGGAGCCTACGCCATAGCCGTGCTCGAGAAGGATAATCCGCATCAGATTGTGGCTGCCCGCAAGAGCAGCCCGCTCGTAATCGGCATAGGCGACAATGAATTCTTCCTTGCCTCTGACGCCACACCATTTGTGGAGTATACCAAAGAGGCCGTATATGTGAAAGACGACGAAATAGCCGTCATGCGCAAAGGGGAGCCCTTGAAACTCCTTAACCTCAAGAATGAGGAGACCTCGATTGATGTCACCGAACTCAAACTCTCAATCTCGCAGCTCGAGAAGGGGGGATATCCGCACTTCATGCTCAAAGAGATTTTCGAGCAACCCTCGACACTGCTCGACTGCTTGCGCGGACGCGTGGTAGACGGCGGACGCAATATAGTGCTCAATGGCGTGCGCGACAATAAAGAGAAATTCCTTGCCGCCAAGCGCATCGTGATTGTGGCCTGCGGCACATCGTGGCATGCCGGCCTGCTGGGCAAATATCTGATTCAGGAGATGTGTCAGCTCCCGGTGGATGTAGAGTATGCCAGTGAATTCCGCTACAACAATCCGGTGATAGGGAAGGATGATATAGTGATAGCCATCTCGCAGAGCGGTGAGACTGCCGATACACTCGCAGCCATACAGATTGCACGCCAGAAGGGAGCGTTCGTCTACGGCATATCAAATGTGGTGGGCAGCTCCATACCGCGCGAAACCCACAGCGGTACCTATATACATGTAGGCCCCGAAATCGGCGTTGCCTCTACAAAGGCCTTCACCGGCCAGGTGATGGTGCTTACGCTGCTCGCTCTTTGTGTGGGGCAGCTGCGCGGCACCATCAGCCAGCAGGAGGTAGAACAGCTTGGCGCATGGATTCTGCGTCTGCCCGATGTGGTGAAGGAGGTGCTGAAGCTCAACGAAAAGATCAAGCACCTGTCAGCCATATACACCTACGCGCGCAACTTCCTCTATCTCGGACGCGGTTATAGCTATCCCACAGCCCTTGAGGGAGCCCTCAAGCTTAAAGAGATCAGCTATATTCATGCCGAAGGTTATCCTGCCGCCGAGATGAAGCATGGTCCGATAGCCCTTATAGATGCTGAGATGCCCTCGGTGATTGTGGCTCCTGAAGACCATCTCTATGAGAAGATTGTCAGCAATGTTCAGCAGGTCAAGGCTCGCGGCGGCAGTATCATCGCCATCGTGTCGGAGGGGGATGAGGTGATCAGCAAGATTGCTGACCATGTGCTCGAGGTGCCCAATGTGCCCGAGTGTCTGACTCCGATCGTGACCTCAATCCCGATGCAGCTGCTCTCATATTATATAGCCATCAATAAAGGCAAGGATGTCGACATGCCCCGCAATCTCGCCAAGTCCGTGACAGTAGAGTAAACCGTCAGGTCGCCATGATGATTCGTCGGGGCGTCAAAGCGAGGCGGAGCGCCGGAAGAGCCCGAAAAGCGGCTGAAAAGAGCTAAATTCTTTCGAAACAGAGGATTCCACCCTCTGTTTCGAAAAATATAGATGCCGTTCGGGGAAAGCGACGAAGAAAAATTGACAAAAACATCAAAAAAAGTGCGTGAAAAATTTGGAGTGTGAAATTTTTTCGTTAACTTTGCACTCGAATTTCGGACAGCGCATGGAGATGCGGTAAGAAAGTCCGGAGATTCACGCCAGATGCCTCTTTAGCTCAGTTGGCCAGAGCACGTGATTTGTAATCTCGGGGTCGTTGGTTCGAATCCGACAAGAGGCTCAGATGGGAAGTTTGGAAAATGGGAAAAGGGCGAATACCAGAGTGGCCAAATGGGGCAGACTGTAAATCTGCTGGCTTATGCCTTCGGTGGTTCGAATCCATCTTCGCCCACAATTTCATGAAGAGAATGAAATTGAAAATGCGGAAGTAGCTCAGTTGGTAGAGCAATAGCCTTCCAAGCTATGGGTCGCGAGTTCGAACCTCGTCTTCCGCTCAAGAGAAACTCACGAGGTGAAAAACTCAAACAAAGAGAAGATCTTACTAATGCCTGTGTAGCTCAGGGGTAGAGCACTTCCTTGGTAAGGAAGAGGTCGCGGGTTCAAATCCCGCCATCGGCTCCAAACCTCTCCTCGGAACACTCTCTTCGAGAAGACGAAAATTAATAAAAACAATATAATAGCACAAGACTATGGCTAAAGAAAAATTCGAAAGAACCAAACCGCATGTGAACATCGGTACCATCGGTCACGTGGACCACGGTAAGACTACTCTTACTGCTGCCATCACTAAGGTGCTCGCAGAAAAAGGTCTGTCCGAACTTCGTTCATTCGATTCTATCGACAACGCTCCCGAAGAGAAAGAGCGTGGTATCACTATCAACACCGCTCACGTAGAGTATCAGACTGCAAACCGTCACTATGCTCACGTAGACTGCCCGGGACACGCCGACTATGTGAAGAACATGGTTACCGGTGCTGCTCAGATGGACGGTGCTATCATCGTGGTTGCCGCTACTGACGGTCCGATGCCCCAGACTCGCGAGCACATCCTTCTCGCCCGTCAGGTGAACGTTCCCCGTCTGGTTGTGTTCATGAACAAGTGCGACCAGGTTGACGACGAGGAGATGCTCGAACTCGTTGAGATGGATATGCGCGACCTCCTTTCTCAGTATGAATACGACGGTGACAACACTCCCGTTATCCGCGGTTCTGCCCTCGGTGCTCTCGAAGGTGATCCTGCATGGGTTGAGAAAGTTATGGAGCTCATGGACGCTGTCGACAACTGGATTCCCCTGCCTCCGCGTGACGTTGATAAGCCCTTCCTTATGCCTGTCGAGGACGTGTTCTCAATCACAGGTCGTGGTACAGTGGCAACTGGCCGTATTGAGGCTGGCCGCGTGAAAGTAGGTGATGAGGTTCAGATTCTCGGTCTTGGTGCTGACAAGAAATCAGTTGTAACCGGTGTCGAGATGTTCCGCAAGATCCTCGACGAGGGTGAGGCTGGTGATAACGTAGGTCTGCTCCTCCGTGGTATCGACAAGGACGAAATCAAGCGTGGTATGGTTATCTGCCATCCCGGACAGGTTAAGCCTCACGACCACTTCAAGGCTCAGGTTTATATCCTGAAGAAAGAAGAGGGTGGCCGCCACACTCCGTTCCACAACAAGTACCGTCCCCAGTTCTACATCCGCACACTTGACGTGACCGGTGAGATCACTCTTCCCGAGGGTGTAGAGATGGTAATGCCTGGCGACAACGTTGAGATCGACGTTAAGCTCATTACTCCGGTAGCATGCGACGCAGGTCTTCGCTTCGCAATCCGTGAGGGTGGTCGCACAGTAGGTTCAGGTCAGATCACTCAGGTTTACGAGGACTAATCTGAATAACCGACTCTAAGACAGTCAATCACGCAATAGCGCGACAACACGAGGGGTCTTGCGCTGCAAGGCCCCTCAATATACGGGAATAGCTCAGTCGGTAGAGCACTGGTCTCCAAAACCAGGTGTCGGGAGTTCGAGCCTCTCTTCCCGTGCTAAAGATTAAAACTATGAAATTAATAAAGGACATAAAGGAATCTTATGACGAACTCGTCTATAAGGTTTCTTGGCCAACTCAAAAGCAGCTTATCAATAGCTCGGTGCTGGTGCTGATTGCTTCCATCATCATCGCTGTGTTTATCTGGGCTGTCGATAAGGTTTTTGAGCTCCTGATGCAATTCATTTACAGTTTATAATTCTTTAGTATCAGACATGGCTAACGAAAAGAAAGAGTGGTACGTACTGCGTGCCATCTCAGGCAAGGAGGCGAAGGTTAAAGAGGTGCTTGATGCTCAAATCAAGAACACGAATCTTGGCCGCTACGTTTTCCAGGTGTTGATACCGACAGAGAAGGTTCTGACCACACGCAATGGCAAGAAAGTGGTGAAGGAGCGCACTCTCTACAGCGGTTATGTATTCGTTCAGGCGAATCTCACCGGCGAGGTAGAATATGAGCTCCGCAACACGACTAATGTCATTGATTTTTTGCGTGGTCGTGCCAAGGGTGCGAAGCCCGAGGTGCTTAGAGAATCTGAAGTTATGCGCATGCTTGGCCAAGCCGATGAGCTTCAGCAGCCCGTCGACGAGGTCCTTGCCGAATACAAGGTCGGCGAGGCAGTCAAGGTGCTTGCGGGTCCGTTCAGCGGATTCTCGGGTGTGATATGCGAGGTTAACACAGAGAAGCGTAAACTGAAGGTCGAGGTCAAGATATTTGGCCGCGGCACGGAGCTTGAGTTGGATTACACACAAGTCGAGAAGGAATGATTCTGAGGCCCGGCTGATGGTGTTACGCATCGGGCGGCGCTGAAGAGGAATTGATTTTCGCAACAAACAAAAATTAAAAGAACAATGGCTAAAGAAATTGCTGGACAGATCAAATTGCAGATTAAGGGCGGTGCGGCAAACCCGTCGCCTCCTGTAGGACCTGCGTTGGGTTCGAAGGGCATCAACATCATGGAGTTTTGCAAGCAATTCAATGCCCGCACCCAGGATAAGGCCGGAAAGGTTCTGCCGGTAGTAATCACATACTACTCAGACAAGAGCTTTGACTTTATCGTTAAGACTCCGCCGGTGGCAGTGCAGCTCAAAGAGGTTGCCAAACTTAAGAGCGGATCTGCTCAGCCTAACCGTAACAAAGTAGCTGAGATCACTTGGGAGCAGGTAAAAGCAATCGCAGAAGACAAGATGCCTGATTTGAACTGCTTTACTTTAGACTCGGCGATGCGTATGGTAGCCGGCACAGCCAGAAGCATGGGTATCACCGTAAAAGGGGCGTTCCCTGAAAATAACTAAAAACTTCAATTCAAAATGGGAAAACTGACAAAAAATCAAAAGTTGGCTTTGTCGAAGATTGAAGCTGGGAAGGCATATACGCTTGCAGAGGCTGCCGAGAAGGTAAAAGAAATTACTTTCACAAAGTTTGATTCTTCGCTGGATATCGACGTTCGTCTGGGCGTTGACCCGCGTAAGGCCGACCAGATGGTGCGTGGCGTAGTATCGCTGCCCCACGGCACAGGCAAGCAGGTGCGCGTGCTCGTGCTCTGCAACCCCGACGCCGAGGCTGCCGCTAAAGAGGCAGGTGCCGACTATGTAGGTCTTGACGAGTACCTCGACAAGATCAAAGGTGGCTGGACTGACGTGGATGTCATCATCACTCAGCCCTCTGTGATGGGTAAGCTTGGTCCGTTGGGTCGTATTCTCGGTCCGCGCGGTCTGATGCCTAACCCGAAGAGCGGCACAGTGACAATGGACGTTGCCAAGGCCGTCAAGGAGGTTAAGCAGGGTAAGATTGACTTCAAGGTCGACAAGACCGGCATCGTACACGCATCAATCGGCAAGGTGTCATTCACCGCAGAGCAGATGCGCGACAACGCCAAGGAGTTTATCAACACACTTGTGAAACTCAAACCGGCTACTGCCAAGGGCACATACATCAAGAGCATTTATCTTTCAAGCACCATGAGCCCGGGCGTGAAAGTTGACGCCAAGTCTGTGGCGGAATAAATCTTTAACACCGACTAAACGACATGAAAAAGGAAGATAAATCACTTATCATAGAGACTATCGGGAATACGCTCGGCGAGTACGGCTGCGTATACCTGGTGCAGACTGCGGGTCTGGATGCTGAGAAGACAAGCGCGCTGCGTCGCGCCTGCTTCAAGGATGATATCAAGATGCTCTGCGTCAAGAATACTCTCCTGAAGAAAGCATTCGAGGCTTCTGCTACTGACTATTCTGAACTCTACGACCTGCTGCACGGTGAGACTACACTGCTGCTGAGCAATGTCGGCAACGCTCCCGCTAAGCTTCTGAAGAAGTTCCGCGACAAGAACGACACTCTGCCGATGCTCAAGGGTGCATATGTAGAAGAGACAGTATATGTAGGCGAGGAACAGTTGGAGACCCTCGCAAACATCAAGAGCAAAAACGAACTCATCGCCGACGTCATCGCTCTTCTTCAGAGCCCGGCGAAGAACGTTATCTCCGGCCTCCAGAGTGGCGCCACAAAACTTCACGGCATCCTGGAGACACTCTCCAACAAAGAATAATCAACATTTAAAAAAACAAAAAAACATATACAGAAATGGCAGATTTGAAAGCATTTGCAGAACAGCTTGTTAACCTCACCGTTAAGGAAGTAAACGAACTCGCTCAGATCCTCAAGGATGAGTATGGCATCGAACCCGCCGCAGCAGCCGTAGCAGTAGCTGCTGGTCCCGCAGCTGGCGCTGCCGCTGCTGAGGAGAAAACTAACTTCGACGTAGTCCTCAAGGCAGCTGGCGCAAGCAAGCTCGCAGTTGTGAAGCTCGTGAAGGAGCTCACTGGTCTTGGCCTTAAGGAGGCTAAGGAGCTCGTGGACAACGCTCCCAGCAACCTCAAAGAGGGTCTTCCCAAGGCTGAGGCTGAGGGTCTTAAGAAGCAGCTCGAGGAGGCAGGTGCCGAGGTTGAGCTCAAATAAGATCGCCTGATACCGAATCATAGGTTAAGACCCCACTCAATTCGGAGTGGGGTTCTTAACCTTTTTTATCGTATCTGACCCTTTGCTGTCGTTTCTGTCTATGGTCAGATACCCTTTGAGGCCTGATTCTCGAGGTTCACTCCTCCGGCATCAATGTCAGATAAAATCTGATATCTGAGAATCATCGACTTCTCTCTCTCATCATATTATATAACCCCCCACTACTGGATATTCATCGTTGCTTATCGCGCCCGCTTCGGAATCATTAAGATATGTTTGCTTTTGATAACTGAAACGGGCTTGAATATTGTCAGTATTTCTCTTCTCAAATGCTATCCGATTCGGCACCTTCACGTCAGCTTCATCGCGGGCGATTGCCGGCGGATGGATATTCTTCACAGTTGTTTTGAAACAGACTGGTTTTGTCAGCTCAGACGGAATGATGAACCACAGTGTGATATAGTCGAGTGGCAATAATCAGAATATAGAATATTTACGTAATTTCTAAGCAAATGTCTGTAAATTTAACCGAAAAACCGCGCGTCAACTTCGCGTCGGTCAAGAATCCGCTCCCTTTCCCGGATTTCCTGGATGTGCAGCTGAAGTCGTTCCGTGACTTCCTGCAGCTCGACACACCCCCCGAGAACCGCAAGAACGAGGGTCTCTACAAAGTGTTTGCGGAGAACTTCCCGATCGCCGACACGCGCAATAACTTTGTGCTGGAGTTTCTGGACTACTACATCGATCCTCCGCGTTATTCCATCGAGGAGTGTCTTGAGAGAGGCCAGACTTACAGTGTGCCTCTGAAGGCCAAGCTGAAACTCTACTGCACTGACCCCGACCATGAGGACTTCGACACCACTATCCAGGATGTATATCTGGGTGCGATTCCCTACATGACGGAGCAGGGTACGTTCGTCATCAACGGCGCCGAGCGTGTCGTGGTGTCGCAGCTGCACCGTTCGCCGGGTGTGTTTTTCGGTCAGAGCGTACATGCCAATGGCACCAAGCTCTATTCTGCACGTATCATCCCCTTCCGCGGCAGCTGGATCGAGTTTGCCACCGACATCAACAATGTGATGTATGCCTACATCGACCGTAAGAAGAAGTTGCCCGTGTCGACTCTTCTGCGTGCGATCGGTCTGGAGTCGGATAAGGATATCCTGCAGGTGTTCAATCTCGCCGAGGAGATTCCCGCCACTAAGAAGAACCTTCAGGAGGCCATCGGCCGCAAAGTGGCCGGACGTATCAGCCACACATGGCATGAAGACCTTGTGGATGCAGACACCGGTGAGGTGGAGTCAATCGTGCGTACAGACATCGTGCTTGAGCGCGGCTCTGAAATCACAGAAGACACTATCGATGCTATCCTGGCCAGCGGCGTGAAGACAATCATGCTCGAAAGCGCCAATGCCTCGGCCACAGATTCAAGCATCATCTACAATACACTCCGCAAGGACCCGACCGACAATGAGCGCGACGCTGTGCTGCACATCTATCGTCAGCTGCGCAATGCCGAGGCTCCCGACGAACAGTCGGCGCGTGAGGTGATCCAGAACCTCTTCTTCTCCGACAAGCGTTATGACCTCGGCGAAGTGGGTCGCTACCGTATCAACAAGAAGCTCGAGCTTGACACACCGATGGATGTGAAGGTGCTTACCCGTGAGGATATCATCTCTATCATCAAGTATCTCATCGAGCTCATCAACTCGAAGAGCGCGGTCGACGATATCGACCACCTCAGCAACCGCCGCGTGCGCACTGTCGGCGAGCAGCTCTACAACCAGTTTGGTGTGGGCCTGAGCCGCATGTCGCGTACTATCCGCGAGCGTATGAATGTGCGCGACAACGAGGTCTTCACTCCGATCGATCTGATCAATGCTAAGACTATCTCGTCGGTGATCAACACATTCTTCGGCACCAACGCCCTCTCGCAGTTCATGGACCAGACCAACCCTCTGGCCGAGATCACCCACAAGCGCCGTATGTCGGCCCTTGGCCCCGGCGGTCTGTCGCGTGAGCGTGCCGGCTTCGAGGTGCGCGACGTGCACTATACCCACTACGGCCGCCTTTGCCCGATCGAGACTCCTGAGGGACCGAACATCGGTCTGATCTCTTCGCTCTGCGTATATGCAAAGATCAATTCACTCGGATTTATCGAGACTCCCTACCGCACCGTCACCGACGGCAAGGTAAACCTCAACAACGACGAGGTGACCTATCTCACCGCTGAGATCGAGGAGGGCAAGATGATTGCCCAGGGCAATGCGCCGCTCAACGACGACGGCACATTCATCAACTCTAAGGTGAAAGCCCGTCAGGATGCCGACTTCCCGATTGTGGCACCCGATCAGGTGCAGCTCATGGATGTGGCTCCGATTCAGATCGCATCGATCGCCGCATCACTGATTCCCTTCCTTGAGCACGACGACGCTAACCGCGCGCTGATGGGATCTAACATGATGCGTCAGGCTGTGCCGTTGCTGCGCAGCGAGGCTCCGATCGTGGGCACAGGCATCGAGGGTCAGCTCATCCGCGACAGCCGCACCCAGATTATGGCCGAGGGTGCCGGTGTGATCGAGTTTGTCGACGCCACCGTAATCCGCATCCGTTATGACCGTACTGAAGACGACGAGTTCGTAAGCTTCGAGTCAGCAGTCAAGGAATACAAGATACCTAAATTCCGCCGCACCAACCAGGGCACCACAATCGACCTGCGTCCGATCTGCAATGTAGGCCAGCGTGTCGAGAAGGGTGATATCCTCACCGAGGGTTACTCTACCGAGAAGGGTGAGCTCGCTCTGGGCCGCAACCTTAAGGTGGCCTTCATGCCCTGGAAGGGTTACAACTATGAGGATGCCATCGTGCTCAACGAGCGCATGGTGAAGGAGGATATCCTCACCTCAGTGCATGTCGATGAGTACACTCTCGAAGTGCGCGAGACAAAGCGCGGCATGGAGGAACTCACTTCCGACATCCCCAATGTCAGCGAGGATGCCACCAAGGACCTCGACGACCGCGGCATAATCCGCGTGGGTGCGCATGTTGTGCCCGGCGACATCATGATCGGTAAGATCACACCTAAGGGTGAGAGCGACCCGACTCCTGAGGAGAAGCTGCTGCGCGCCATCTTCGGCGACAAGGCCGGCGATGTGAAGGATGCCTCTCTCAAGGCCTCACCCTCACTGAAGGGTGTGGTGATCGGCACCAACCTCTTCTCGCGTGCGATGAAGAAGAAGACCAGCAAGAAGAGCGCCAACGCCCAGCTCCCGATGCTCGACGAAGAGTACGAAGAGAAGCAGGCCGACCTGCAGGGCATCCTCATCGACAAGCTCCAGACTCTGCTGAAGGGTATGGAGTCAGAGGGTGTGAAAGACTTCATCGGAGCCGACATCGTGCCGAAGGGCATGAAGTTTGACGATGTGGCATTCGGCACAATCGACTACGAGACCGTCAACCTCTCGGGCTGGACAGCCGATGCACGCATCAACGGCATGATCTCGCGTCTGATCACCAATTATCTGCGCAAGTCGAAAGAGATTGACTGCGAGCTGCGCCGCAAGAAGTTTGACATCACCATCGGCGACGAGCTCCCCTCGGGCATCATGCAGATGGCCAAGGTCTATATCGCCAAGAAGCGTAAGATCGGTGTCGGCGACAAGATGGCCGGACGTCACGGCAACAAGGGTATCGTGTCGCGCGTGGTGCGACAGGAGGATATGCCCTTCCTTGAGGATGGTACTCCGGTCGATATCGTGCTGAACCCGCTGGGTGTGCCTTCGCGAATGAACCTCGGACAGATCTTCGAGACTGTGCTCGGATGGGCCGGCCGCGAGCTGGGCGAGAAGTTCGCCACTCCGATTTTCGACGGTGCCACACTCGACGACCTGAATGAATGGACCGACAAGGCCGGTCTGCCGCGCTATGGCAAGACCTACCTCTATGACGGCGGCACCGGCGACCGTTTCGACCAGCCCGCCACCGTAGGCGTCATCTACATGCTTAAACTCGGCCACATGGTAGAGGATAAGATGCACGCCCGCTCGATCGGCCCCTACTCACTCATCACCCAGCAGCCTCTCGGCGGTAAAGCCCAGTTCGGTGGCCAGCGTTTCGGTGAGATGGAGGTGTGGGCGCTCGAGGCATTCGGCGCCAGCCATATCCTGCAGGAGATCCTGACCATCAAGTCTGACGATGTCACCGGACGTTCGAAGGCCTACGAGGCTATCGTCAAAGGCGATGCTATGCCCACACCGGGTATTCCGGAGTCGCTCAATGTGCTGCTCCACGAGCTGCGTGGTCTTGGCCTGAGCATCACCCTCGACTAATCATAAACACCCACCCACTTCAAAACATCATTGAAAAATGGCTTTTAGAAGAGACAACAAAATAAAGAGCAACTTCTCTAAAATCACTATCGGCCTTGCATCTCCTGAAGAGATCAAGGAGAAGTCGAGCGGTGAGGTGCTCAAACCTGAAACTATCAACTACCGCACCTACAAGCCTGAGCGTGACGGCTTGTTCTGCGAAAAAATATTCGGTCCGGTCAAGGATTTCGAGTGCCATTGCGGCAAGTACAAGCGCATACGCTACAAAGGCATCGTGTGCGACCGCTGTGGTGTGGAGGTGACTGAGAAGAAGGTGCGCCGTGAGCGCATGGGCCATATCGAGCTCGTGGTGCAGGTGGCACACATCTGGTATTTCCGTTCGCTTCCCAACAAGATCGGCTATCTTCTCGGCCTCCCCGCCAAGAAGCTTGATGCCGTGATATACTATGAGCGCTATGTGGTGCTCAACCCCGGCAATGTCACCATCAAGGATGCCAAGGGCAAGGATGTGCCCCTGCAGAAACTCGACCTCCTTTCTGAAGAGGAGTATGCCGAGATCATGGACAACCTGCCCGAGGAGAACAAATACCTCGACGACAACGACCCCAACAAGTTTGTGGCCAAGATGGGCGCCGAGGCTATCTACGACCTTCTGAAGGATATCGACCTCGTGGCTCTCGCCGCCGAGCTGCGCGAGACTGCCAACAAGGATGGCTCGCAGCAGCGCAAGACTGAGGCGCTGAAGCGCCTGCAGGTTGTCAACAGCTTCATCGCATCGGCCGACCGCAACAAGCCTGAATGGATGATCCTGAAGGCTGTGCCCGTGATTCCGCCGGATCTGCGCCCGCTCGTGCCCCTCGATGGCGGCCGATTCGCCACTTCCGACCTCAACGACCTCTATCGCCGTGTGATTATCCGCAACAACCGTCTGAAGCGTCTGATGGATATCCAGGCTCCGGAGGTGATCCTGCGCAACGAGAAGCGTCTGCTGCAGGAGGCAGTAGACTCACTGCTCGACAACAGCCGCAAGTCATCGGCTGTGAAGAGCGATGTCAACCGTCCGCTCAAGTCGCTCTCTGACTCACTCAAGGGTAAGCAGGGCCGCTTCCGTCAGAACCTGCTCGGTAAGCGTGTCGACTACTCAGCGCGTTCGGTAATCGTGGTAGGCCCCGAGCTGAAGATGCACGAGTGCGGTATACCTAAACTGATGGCAGCTGAGCTCTACAAGCCTTTCGTGATCCGTAAGCTCATCGAGCGCGGCATCGTGAAGACTGTGAAGAGCGCCAAAAAGATTGTCGACCGCAAGGAGCCCGTCGTATGGGATATCCTCGAGCATGTGATGAAGGGTCATCCGGTGCTGCTCAACCGTGCCCCGACACTGCACCGACTCGGCATCCAGGCCTTCCAGCCCAAGATGATCGAGGGTAAGGCAATCCAGCTTCACCCGCTGGCATGTACGGCATTCAACGCCGACTTCGACGGCGACCAGATGGCAGTCCACCTTCCGCTCGGCAATGAGGCTGTGCTCGAGGCGCAGATGCTGATGCTCGGCGCCCACAACATCCTCAACCCCGCCAACGGCGCACCTATCACTGTCCCCTCGCAGGACATGGTGCTCGGTCTGTACTACATCACCAAGCTGCGTCCTGGCACCAAGGGTGAGGGCACAGTCTTCTACGGCCCCGAAGAGGCCGAGATAGCCTACAACGAAGGTAAGGTGTCGCTGCATGCTCCGGTGTCGGTGTATGTGGATGATATCGATGAGAATGGCCAGCCCGTGAAGGTGCTCAAGAAGGATACTTCGGTAGGTCGCGTGCTCTTCAACCAGTATGTGCCCAAAGAGATTGGATATGTCAATGAGATTATCTCGAAGAAGTCACTGCGCACCATCATCTCGAATGTCATCAAGGCCTGCGGTGTGACCCGCTCAGCCCAATTCCTCGACGACATCAAGAACCTCGGTTACCGCATGGCATTCCGCGGCGGTCTGAGCTTCAACCTTGGCGACGTGATTATCCCGGCCGAGAAGGAGGAATATGTGGCCAACGGTCATGCTCAGGTTGAGGAAATCATGGCCAACTTCCAGATGGGTTTCATCACCGAGCAGGACCGTTACAACCAGATCATCGAGGTCTGGACCGACGTCAACAAGAAGCTCGCCGACACTCTTATGGACCAGATGAAGGCCGACCAGCAGGGCTTCAACTCAGTCTACATGATGCTTGACTCGGGTGCCCGTGGTTCGAAAGACCAGATCCGTCAGCTCTCAGGCATGCGTGGTCTGATGGCTAAGCCGCAAAAGGCCGGTGCCGAAGGTGGCCAGATCATCGAGAACCCGATTATCGCGAACTTCAAGGAGGGCCTGTCGGTGTTGGAGTACTTCATCTCTACCCACGGTGCGCGTAAGGGTCTTGCGGATACGGCGCTTAAGACTGCCGACGCCGGTTACCTGACGCGTCGTCTGGTCGATGTGGCCCACGACGTGATCATCAACGAAGAGGACTGCGGCACACTGCGCGGTCTGGTATGCAAGGAGATCAAGAACAACGAGGAGGTAGTGGCCACACTCAGCGAGCGTATCCTGGGACGTGTGTCAGTGCATGACGTCGTTGACCCCTATACAGGCGATGTGATCGTGAAGGCCGGTGAAGAGATCACCGAGGCTGCCTGCGAGCGCATCGAGAAGAGCCCGATTGAGGCTGTCGAGATTCGTTCGGTGCTCACCTGCGAATCCAAGAAGGGCGTGTGCGCCAAGTGTTATGGCCGCAACCTCTCTACCCACCGCATGGTGCAGAAGGGTGAGGCTGTGGGCGTGATTGCCGCACAGTCAATCGGTGAGCCGGGTACGCAGCTTACACTCCGTACATTCCACGTCGGTGGTGTGGCCGGTAACGTGGCCGCCGTCAAGGATGTCACCGCGCGCCATAACGGTAAACTCGAGATCGAGGAGCTCCGCACCGTCAAGGATGCCGAGGGCAACGATATCGTGGTAGGCCGCATGGGTGAGATGCGCATCGTCGAGCCCAACAGTGGCATCGTGCTAACCACAGCCAACATTCCCTACGGTTCGAAGCTCTACAAGCGCGACGGCGAGATGGTGGAGAATGGCGACATGATCTGCGAATGGGACCCCTTCAATGCCGTGATTGTGGCCGAGACAGGTGGTCGGGTAGTATATGAGAATGTGATCGAGGGTGTGACCTATCGTGTGGAATCAGCCGAGGGTACATCACTGCGCGAGAAGATTATCATCGAGTCGAAAGACCGTACGAAACTTCCTGAAATCCGCCTTGTCGACAACAACGGCGAGGTGCTGCGCACCTACTCACTCCCTGTGGGCGCCCACCTGCTCGTAGAGGAGAACACCGAGATGACTCCCGGTAAGGTATTCGTCAAGATTCCGCGTGCATCCAACAGTGCAGGTGACATCACCGGCGGTCTGCCCCGTGTGACCGAGCTCTTCGAGGCCCGCAACCCGAGCAACCCCGCCGTAGTCAGCGAGATCGACGGTGTCGTATCATTCGGCAAGATCAAGCGTGGCAACAAGGAGGTCAACGTCACCTCGAAACTCGGTGAGGTGAAGACCTATCTCGTGCCCCTCACCCGCCAGATGCTCGTGCAGCAGGACGACTATGTGCGTGCCGGCACTCCGCTCTCTGACGGCGCCATCACTCCGAGCGACATCCTCAACATCATGGGTCCGACAGCAGTGCAGGAGTACATCGTCAATGAGGTGCAGGACGTATATCGTTCGCAGGGTGTGAAGATCAACGACAAGCACTTCGAGGTCATCGTGCGTCAGATGATGCGCAAGGTCAACATCATTGATCCGGGCGACACGAAGTTCCTCGAGCAGCAGGTCGTAGACAAGCGCGACTTCATGGATGAGAACGACAACATCTGGGGTAAGAAATATATCCTTGATGCAGGCGACTCAGAGAATTATCTCGCCGGCCAGATCATCACCCAGCGCAAGCTTCGCGATGAGAACTCGGCCCTGAAGCGCAAGGACCTGCGTCCGATGGTGGTGCGCGATGCAATGCCCGCCACATCAGAGCAGATTCTGCAGGGCATCACCCGTGCAGCGCTCCAGACATCGAGCTTCATGAGTGCCGCGTCATTCCAGGAGACCACCAAGGTGCTCAACGAGGCCGCCATCAACGGCAAGACCGACTATCTGGAGGGCATGAAGGAGAATGTGATCTGCGGACACCTTATCCCAGCCGGCACCGGTCTGAGAGAATACAACCGTCTCGTGGTAGCCAACAAAGATGAACTCGCCGAGCTTCAGATCACCGACGCCCCCGACGCCATCATCGACGTCGAGGCCGAAGAGGTGACAGCCAACTGAACATAACCCCATCCCATAAACCGAAATCAGGAGATAAGCGCCCGACGCGCCTATCTCCTGATTTCATTTTATGTTTTTAGTAAAAAATCTAAACACCATCTATATCACCCGCCAAGCAGGCAATGACGTTGGTAAGAATAATAGCTTTTAGGCCCTTATTTAAACTTGAACTTTATTACTTGGGTAGAATGTTTTGTGCCCATTCAGGCACGGCTTCAACATACTGCTTGCCTATGGCTCCGTTGCGGAGACGGAACAAAGGCATAGCTTTTTTATCATCGAGAGAATTGTCATACACATAAAGTCTGTCAACGACGGGCGCGATTTCAGCGCAGTTGGCAATAGACTTTATGTAGCGCGAAATAATCTTTGGGATAGGCACATCGTGTCCTCCTTTCATCACTCGCCGGGCGATACGCGCGGCATTGATTGTAGGATTCGCGGTGGATATGAAGAAAATTCTCACGAAATAGCCGGCTTTCTTGGCACGACGGATAAAGTCTAACTTGTCGGGTGCCGACATGACAGTCTCGAAGATAAGACTTTTCCCGTTGGCGAGACATTGATTGCGCCACTTCTCGCAGTAAAGCGCCGCATCGCGCACGGCTTCGGGTGAGTTCCAGTTACCGAACTTCTCCTGAGCCACAATGTCGGGATTGATATAAACAGCGTCTTCGAGCCAATCACTTTCGAGCACTTCGGAAGTGATAGTAGTCTTACCAGACCCATTCGGTCCGGCTATGACTATCAGCAGCGGTGCATGTCCCTCTTTTCTCATAGCATATCGGATTGGGTTGTGCTGCGCTTCTTGGCTTCCTCACTTGCCCGACGGAGTTCAGCGAAGAACTTCTCGTCCGACTCGCGGTTAGTCTCTCTAACCTTTTCAGCCGCGTTTTCCATCAGCTGACCTAACTGTTCGTCACTTGGTTCTGAGTTGGAGTCAAAGCGGTAAGAATGAAATTCTGTCTGTGTCATAGCGTAAAGGATTAGAGTATGCGACGGATAGTGTCGGGTGAATAATGGCGGAAGATTTGCTCGAAATCATTCAGTTGCTCTTTGAGCTCCTGAAAGGCATAAATCGAGAAACTTGCTGCTGCTATCGACACGCGGCTACTTGATTTGATGGTGGACATCAAATCATCGCGCAGGGTCAGATTTATGTTGTCGATGAGTTGCACTTCGGTTCATTTGGGTTAAACGACTTCTTAACAAAATTATAAAAAAATCCGCAAATGGCAAAGAGAGGCGTAGAAGTTGAGCAGAAAAGTAGCGGCAACTTCGCAAAAATGTAGTGGGGAGTGAGTATGCTTCGATATGGGTGGGGAGGCCCGGGGATGGAGATTTGCTACTGCGGGGGATTTCCGGGGGCTTTTTCGGAGGGGTGGGGGTGAGGGGATTTTGTAGTGTGGGGAGAAATCGCTATTTTTGTAATTTCGTGGCTTCGGGAGCGGGGCCGGGTTATGAACCGGCCGGGGCTTCTGAACGTTAAAATACAGGTAAATACGACTTCGATCAGTCGGCTGCATTGTTGGAGCGCTGGCTTAAAGGCGCTGACTTAAAGGCGCTGACTTATATAGGTAAAAATCATATGGCAAAATCAGAGACTACTATAAACAGGAATTCCGAGGGTGGCAAAGCCGCTTCGGGGGGCGGCAGTCATTCGGCACATCAGCCGGTGGAGAATTATGAGTCGCTCAATGCTATCATCCGCGAGCGTGTGCGTCAGAGCTGGGATCTTATGGCCTTTTCGGATATGGGTGGGCAGAACTACCGCTATCGTGATGTGGCGCAGGAGATTGAGAAGATACGTCTGCTTTTTGAGGCGGCCGGTGTGGTGCCGGGCGACAAGGTGGCGATATGCGGCAAGAACTCGTCGAACTGGGCGGTGACTTTTCTGGCGTGTCTTACATCGGGGGTGGTGGCTGTGCCGATTCTGCATGAGTTCAAGCCCGAGGTGGTGCATCATCTTGTGAATCACAGCGGTGCCAAGCTACTCTTTGTGGATGAGCACATATGGCAGCAGCTTGATCCGAATGAGCTGCCTTCGCTTGTGGGAGCGCTCTATATTTCGGAGTTCGGCATGCCGTTGTCGCGCAAGACTGCGCTGACCGATTGCCGCAACAACATCAATGAGCGTTTCGGTACAAAATATCCCTATGCCTTTGAGAAGGAGAATTTCGATGTGCATCCCGATGCGCCTGAAGAGCTGGCCATCATTAACTACACATCTGGCTCGACAGGGATGTCGAAGGGTGTGATGCTCCCTTACCGCTCGATATGGAGCAATATCCGCTTCTGTATCGACAATATTGACTATCTGCATGCCGGCGACGGGATGGTCAACATGTTGCCGCTGGCGCATCTTTATGGCATGGTGGTAGAGATGCTTTACCCCTTCTGCATCGGCATGAACTGCCACTTCCTGACACGTCTGCCATCGCCTAAGGTGATAATGCAGGCCTTTGCCGAGGTGCGTCCGAAGCTGATAATCACTGTGCCGCTGATAATCGAGAAGATAGTGAAGAGCAAGGTATTCCCGTTGCTCGACAAACCGATGATGAAGGTGATGATGCATGTGCCGTTTCTCGACGATAAACTCTATGGCCGCATCAAGGAGAGCCTGCTGAATGTGTTTGGTGGCCAGGTGCATCAGATTATCATCGGTGGTGCGGCGCTCAACAAGGAGGTGGGTAAATTTCTGAAGCGTATCGGATTCCCGATCACGGTGGGATATGGCATGACGGAATGTGGTCCGCTCGTGACATACGCGCCGGCCTCCGAGACCAAGTCAGGCACCTGCGGACGCATCGTGACGCGGATGGAGATGAAGGTGAATTCTGAAGACCCGGCCCATGTGCCCGGCGACCTCTGGGTGCGTGGCATGAATGTGATGCAGGGCTACTATAACAACGATGAGGCTACCCGCGAGGTGATGATGGGTGATGGCTGGATGAACACCGGCGACATGTGCACAATCGACGCCGATGGCTTCCTGACCATATCCGGCCGGTCGAAGACTATGATACTCGGTCCGTCGGGGCAGAACATATATCCAGAAGAGATTGAGCAGGTGCTCAATAATCAGCCGTATGTGGCCGAGTCGCTGGTGATTGACGACAACGGTGACCTGGTGGCCCTCGTCGTTCCGGATGCCGAGCTCCTTGAATCGGAGCATATCGATGCCGCCCAGCTCGACTCGATAATGGCCGAGAATCTTGCGGCCCTCAATAAAGAGATGCCTGCCTACAGCAAGGTGAAGCGCATGGAATTGCGTCAGGAAGAATTTGAGAAGACACCGAAGCGGTCAATCAAGCGCTTCCTCTACCAGCGTTGATCAGCCGGTACCGCACCAATGTATCACGCATCTAAACAATACCGAACATAATAACTGAACCATAATATTAACCATAATTGAGACAGAAATGACGAATAATTCAAGCAAGAGGGGCTGGATAGCCCTGGGATGCGCGGTGGTGCTTGCCGTGGGGCTGACGCTTCTCGGGTTGGCCATACGCGGCGGGTTGACGAGCATCAGTTCGAATCAGCGTGTAGTGGCTGTGCGCGGACTCTGCGAACGCGAGGTCGAGGCCAACAAGGTGACGTGGCCCATCGTGAGCAAGATGGTGGGCAACGACATGGCCGAGCTTTATAAGGAGGTGGAGACCACCAACACGGCCATATGCAAGTTCCTGAAAGAAAACGGCATCACCGAGCAGGAGATATCCATCAATGCTCCGGCTGTGACCGACATGCAGGCAGAATCGTACGGCGGTCCGCAGGTGCCGTTTCGCTATAAGGTGACCACGGTGGTGGTGGTGACTTCATCAAAGGTGAAGGAGGTCAATGCTCTGATGCAGCGACAGACTCAGCTCATGCAGCAGGGTATAGCCATCGTGGCAGGCGACTACAACTATCAGACACTGTATGAATATACCGACCTCAACAAGATAAAACCCGACATGATAGCCGAGGCCACGGCAGCGGCGCGTCAGGCAGCCAATAAGTTTGCTGAAGATTCAGAGAGCGAGCTCGGAAAGATCAAGACAGCCTCGCAGGGGCAGTTTTCGATAGAGGACCGCGACCAGTATACACCCTATATCAAGAAGGTGCGCGTGGTGTCGTCAATCACATATTTCCTCAAAGATTAAGCCATATTTCCCCGACGCAAAGACTGATAGACTCTATATCTACTACCGCAAAAATTAATAGCCATATCCCCCGCCAGAGGGATATGGCCATTATTTTTTGGTATAAGTAGGAGGGTGATTATTTGATCACGCCGAGCTTCTTGCCTACCTTGATGAATGCGGCGATTGCGCGGTCGAGGTGCTCACGTTCGTGGGCGGCAGAGAGCTGCACTCGGATGCGTGCCTGACCTTTCGGAACGACCGGATAATAGAACCCTGTGACGTAGATGCCCTCTTTCTGCATCTCGGCGGCGAACTCCTGCGAGAGCTTGGCATCGTAGAGCATCACGGCGCAGATGGCGCTCTGAGTGGGCTTGATGTCGAAACCGGCCTCGAGCATGCGGTCGCGGAAGTAGCTGACGTTCTCCATCAGTTTGGTGTGGAGGTCATCGTTCTCCTTGAGCATCTTGAACATCTCGATGCTTGCCCCCACAATCGACGGAGCCACAGAGTTAGAGAAGAGGTAAGGACGCGAACGCTGGCGCAGCATGTCGATGACCTCTTTCGGACCGGTAGTGAAGCCGCCCATTGCTCCGCCGAACGCCTTGCCGAGAGTGCCTGTGAAGATATCGATTTTGCCGTAGCAGTCAAACTGTTCGGCCACACCATGGCCAGTGGGTCCCACCACGCCTGCCGAGTGGCTCTCGTCGACCATCACCAGCGCGCCGTACTTGTCGGCCAGCTCACAGATCTTATCCATCGGAGCCACGTTGCCATCCATCGAGAAGACGCCGTCGGTGGCGATGATCATATGGCGGGCGCCGGCCTCCTTGGCCTCCTTGAGGCAGCGTTCGAGGTCGGCCATGTCGGCATTTGCATAGCGGTAGCGGCGAGCCTTGCAGAGGCGCACGCCATCGATGATTGAGGCATGGTTGAGAGAGTCAGAAATGATGGCGTCCTCCTCGGTGAAGAGGGGTTCGAACAGACCGCCGTTGGCATCGAAGCAGGCGGCATAGAGAATAGTGTCTTCGGTGTGGAAGTATTCGCTGATGGCGCGTTCGAGTTCTTTATGAAGATCCTGGGTGCCGCAGATGAATCTTACTGACGACATGCCGTAGCCGCGCTCATCCATGGCGCGCTTGGCAGCCTCGATAAGACGTGTGTTGTCGGCGAGACCAAGATAGTTGTTGGCGCAGAAGTTGAGCACTTCACCCTGAGTGTTGGCCACGCGGATGTCGGCGCTCTGGGGGGTGGTGATCACACGCTCGTTTTTATAGAGACCCGCTTCGCGGATTCCGTCGAGCTCTTTGGTGAGATGTTCCTTGAATTGAGTATACATCGTAAATGATTTAAGGTTGGTTTTTGCTGATGACAAAATTAACAAAAAAACTCCGTACTTGAAAAATAATCGGTCAGGATTTTTTCAAGCACGGAGTTAGTGGTGAGGAGTCGGCGGCAGTGTGGGACGACGTCGCTGCCGAGAGCCTTATTATGCGGCGGAGTGTGTCAGTCGGCGAAATCCACGCTGAGGCCGAACTGCAGGCATCGCGGATTGAGTGGATAGTGGGGCATGGAGAAGTAATTGTTCATGCCGAACCACCCCTGGTTGACATTGCTCCAAAGCACATAGAATCGGCACTTGTAGAGCTTGGCCGAGAAGTAGGCGTTGAAGAGGGGATAGTTGCCCACCTCCGTCTCATGCTGGGTGTGGAAGGTCATAGTGGCCGGCTGATAGGCCAGACCGTAGTAGCGGGTGTAGTAGTCGCAGTCTACGCCCACCTGCACATTCAGCACCTTGAATGCGCGGAAGTTAAGAAACATGTTGGAGTATACGCTCAGCGCCGGCAACGGAATCACATTCTGGTCAGAGCTGACCTGATAGGTGATGGTGTTATTCCAGTTCCATATGCCGAAGCGCAGCTTCTGGTCGAGCGATAGCGAGAATATCTGCACATTGCTTGAGTGCTGTGTGGGGAGGGAATTCTCGTTGAAATAGACATAGTCCTTGAGGTTGCGCAAGCCTACGCCGATTGAGGTGCGGGTCCAGGGGATGTCGAGTTTGCCACCCACTTTGACCTCGGTGGTGTTGGCATACTTATTGTCCCAGATGAAGTGGTTGGAGGCGTAGTGGGCGAGGAGCCATGAGTTGGAGGCATTCGAGAATCCGCCGTAGGCCGACACACTGACAGTGTCGCCAAGCATGCGGAAGCGCGACGACACATCGCCGTTGAGGTAGATATCACCATCGATGCCGCCGAAGAGACCCAGCTTCATCGAAGCATTATATTTGATGATATCCCCCTTCTTCTTGCTGATAGAGGCGCCGAAGAATCCTCGCGTGGCCTTTTTCGACTCCACGAGTGTGAAGTCGGCCGGCAGCGGGGTGAGTGTGGCGAGCTGCTCCTCGGTGAGCGAGCTGCGGTCGTAGAAAGCGTGGGGGAGGGTTATCTTGCGGTTCTGGAGCTGAAACCAGGCATCTATGCCGAATTTAGCCCATTTCTTGAATCCCTCGAGCAGCTGCACGCCGACGGTGTTGCTCACGAGCCAATAGCGGGTGTTGTCGTCGGTGCCGTCGGCATTGAAATATCTGTTTTCCCAGAAGGCCTCACCCTGCGAGGCGTTGTCGTTGCGAAACATATGGTGCCTCCAGTCATAATCGAGCGAATACACGAATTTCATCAGCGGCACATATACATCGCGGGTGAGTGTGTCGTTGACCTGCTCCTCGCTCCAGTATCCGAGTTTCAGGGCGTGAGAGGTGAAGAGGTGCTGGCCATTGATGCGCGAGTGTGCAGCGGTGAGATTGACCGGGATTGACTTCGGTTCGACCGAGCTTACGCCCCCCTGCACTTCGGCCGGGTCGGTGATGTAGAGGTCGTCGGTGATGCCGCCATTCTCCTTGTTGAGAGCCGAGAAATGATAATACATGATCTGCATCTCATAGCGGTGGGAATTGAAATAGACGCTTCCGCCGAACGAGAAATCCTTGACGGCCTGAGCATTGTAGGCACCCTTGGCGTAGTTGTAGTCGATGAATGCGCCGATGCCGATATTGCGGTTGACATTGCCGGCGAAGTCGGCCTTCAGGCGGTCGGCATGGTTATTCTTGTTGCCGCTGAAGTTATAGCTGGCGATGGTCATCGGCGTGTAAGTGTTATACATCTTGAAAGTCTTCATCGAGGGCAGCGAGTAGGCCAGAGCGTCGTCGAAGAAGAAGGTGGTGGATGCCGGACGGTTCATGAAAATCATGTTGATGCCTTCGGCTCCGAGGGTGCCGGTGGTGGCGAAGGCGTCGGTCTTCATCGAGGGCACATATGCCCGCTGAAAATTGTACAGCAGGGTGTCGACTGTGGCGGCGGAGTGGGTGCCGAGCGGAGTGTTGATAGTCCAGGCAGTGGGGCGTCCGGCGGGTTTGGAGGCAGCCGTGTCGGCGGCGGCATTGCCCGACGAGGGGGTGCCGGGGCGCGACTTTATCTGTTGGGCCTGGGCAAAGAAATTTGCCAAAATTAGGGTTCCCATAAGCAGCCATGCCGCGTGGGATGATAATTTGCACTTGCTGATTTCTGACATGATGTAATGGTGAGAGGAGGATTATTCCGGTTTGAGGTCAACGAAAGTTGCATCGTGGCCTGTGGCGGGGATTATGCGTTGCAGGAGGTCGGCCAGCGGCAGGGCGATGCTTGAGGTGTTGACACAGGGGTGGCATGCGTAGTTGACCACATGCTCAAGGTCGCGGTCGATAATGAGTCGCACGCGGTGGGCGTGGTCATGTATGAGTCCCATGGGCGACACAGCCCCCGGCTGGATGTGCAGCAGCTCCTGCATCATCTCGGCCGAAGCAAACGACAGTCGAGCGCATCCCAGCTGCGACGACAGATACTTTGTCTTGAAGGGTTTGTCGGCCGGAATCATCAGCAGATAGAAATCCGTCTGCTGGCGATTTGTCAGGAAGAGATTCTTGAATACCGGCGCATTTATCTCACTTCTCACCGCCTCACACTCCTCCATGGTGAAAGCGGCCGGATGCGTCAGGGTGGTGTAGCTGATGCCCAGCTTATCGAGAAAATCATATACGGCAGTCTCAGCCTCAGAGCGGGGGAGTCCGTCGGTGGGACGACCGTCGAATTTACCAGTAGCAAACATAGGTCAATCGTTAAATCAAACTGCAAAGTTACGTCAAAAATCGTGATGCTCCAATATAAATATCTTTCAAAATAAGTTCAAAATAAGCTAAGCATTGCTTTTGAGAGATACTTAACTCTCCTTAAACTCACTTAAAACAGGCTTAAGGCCATATTGTGTTTAATGAGTGTGGACGATATTGACGTCAGCCCCTGCTGCACGGAGTGGTGCGGCAGGGGCTGACGAAAATTGGGGGTTATAGGAGTGGTGGACAGTTCAGTCCATTTGGATGATCCAGGATGCGATGTTGCGTGAGGCACTGTCGAAATTAGCGCCGATTTTTATGAGTTTGCGCCCGTCGGCACGGAAGGGTATGAGGTAATCTTTGCTATCAATCTGGGCGAGCGCCTCTTCAGCCGAGCGGTCAATCTTGAACTCCATGACATAGATATAGTCTTGGGTTTTGACTACCATGTCGATGCGTCCGGCAGCTGTGCGGTATTCTGTGCGGGTGTAGAATCCCATCAGCTTGAAGATGATGAATATCACATCCTGATAGTGCTGCTCGAGATGTCCGAGGTCGAACGAATCATACTGGAAATCCGCAAACAGGCTCTGCAGGCGAATCATGAACTCTTCGGCGCGACCCTCTCTTACATCCATCACGAATTTAGTGACCTCGAAAGCCGTGTTATATGGCGAGATTGAAGCGTAAAATGGAAGCAGCTGATTGAGGAATCCGGCGGTGACTTCTTTATTGGGGAATCCAAGGGTAATCTCGTCGAATTCACGGTCGTAGTCTTTTATGGTGAGGTATCCGCTCTGGTAGAGCACCGGAATGCAGTTGCGGAGGTCGAAAGAAACATCGCTTAGGTCACTGACAGATGTGCGCATGTCATCGAGTCGGGTGATAGGCAGATTCCCATCTTTTATCATCTTTATCAGGAATGTCGGGGTGCCTGTCTGAAACCAGTAGTTGCTGACAATGCCTTTAGAAAGTGCGCACAATAAGCTGAATGGATTATAGATATCTTGATTACCAAAGGGGGAGAATCGATATCCGTCGTAATTCAGTTTCAGAGATTCAAAAGCCTTCTCTTCAGATAAGTGACTGTATTGGGCCAGATTGCGCACTCCCTGTAAAAGGTAAGTGTGTATCTCTTTTCCGGTGATGCCGCAGATTGCCTCATAGTGCTCGTCGAATGAAATGTCGTAGAGGTTGTTGAGGTCGCTGAAGATGCTGAGGTGTCCGAACTTCGTGACTCCGGTG
Organism: uncultured Muribaculaceae bacterium; assembly: GCA_910577585.1. Lineage (GTDB taxonomy): Bacteria > Bacteroidota > Bacteroidia > Bacteroidales > Muribaculaceae > Lepagella. The sequence continues at coordinate 75,088 of CAJTNN010000002.1, read as the reverse complement.
AGCATTGCGAAGCGGATGTAGGGGTCCATGCGTTTCAGATTGCCATAGATGCTTCGGAGGGTGTCGCGTAGTTTCTGTTGGAGGTCAGGATTGCTGACGGTCTCAAGCAGCGGCTTGTCGTATTCATCGATGAGTATCACCACGGGCATACCCGACTGTTCGTAGGCCTGGCGGATGATGTTGCGGAATCTGTCGGAAAGGGGCAGATCGGTTTTTTCGATAGCATACCGCTTTTCCCACTGGATGAACTGGTCGTCGAGTGAGTGGAAGAGCCCGTCGGGTTCGCTGTAGTTGCACCCGGTGAAATCCATATGCAACACCGGATGTTCCCTCCAGTCATAATCCATATGGCTGATTGCAAGTCCATCGAATAATTCACGGCGTCCTGCGAAGAAGTCAGCAAGCGTGGATAGAAACAGTGACTTCCCGAATCGGCGCGGCCGACTCAGGAATACGTATTTCAAGCGGTCGCTCAGCATCCGCATTATGTAGGGCGTCTTGTCGACATACAGATATTCACCCTCCCTGATGGAGGAGAATGTCTGTATGCCGATAGGGTAATATATCTGTGCCATAGGGGTCGGGATTCAAATATATTGCAAAGATAGTGAATTAACCGGGATTAATCGGGATTTAGCGGGATTAATCGGGATTAAGCGGGATGGATCGGGATTAAGGGGGATGCCGGGGTTATTGGTGGGAGGGGCGGAGAAGGTCGTTGACGGTCTTGACGGGGTTGAAGGTGTCGGCGGGGACCTCTACGAATATCGTATTCCAGTCTGACATTGCACCGTTCCATAGTCCCGGGAGTTCGAGGGCCTTTATTGTAACCCCTTCGCGGCTCTTTTCGGATATGAATCCTGTGGATTGGTCGACATAGTCGGGCAGATTGAACTTGCGGCCGCGGAAGTCTTTGGTGGCTACGGCGAGGTCAACGGGATTGAAATGTGTGGCCTCGTGGAGCATGCGCATGGCCTGGCGGTCGGAGGGGTCAATCTGCGAAGATTCGAGAATCTGCGGGCTGACTGTGCCGTCAGGGTTGAAGCAGAGGAATGGGCCGCCCCCCGGCTCACCCTCATTCTTCACCATGCCGCACACGCGCAGCGGACGGTTGAACTTGGCCATAAGATATTCCGTCTCCTCCTCCGGACTCATCTCATCGGCATGGTCGTGGGTGACACAGAGCACATTGCGCAAGAATTGCAGCATCTCCTCGCGCATGGCCTCATCGGGCACACCTTCGCTCAGGATTGAGCAATATCGGTCGATCTTCATCTTCGTGGCCACCAGGATTCCACCTATCACTTTCTTGAACTGCAGCGTGGAGTCGCGCAGCGCGTCGGGCACAATGTTGTCGATATTCTTTATGAATATCACATCGGCATCCAGGTCATTCAGATTCTCTATAAGCGCGCCGTGGCCACCGGGGCGGAAGAATAGCCGGCCATTCTCGCGGTAGGGCTCGCCGTCAGTGGTGGCGGCCACAGTGTCGGTGGATGGTTTCTGCACACTCAGCGAGACATCGATCTTCATGCCATACTTGCGCTCCATATACCCCTTCACCTCCTCGATACGGGCCTCAAACAGAGGCAGGTGTTCGGGGCTGACGGTGAAGTGCAGGTGCAGCGTGCCGTCGCGTCCCACTGCGAATCCCGCACCCTCGGCGATGTGCTCATCGAGCGGCGTGCGCGAAGTGCCGGGCACCTTGTGAAACATCAGCAGCCCCTTCGGCAATTTGCCGTAGCCCATCCCTGGCACATTGAGAAGATGGTCGATAATCTCGCGATATTTACCCTCGCGGATCATTGTCAGTATGCTGCGGCCATATAGGGTGAGCATCTCAAAATTGAGTCGATGGAAGAAGGGGAAATCCTCGATATTGTCAAAAAACTGGCGCATCGCCTCAGTGTCGGGCTTAGTGGCACCCGAATTCAGGAAGGCAAACAACTCCTTGAACATTCTCGAGGCCGCCCCCGAAGCCGGAGTCATTTTCAGCACCTTCGCTCCCGATTCAAGATACTTGTCCCAGATGTCAAGGCTCTGGCGCACGAGTTCATCGGTGGGTAATGTTATGCCATGGCCGATAGTGGCCGGAGCCTCAATCTTGAGGTATGGGAATCCTTCGCGCAGGCTTTTCAGTTGCGCTTCAAGTCGGTCAGTAGAGATGCCTTTCTCTTCGAGTTGACGATAGTCTAAATCTTGCAGGTTCATGGTATATAAATGTGTAGAGGTGTATGGTTTTACAGATATAAGGAGTTTTTCGAGAGGCAGTCTAAGAAGTTTAAACGACTTCTAAGAGGGTTAAACGACTTTTAAGAGAGGCTGCATCATCAAGGTCTTGCCGGGGGCTGCCGGCCGACGGGGAGAGTAGGCGAGGAGAGAGGGAGAGGCAGGAAAACTGCTTTTGCGGGGAGAGAGAGCGGGGGCAGAATCTCGCGCGGGTCGGGATTCTACCTATCAGTTTTAACGGCTTTGGCCTCTTCGCGGTTCAAGGTGAGGCGCAGAATCTCGATTTTGCGGCTGCTGACGAGCATACGCTTCTCGAGGATGCGGGTCTCCTTGTTGGCACCGCAGAGGTCCCATGTCGAGGCAATCCACTGTTTCTGGTTCTGGGAGAGGGTGATGCGCTTGGCTGCCGAGCCGTTCTGGAGATATTCGAGAGTGAGCGGCTGCTCACGGTGGGCCGCCACGAACTCGCAAATAGAATCGGCCGCGTTGCCCGAGAAAGCCACGGTAGTCAGTCCGCCGGCCGTGTAATTGAGCGCCTGATCGGCCGGCACGACATCACTCGTCACCTCACCCTGCGGCGAGGTGACCCTAATGGCATTGAAGCGGCCACCTGAGAGAGCCGCGATAATCTCAGCCTGCTCATTCTTCATCATTCTGGCCGCTATGCCCGTAGACTTAAGCGGATACTGGCTTTTGAAAGCCGAGAGAATATAATACGGCTCCACCTCGCGCGGATTATTCACCATCGTGAATCGGCTGATATTCTCGGCCATCTCAGCGCGCAGTTGCTCGATGCGCAGCGAGTCAGTATGGCGTTGAGCCGCCACTTGGGCGATCGAGTCGTGCAGCGAGGCGGTCCAGTCGGCGCGTTTCTGCGCCGCCTCCTCGCCCGAATATTTGCGGCATCCCGAGACCCCCACCAGCATTGCGGCGGCCATCGAAAAGAGTATTGCTTTTTTTGACATTCTCATTTTAAGGTTTTAAACGACTTCTTTGTTAGGGTAGTGGCGATAGCGTCAGGTGGAGCGAGCTACATTCGGCTCACATCCTTGACCCCCTTCACGGTGCGGATCTTCTTGATGACGGCGTTGAGTTGCGACAGATCGGTGACACCGATTGTGAGGCATCCCTGAAACATGCCGTCGTGAGAGTCGATGGCCACATTACGCAGATATACATTCATCTCTTTCGAGATAATGGATGTGATATTTGCAAGAATGCCGAGGTCATCCTGCCCGATGATGCGCAGGGTGGCCATGAGCGTGTCGCCCGTCTTGCCGCTCCATTCCACCTCGACCACACGATAGGGATAACGGGCGCGGATGTTGTGGGCATTCGGGCAATCGTTGCGATGAATCTTCACCGTGCCCTCAGAGGATATGAAGCCAAACACATCGTCGCCATATATAGGGTTGCAGCAACGTGCAAACTTGTAGCTCAGGCCATTGATAGACTTGCCACCGATGACCAGCACATCCTTCTTATCTTTCGACTCAGTCTCATCCTGATGGCGCAGCTTGAACTCCTCGGCCGATATGCGGGCTGCCTCCGACTCCTCTTCAGCCACAGCATCTACATACTGCTGCAGGAACTTCGCCACATCCAGCTTCTCGACCGCCATATCGGCATAGAACTCACTCACAAACTTATAGCCATTCTTCTTGATGAGCTTCATCAGCATCGGTTCGCTGATTTCGATCTTGCGGTTTTTGGCGCGTCGCTCAAGCAGCTCCTTTCCCAGGTCGGCCAGTTTCTTGGCCTGTTCGTTGAGAGCCTGCTTGATTTTATTGCGAGCCTTGGTGCTGACCACGATGTTGAGCCAGTCGAGCTTCGGAGTCTGAGTCGAAGAGGTGAGAATCTCGACCGTGTCGCCATTGGCGAGCTTATAGTTGATCTTGCGGTGGGCACCGTTGACGACGGCGCCGGTGCACTGCGAACCCACATTGCTGTGTATTCTGAAAGCGAAATCAAGCACCGTTGCCCCTGCCGGGAGCTTGAAGAGATCGCCCTTCGGCGTGAAGATGTAGACCTCCTTCTCATAGTTCTCCATCTTCATATGGCGCATCATCTCCATCGGTCCGGCCTCAGCCCCCTCGAGGATATCGCGGATGTTGTTCATCCACTGGTCGGTAGAGTCAGACTTCACCCCCTTGTAGCGCCAGTGGGCTGCCAGACCCTTTTCGGCCACGAGGTCCATGCGGCGGGTGCGGAACTGCACCTCCACCCACTTCGACTCAGGCCCCATCACAGTGGCATGCAGCGACTCATAGCCGTTGCTTTTGGGTATGGAGATCCAGTCGCGCATGCGTGCCGGATTGGGTGTATACATGTCGGTCAGAATCGAGTAGGCGGTCCAGCAGTCGGCCTTCTCCTTCTCGCGCGGAGTGTCGATGATGACGCGTATGGCGAAGAGGTCGTAGATGCCCGAGATATCCACCTTCTGCTTCTTCATCTTACCCCATATCGAAGAGATTGACTTGGTGCGTCCCTTGATGTCGAATTTCAGTCCGGCCTCCTCGAGTTTCTTTTTCACCGGGTCGATAAAAGCCTTGATGTAGGCATCGCGCTGACGCTTGGTCTCATTGAGTTTATGCGCGATCTGGGTGTAAATCTCGCGGTTGGAGTATTTAAGCGAGAGGTCTTCGAGCTCACTCTTGAGCTTATAGAGGCCCAGACGGTGGGCCAGCTGGGCATAGAGGCAATTCGCTTCGAAAGCCACATCGCGCACCCACTGAGTGTCGGGGTGCAGATTGATTTCGCGCATCAGCGTCAGATTCTTCACAATCATAATTATTATGACGCGAATATCATCGGCCAGCGAGAGCATCAGTCCGCGGAAGTTATCCTGATTGACCGCATTGTTCTTGTTAGAGAACTTCTCGACCGAAGAGAGCCCCACCAGCAGCGACGCCACATCATCGCCCCAGTCGCGGCGCAGCGAGGAGATGTCGATGATGTCATCCTCCAGCAGCGGATATAGCAGGATAGCGATGATGATATTGTGGTCAGGGTCGATGGCCTCGGCAAAGAGATGCGCCGCTTTCAGAGTGAGGATAGCCTTGGGCAATCCATGCCGGTCGTGAGGCGCGTCGTGGCTCTGCATCGACATGCGGCACAGCTGATGGATGCGTCGCTCCTCGTCGGGCGATACAATCCCCTTCATGCGCGCACTGAGCGAAGAGGCCAGCTGAAGAAGCTCGCGTTTTTCCCGGGCTGAGAGAGAGGCTGGATTATGTGGTGTCTGCATAATTGTCGTGATTACCTGTAGGAATGTTACGGAGAGAGAATATAGAGAGAGGATGGAGAGAGTATGCGGGAGAGAGTGATGGAGGGGGAGAGCATAGGGAGAGAAAACGTGATATCGGGATCGGTGTAATCCTATTACAAATTTATCTAAAAAAGGGTTGCACAACAAACAAAATTGTTATTTTTTTGTAAAAATTAATAAGCGGGCATATATTTGGCGTAAATAAAGACCCCGCTGAAAGAAATTCAGACTAATTTTTGACATAGACTTATGCAGACTACAGGAAAAGATATTGGCGGAGGCGCAGGCTCCGACGGACAATTCAAGACAAAACTTGGTGTGATTGCCGCTACTCTCGGCTCGGCCGTGGGTCTGGGCAGCATATGGCGCTTTCCCGCCGAGGCCCAGCAGAATGGCGGCGGAGCGTTTCTGTTGATATATCTGGCGTGTGTGGTGGTGCTTGGCATACCGGTGATGCTGGCCGAAATGTCGCTCGGGCGCGCCGGAGGGGCCGATGCAGTGGGCTCCTACCGCAATCTGGCGCCGAAGAGCCGCTGGTGGTTGGCCGGAGCGTTGGGAGTGGTGTCATCCTATCTGATAATCAGTTTCTATATGGTGGTGGCCGGATGGACACTGCAATACCTTTGGGACTCAATCACCGGCGCCCTGTACAGTGGGACCGCCGGAGAGAGCATGACCGCAATGGAGCACACCTTCCACGACCGCATGGAGCACTACATATGCTCAGACATCGATCCTCTGATATCCACCGGATTCATGATTCTGCTCAATATCGGAGTTCTCGTGATGGGTGTGCAGAAGGGTATCGAGCGGATGTCGAATATACTCATGCCGCTTCTCTTCGCCCTGCTGCTGATATTCTGCATCTATGCCATGACTTTGCCCGGCGCTGCGCAGGGACTCGAATTCTTCTTCAAGCCCGACTTCTCGAAGATCACATGGGGTGTGGCAGCCAACGCCCTGGGTCAGACCTTCTTCTCGCTCAGTCTCGGCATAGGAATATTAATAACGTATGCCTCCTACTATCCGAAATCCACCAAACTCGTGTCAACCTCCGTCACCGTCTCGCTGCTCACCACACTTGTGGCCGTGATGATGGGGATAATCATCTTCCCGACGGTGTTCAGTTTCAATCTCGACCTCAGTTCGCTGCGAGGCACTACGCTGGTGTTTGTGACGCTTCCTGAGGTATTCGCCCAGATGCCGGGCGCGCAGTGGTGGTCGATACTCTTCTTCACGCTGCTGCTTGTGGCCGCGCTTACGAGCACTATATCGATATCGGAAGTGTCGATACTCTTTGTGCAGAAGCGCTTCAAGCGGTCGCGCCTGGCGGCCACGCTGATAATGATGTGTCCGCTCTTTGTGATAAGCTCGATATGCTCGCTGTCGTTCGGCAGCCTCGACGGTATACGCCTCTTTGGGCTGAACATATTCAACTTCCTTGACACCTTCACCAACAACTGGGTGCTCCCCGTGTGCGCCCTCTGCACGGTGGTCTTCGCCGGATGGTTTATGCCCCATGATGCACTTCGCAACCAGATCACCAACGGCGGCAGCATCTCCACGCGCCTTTATCCGGCCATCAGGTTTTTTATCCGCTGGGTCGCACCGGTGTTGATTCTGCTTATCCTTGCCGGCTCAATCTGACCGGCAATCCGGCGCATGGGGCGGTGGGAGTCAGTTATAGCAGAAGAGTGGTCAGCGGCGGGGCGAGGAATGCTGTCAGCAGACCGTTGAGGATAAGTCCGAGGGTGGCGTAGGCGCTGTAGCGGTCGCCGAACTCGCTGATGCGGTTTGTGCCCATCACGTGGGCTGCCGTGCCCATGCTCAGGCTTCGCGACACCGGGCCGCGCACATGCCCCCAGTTCATCATCTTCAGTCCGGTGGCCGCTCCGATCATCCCCACCACCACCACTATGGCCGAGGTGAGAGCCGGTATCCCCCCGATCTGTCGTGAAATCTCGATAGCGATAGGAGTCGACACCGACTTCGGAGCCAGCGAGCGGATGACCTCAGGCGAGGCCCCGCACCACTTGGCGATAAGCACCACCGAGACGATGCCCACCACGCATCCGGCCAGCTCCGTGAGGAAAAGGGTCATAAACTGCCTGCGGATATGTCGAAGCTCATTAAAGAGGGGTAGCCCCAGCGCCACGATAGCAGGTTTGAGCCAGAACTCAATCATGCGCCCGCTCTCATAATAGGACTCATAGGAGAGTCCGCTGACTTTGAGCAGCGCTATCAGCGCAGCAATCGTGATCAGCATCGGGCTCAGCCAGCTTTGGCGGCTTATCTTCTGCAACCATCCCGCCCCCCAATATATCAGGAAGGTCAGGGTGATGAGGGTGAGAGGATTCTTCAACAGGTCAATCATCATTTTCGTTACTTACTTAAGTCAGTTTCACCCGTCAACGGCGCTTCGGGCGCAGCCGGCGGTGCAGATACTGATGCAGGCGCCCGGTGACGATAAGCACCAGCATGATGCTCACCACCGTAGCCATAGTTATCGGCAGCCATTCAGCCGCGATAAGATCGAAATACAGCATCAGCGCCACCCCCGGCGGGATGAAGAAGAACGCCATGTTAGAGATCAAGAACTTGCAGATGGGGGCGATGGTCTGCGGGCGCACCCAGCCCCGCTCGAGCAGCAGACAGAGCAGAAGCATCCCCAGGATACTCCCGGGAATATCAAGTCCCGGGATAAGCGCCAGAAGTTCGCCTATCCCGAGACATGCAAAAATAATTCCGAATTGTTTAGCCATTTCAGCAAAGAAGAGGCTTTGTCATGAACGAATAAAAGAGAGTCACGGCGCGACTCCTAAAAGAGGGTGGCGACGTGACCTCAAATTGTTTGGTTGATTACTTGCCGTTGATGAAATTGGCCAGCTTGGTGAAGAAAGCGGGATCCTCGCCTACGGTCACATCCACCAGCTTACCCTCCGGGTTGACGATGGCCTTTGTGGGGAACCCTTCCACGGTGTAGGCCTCAAGGATTTTGCCGTCGGTCTGGTTGTTGTAGACATTCACCCAGGGGAGCTCATATTTGGCCACAGCTGCACGCCATGCCTCCTCAGTGTCGCGGCAGTCTACGCCGATGACCTCGAGTTTGCCGGCATACTCCTTATAAGCCTCCTTAAGAGCCGGGATACCCTTGATGCACCATCCGCACCATGAGCCCCAGAAATCGATTACGACCCACTTGCCGCGGAAGTCAGAGAGGCTGACATCCTTACCCTCGAGATTCTTGAAGGTGAAGGCAGGAGCCTCCATCGAGCCCGAAGCGAGAGCCTTGCGGCGCTGCTCCATCTGGATCTGCTCCTTGGCGCGCTCGGCCTGACGCTCTACGAAGGGGTAGAGGATAGACTCCTTGGCCTTGGGCGACATTGTCTCATAGACCTCCATGAAGGGTTCGCCCGAGAGATTCATCATGGCATAAGCCACAGCCGGCGACTCCGGATTAGACTTGATGAAATTCTTGACCGCATCATCATACTTCTGCATGATGGCGCGCACCTGCTCCTCGGTGGGCTGCTGGGCCGAAGCGCCGAGCGCCATATACTCAGCCTCAATCGGCGCTGTGGCAGTCTGCAGTTCAGTCATGCCCTCCATCAGAGGTGTGCCGCTGACGCTATAGTCCAGAGGCTGCATTGATGTGATGTCGACATTGATAGTCTCGCCCGGCGCAGCATAGAAATCAGCCGCCACTTCGGGCGACACCTCCACCAGATAGCGTGCCGCACCGCGGTCGTCGAGCTTTAAGGTAGCCACGCCATCGACCACATCCACCGTGTCGGTCACAATCTTCATGTCGGCCTGGCGGCGGGCATTCAGCATATCACTCACGAGTGAATGGCTCACCACCACCTTCTGCGGTGCACCGGCAGGAAACTTGATAGTCACATCGGCATTATCAGCCGCGCATGATGCCATGCCCAGCGAGCAGGCAAGCATAAAGAGTAATTTTCTCATATCGTAGTATTTGGCCGCAACTTATCGCAGTGCGGCAGTTAATATTCGTTAGGTTTACCGGGGCGCACCGGCAGGGTTCTCCCCGTAGATCTCTTTCAGGCGGCGCAGCAGCAGATGGGTGAACTCATAGTTCTTCAGTCCCCAGCGTGGCGCCACCACCATCTCGGGTGGGGCCGAGGCCAGAAAGCGTTCGATGGCTATGTGGCGCGGCACTATTCCGACCACCCGCACGCATAGGTCAAGATACTCCTCAAGGCTGAAAGGTTTGATATCAATCTCGCCCGCCTCGTGCATGCGGTGCAGGGTGGTGCCACGTATGATTTGCAGCTGGTGCAGCTTGAGCGAGCTCACAGGGAGCTCCGCAGCCCGGCCCACAGTGTCGCGCACATCATCGGCTGACTCCCCCGGCAGACCCGCTATAAGATGCAGGCCGCACTCCAGCCCCCGGGCATTGAGGGCACTGACCGCCTGCTCCACCTGCAGCCAGGTATGGCCACGGTTGATAAGACTCAGCGTATGGTCGTGGGCACTTTCCGCCCCAATTTCAACAATCACAGGTAGCCGCTTGTTTAACCCCTCAAGCAGATCAAGCACCGCCGGAGGCAGTGCATCCGGACGGGTGCCGATAATCAGTCCCACGATGTCAGACTGCGCGGCCGCCTCATCATATAGCGCGGCCAGCGAGGATATGGCATCCGAATGAGTGCCCGTGAAGGATTGGAAATAGGCCAGATACTTCATCTGCGGATACTTGCGGCTGAAGAATCGCTTACCCTCGGCAATCTGCCGTGCCACAGAATCGCGCGGCGAGCAATATCGAGGCGTGAAGGAGCGATTGTCGCAGTAGATGCACCCTCCGCGCCCGATCGTGCCGTCGCGGTTAGGGCAGGAGAACCCTGCATCGACCGATAGCTTCTGCACCTTCACCCCCGGCCAACGCGAGGCCAGGTATTCAGCGTAATCCTTATACCAGGGGTTCATGATGCGAAAGTAGCAGAAGATCGCCGATGGTGAGCCATGCCAGCGCCTCCACAATCACCGGAGCGCGCAGCGCCACGCATGGGTCATGGCGCCCCTCGACTGCAATCTCCGTCAGCTTGCCGCTGGTGTCGGGCATGGGGAGCGGGCGCGAGATGGTGGGGGTAGGCTTGAAACTCATGGCGAAATATATGGGCATGGAGGTTGTGATGCCACCCAGTATGCCGCCGTGATTGTCAGACGACATCGGTTGCGGATTGAAATTCTCGTTGAAGAGGTCGAGTGTCTGCGAGCCATACGCATGCCACGCCTCAGCCCCCAGGCCATACTCAAAGCTCTTGGCAGCATTGAGGCTCATCATTGCCTGCGCCAACCGCGCCTGAGCCTTGCCGAAGACGGGGTCGCCTAACCCGGCCGGCACGCCGCGTATCACGCATGCCACGCGTCCACCCACAGAGTCGCGGTTGCGTCGGGCCGTATCCACCACCTCAAGCATCCCCCGCTCGATATCTTCATCATGGGGCAGCGAGGCCGAGGCTGGATTATCGCGCAGTTCGGCCAACGGGTCATCATATCCCACATTGCCGACCCCCACGACCCTTGCCTCGATGCTGATGCCCAGCTGACGCAGCCACTCAGCGGCCAGGGCGCCACCCATGACCCAGTTGACAGTCTCGCGTGCCGAGGCACGGCCCCCGCCGCGCGCATCGCGCAGACCGTACTTCAGCTGATAGGTGAAGTCGGCATGGTTAGGGCGGAAGTGACTCTCGATTTCAGAATAATCACCCGAGCGGGCATCGGTGTTGCGGAAGATGAACCCGATTGGGGTGCCCAGCGAGCGCCCGTCGGAGCTTACGCCCGACAGAATCTCCGGGATATCCGTCTCGCGGCGTTGGCTTGTCAGCGTGGAGCGGCCAGTGCGCCGGCGGTCGATCATCTGTTGCAGGCGCTCCATATCGATGTGCACCCCGGCGGGGAGCCCATCAAGAATCCCCCCCATCGCCGGGCCATGGCTCTCGCCGAAAGTCGTAAGCCTCAGAAGGCGTCCAATAGTATTCATGACTCAATCACATGTTATGATATCGGCCGGAGTGGCCCCGGTGACCCTGATATAGTCGGCCGGATTGATTTTGATCTGCATGCCGCGCTGTCCGGCGCTCACATATATAAAGGGGAACTCGGTCATCTCAGCCGACACAAAGACCGGGAACCGCTTCTTCATGCCCAGCGCCGTGCAGCCCCCGCGGATGTAGCCGGTGACAGGGAGCAGATCCTTCATCGGAATCATCTCCGCCCGCTTGTTGCCCGACACGCGGGCAGCCTTCTTAAGGTCGACCTCATGATTTCCGGCCAGCACGCATACGAAATATCCCGTCTTGTCGCCATGCAGCACAAGAGTCTTGTAGACCTGCTCTATCGGTTGGCCCAGCTCCGCGGCCACATGGTCGGCCGCCAGATTGTCGGGGTCGACAGGGTATGTGATCAATTCATAGACCACACCCTCGCGGTCGAGGATGCGTGCCGCATTAGTCTTTTTCTCTTTAGCCATAAGTATCAGGATTTAGACGAGGCCGACGTGTAGGTGCGGCAGAGGTCGCGGATGATGCACTCCATGCACTCCGGCTTGCGCGCCTTGCACACATATCTGCCATGCAGTATGAGCCAATGATGGGCTTTAGGCAGAATCTCCTCCGGAATGTGGCGTATGAGAGTCTTCTCTGTCTGGAGGGGTGTCTTCGAGGCTCGCGTCAGACCTATGCGGTTGCTGACGCGAAACACATGGGTGTCGACAGCCATAGCCCCCTTGTTCCACACCACAGAGAGCATCACATTAGCCGTCTTGCGGCCCACGCCCGGGAGTTTCATCAGATTGTCGATGTCAGAGGGCATCTCGCCGCCGAACTCCTCAACGAGCAGACGCGCCGCCCGCAGGAGGTGACGCGTCTTATTGTTGGGGAATGTAACGCTCTTGATATACTCATAGACAGTGGCCTCGTCAGAGGCCGCCAGGGAGGCCGGGTCGGGGAAGGCCTCGAAGAGTGGCGGAGTGACGATGTTGACCCGCTTGTCGGTGCATTGCGCCGACAGAATCACTGCCAGCAGCAGATGAAACGGGGTGTCGTAATTCAGCTCCGTCTTCGGGTCGGGCATAGCCTCGGCGAATCGGGCCATCACGGCATCATATCGTTGGCGTATAGTCATTTTAAATTATTGAGAGCCACCGATCAGTGGGCCGCATCAAACTCATGCAGGAAGCGCACATCATTCTCAGAGAACATGCGCAGGTCCTTGACACGATACTTCAGGTTGGTGATACGCTCCACACCCATGCCGAAGGCATAACCGGTGAACTCTTTCGAATCAATGCCGCAAGCCTCAAGCACATTGGGGTCGACCATGCCGCAACCCAGGATCTCCACCCAGCCGGTGCCCTTGCAGAAGGGGCAACCCTTGCCGCCGCATATATGGCAGGAGATATCCATCTCGGCTGACGGCTCCGTGAAGGGGAAGTAAGAGGGGCGCAGGCGAATCTTGGTGTCGGGGCCAAACATCTCGCGTGCGAAGTAGAGCAGACACTGCTTGAGGTCGGCGAAAGAGACATTGCGGTCGATGTAGAGACCCTCGACCTGATGGAAGAAGCAATGCGCGCGAGCCGAGATAGCCTCGTTGCGGTATACGCGTCCCGGGCAGATGATGCGTATCGGCGGACGCTGAGTCTCCATAGTGCGCGTCTGCACCGACGAAGTGTGGGTGCGCAGCAGAATATCCTGCGGCGAGCGTGAGATGAAGAAAGTGTCCTGCATGTCGCGGGCCGGGTGGTCGGGCGGGAAGTTGAGGGAAGAGAACACATGCCAGTCATCCTCAATCTCCGGACCCTCGGCGATAGTGAATCCCATCGCGCCGAAAATCTGGAAGATTTCATTCTTCACGATCGAGAGCGGATGGCGGGTGCCGAGCGGCATCTGTGTCGAGGTGCGGGTCAGGTCGATATCGGCCTTTGCAGCCTCAGCACCATCGGCCAGGCTTTCGCGCAGAGCCGCGATTTTGGCGGTGGCGGCGCTCTTCAGTTCATTAAGTTTCTGCCCCATCTCCCGCTTCATCTCGGCGGGCACAGAGCGGAAATCATTCATCAGGGCCGACACTTCACCCTTCTTGCTCAGATATTTGATGCGGAGCTGCTCCACCTCCTCGGCCGTAGAGGCTGTCAGAGCCTGGATGTCAGCCATCAGCTGATTGATTTTATTTTGCATGATAAGTATGTGCGTAAAAATGCAATTGTCGATTGATTTGCAAATTTAGTCAAAAAATGCGATTCGGCCAAATGCCGGAATCGCCCGGTCGGCCACTGGCCGATCGGGCGAACAACTCAGACCGGTCTGATCAGTCCGACAGGTCTGACAAGTCTGACCGGCAGGTCAGATAGATTCCTCGACATTCCAGACGAAGGCGCGCAAGCCGAGGCGGGGTTTCTCTTCATCGAGGGCCCGCAGCCGCTGCAGCAGCGGCTTGATGCGGTCGTCGGCCACGATGGTGATCATCGCCGAGCCGAGCGAGGGCCACGCGTGGGTGCCGTAGTGGGGCTCACCCTTCACCGAGCCGCGCCCCTGCACAGTGCCGAGATATGTGAATCCGCGGCAGTTGAGATGACCGAGAATTTCGAGTATCGCCTCATGGTGAGCCTGGTCGTAGGCTATGAATACACTTTTCATTGCGGATAATGTAGTTTTTTAGTTTTTGGAGAGTGAGAGTTTGCGCTGGCGGCGCAGCTTGCCGCGCACGCGCTGCACGCCGCGTCCGGCAAAGACGCAATAGAGCACCGGCACAAAGAGCAGCGTCAGAATCGTGGAGAATGTCAGACCTCCGATAACGGCCACACCCATCGGGCGCCACATCTCGGAGCCCTGGCCTGAGCCGACAGCCATCGGCACCATGCCCAGGATTGTGGTCAGTGTGGTCATCACCACTGGACGCAGACGTGAGCGGCCGGCATCGATCACAGCCCGGCGTATCGACATGCCTCGCTCGCGGTTGAGGATGATATAGTCAATCAGCACGATACCATTCTTGACCACGATGCCGATAAGCATGATAGCGCCGATCATTGACATCACATTCAGAGTGTGGCCCGTGAGCCAGAGAATTATGAATACACCCGAGAATGCAAAGAGCAGCGAAGTCATGATGATGCCCGGATAGGTCAGCGATTCAAACTGCGCGGCCATCACGATATAGACGAGGATGATTATGAGCACACCCAGAGTGAGCAGATCCTTGAATGAATCCTGTTGATCCTCATAGCTACCCGCCAGACCGATGCTTATGCCCGAGGGGAGATGCATCTCATCGATTTTGAGCTGCGCTTCGGTCACTACCTGGTCCATCGGCACGCCGTCGACCACGGCCGAGACAGTAATCAGACGCTCGCGGTCCTTGCGCTCGATGGTGGGGGGAGTGAAGCGTTGCACCACTGTGCCCAGCTCCTTCAGCTTCACGCCTGCTCCTGAGGGGGTGTAGATGGTGATGTTCTCGATGTCGGATATCTGTGTGCGGTAGGCCGGGTCGTACATCACCTTAATGTCATACTCCTCGCCATCCTCGCGGAACTGCGATGAGGTGGCGCCATTGATGCGGTTGCGCAGATAGAGGGCAGCAGTCTGCAGATTCAGACCGTAGAGGGCCAGTTTCTCGCGGTCGAAGTCAACCTGATATTCCGGCTGATAGTCGGAGCGCGAGATGGTGATGTCGGCAGTGCCCGGTATCCCCTCAAGCACTCGGCGCAGGTCCTGCGCCACGGTGTCGGTCTGTTCGAAGTCGTAGCCGTAGATTTCGAAATCCACGGTCGACTGTCCGCCCATGCTCATGCCTCGGCCGCCGCCGACGTTGACCTGCATCTTCTTGAACTCCGGGAAGCTCTGTGCCAGGTCGCGGCGCATGCCGTCGGCAATCTCCTGTATGCCGCGGTCGCGGTCGCCCGGGTCGAGCAGCGAGATATTCATCTCGATAATGTGGGCGCCATTGTCTTGCAGCGATGCGAAGGTATTGTCGGATGATGCCGGGCCCACGGTGTAGGTCTGCACTTTGATTTCAGGATACTTGCTGCGCCAGAGCGTGTCGAGGCGCTGCATCACCTCCTCGGCCTCCTCCACGCGCGCGCCGATCGGCAGCTCGAGCGACACGCCGATTCGCGCGTTGTCCTGAGTCGGGAAGAACTCAGTGCCCACAAACTTCATGAGGAAAATCGAGCCCACGAAGATACCCATACAAATCAGGATAGTCACCGTGCGGTTGCGCACCACTCGGCGCAGCAATCCGGCGTAGGCATCGTCAAACTTGTCGAGCGCACGCTCGATAGGGGTGAAGAAGAGCGTGTAGAGCTTGCCGTGATGATTCACGCGGCGCAGCCACTGGCTGCATAGCATCGGGGTCAGCGAGAGGGCGCAGGTCGTAGAGATAATCATCATGATTGTCACCATCCAGCCCAGCTGGCGGAAGAGCACACCGGTCATGCCGGTGACGAGAGTCAGCGGGAAGAACACCGCGATAAGAGTCAGCGTCGAGGCCACGACCGAGATGGCCACCTCATTGGTGCCATGCACTGCAGCCTGCTTCGGGTCAGAGCCACGCTCGATATGCGTCGTGACATTCTCAAGCACCACAATCGCGTCATCGACCACCATGCCGATAGAGATTGAGAGCGCTGAGAGCGACACGATGTTAAGGGTGTTGCCGGTGGCGAAAAGATAGATAAACGAAGCGATCAGCGACACCGGAATCGTGATGACGATAATCATCGTCGCACGCCAGCGCCCCAGGAAGAGGAACACCACTATCATCACGAAGAGCAGAGCGTAGAGCACCGTCTCCTCGAGCGATGCGATGGTGTTGCGGATATTGTCGGAGGTGTCCACCACCACGCCGAGCTTCACATCCGAGGGGAGATTCTTCTGCAGGCGCGGCAGCATCTGCATCACCTTCTCTGAGATCTGCACCGAGTTGGCACCGCTCTGCTTCTGTATGATAATCATGGCGCCGGCATTGCCGTTGATGTAGGTCTGCTGGGTGCGCTCCTCGAGCGAGTCGTCGACGCGCGCCACATCATGCAGATACACCGGCCGCCCCTCGAAACTTCCCACCACCAGGTCGCGCATATCCTCAGAGTTGTCAAACTCACCCTGCACGCGCATGGCATAAGTGTTGGAGCCGATGTCGAACGAGCCGCCGGGCACATTGCGGTTCTCGGCAGCGATCACCTGCGAGATAGCCTCTACCGAGAGATGATATCCCTCGAGTTTGACTGGGTCGACATAGATGTGTATCTCGCGTTTCGGCGCGCCCGAGATGCTCACCGAGCCGACGCCGTCGATGCGCGCCAGCGGATTGGCCACCGCGTCATCAAGAATCTTGTATAGACCCGCCATGCTCTCCTTGGCCTCGACCGAGAGAAGGCAGATAGGAATCATGTCGGTCGAGAACTTGAAGATGATGGGGTTTTCAGCCTCATCGGGGAGCTGCGACTTGACCATGTCGAGCTTGTCGCGCACATCATTGGTGAGCACGTCAATGTCGTAGCCATACTCAAACTCCAGAGTGATTACCGAGGTGTTCTCGCGCGAATCGGAGGTGATATGCTTCAGATGCTCTACAGAGTTGAGCGCATTCTCAAGGGGTTTGGTCACATTCTGCTCAATATCCTCAGCGCTCGCACCCGGATACATCGTGATGACCATAATCGTGTTGGTATCGATGTCGGGGTAGAGGTCGATCGGGAGTTTGGCAAGAGAGAAAAGGCCGAGAATTATCACAGCCACGAAGCAGAGCGTGGTCATGATGGGGCGTTTCACGGCCGAACCGTATAGACTCATATTACGTAGAAGTTAAGAGGACTTTATTTAATAATCTCTACCTCGGCGCCATTGGTGAGTTTGGATTTCTCCGACACCACCACTGTCTCGCCCGGTTCGACACCCTCGAGAATCTCGTAGGCATCGCCAAGTCGGCGTCCGAGCTGCACCTGCGAATACACGAGCTTGCCATCGCGCACGATATAGATGCAATAGTTGCCCGAGCCGCGCTGCTTCTCGACCGCCTTGTCGGGCACCACAGCATGGCGCGCCTCGCCCAGATTGAGCTCCACACGCCCGAACATGCCGGGGAGTATGCGTCCCGCAGAGTTGGGCACGGTGATCTCCACACCGAATGTGCGTGAATTGGCATCGACCGTGGGGGCCACCATCGTGATGGTGCCGGTGAAGTGCTCGTCGGGATAGGCCTGAAGGGTCAGGTCGGCCTGCATACCCTTATGGACCTTCGCAAATTCACTCTCGCTGACATTGACGATGACCTTGACGGGATTGATGGTGCCGATGGTGAGGATAGGGAGACTGGCCGTCATGTCGCCCGGGTCATAGTTGCGGGCTGTCACCACACCCGCCACCGGGGCAGTGAGCACCGTGTTCTCCTGCACATTGCGCAGTGCCCTCTCGGCGCTGGCCAGCGAATTGCGGGCGTTGACGAGCTGCAGCTCCATCTGGTCGACTTGCTGGCGTGTGCCACCGCCGATCTTCAGAAGTTCGACGGCGCGGTCATAGTTGACCTCCACGTTGCGCAGATTGGCCTTGGCGTTGTCAACCTGCAGCTGATAGGATGTGGTGTTGACATCATCGAGCACCACCAGTCGCTGCCCTTTGCTGACAGCCATACCTTCATCTACCAGAATCTGCTTGATGCGGTTAGGCGAATTAGATGAGATATTGTTGATTTTGTCGGCCTCGACCGAAGCGGTCAGAGTGACGATATTGGCCACATCGCGCTCTTCGACGGTGGCAGTCTTGACTTTCAGGCGCTGGGTCTCCTCGGCATTGGCCGAGTCAGCCTTCTCGTCTCCGCCGCATGCGGCGAGTGTGAGAAGAAGAAGTGACGGGATGATGTATAATGCTTTACGTTTCATCGTATGTGGTTTTAATAATGTAGGGGGTTGAAGATGAAGGGTTAGCGCAGCTCGAGCTCCTTGCCCAGAAGGAGGTCAAGCTCGGATGTCGACACGAGGTAGTTGTAGATGCATTGCAGATATGAGAGGCGGGCCGAAGTGTGGGCCAGCTCACTGTCGCGCAGGTCGAGGTAGGAGGCCGCGCCGATTTCGAAGCTCTTCTGCATGATGTCGTAGGCCTTCGTGGCTTCGCGTACACCCTCGGCGCTGCTCGCTATCTGCTGCACCTCGCGGTTGATATTGTCGATGGCCAGATCGCGCTGCATTGCCAGCGAGTGCAGCAGGTCCTCGCGCTGCAGGGCCACCTCCTTGAGCTGGATCTCAGCCTGCTTGAGACCATAATATTTCGAGGCGCCCGAGAAGATAGGCACATTCAGGGCCAGCGACACATTTGAATAGGGGTTGAACTCCTGGTTTTTCAGCGCGTTGCCGTTGCTGAGCGAAATCCAGTTGACGTTGAAGCTCGCGCCGAGCGTCGGAATCCATGCAAATTTCTTGAGGTCGACGTTCTTTCGTGCGATATCGGCCTGGATGTCGATCTGGCGCAGCGAGGAGTTGCCGCTCAGGTCCATGGCGTCGGAGGCGGTATAGCCGTACATCTCCAGCTGCATCTCTTCGAGAGTGACGTCGGGCACGAAATCTATGTTGTAGTCAAGTCCCATGAGCACCTGCAGCGAGAGCTTGCATTGCTTGACGGCAATGTCGGCTTGCAGCAGTTCGGGCTCAAGATTCTTGACCTGCACCGATGAGCGCAGTACATCATATTCAGACGCTGTGCCGGCCTCAAACTGTTTCTCATATAGACCGGCATTGAATACGGCGCGGTCATAGTTCTGGCGGATGACATCTTTCGAGGCAATGGCCAGCAGCAGGGCGTAGTATGAGCGGTTGACCTGGTCAATCATGTTGAGACGCGACGACCTGGCCGACTCCAGCTGAGAGAGAATCTGGGTCTTGCTGATGCTGATGGCCTTCCACAACGTGGGGTTGATGAGCGGCATCTGAGCGTTGAATCCTAAGTTCCAGGTGTTGTCAGAACCCATTTTGAGGCTCTGGCTCTGTCCGCCCATATCCATGCGGATAGTCTGCAGCTCGATCGAGCGCTGATAGGCAGCCTGGAAATCGATAGTGGGGAAGAGCCCGGCCTGCGTCTCGCGGCGGGCGTATTCCGTGCGGCGCACCTCGAGGTCGGCCACTTTGATTGTGGGACTCGAATCGAGAGCGATCGCGATGCATTGGCGGCGCGAAAGAGTCAGAGTCTCGCCCTTGGCAGGGAGTGCGAGACCGATGACGCCGAGCATCATGGTGATGAATAGCAATCTGCGTGTCATTTATTACTGGTTTGTTTTGATTTCAAGTTTGGAACTGATTTAAACTCAATTCATTGCGGCGGCGCATGTAGTTAAGTTGGCGACTGATTTAAACTCAGTTCATTGCGGCGACGCATGTAGTTAAGTTGGCGACTGATTTAAACTCAGTTCATTGCGGCGACGCATGTAGTCGTCGAGCAGGTCATGGCCCTGGCGGGAGGCTATGCTGCGCAGGAAGCCCAGGGTCAGTGTGTCGTAGATTTCGAGCAGCGTGATGTCGGGCGGGAACAGATTCTCCATGCGCTTCAGCGACTCAGCCTGGATCTCCATCATGCGCAAGAGGATGCTGAAATTGATGTCGCCGCGGAATACCCCCTGCTCGACCCCGATGCGGAAGATCTGCATCATATACCGGCGGTGCTGCTCATGCCGTTCCTCATAGTCGCAGCGCAGATGCGGGTAGAGACGGTCCATGTCGCGGAAAAACGACACATTCATGTACACCATATCCTGGCGATGGAGGTCAAAGAGCTGCATCAGCGCCACCATCATGTTGGGGGCCGAGGCGATGATGCGCTTCCCCAGTTCATGATGATGCTCCTCATGATGGTCGAGGACACGCCTTATTAGGTCGGTCTTATTGTCGAAAATCTCATAGAGGGTGCGTTTCGACATGCCGAGGCGGTGGGCCAGGAGGTCCATCGTGGTGGCTTTTATCCCCTTCTCAATTATTATCGGGAAAATTGCCGATAGCAATCGCTGCTCATCGGCGGCGTTAAGTTGAGTCATTGGCTCATAAGGTTAGTTAGACTGCGTCATGCCATAGCTGTCTTTCAGAAGTGTAAATTGACTTATACTCGCTTATACTCGGCAAAGTCGAGGCAGCATTGATGGCAGACAAATCATAATCGGGTGCAAAAGTAATTAAAAAACCGGAAACCACAAAATAGTTTTTAGTTTTTGATGCTCATTTTATTTTGAGAGTCGGCTGGGGAAGTGTGGGAGGGATGGGAATGGTGGGAGTTCTGGGAATTATGGGAGTTTTTGGGAGGAATGGGAATTATGGGAATTATGGGAGTTTTGGGGGATGAAAGATCAGGTCTGAGGCAGGGGGGAGGGTGGAGAGTTTTAAAATGAGTCGGCAAGATTTCGGGTTGAGCGAAATCTTGCCGGCATTATTAGGTCAATGCGCGCTTTGCAGAGCGCTTGGGATTGTAAAGAGGGAGGGAGTCGCTTGCGGTAGCGGTCGGTTAGAATGCGGGCTCGAGTTCGGGAGCCTTGTGGTGGATAGCGGCCGGGGCAGCTATGCCGAATTTCTCGCGCAGGTGGGCGATCATGTCGATGGTCATCTGCTCGAGGTCATACTCCGGATGCCAATCCCACTCTTCGCGCGCGCAGGTGTCGTCGAGGCTGTTGGGCCATGAGTCGGCGATCTTCTGGCGCAGCGGGTCGAGCTCGTAGGTCATGCGGAACTCGGGGATATGCTCGCGAATCTTGTTGTAGATGATCTCGGGGTCGAAGCTCATCGACGCGATGTTAAACGAGTTGCGGTGTTTGAGACGCGTGGGGTCGGCCTCCATGATTTCGATAGCCGCGCGGAGAGCGTCGGGCATATACATCATGTCCATGAAAGTGCCGGGCTTGAGGGGGCATTTGAACTCCTCCCCCTTCACGGCAGAGTAGTAGATGTCGACGGCATAGTCGGTGGTGCCTCCACCCGGAGGAGCCACATAGCTGATCAAGCCCGGGAAACGCACCGAGCGGGTGTCGACACCGAAACGGCGTGCGTAGTAGTCAGAGAGCATCTCGCCTGTGACTTTGGTCACACCATATATAGTCTGGGGGCGCTGCACAGTGTCCTGCGGAGTTTTGTCGGCGGGAGTGCCGGGGCCAAACGAGCCGATAGAGCTCGGAGTGAAGAGAGCGCATTTCTTCTCGCGCGACACCTCGAGGCAGTTGTAGAGGCCACCGACGCCGATTTTCCAAGCCAGCTGAGGCTTTGCCTCAGCCACGGCGCTGAGCAGGGCGGCGAGGTTATAGATAGTGTCGACATTATATTTCTCTACAGCTTCGGCAATCTGTGTGGGGTTGGTGATATCCACTTCGTGCGACGGACCGCTTTCGAGGAGCTCACCCTTGGGTTCGGCACCGCGGATATAACCGGCCACAACGTTTCCGCCCGGGTATTCGCGGCGGAGTCGCATGGTGAGCTCACTTCCGATCTGGCCTGTGGCTCCGATGATGAGGATATTTTTCATTTCAATGTCTGGTTAGGAATATTAGAATTAAGGGATATTCTATTTCATGGCGGGGAGGGGGTGTCGTCATCCTCACTCCCTGGTTGATAGGGCTTCTGGATATTTGCATCAGCCACACTGCAAATTTAAGTACTAAAAGCGAGACGCGCAAAAAAAATGTAAACTTTTTTGCGCGTCATTGTCGAGAGTCTTAATGCAGTTTTTGACAAGTCCGATAGGTCAGACAAGTCGGACAGGTCAGACAAGTCCGACTACTCTGACAGGAGAGAGTGGTCGCGGATGAAGTCGAAGATGGTGGCGCGGGCCTGACGGCGCGCCGGGAGTGGGGAGAGGATCAGGTCGTGGATTCCGGAGTCGATGGGGCAGATGGTGGTGTTGGGGAGTGTGGCGGCCACTTTGCGTATCATTGAGGGGTCGAGCACGGCGTCGCCGGTGAGGAATTCAGGGGTGAAGTCGCAACCGCTTACCATGCGCGTGCTTGTCATCACGAGCAGCGGCACTGTGATATTCTTACCCTGGCGGCTGACCTGAGTGTGGGCCTTGTCGATCGAGCCGATCCAGCCCCACTTCACCGGCGGCGAATATATCATCTTCCAGTCGGTGTTGTAGGTCCATTCGCCATCATATTGCTTGAGCAACGAGTAGGCGTAACCGTCGCAGTGCCCCTGCTTGACGGTGAGTTCGGGTGAGATCTTGCCGAGAGCGCCGATCAGAGGTGCGGCCACGTTGCGCATGAAGTTGTTGTAGTTCCATTCGAGGAATGGCGAGTCGGTGACCACGCGGTTGACACCCACGCGGCGCCCGCGGTCGGCAGCGTAATAGATCACGGTCAGTCCACCCGTAGAGTGTCCGCCCAGAGTGATGTCTGTGATGCCGTCGCGACGCATCTGCGCGAGAGCCGAATCGATGTCGGCGAAATACTCCTTTTGGTCGCGCACATTGAAGGGGTATTGCCACGGCAGACGGCTGCGGCCGTAGCGGCGCAGGTCGACGGCATAGAAATTGAATCCCGAATCCACAAACTCACGCCCCCACTCATCCTGGAAGAAATAGTCGTTGAACCCATGGACATAGAGGAATCCTCGCTTCGACGGCTTCGGCGTGCGCAGTCGTATGATGGTGCATCTTGCCGGCCCATCGAAAGCCTCACCCATATCGACGAATCTTGACTCATAGCCCGGCAGCACGTCGGGCCCCCAGCCCCAATCATCGGGCATGCTCTTCTCGCCCGCGAACTTCTTATCCCAATCGGGCCACTGCTCATAGAATCGTCCGGCATAAGCTCCCCCTAAAGAGAGGAGCATCAGCAACGCCGGGACCACAGCGTAAGCCAGCCGTGCAGACACATATTTTTTCATAGTGGAAACATTAATCAAAGTAAACTTCTTGACAACAGAAACGCGCACCCCTTGCGGATTGTTCTTTCGCTCATGGTTTATTCTGCGTGCACAGTATGTGTAAATGGTGTCAACCGGAGTCGGCTTTTCATCTCAGTTCTGGGAAGGCTGGGAGTACTGGGAGTTTTGGGAGGGCTGAGGAGAGTTGGGAGTTATGGGAGGGGTGGGAGGGGTGGGGCGAAAAAATAATCCCTTTCAGCGGGGGGCTGAAAGGGATTGGGAGTTGGGAGTTGGTTAAGGGAGGGTGAAAGATGGGTCTCGAACCCACGACCTACGGAACCACAATCCGTCGCTCTAACCAACTGAGCTACATTCACCATTTCTACTCTCTTGGAGAAGTGTTCCTCCTCAAAAGCGATGCAAAGTTACGATTTATTTCTGAAACCACCAAATTTTTTTGGAGTTTTTTTATCAGATGATATTTTTTTTTGCTTAAAACAAGAATTATTTTTTGTGGGATAAGAAATTTTAATGTAATTTTGGGAAGTTCTAACGATTGATCTTTAATTCTAAGTATCTCTCAAAAATTAGCTATGCATTATTTTTGAGGATTTTTTGAGTGATTTTCGTCGGCTGAGGAAGGAGCTTAGCGAGCTAAGCGACTGACGAAGACGGCGAAAAGCGCCAAAAAAGACCAAAAAGAATCATAGCTCAAAAATATTTTCAAATATAAACTAATTTTTGAGAGATACTTATCTTTAAGGGTGCACTTTTCCTATGGAATCTGTGTGAATGTCTGTGCAGGTCTAAGGTGCACGGACCAAGACCCTGGTTCATAAATAATACAACGCAAGATGAAAGATACCATGACTATTGCTACTACTGCCGGGGATACTTGCCGGAGTGAGATAACTGAAGAGATTCTTAATGGAGTCGGGCGTCAGACGCGTAAAGATTATCAGCGTGGGGTGATTGATGCCTTGGTGGTGATGAAGCGTTACAAGCATAATCTGCGCGAGGCGGATGCTGTGCACACGTATGGTCTTACACGATATGATCTTTTGCGATTTCTCAAAGAGACACGCAATCCGATATTGCGTGTCAGACTGCAGGAAGCGCTTTCCAGATATGATGAGCTTCAGAAGAAAAGTGGCATGCAGGACCGTCAGAGCCGTGCCCTATTGCAAGAGTCATTGCAGAATGCCCTGGGAGTGGGGCTGAAGCGCGTGATAGCTATAATGAAGCGGGAGTGCAGGCGTCATCGTGATTTTGATATGATTGTGGTCACCACTCTTCTTGAGGCTGAGTATGCGAATCTATCAGCGAAACATAAATGCCGTAATTCACGCAAGGCCTATGCCCGCAAGAGTTGGCTTCTTGATAGACTGAGCTGGATGCTTAAAGATTCAGAGTGGAGATACGGCTATTGTGAAGCTGATGGTAAGAATGCCTCGTATGTACTTTATTTCTATCTTCCGGATGGAGTGCAGTTGTCGTGGCACACGAAAGATTTCACCGCCTATGAACGCTTTCCTTATCTTGATGTGACATGGGATGGGCAGGTGTGTTCAACTCTGCGGAAGATACTTTCCTATATATCGGCGCGTTATGCCCCGCTCTTCCCCAATGCCGCGGAATCGGCACCCGGGCAGTGACTTCCTATACGGCTGGAGCGGCAGGGGAGTATGCCGGTGGACTACGAGTCTGAGGGGAGCGGGGTGTGGGGTGTCAGGGCGAGGAGGTCGGTGCCTGAGGGGGCTTGGTAGAGGCGTAGGCCGAAGCGGCCTACTATGGCGTAGACGTGGTCGAAGATGTCGGCCTGGATGTGTTCGTAGGGTTTCCAGGAGGTCTGGTGGGTGAAGAAGTAGAGTTCGAGGGGGAGGCCTTGGGGTGTGGGAGGGAGCTGGCGCACCATGTAGATGAGGTCGGCTCTCACTTCGGGGCGCTTGGCGAGCCATTGTTCGAGATAGTTGCGCAGCAGACTGAGGTTGACCATCGTCTCGGCATCGGTCATGTCGATCCCTTTGAGCCAGCCGCGTGCCTGGAGTGCCTCAAGTTCGCCGGGGGTGCAGTAGCGTATGCTCTGCATGTCGATGTATATGGCGCGGCTGATGCGGCGGGCGCCGGAATTCTGCATTGCTGTGAAATTCTGGAAGGATTCCGACACGAGTGAGTAGGGTGGGATGGTGCTTATGGAGTTGTCCCAGTTGCGGACTTTGACGGTGGTGAGCGAGATGTCGGTGACTTCGCCGTTGGCGCCATGTTTGGGCACCACAATCCAGTCGCCCTTCTGCACCATGCGGTTGGCTGTGAGCTGCACGCTGGCTACGAGACCGAGGATGGTATCGCGGAACACCAACATCAGGATAGCTGCCGAAGCGCCCAGGGCTGTCAGTATCGCCACGGGTGACTTGCCGATAAGCAGGCTGATGCATATGATGGCCCCGATGGCGATCAGAATGAGTTTGACCATCTGGAAGATTCCCTTCACGGCATAGGGGCGGAACCGGCGCCGTTTGGTGAAGGCCGCTAGAAGATTGTCGAGAAATGTGTTGGCTGCATAGACGCTTGCCACCACAATGTAGAATGATGTCAGGATGTGGATGGTGGCCGAGAGGATATCAAACTCATCGAAGCAGCGCGGCAGCATCCAGGCGATTATCACGGCCGGAGCCAGTTGCGACAGGGCGGTGAGAAATTTATCGTTGATGAGGTCGTCGTCCCAATCGGTCTCGGATTTCTGTACAATCCAGCTTACCCCTTGCAGAATTAGTTTGAAGATGAAGTATCCGGCTACGGCACATAGGGCGATTCCGGCAAGCAGAATCAGGGATATCAGTATCCAGCTTCCAGGGAAGGTGAAGTAGTGATACAGGCTTTCGCGAAGGTTGTCGAAGAAGGTGGGGGATTGCATTTTTTTTCTGGGAGTTTTGGGGAGTTATGGGTGGGTTGGTGATTTTGGGGCTTATAGCATGTAGGTGAACATCAGGTGGCAGCCTATCTGTTTGCTCTCTACGCGGGGCTCGTAGAAGATATGATTGTCGACTTTGACGGTGACGCTCTCGTAGTGGGTGTGCCGGCGGTAGAAATCGAGGCCAAGTTGCAGTCCGAGTCCGCGCCATAGGCGGTATCTGACAGCTGCTTCGAGATGATTGAATATGGCATGCGAGGCGTCACCCTGCACATCTACCGGGCCACCTTCGGGGGTGGTGGACCAGTTGTAGTTCATGTCATAGCCTTTCCAGGTATAGAGGCGGTAGAACTGATTGGTGATTGAGATGTTGAGGCGGTCGCGGGCGGTGACGAGGTTTAGTCCGGCCTTGATTGAGAATCCGGAGGCCCAGTTGTAGTTGCGGTGATAGTCGCGGTAGAAATCGGTGAGCACCCCACCGAGAATCACGCCGTTGGCATGCAGGAAACCGTCGATGGCCAGACGTCGCGAGGGGTTGAAGCGTGCGCAGAGTCCGCCACCCACAGATGCGGGAGTGCCCAGTTTGTAAGGCACCACGCATGGCCAGAGCATATTCTGGCGCGGCGCACGCTGCTTGATAGTGTCAGAATCGAAATAATCGAAGTGCTGGTAGAGACCGGCCGAGAGATGCCACTTGCGATTCTCTACGATTTCATGCGAGAGGAGCCGCCCGATAATCTCGACGCGGCTGATGAGCGGCTGCGTCTTCATGAAATTGGCCTCGAGCAGGAAGGAGAAATAATCGTAGGGGGTGGATGAAGAATGCGAGAAGCGGTCGCCATACTCGATGTTGACCTTGGCCGCGATGCCTACGGCGCCTCCCTCATCGTTGTCATACAGCGCCAGGTAGCGCCCGCCGAGACCGAATTCCACGCTCACGGGGGGTATCCCGAAACGGCGTCCCGGAGTGGTACGGTGACGCCACGCACGTCCGGTGACGATGCGGGTGAATCCGCGCATCGGGTCGATGAGGAAGGCCGCAATCTCGCGTGCGGCGCGTTGGCCACCGGTGGTGCGGTCGTCGAGCAGGAGGTCGGATGTGCGGTAAAGCACCTCGCCCATGGCGGCCCCTCCGATGGGGGTGGCGATGATATCGTTGGTGGAGGGGTATTCACGCTCCATGCACATCTCCCACATCGCGCTCCCCCCGATGGCGAAGAGTTCCGATTGCCAGAAGTTGAATCCATTCGACCGACCGGCATTAAAGAAGAAAGAACCGTTGTAGGGGTGAGAGAACATGTTGGAGCTCAGATGGTCATCATCGAGTTCGAAACCATGCTTGAAATTCTCGGCGATAGTCGACCAGGAGATGCGGGCATACTCGGCATTCAGCACATAGCGGTCGAAAGCCCAGAGACCGAGATTCATGCCCACCACTTCGGCCGAGGCCCTCCAGAAGGCTTTATGGCTGAGCAGGGCGATATCGGCCGAGTCGGGAGCCTCGGGGCGAGTCAGGATATGGCGCGGCGCGTAGTGATTGCGCGGCACAGTGTCGATTTCGCTGTCGATGTCGGCTGCCACGCCGGCTAAAGAATCGGCGGCTGATTCGTATCTCTGCGCAGCAGCCCCGCTATGAAGAGATGCTGTCACTGTCAGCATCACTAAAAGTATGCAACGCCATATGATGGCCGAATTGTCATGGCGGGAATGGTTATGCGTTATCCTTTGGAGCATCTGGTCAATGGGGGTAAGACTGGGGGAAAAAAGCATCCGGTGGCCGAATGCATCGGAATGATACGGAGAGATATAAGAGAGATGCTTAGGAGAGATACTCAGGAGAGAGGTATGCAAAATTAGGCAAAAAATGAGAATATGCCAAAAAAGCACTTTATATTCTCTGTGTATTCCCGGCGGCTCAAGAGTGGCAAAGCGGTAGGTGCCGGCAATTCGGCATGAGGCTGAATCATCCGGTGTGGTACTATACAAATAGCCAAATTCACACGTTATTAGAGTGAGGCCGAGGGGAAGAATGATGTTTCGTCCATGGCCGGAAATGAATGTGAGTCGGCTTACTTTAGAACTTATAACTCAGACTTTTTACTGTATATATAATGAGGCGATTATTACTATATATTGCAATGCTGCTGGCAGTCGGAGGGCTGCCCGGTTGCCGGCAGAGTGATGATGCTACGGCGGAGAGGGTGGTGACTGTGCCGGATTTCTATACCGAACTGCGCAGCATGCACCGCATGAGTTTCGCATCAATGAAGCTCACCAAGACTGTCACCACCGACCGCACCAAATGGTATAAGGTCGGTAAGCGTGTGGGAGTCTACTCTTATGATGTGTGGATTGAGGGGTGTGTGGATTTGTCGGAGCTCACGCCATATGATGTGGTGGTCGATACACTTGCCCGGCGGGTGAGTGTCACTCTGTCGCAGCCCACACTCGAGATAAAGGGGCGTTCGCCTGAACTGAGGGTGGAATATGAGCACATCGACCTATTCAGAAGCCGACCTGACTCAAAAGAGCGTGCCGAGCTCAAAGAGATAGCCGATCGCGATCTGCAGCGCGAACTGAAGAGCAACTCTCAGATACGCGATGCGCTGCTTCAGACTGCACGGCGCAAGGGTGCGGCATATGTGGAGTCGGTGATTGAGGCTGCCGGCTACATCCCGGATGTGAGATTTGCCGGTTCGTCGGCTTTGAATGTAGGTCCCCGGGAGATGACCGGGGAATGATCCGGATTCTAAAGATTATAATGAAATGTAAGATGTTGAGAGTAGCGAAATATATCATAGCGCTGGCAGTGGCGGTGCTGGCAGTGGCAGCGGCATGGTGGGTATGGCGTGCTGTGAGTGGCGTTGAGGAGGATGAGCATGTGGAGGTGCGTCCGGTGCAGGTGGTAGACCTCCGCGCCATTGCCGAACTCTGCACGACCGAGATAATACATGAGACCACCATAGTCGACACCATCAACAGTAAGGTGATAGTAGGCATACAGCGTCAGAAGGGGAGCATCCGCTATGATGTAGAGGCGCTTCCCGACTCACTCCAAGTAGCTGTGGCGGGGGCAG
>CAJTNN010000002.1:0-45754 GCA_910577585.1 uncultured Muribaculaceae bacterium | reverse complement strand
TGCCGATACGTTGCGACTGCGGCTGCCGGCGGAACAGGTGGAGATACTTGAGGATACCGGTCGCGGAGCATGGCGGGTGGTGGATAGCCGCAGCCTGTCGCTATTTAAAAGCGGCACCCTCACGACTGCCGAGGAGAATGCCGTGAAGCGGAAAGCGATCTCAGCCACCCGCAGCCGCCTCTATGCCGACGGCACCGTGCGCCGCAGCCGCCAAGAGGCGGCTGCCACGCTGGGGCGGATGCTCACACTGCTCACCGGGCGCCCGGTGGTGGTGGAGCCGTGATGATTATTCATAGATTGTGGAGACATCCACATATGAGTCTACGGTAGGAGTGCCGAATTCGATGGCTCCCATCTCATCATTCGAGTTGATGACCAGATTGTAGATGTAATGGTAGCCCGGTTTCCAGGAGGTGAAAGAGGATGTGGCGAGCGGGAATTTCAGCAAACCGTCGCCGAAGGTGCTCCCTTCCACAATATTATCCTCCGGGGTGTTGGCATTCGGCCAGAGCTTGGCACCGGTGTGCGAGTCATAGATGCTGCACATGACGGTGATGTAGGCATCGGTCTCGCCGCCATCGCTGGTCCAGGGGAGCGGCTGCGGCACTAAGTATTTCGAGCCACCGAGCCCCATCGAAGAGTTGCTCATGTCGGAGGGTGTGGAGGTCAGAGTGATGACATCGTCGGCCGCCTGCGACATATGGAAGAGGTAGGGCACCGGAGTATTCTGGTCCTCCCAGTGGCCCACGCCATCGCCCGAGTCAGGACTTGTGGTGACGGTAGGGAAGTAGAAATTACCCTTTGACCGGATATGCGACAACGCCACATTCGACACCTTCACCTGGAGGTCAGAGTTGGTGGAGCTGAGTTTAAGAGTCACCTTCGACAGCGCGTGGCGGAAATTCAGGAGTACCTGGGCATTAGCCATCCCCGTATTCCCCTTCATGTCGGCGCATACGGCATAAATGATATCCTGAGTACCGGGATAAGACTCATAGGCCACAGGGCCGTTCATCGCTCCGAGCCCTACCCATCCGGCCGGAGCGTAGGCATAGAAATCCACCGTCTTACCAGCGGGCCAGTACTCTACGGGCGAATAGGTCCAGACATTGGTGGAGTTTTTAGTCACCTCCACATTATCCATGAACAGAGAAGGAGTGTCCTGCACATCCGTAAATGCGTAGACATAGAATGACGAGAGATTATTGGTGGTGATATCTCCGGCGCGCGTAAGCTCGGTATTGACGGCGAAGCGTATCGCGTTGCCGGCATCGAGGGTGGAATCATCCGGTTCATACGTTTTGTCAGAGCACCCTGTGAGTGATGAGGCGCCTATGGCAACGGCTGCCATAAGCATGAGATGTGTGGTCTTCATAATATCTTGTGTTTTTTGATTACATAATTACATGTCGGCATTACATTTCGGATGTGTCGTAGAACACTTCGATCTGCTGCCATCCGTCGACTCCCACTGAAAGCCCCACATCCTCATCCTCCGTGGACTGCGGCGGAAAAGAGATGTCATCCAGTATAATAATAACATTGTGCGGGGTATTACTGTTTATGACCTGCGCGGTGACATCGAAAGATTTTGAATAAGTCTTGCGGTCGGTCATCGAGGCTGAGAGGGTGAGGGTGAAGCGCGGCTCACCCTCCGGAGTGCCCAGACCGGATGAAGTGCCGGTGAATCTGAGTGGGTCGCCATCGGCTGCAGCTCTTCCGGAGTCAGGTGTGAGCGTGAAGTCGAGGCAACCCGGTGGACCGTAGGCCACCTTCTCCACAGGATCCAGACTCGTGGCCACCCCGTCGAGCGAAGCATGCACGCTGCGGGGTGTCGGCGAGTCATCGGCTGGGCGCATCAGCACGGTGTAGATGGTGGAGAGTGAGTCAGGGTGGCATCTGACCAAACTGTGCGGACAGACCTTGGTGGCGTCATCGGGCAGCGAGTAAGTTACGCCGCAAGGTGAGACCTCGACCGCATCGACTACATCACCATATATCATGCCCGAGGGCATCAGCCTCTTGCCGTCGGCGTCATCTCCGGCGGGGCGGGCGATGATTCTGAATCCATCGCCGCCATCGCCGGGGGAAACGCGTATGCCCGGCAGGTCGTTGTTGAGAGTTATCAGCCGGTAGCGCCCCGAGGGAATCTCGATTTCTCCCCCCTCCATCCCCGCGATATCGAACCGCCAGAATCTGAAATCCTCACTGAGCGGCAGGAAATAGAGACTCATCCCGTCGACCTCCGCATGTGGCGCCAGCTCCCACATCAGCATCACATGCAGCGGCAGTGGAGTCGAGGCCTCGAGGCCGATATCCTTCTGGCTGCATCCCGAAGTGGCCAGCAATATCGAGGCGGCCGCGAACCAAACTGCTGCGCGCTGCAGGCCGCGGAGGCGTGGCAACGTGTAGTCAATAAGGTTCATAATCCGGAAGATTTTTGGATTTCGCACCGGGAAACCATACGAGGGTTATCTCAACGTCAGTGATGCCCACATATTGGCGCACCCCCGATGCCAATTTCATAAACTCACCGCATTGCGGCTGATACTTCACGTAAGGGCTGCGGAAGTAGCCCGCACGGGCCGAGAGGTCGAGGTTGAGGCGGCGTGCGATAGGGAAAGAGTAGCCATAGCTCACCCCGGCGCCATAGGTGCAACCGATTGACTGGCGCCCTGTGGAGCCGAGCGCGAAGTCATATTTATGGATAGAGCCGTAAAGGCCGAGATGATGTCCCGAGAGAGCACGCACCTCGCTTTTGCGGCCAAACCACCAGCGCCCCTCGAGCCATCCGCCGGCCACACGCCAGCAATGGCTCGCCCGGTCGCTTCCCCACCAACCCCACACCCCTTCGAGGCTCACTGAGAATCGGCGTGCAATCTCGACCTCCACCCCCAGGTCGGGGGTAATCAGGAGGTCGTGGAGAAGATTTGTCTTCACCGCCACCGCAGGCGCGCAATGGCTGCACGCAGGGCATTGCGCGAAGCCCTGCCCCGAAGCCAGGGATGCGGCAGCCGCTATCACAGCAGCGGCGGCCGTATGGCGATATTTTATTTCAGGGATTATCTTCATTGCGCGGATGCAGGGTCTGGGATGTTGAGGGGTCCGTCAGGATTCAGAGATATGTCCATATGCCGGACAGAATCGGAGTCTCCCGGACGGAGAGATGTGGAATCTACTTATTACAACTGAGAAGGGAGCAGTATAGTTCATATGCCGGGCGTGGGGATACGCAGTCAGCCACGAAGCGGCGCTCCCGTGCAGGGAACGATGCTTCGTGGCTGAGCAGCTGTCGTAGAGATTATATAGACCTGTAGAGTAAGCTTGATTGATGTGTGGAGTCGCGCTTATTTATCCATGGTGACGAGCAACTCCTCGTTGGATCGGGTGAGCTCCATGCGTTTCTTCATGAACTCCATGGCTTCGAGCGAATTCATGTCGGCCAGATAATTGCGCAGAATCCACATGCGGCTCAGAGTCTCCTCGCTGAGCAGGAGGTCGTCGCGGCGAGTAGATGATGCGATGATGTCGACAGCCGGGAAGATGCGCTTGTTGGAGAGCTTGCGGTCGAGCTGCAGCTCCATATTGCCGGTGCCCTTGAACTCTTCGAAGATCACTTCATCCATCTTCGATGAGGTCTCGGTCAGAGCGGTAGCGATGATAGTGAGCGAGCCGCCGTTCTCGATATTGCGGGCAGCGCCGAAGAAGCGTTTGGGGCGCTGCAGGGCATTGGCGTCGACACCACCCGACAGGATTTTGCCCGATGCCGGCGACACGGTGTTGTAGGCGCGGGCCAGGCGGGTGATGGAGTCGAGCATGATCACCACATCATGACCGCACTCTACGAGGCGTTTTGCCTTCTCCAGCACTATACCTGCGATTTTGACGTGGCGCTCGGCCGGCTCATCAAATGTGGAGGCAATTACCTCGGCATTCACGCTGCGGGCCATGTCGGTCACCTCTTCCGGGCGCTCGTCGATAAGGAGCATGATGATATATGTCTCGGGATGATTCTCGGCTATGGCGTTGGCGATATCCTTGAGCAGGATAGTCTTACCGGTCTTCGGGGGAGCCACGATCAGCGCGCGCTGACCCTTGCCGATGGGGGCGAACATGTCGACAACGCGGGTAGAGATGTTGGATGAGCGGCCGCGTGTGAGATTGAATTTCTCGTCAGGGAAGAGTGGCACGAGGTGCTCGAAGGGTATGCGGTCGCGAATCAGTTCGGGCGCGAGACCATTGACCGAAATCACCCGGCATAGCGGGAAGTACTTCTCACCCTCGCGCGGCGGACGGATCGAGGCCTCGACCACATCGCCTGTCTTGAGTCCGAATTCCTTGATTGCCGTCTGAGGCACATATACGTCATCGGGCGAAGCCAGATAATAATAGTCGCTTGAACGCAGGAATCCGAAGCCCTCAGGCATCACCTCAAGCACGCCGAAGCAATTGAATATGCCGTCGAAGTCATACTGCTCGGCCATGAGTTTCTGCTGCTGCAGGAGCTGGCGCTGCTGCATGCGCTGTTTTTTGGTGAGCCGCTGATTGGGTTGCGGGGCAATCATAGCCTCGCGCACCACCTTCGGAGTCTGCGAATTCGCACCCGGTTCGGCGATAATCACCGGCTTTGCAGCCTCGGCGGCTGCAGCCTCCTCGATTTCGCGCTGAGAGCGGGGTTTGAATGTCTTCCCTTTGGCAGTCGAGAAGAATGAGTCGAGGCCGGGATTGGGCTTGTGCTGAGGTTTCTGGAAGCCCCCCTGCTGCCCCTCCTGGAAGCGTCCGGGCTGCTGAGGCTGGAATTTACCTTTGACGCGCGTGGCATTTGAGGCGCCTTCGGCAGTCTCTTCAGAGCCCGGCTGCGATTCACTTTCTGCAGCCGACTTATGGGACTGGCCGAAATCGGGGAGCTGAAGCTGGCCACCGCTTACGACGGGGAAAGTATCGTTGCCGGCCGGAGCATCAGAGGCTACGGGAGCATTGTCAGTCTGTGAAGGGTTCTCCCCATTATCGGCCGCTTTCTTTCGGGCGATGGCCTGGGCCAGAGCCGCCTCGGCCGCCTTCTGCGCGTTCGACTTGCGACCACGGCGCTTGGGCATTGCAGCCAGAGCCTCCTCAGGTGACATATCCTGAAATTCGAGCGGAAGCATGGGGAGGGTCATTGAATCGTTCTGTCCGGTGGCGGCGTCGGGAGTGGATTGAGCGGCATCGGAAGCCTCTTTCTGATTGTTGGCAGCCTGTTTGCCTGAACCCGGTTTGCGCCCGCGGCGTTTAGGCGCCTGTTCGGGAGCAGCCTGTTCGGGGGCCTCGGCAGTTGAAGCATTAGCGTTATCCTCCGCTTTAGGCTGCTCCTTCTGACTGCGTTTCTGACGGGGCTTGCGCTCCTTGCGGCCATCTTTGCCAAGCGCCGACACCTCAGCTTTGGCCGAATGGATGGCCTGATTGTCGAGAATATAATAGATTGTCTCTTCGGTAGAATCCGAAGATGATTTTTTCATACCCATGGATTCGGCGATTTCAGCTACTTTAGCCGGATCCATTTCGTTGAGTTCCTGGAGGTTATACATAAGAGATTTAAGAGAGGAAGTTATTGGGGTAGTCTTGTTGGAATTATTTGCCACGCGATAATATTCTGTCGGAAGTCGCTGACCGACTGAGATTCAGGCTGTTAAGATTATCAACATCAATGACCTGTCGATGTGCCATTTACTGCATATTAAATTATAATCTTAAATTGAATTAATCTATAGAATAGAAATTAATTCATGCACGGGTAATAATGAAGATGTCAGAAGTTTTTGAGAAAAACATAGAGAAAATGTAATGACAACTTCAAAATCTATTTAGATATTCTCCCCCACACACTGCGGTGGAGTATATTAAATAGGAAAGTTTAACCCGAGAATTGTCAAATGCACCTGATAGCCCGGAGAGAAAGGACTTCTGAATTGTCAGAAACTATGGGGCGGTTAAGTGAGAAGTCGTTGAAGCGACTTCGATTTAGGAATGCGCACAACATCCGTAGTGACAGGATGTTAATCCGCGTTGGCGAGTTTCCGGTGAGTGGCAGATATTAAGGTAGGCGTCACATTTTTACTTTACGAAAACGTAATCAGAGACCTTAATCACTCTCAAAAACTCAAAGAAACTAAAAAATATTAGTGAATCTGTGGAGGTGGAAGAGATTTACGCGGTCGCTATCCCGCCGTAATTCTAATCTCCTCACAAAATTACAATAATAATTTTAATTATGCAAACAACTTCTTCAATACTTGTCAATAAATCATAAAGAAAGAGTTGATTGCCGTGAGCATTCCCCAAAGCCTATGCGCATGTGCCTCGTGCGGCAGATGCATTGAGAGGGAGAGAAATGAGAGGGAATGCAGTTAGATAACATCGGCGCGGGGCGGATGGTTTTGTGTCGGCGGGAGTTATTCAGCTGATTGGTCTGAATGGCCTGATGCTGAGCGGAGGGGCTGGAGGGTGAGCCGGAAGATGCGAGGCTCGGAGCCTTGGATGAGTGAGTCGGCTGCGCGCCTGATGCCCGGAATCCACACGGGGTGGCCCGAGGTCCGGCTGCAGAGCATCCATATCCGGGGGCGCATTGCCACCGGTATGCCGTTCTCCTTCAGTATGTCGCTTATCAACTTGGTGGCTTTGGTCGAGATGCGCATCCGCTGGCCTGCTTCGGGGTGGCGCCATTCATAGTCGGCCGGCACGCCGGGGAGAATCACTTCCGACAGGGGTGTTGAGCGGAGAGATGCGATGATAGAGTCATAGTCCGGACTCCCCTTGATGAAATGTTGCGGCGCTGTGGGTGGAGGGTAGTCGCCGGTTATAGGATGTGGTGCGGAGTCTGGTTGCGCGTCAATCCTCTTGCGGCGCAGTGCTGAGGTAGTGACCACAAATTCATGGCACTCACCCGAGGGGTCAGAGAGAATCCATCGCGCGCCGAAACGGCGTCGGGCGATGGCGCGGGCGATTTCAGCTGCTCGCGAGGGGGTGCCCCCGTAGGGGAGTGTCCAGCGGTAGATCAGGGTCAGCGGCGATGCGAAGTTCAGAATCTCCTCATTGGGGAGAGCGTCGGTGTGGCGCGCGATGATGGTGCCGACGGCCCTCTCCACGATGGCGCTCTCCTCAGTCATCAGCTGCAGGGTGGTCTGCAGGGCGGTGTGGGTGCCCTGCCAACGCTCCTCAAGCAGCGGTATCACCTTGTGGCGCAGGAAATTGCGGCGGTAGTCGTCGGTGAGGTTTGAGGAGTCGGTGATGTAGGCGATAGGCTCCGGGAAGTCGGGATGACGGAAAGAGAACTTTGCAGCCATGCGTCGCACCTCATCACGGGTGAGACGGAGGATGGGGCGGAACACCCGCTGATTGTCGCGCTGCATGCCGCGCAGCCCCGATGTGCCGGCTCCGCGCAGGAGGTTCATGAGCAGGGTCTCTTCGTTGTCGTCGGCATTATGTCCGGTGGCTATACGGTCGTAGGCTTCGCGGGCCACAATTTCGTCAAACCATTCATGGCGCAGCCGGCGTGCCCCCATCTCGGTCGACAGATGATTTTCGGCGCAGAACCGCTCGGTGTCGAAACTTCGTGTCCAGCATTTCGCCGCTGAGGGGAATGCATTGAGCAGCGCCGCCACGAAGTTCTGGTCGCGCATGCTCTCATCAC
The DNA here is from genome assembly GCA_910577585.1 of uncultured Muribaculaceae bacterium. GTDB lineage: Bacteria > Bacteroidota > Bacteroidia > Bacteroidales > Muribaculaceae > Lepagella. Next base: position 38,088 of record CAJTNN010000002.1, on the reverse strand, counting down.
CGCGCAGATTGAAATTGGCGTGGGCCACTCCGAAATGGAAATCCGGATTAATCTCGGCCACACGTCGCAGCAGATGGAAAGTCAACACCGAATCGGCCCCACCGCTCAAGCCGAGCAGCAGGCTGCGGATGTGGCGGAGGCGCAGTTCGCGGCAGAGTTCGCGGGCGATTTTTTCGAATGAGTCGTCGTCGGGAGTCATTGAGGTTGGCGATTGAGTTTGGAGGCTTGACGTAGGGAGGGAAAAACAATTCTGAAGCGGGTCAGCCCGTCGGAGTCGGTCGAGAGGCTGAATCGGCAGTTGTGGCGGCGCAGTATTTCGGCCACGAGTGTGAGTCCGATTCCCTGGCCACCGCTTTTGGTGGAGAAGAAGGATTCGAATATTCGGGCTGCATGCCGCGGGGATATGCCGGCTCCGTTGTCGGTGACTACAAGTTCGACATCGCCGGCCTGATTGCACGCTGCATTGATGCTGATCTCTGCGGCAGTGGCGGGGGTGGCAGCGGCGTGGAGTTGGGCTATCGATTCGGCGGCATTCTTAAGGATATTCACCATCACCTGACCGAGCATCGAGATGTCGGCCATCACTGAGGGGAGGTCGGGGGCCACAATCAGCCTTACCGGCTGGTGGGCGCATGATTCCCAGAACGGGAGCGAGCTTTGCAGGAAGTCGGTCAGCTGCACCTCGGCGAGTCGCGGCTCGGGGAGGCGCACCACATCGGCATATCCGGCGATAAACTTCCCCAGCCCGGCGCAGCGGTCGCTGACGCTGGTGATGACATCCATCAGTTCCGAATCGGCACTATGTATGTCAGACAGGATATGCAGCAGAGTGGTGAATCCGCTCATGCTGTTGTTGACCTCATGCGCCATAAGCCGGATGACGCGTCCGTAGGCCTCGCGTTCGGCCCGGAGCACCTCATCGGTAAGCGATTCAATCAGCAGGAAGTGGCGTCGGAAGCCGGTGTCCATAAACGACAATCGGTAGCCTCTGTAGAGCGATGCATCATTGAGGCGGAGAGTGCGCGAATCACCATCATTCAGAGCGGCCACGGCATTTACTAGTTCGAGATTCAGCTCCTCCGGGCGATGCCCGAGGGGCGCAGCCGGATCGGTTATGCCGGTGATGCGCAGGAAGGCCGGGTTGACACGCGATATCTTACCATCGAAATCCATCATAGCCACCCCCATCGGTGAGACATCGATCAGGCTGCCGAGCAACTGGTCTTGCTCCTGCAGGCGAATACGCTCGGCGTGGAGGCGGCTTATGAGGGTGTTGAAGATACGGGCTACATTGTCGGCATCCGGTTGGCCGACTTCAGCGAGACGGTTGTTGGTCTCCTGTTCGCTGAGCAGTTCCATCCCCCGCTGTATCATGCGAGTGGGGCGCATCACACTTTGCCAAAGCATGCCTATGGCGATAATGTCGGCGCCGAGCAACGATATCATAATTATCTGTCGGGTCGAAGCCGTGAGCCACTTCGCGTCAGGCCATAGCAGGCAGCCTCCGATTGCGATTGAAATCAGAGTCAGGATGGCGAAGAGGCTTCTTGCGCTTGGGAGATGGAGGCGTCGGGTCACTTTCTTACGATTACGCTGCCGCTGGCTTGATGAGTGGCCAGGATAAGCATTTCAGCCACCTGTACATGCGCGGGGGCCTGGATTGCATAGAGCGCTGCATCGGCGATATCATCGCCGGTGAGGGGGGCGATACCTTTATATACGTTGGCGGCGCGCTCGGTGTCGCCATGGAATCGGACTTCGCTGAAGCGGGTCTCGACGAGTCCGGGTTTGAGCAGAGTCACGCGCACCGGGGTTTCGGCCAGGTCGATGCGCAGACCGTCGGTGATGGCTTTGACGGCGGCTTTAGTGCCACAGTAGACATTGCCGTTGGCATAGGCAGCGTCGCCGGCTACCGAACCGATGTTGACGACATGCCCCTTGCCACGCTTCACCATTCCCGGCACCACGGCTCGGGTCATGTAGAGGAGTCCCTTGATATTGGTGTCAATCATTGTGTCCCAGTCGCGGAAGTCACCCTCATATTCCTTATCGAGTCCGAGGGCGAGGCCGGCATTGTTGATGAGCACATCGATATCCTGCCATTCAGCGGGGAGAGATGCGATGCAGGCTTCGGCAATCTCGCGGTCGCGCACATCAAACACGAGAGGGTAGGCATCGGCACCCAGTTCAGATTTGAGAGCATTGAGTCGTTCTACATTGCGTCCGGTGATGATGACGCGGAAGCCTGCCGCGTGCAGGCGTCGTGCACAGGCCTCGCCGATGCCGCTTGTGGCACCGGTGACGATGGCTGTCGGTTGCTTTCTGATGTCAGTCATTGTGTTTATCATGATATTGAAGCCGTATAAACTTTTTTAATTTAAACTTTTTCGAAAAATAAGTTTAGACGACGTCATTGGTTCCGACCCCAAAGTTAATGCATTTTACCGAGATTTGAAAGAGTCCCGGCCATAGTGGCCTATATAATAGTGTCGCTCTATATACCCTATATATAGGTAGACGGTGGTCAATGGCGGGTGATTCCGAATTTATCTAATTTACGGTAAAGGGCCTGTCGGGTTATACCCAGGGAGAGGGCGGTGCGCGAGAGGTTGCCGTCGTGGTCGTGGATTGCGGTGAGGATGGCGTCGCGTTCGAGGTCGGCCAGGGTGGAGGGGGAGGAGGAATCTGTGGCTGCCGGCGCATCTGCTGCGAGTGTGGCCGCCTCAGCTTCGCCCGCGAAGTCAGCGGCCGATATCGGTCGGCGCGCGCCAGTGATGATGACGGCCCTCTCGATGATATTGCGCAGCTGGCGGATATTGCCAGGATAGGGGAGGCGCGTGAGCAGAGTCATCGCATCGCTTGAAAACTCGGGTTGAGGCAGCGAGTTGCGTTCGGCCGCCAGACGTGAGAAATGATTGATAAGAAGTGGGATATCCTCGCGACGCTCGCGCAGCGGCGGAATGCGCAGGGTGATGAGATTCAGACGATAGTAGAGGTCTTCGCGGAATGTGCCTGAGGCCACGAGCGAGGTGAGGTCGGCATTGGTGGCGCTGACAACGCGCACATCAGCGCGGCGGGTGCGTGAGTCGCCCAGCGGCTGGAAGGTGTGCTCTTGCAGCACTCGCAGCATCTTCACCTGCGAAGCCGGGTCAAGATCGCCCACCTCATCAAGAAAGATTGTGCCGCGGTCAGCCATCTCGAAGCGCCCCTTGCGGTTGGCCACCGCACCGGTGAATGCCCCCTTGACATGGCCGAACATCTCGCTCTCGAAGAGCGAATGAGGTATGCCGCCGAGATTGACCTCCACAAACGGAGCGGCCGCTCGCCGGCTATTCTGGTGTATGGCGCGCGCTATGAGTTCCTTGCCGGTGCCATTCTCACCGAGAATCAGCACTGAGGCGTCAGTGGGGGCTACGCGCGCCACTGTGGCGAGGAGTTGCTGCAGGGCATTGCTGCGCCCGATGATGCCATCGCGATTGAACTCTGCGGCATCGTCGGCAGTGGGAGCGAGACGGCTGCCGGGCGAGGCTTCAGGTGCACTCCCCGCTGAAAGATCCAGTATGGAATGAATGCGCTGCAAAAGCAGCCGATTGTCGAATGGCTTGGTGATGAAGTCAGCCGCACCGGCCCGCATACCTTTCACAGCCAGGTCGATGCTGCCCCATGCTGTGATGAGTACCACCGGCGACTCAGGCACCAGAATGCGTGCCTGGGCAAGGAGATGCAGCCCCTCTTCGCCGCTGGTGGCGCGTGAGAAGTTCATGTCCATCAATATGAGGTCAGGGGGAGTTGAGCGGAACACCCCGAGAGCCTCGTCGGGCGAAGCCACAGCCAGCGGCTCCAGTCCCTCGCGGCGCAACAGAAAAGTAAGCGATGTGCGCACTGCGGCATCATCATCAACAATCAGAATCATTCTATTTAAGTAAGAAACGCGCCCAAGGCGCACATATAGACTACAAAATTAGTAAAAATCAATCGTATTGCAAGACCATGCGGTGGGGAGAGGATAAGTATTCTTATCCTGAGAAGCCGCATTACAGCAATTGGTCGAAGTCGGCATCAATGGGTGATGATGTGGCGAAGTCCCAAAGCGTCAGGCTGCGAATCTGGTAGTAGTAGAGCCAGAATTCGTAGAGAGCCTGGATATATTCGCGGCGTGACTCATCTTTTTTTGTGCGGGAGTCATTGAGGTCGAGCGTGGATATGCGGCCCGTGAGGTAGGTCTCGACGTTGGTGGCGTAGCGGCGCGCGGCTATGGTGTCGGCGCGTGCGGCGAGCTCGAGCTGGCGGCGCTGGTTGGAGTAGCGCTCCACGAGCACGAATAGATTCTGGCGGAAGGTCTGGGCCTCCTGGTTGAGGCGTGTGCGCGTGACATTGCGGTTGCTTTCGGCCACCTTCACCTTGCCACGCCGTTTACCCCAGTCGAGCAGCGGAATCTCAACCCCGATCTCCACCATCTGGTTATCTTTCAGCCCGCGGTAGGCATCATCGAAGGAGTGTGACTCACCGGTGAAACCAATCTGGGCGAAGAGCGTGATAGAGCGCATCGCCCCCTTGGCCTGACTCACAGCATAATCGGCCTCAAGCTGGGTGCGCAGCTGATTGTGGGCAAATTGGTTATTGTCGAGAGCCTTGGCGTAGGCCACATCGAAGGGGATGTCGACCCCCGGCAGCATCGGTGGCACCTCGGGGAGCAGCTCCTCATCCTCGTCAATGCCCAGAAAAGTCAGCAGCTGGAAGGCAGATGTGCGCAGAGAGGTCTCGCAATCGGTAAGCGCCGAGCGGGCATCAAGCAGATTTAGCTCCATCTGCAGGAGATCGTTTTTGCTGATTTGTCCCATCTCGCGTTTCTCGATTGCCACCTCATGCAGTTTCTCGGCATTGCTGAGATTCTGGCGGGCGATGGCCAGGTTCTCGCGGCTCATAAGCAGCGAGAAGTAATAATTTATTGCCGAGATAGCCACATCTTCCGACGCCGAGAGGAAAGCCGCCTGTGCCTCGCGGTATCTCACCGGCTCGATGCGTCGCGACCATCGGGTCTCGTTGACTCCGAAAATCGGCTGGCTTAGGGTGAGGGCCACCGGTATTGACATGAACCGATTGTAAGGCTCGCCGCTGAACTGGCGCAGGAAATCGATTGAAGTAGTCAGACCGAGTGTGCCGCCGGTGGGCCAGATGCTCTGGGTGACAGAGAACTCACCGTTGAGCTGCATGTAATGGTTGGCTACGAAGGAGTATTCCCCTTCGGCATTCATATAAGTGGAGTATTGCTTGCGGTAGGTAGGCAGCGAGCCGCGGAAGGTGACTTCTGGCAGCAGCGAAGCGCGATATGAGCGGTACTCCCAATAGGATGTGCGCAGACGGTCGAGAGCCACCGCCGCCTCGAGGCTTGAGGCGCGAGCCCGGGAGATTGTCTCCGCGAGGGTCAGCGGCATGCTGCCCGCGCGGAGAGTGAATGCTCCTGAGAGGAGGAGAGTAACAACAATAATATAGAATCTATCCATCGGTATGGTCAAATGCGTGTCAGAATGGAGAGGTAATGATACAACTCAGAGGAATGTGGGAGTATACCCTGATGATGCGAGTCGCGCAGAGGAGAGGCTGAATCACTCCTCCTTCAGGGCGAGTGCCGGCTGGATGTGCATGGCACGGTAAGCCGGGATAGCCACACCGACCACAATCATCATGGCCATAAGCAGCAGAGTGATTATGGTGGAGAGCACCATCAGCCATTGCCACCCCGGCAGGTAGGTCTGGGATCTGAATAATGATGCTGAGAGTTTGGGCAGCAGCGGCACCACGATAGCGGCGGCAAGAAGCACGCTCACACTCAGCAGTAGCATAGCCTCGCTGAGCAGGCGGCGGAAGATGTCGGTATTCGAGGCGCCGAACACTTTGCGCACCGCGATTTCAGGAGTGCGCACATGCACACGCGACCAGAAGGTGCCCAGCAGCCCGATAAAGACGATGAAGAGCAGCAGCAATCCACCGGCTATATAGACACGTTGCTGATTGCGCGCATTCCAGGTGGTCATCTCGCGCGACATCGTCAGCGGATGCAGATTATGCACCGTGACATTCCGACGGCTTAGAAACTCCTGATGCGCGGCGATGAAATCGGCGAAATCCTTCTCCATCCCCGGCTTTACGCGCACGGCGAAGTCCTGGAGTTCGATGATGTCGAGGGTGTTCTCCTGATAAGGTTTGATGAGGGTGCCATCCGTAAACAACTCATATTCATTGCGCACAAATGGTGGAATCAGAGCTCCGATGCGCCGCCCCTCAAGATATCCGCCGGGGGTAAGGCGGGTGAAGGTCATGAAGTCTGAGCGCTGCATATCGTAGTTGAGCGAGCGGCTGTACAGGTAGCTGTCATTCTTAAGCACGTCGGCCAATGCGTCGGGCGTCATGCCGGTCTCTGACTTCAATTGCAGCACCCGCGCCATGCCGGGAGTCATGTTGCGCACATTGACCGGAATCTGGATCGAGTCGCCCCATTCCTTGAATGTCAGGCCTGACCCCCAGTAGTTGAATTGATAGGGCAAGGCGTTGGCTCCCAAACCGGCAGCCTCCACCATCGGGAGGCGGCTGAAATCATCGAGCAGCGCCTGGAGGTCGGCAGCATTGGTGGCCTGGGTCTCCTCGCCGAAGTCCACCCCCCCCCTCTTCGGGCGAGGTGCGGATCTCTATGTTGCCGGCAAAGACGCCGGTGATGTCGAATGCCTTGGGGCGATGTGAGAAGTCGTAGGAGTTGACCACGAAGAGAGTCAAGCCCCAGATGATTACGGCCACAATGAGCAGTTCTATGATGAGCCAGATATTCTCCTTCCATTCGTGGAGAGTCTGTGAGATAAGTGCACGTTTCATATTATCGGTCTCTATACTTATTTATGGATATTGTCGCCGCTGAGGGCCTCGGCGGGATTTACTGAGGCGGCCTTCATGGCGGGTATGCCGGCGCTGAGGAGATTGAGGATGAAGCAGGCTATGCAGACGGCTGCGAAGTTGGTCCAGTTGAAGAGCATGTCAAACGTCGGACGCACCTGAGTCTGACTGAATGATTCGAGGAAGAAGCCGTTGAAATTGAAGAAATAGTTTGAGAACAGCAGCACGAAAGCCACACTGAGCACCAGCCCGATTGCCGCGCCGAAGAGCGAGAGGATGAGATTCTCGATAATGAGGTCGGAGATGATGCGCAGGCGAGTGCACCCGAAGGCGCGGCGCAGTCCGATTTCGCTGACTCTGCGGCGCAGGCGGCTGCGGGTCATGCTGCTGAGGTTGATGGCCGGAATGAGCATCAGTATGACATAAGAGATGATGCGCATGCGTCGCGGCGACTCCAAATCGGGGGCGGTGTTGGTGCCGAAGTCTGAGGATTTCTCAACCGAATTGTAGGGTTGGCCGAGGTAGATTACCTCCATATCATCCTTGGCCAGGCGAGAATTGAGAGATGCGTAGCGGCTGCGTACCTGGCGGGTGATATGCTCCTGGTCGATCCCGGGCTTCATGAGGAGTATGGCCTTGAGCTCGCCGAGATGGTCGTGCCACACGGCAGTGTCGGCGCCGATGGCGGTGGTGGAGACGTAGAGGTCGGCGGCAGTCTCCTTAAGAATCGGGCTCACATCGCTGACCACGCCGCTGACACGGTAGGGACGGTGGTCGATGGTCAGCTCGCGTCCCAGCACATCCTCACCTTTGCCGAAGAGGCTTATGGCAGTCGACTCAGACAGCACTACATTCTTGACACCGGCCTGAGCCTCTTCGGTCGAGAAGGGTGAGCCTTGCAGAAACTCGAAGTCGTAGATTTTCCAGAAATTGCCATCCACGCCGCGCCGGCGCAGAGTGGAGGGTGCGGCCCCCTTGACGGATATGTCTACCGGATCGGCTGATTCGGTGGAGTATGACACACACTCGATGCCATCGAGATCGCCATATATCTGCTGCGCGGTGTGGAGTGAAAGATATGATGAAAATGAGGATGACTCGCCGGCGCGGACATACATTCCGGTGCCATAGAGAATGCGGTCACGCCGGGTCTCGGGTGTAACATTGACAGATGCGATGTTGTTGATCATGAAATCGCACATGATGAGGAAGATTGCAATCGAGGTGCCGATGATCGAGAGCCACGTCATGAGTGGCTGCTTGCGCATCTCGAATAATATCTGATTAAGATATTTCATATTTAAATGGGTGTAAAATAGAATGGATTTTGGGAGTTGGAGGGGAGAGGATGGTGCTTGCCTCGGGAGCGGAGACTCGGTGCTCACTTCGGTCGCACCACAATCTTGCTTCGGGAGGGGGTTAGCGGATTTGGCGGCCGTCGAAGAAGCGGATTATGCGGTCGGTCTGGCGTGCCTGCTCTTCATTATGGGTCACCATCACGATGGTGCGCCCTTCATCACGGTTGAGGTGGTGCAGCAGCTCCATCACTTCGGCGCCCATGTGGGAGTCGAGGTTGCCGGTGGGCTCGTCGGCGAGGATTATCTCGGGGTTTCCGGCGATGGCGCGGGCGATGGCCACACGCTGGCACTGACCTCCCGACAGCTGCGATGGGAGATGATGCAGGCGATGCCCCAGCCCGAGACTTTCGAGCACCTCACGCACCCGCTTGCGGCGTGCCGATGCGCTCATGCCGCTGCGGTAGGTGAGCGGGAGCGCCACATTCTGCATCACATCGAGCGAGGGGATGAGATGGAAGCTCTGGAATATGAACCCGATGTTGTGGTTGCGGAAGTCAGAGAGGAGGCGGTCGGAGGCGCCGGTGAGATTCTTATCCATAAGGCTCACGCTCCCTTTGGTGGGGGTGTCGAGCAGACCGATGATGTTGAGCAGTGTCGATTTGCCGCAGCCTGAGGGTCCCATGATGCTTACAAACTCACCCTTCTCGATGGTGAGATTCACATTGTCGAGAGCCAGAGTCTCGATGTCGGCGGTGCGATATATCTTTTCGATACCTTCAAGTTTGATTATATCCATGATTGATATGATAGTTAGTTTTTGATTTTTAATGATTTATAGGTTTGGTAGTCTTTCATGTCGGATATCACCACGCTCTCACCCTCGACCAGACCGGATAGCACTTCTACATAGTCGGGGTTGCTTTCGCCGAGGGTGACGTGGCGCTGCTCGAGGCGGTCGTCGGCGGTGCGCACAAAGAGGGTGTAGTTGCCCGGACCCTGAAAGAAACTGCCCGCCGGGATGCGGAGTATGTCGGGGCGCGAATCGTAGATGATGCTTATCTGGGCGGTGCGTCCGGCGCGAATGGCGGGGTCGAAATCGTTGTCAAGACTCACAGTGAAGGGTATGACGCCTGACTTCGATTGCGGTGTGGTATTGGCCACGTGTCCCCTGAGCACTTTGCCCGAAGAGCGGACCTCGACGGGTGTGCCTACGGCCAATTTGTCGGCATGAGCGTCGGGGAGTTCACCCTGCGCCTTGAAGTGGGAGAGGTCGGAGATGACGGCCATCTTTGTACCGGCGCTGATTGTGGCGCCAATCTCATTGGCGAGATAGGTGATGATGCCGCTGCGGTTGGCAGAGATGCGGGCCTCGTCGAGTGTGCGCGATGCTTCGGCGAGCGAGCGGCGGGAGATGTCGGTCTCGAGTCGCTTGTTGTGGGCGGCGGCCTTTTGGAGCAGTCGCTCGTTGTCGAGCTGGCGGCGCATCTGCTGCAGTTCGAGCCGGCCGGTAGCCCAGGCGAGCTCGGCCTGGCGCACACGCTCGCCGGTGCCGCTGCCTATAGAGTCGAGTCTTACTTCCGAGCGGTATTCAGCCTCAAGTGCGTCGACCGCCATGGCCTTGGTGCGGATCTGCATCTCAAGTTGTGAGATTGATGTCTCGCCATTGAGATTGGTCTGACGCATCTCACCCTCCTTCATCGTGACCTCATCGGCCAGGCGCTGATATTCGGTGCGTGTGCTTTCGAGGTCGAGTCGCATCAGCGGGGTTCCGGCCACCACGCTGTCTCCCTCATGGACATATATCTCAAGCAGGCGCGAATTGACCGGCGAAACGATAATCTCCTCGTAGGCGGCCACAATCTTGCCATTGGTGGTGACGGCGCTTTCGAGCGCACCGCGCTCAACTTGGCCCAGCAGCAGCTCCGACTCCTTGACCGATCGGGTGGTGAAGACCGCTATCAGAGTTATCGCCACGGCCAGGGCCACCAAAATGGCGGCGATGATGCCAAATCTGACAATGCGGGCGCGGCGGCGTATGGATGTAGGTAATTCTCTGTCCATTTCTTAGGTGTTGGATATGTGTCCGGCGAACCGGACGGGTTAGTTTTCGGAAAATATAGGATTCAATCGGCGTGCCAATTTTGCAAGATGTTGATTTGTAGGATTGTAGCGAAATGGAGGGGTGTCCGTTTCCGTACACTTGTCGCAGGTGCGTACAGGCTTATGGTGCACACTGTACGGGGAGTGTGTGGGACAAAATATAGGATAAACGTAAAATTAGCCGGTTAGGGTGGAACTTTTTGGCGCGTTATTTGTTGAACCTAAAGTAACGATACTACTGAAAGGGGTTGTCGGCAAGTTCCCGGTAGCCTCAAGGCATCAGAAAAACGAAAATAAAAGTATATTAAAAGTATGGCAAAACAATGGATTTGCACCATCTGCGGCTATATCGCAGAGGGTGAGGTGGCTCCCGAGAAGTGCCCCCAGTGCAACGCACCCCAGTCAAAGTTTAAAGAGCTCAATCAGGATGAACTTCTGAAATTTGTGACCGAGCATGAGATCGGCGTCGCAAAAGATGTAGACGATGAGATGAAGAAGGATCTCAACAACCACTTCATGGGTGAGTGCACAGAGGTGGGTATGTATCTGGCTATGTCACGTCAGGCCGACCGCGAGGGTTATCCCGAGATAGCAGAGGCTTTCAAGCGTTATGCATGGGAGGAGGCTGAGCACGCTGCCAAGTTCGCCGAGCTTCTTGGCGAGATTGTATGGGACACCAAGACTAACCTTGAGAAGCGCATGCACGCCGAGGCAGGTGCCAACGAGGATAAGATGCGCATCGCCAAGAATGCCAAGGCCCAGAACCTTGACGCAATTCACGACACAGTGCATGAGATGGCTAAAGATGAGGCACGTCACGGACGCGGCTTCTATGGTCTTTACCAGCGTTACTTCGGCAAGTAAATATCAGCGCCGCTCAATCCGCGCGCGATAAAGTCCGGCATGCGGTAAGGCGCTCACGCGCAGACTGCGCCGGCGCCACAGAATTTAGAGAGCCGACTTTCCCCCTCTTTGCAGCGGGAAAGCCGGCTCTCTTATATTTGTAGTGTCGCCACTTCGCTTAAGTAGTTGCGAAGAATTAATGAACAACTAATTTTGCTTTATCTTCGAGTGATTTTTGCCGGGGGAGGAAGGAGCTTAGCGAGCTAAGCGACTGACGATGACGGCAAAAAGCGCCGAAGAGAAAGTGAAATTATTGTTCAAATCATTCTTTGAAAAAGAATCACTTATGATGTTTAATTCTTCGCAACTACTTAATACAGAGATAGGGCCATGCGCCCTATGGCGTGTAAGCCTTGTATTATGCGTTCGCGTGATGAGGGACGAGATTTTTCTCTACATGCTCTGAAGTCAGTTTTTAATCATAGGGGCTTGAAAAAGATTGAAAATGTGGGGTTGGGGCTCTATTTCTTAGGTGGGTGGCGGATATGTCGTTTTTTTTTCGTAAATTAGGGGTTTGAAAAATCAATACCCGGCAATGTATATGTCTATTTTAAAAACAGATATCGGCGTATGGGGAGAGTGATGGCTATCGACTACGGTCGGAAACGCTGCGGAGTGGCGGTGACCGATGTGCTGCGTATTTCGGCCAACGGGCTGCCCACGGTGCGCACCTGCGACCTGATGGACTTCATACGCGACTATCGCCTGCGTGAGCCGCTCGACCTGCTTGTTGTGGGGCTGCCGCGCACGCTGGCGGGCGAGGATTCAGAGAGTGCCCGCTATATCGAGCCGTTTCTCGGACGTTTGCGTCGCGAGATGCCCGATCTCAGGATAGAGCGTTTCGACGAGCGCTTCACCTCGGCCATAGCCCTGCAGGCCATGCTCGCCGGAGGGGTTAGCCGCAAGGACCGCCAGAAGAAGGAGCTCCACGACAAGACAGCCGCAGTGATAATACTCACCGACTGGCTAAATGCCCGGCATGACTGAGGCGTGAGGATTGGCGCGTACCCCCGATCTACGGCGTGTGCAACCGATCTATTTTTCAAAAAACATAGAATAATTTACACATACAGAGATAACTATAATGATATTGCCAGTTTATCTGCTCGGTCAGCCCGTGTTGCGCGAGGAGGCCGAGGATATTACCCCGGATTATCCCGATCTCAAGCCCTTGATTGAGAATATGTGGGAGACGATGTATAATTCTGACGGCGTGGGACTTGCCGCGCCGCAGATCGGCAAGTCAATCGCGCTGATAGTGATTGACGGTTCACCGCTGGCCGACGCCTTCCCGGAGTGCAAGGATTTCAAGATGGTGCTCATCAATCCGCAGCTCGAGGTGCTTGACGATGTGCCGGCTGTGGGGCGTGAGGAGGGATGCCTCTCGCTGCCCGGAGTCAGCGAGACTGTGCGCCGCCATGAGCACGTGCGCCTCAGATGGCTCGACGAGAATTTCGAACCCCACGATGAGGAATTCAGCGGCTTCGCATCGCGCATCATCCAGCATGAATACGACCATCTGCTCGGCGAGGTATTCACCGACCATATCTCACCTATACGCAAGCAGATGATCAAAGCCAAGCTCAACAACATCGCCCACGGCAAGGTCAATTGCCACTACCGCACCTCAGCGGCCCGCAAACTTAAATAAGTCATCATAATCTACCGATATGGCAGACGACAAGAAAATAATATTCTCTATGGTGGGGGTCAGCAAGGTTATCCCCCCGCAGCGACAGATTCTCAAAAACATCTACCTCTCATTCTTCTATGGTGCGAAAATCGGCATCATCGGCTTGAATGGCAGCGGTAAGTCGACATTGCTCAAGATTATCGCCGGTCTCGACAAGAGCTATCAGGGCGAGGTGGTGTTCTCGCCGGGCTATTCGGTGGGCTACCTTGAGCAGGATCCCAAACTTGACCCCGACAAGACGGTGCGCGAGATTGTAGAGGAGGGCGTGGCCCCCATCATGCAGCTCTTGAAGGAGTATGATGAGGTCAACAATGCCTTTGCTGATCCGGAGGTGCTTGAGGACCCTGAGAAGATGGACCAGCTCATCAACCGCCAGGCCCAGCTGCAGGATAAGCTCGATGCCACCGATGCCTGGAATATCGACAATAAGCTCGAGCGCGCCATGGATGCGCTGCGTTGTCCGCCCGATGACCAGAAGGTCAGCACACTCTCGGGGGGTGAGCGTCGCCGTGTGGCGCTTTGCCGCCTGTTGCTTCAGCAACCTGATATACTTCTGCTCGACGAGCCCACCAACCATCTCGATGCCGAATCGATCGACTGGCTCGAACAGCATCTCCAGCAATATCCCGGCACAGTAATCGCCGTCACCCACGACCGCTACTTCCTCGACCATGTGGCCGGATGGATTCTTGAACTTGACCGCGGAGAGGGTATACCCTGGAAGGGTAACTACTCGTCATGGCTCGACCAGAAGACCAAGCGCATGGCTCAGGAGGAGAAGCAGGCCTCAAAGCGCCGCAAGACACTTGAGCGTGAGCTTGAATGGGTGCGCATGGCCCCTAAAGCCCGTCAGGCCAAGGGTAAGGCCCGCCTCTCGAGCTACGACCGCCTGCTCAACGAAGACCAGAAGGCTCGCGAAGAGAAACTCGAGATATTCATCCCCAATGGTCCGCGTCTGGGCAACAAGGTCATAGAAGCGATCGACCTCGGCAAGGCATTCGGCGACAAGGTGCTCTTCGACGGCCTCAACTTCATGCTCCCCCCGAACGGCATCGTGGGTGTTATCGGCCCGAACGGTGCCGGCAAGACCACCCTCTTCAAGCTCATCATGGGGCTTGAGAAGCAGGACCGTGGCGAATTTGAAGTCGGCGAGACTGTGAAGATAGCCTATGTAGACCAGACTCACAAGGATCTCTCGCCAGAGAAGAGTGTGTATGAAGTCATCTCGCAGGGTGTGGAGAGCTTCCGCATGGGTGGCCGCGACATGAACGCCCGCGCCTATCTCTCGAAATTCAACTTCACCGGTGCCGACCAGGAGAAGAAGATCGGGGTGCTTTCGGGTGGCGAACGCAATCGTCTGCATCTTGCAATGGCGCTCAAAGAGGAGGGCAACGTGCTGTTGCTCGACGAGCCTACGAATGATATCGACGTCAACACACTGCGCGCCCTTGAGGAGGGTCTGGAGAACTTTGCCGGATGTGCGGTGGTCGTGAGCCACGACCGATGGTTTCTCGACCGTATCGCCACGCATATCCTCGCCTTCGAAGGCGACAGCAAGGTCACCTATTACGAAGGATCATACTCCGACTACGAAGAATATCGCAAGAAGCGCGACGGCGTGATCGACACTCCCCACCGCATCCGCTACCGCAAGCTGATGGAATAAGGGTCGGGCATGACCGATATGTATCTCTAAGTGTTATTTTGAGAGATACTTATACCCACTGATACTGAAGCGGGCGCATGATAGTCTCAGAATTATCATGCGCCCGCGTCCGTTACGGCTTATTGGTAAATATGTGTTTGTGTAAATAAGTATCGGGGATGTCGGCTCACACCGCCAGCAGCGAGTAAATCTTCATCAGCAGATCGTGGAGAGTGTCGACATTATACCCCTCGCTCTCCATCATGCCTGACTGCGCTGTGCCGATATATGTGCTCAGGAAGAGTTCGGCGGTCAGCTGAGGGTCGGTGGGGCGTATCTCACCCCTTTCGATGGCCTGTTCGATGGCCAGCTTCCAGATGTCGGCCTCCTTACGGTAGAGCTGGCGTGCGTTCTCGCGCGAGTCCGGGAAGAGAGAGAATGACGAGATGGTCATCATGATACGCGCGTAGTTGATGTTGGGTATGCCGTGCTCGCGCCAGAAATCCTGCTCCTCGCGCTTGATCTCCACGAAGCGTTTGATGGTGGTCAGCAGCGGATGTGAATCCTCCGGAGCCGGCTCCGGCAGCGGATTATTGTAGAATACGAATAACTCAGCCGCCTCGCGAAAGAGAGTCTCCTTATTGTCTACATGATAAAGTATAGCCCCGCGACTCAGTTTGGTGCCACGTTCGAGCACATTGAAAGTCACTTTATCATAGGGCTGCTCAGTAAAGAGCTTAAGTGCATCCTGCACCAAGCGTCTGTGTGTCTTGTCGCCACCTGTTCTCATATGTGAAAATGTCAGATCTAATCAAGTCATCAGCCGTGAGTATCTCTCAAAAAATCTTCAAAAATAGTGTATGGCTAATTTTTGAGAGATACGTAATGGCAATGATGACACCTCATTTGTGGTGCAAAGATAATTAAACATATCAAAATTATTATCGCACATTAACGGAAAATCTATTTCGTTTCGTCTTAAATAAGATTGTTTAATTGAAATATCGAATACCGAATATTTGTAATGCAGTTAACCCTCAGAGTGTGTCATATGTTAAAGCCATTTAGATTATTACGAAAAAGCTTAAACTGATGTATTTTATTTTTTTTTCAACGCAATGTTAAACGAAGTCAATTTCTTTAGAGATGAAAATAAAAATAATATGGTGTTGATGACATGTGACTGGCATCAACACCATATTTAAACGGATATTTTTTTGGGGGGGGTGGTGTCACACGAGGCGTGCCACCCATGCGGCGCGGTCGCCGGGAAGCAGGTCCACCACCGGAATCTCAATCATAGTGTAGCAGCCGGGGAGCTGACGCATCGAAGCGCGGGCAGCGGCTACGAGCACCTGGCCCGTAAGAGCCGGGTTGTTGATTTTCATGTCAAACTCCAGCAACTGATTATGCGTAGCTCCGCTCACACCCTTTCTGACCATGTTGACGCCGTGGCCCACATCATTGAGGGCATCCACCGATTCGACCTGCATCACGTGGGTCTCATCGTTGGCGAAATAGGGGTCAGCTTTGATGTCGGCAGCCACTTTGGCCAGTTCATAACCGGGCAGCAGCTCCACATACACCATGCGGCGATGTATGCCGGTGCCCAGCGGGATAGTCATCGACAGAGCATCCTTCACCCCCTCGATGGCCTTCACCGCCACGGTGTGGCCCATCGAGCGGCCGGGACCGAAATTAGTGTAGGTGACACCCTTCGGAGCGATGGCCTCCATGAGCGTTCTCACCACTGAATCGCTGCCCGGATCCCATCCGGCCGAGATGACACTCACAGCCTCATGCTCCTTGGCCACCACATCAAGCGCATCGCGCAGAGCCGGGATTGCCGAATGGATATCAAAGCTGTCGACAGTGTTGATGCCCAAGGCCAGAATCTCCTTGGCCTGCGACTCGATCTTGCGGGTCGGACCGGCCAGAATAGCCACATCCACCTCCTTCAGAGCCGTGATTGAATCCACCACCGGGATATCCTCGCTGATGCCCGCGCGGTCGGCGGGATTGCGGCGCACGATGCCTGCCACTTCGAAATCAGCCGCCTCCTGCAGAGCCTGCAGAGCCGCATGGCCTATATTGCCGAAGCCTACGACTGCGGCACGAATTTTCTTAGTCATTTTCCGTATTTTAGTAAGTATTTATATAGTCTGTTATGCAAATTTAGGGATTTTTTGTGTAATTTTGCACTCTGATTTGCAAATATTGAGCCACCCCCGGCTCCCCGACCGGATGGTTATCGGAGTGGGTGGCACGGCAAATGGCCTGAAATGCAGAGTATTGCAGGTCGTAAACCCGATATGCGAATCGATGCCGCCCACGCAGTGCGGCATGGAGCCGCTGACATCGCCTCATCAGCGACGCCGACTGATCTGACATCAATTACTGAGTTATAACAAATATCTAAACAAAATGGATTGGCTATTAGATTTGATTAAGCCTCACACAGTGTCGTTGGCAAGCACGATACTGCTCTATTCCTTCGTGATATTCGCGGGAATATACTTGGGTAAAATCAAGATTTTCGGAGTGTCACTCGGAGTGACTTTCGTGCTCTTTGTCGGACTCCTGATGGGTCATTTCGGCTACACGGTGCAGGGCGATACCCTGCATTTCCTTCGTGAATTCGGCCTGATTCTCTTCATCTTCTCAATCGGTATGCAGGTGGGCCCCGGTTTCTTCTCATCGTTTCGTGAGGGTGGAATCCGCATGAATGGTCTCGCGCTGACCGGCATCGGACTGAATGTGGTGGTGATGCTGGTGATATACTTCCTGCAAGGTGGCGCCGAGGGCGAGACCTCGCTACAGGAGATGGTGGGCATCATGAGCGGCGCCGTGACCAACACTCCCGGTCTGGGTGCGGCCCAGCAGACTGTGCTTCAGGTCAATGCCGACGCCTATGACGCCAGCCAGCAGATGTCGATGGGCTATGCTGCCGCATATCCGCTCGGCCTGGTGGGCATCATCCTGACAATGATTATCATCAAGAAGGTCTTCAAGGTCGATATCAATAAGGAGATTTCAGAGGTAGAGGAGGATAAGAAGGCCTCGCTGATGGCTCCGCACCGTGTGACATATCGTGTCACCAACGAACTCGTAGAGGGACTGACCATCCGCAAACTTCACACGCTGATCTCTGTAGACTTCGTGGTGTCGCGCATCGAGCGCCCCGATGGCAAATCAGTAATCCCCACGGCTGAGGATGTGATTCAGATGGACGATCAGGTGCTCATCATCTGCTCTATACAGGATGAAGAGGTCTTCACCCGCTTCCTCGGACCCAAAATCGAGAAGGAATGGGAGATGGAGAAGGGCCCGATCGTATCGCGCCGCATCGTGGTGACAAAGACAGAGTATAACGGTGCCAAGCTCGGCTCACTGCACATGCGCACCGCCTATGGCCTCAATGTGACCCGCGTGAACCGCGCCGGCGTCGATCTTCTGGCCTCGCCCAATATCCGACTCCAGATGGGCGACCGCATCACAGTGGTGGGTAAGCTCGACGACATCAATTCGGTGGCCGCCAAACTCGGCAACTCGATGAAGCGTCTGAATGAGCCCAACCTCATCACAATGTTTATCGGCATATTCCTCGGCATATTGGTCGGCAGCATACCGCTGCAGTTCCCGGGCATGTCGGTGCCGATGAAGCTGGGTCTGGCCGGCGGTCCGCTCGTGGTGGCTATCCTCATCAGCGCCTATGGCACACGCCTGCACCTTGTGACCTACACCAACTCATCGGCCAATCTGCTGCTGCGTGAGATCGGCATCTGCCTCTTCCTTGCATCAGTGGGTATAGCGGCCGGAGAGAACTTCGCCGCAACGGTCTTCAATGTGCGTGGCGCCATATGGGTAGGCTACGGCTTCCTCATCACGTTCCTGCCGCTGCTGGTGGTGGGTATTCTGGCGCGAGGCAAATACAAGATGAACTATCTCAGCATCATCGGCATGATGAGCGGCGGATACACCGACCCGCCGGCACTGGCCTACGCCAACAAGGTGGCCAACAACGACTCGCCCGCAGTGGCATACTCTACGGTCTATCCGCTGACGATGTTCATGCGAGTTATCGTGGCGCAGGTGCTGATTCTGTGTTTCATCTGACGTCCGCGGTGAAATTTACGTAAAAATAACGGCCTTGTTTGGCCAATTGCAGAAAAATTAGTAATTTTGTGGGCCGAATATAGCGGGATCGCGACCTGCTATGCAAAACAGGGGGTATCAGCCCGGTCCGCCGGCCGGCTTCCGCGGCTAACGGTCAAGGCTTATCCCCGCCCAACAGAAACAATAATTTTTAACTGCAGAAAAATTAGAGATGAAAAAAGACATCCATCCCTCCAACTATCGTGAAGTGGTGTTTAAAGATATGTCTAACGACGAGATCTTCATCACTCGCTCAACAGTGGCTTCAAGGGAAACAATCGAGGTTGACGGCAAGGAGTATCCCCTCGTGAAGCTTGAGATCACATCAGCTTCTCACCCCTTCTTCACCGGCAAGCAGAAACTCGTGGACACCGCAGGACGTGTCGACAAGTTCCGCAGCCGCTACGGCAACCGTTCAAAAAAATAAGGAGGTATCATCACGACACAACGTCGGACGATGCTTCTGAAGCCCCACAAAAGGCTCGTCTGACCCTCTGAATTCAGGGCCATTCGAGCCTTTTATCTTTCTCCCTCACCCTCACTCTCTAACTCCTCACTTCCTAACTCTCCCACGGTCAACCTCTCTTCCTCCTCCATGAAAACTCTGAGATGATTATATCTTCTCCATAGGCTTAACTGATTCCATTATCGTATAATTGTTCAGATAACTTTTCAATTACCTCTTCAGGAGAAGACACAAGCATGCACTGAGCTTCATTATGCGGACATCATGAATGATGATAGCAAGCCGACAGCTGCGACATGGCATTTCGGCATCATTCTGACTGACCGCCGCTACCTTAGACTAAATTTACTCATAAATTCTTACATTACTTTTTTTAATCTATCTATCCATGACTCGACTTAAAGGCTTATTTGCCGGCGCTCTGCTGACAGCTATCGCTGCAAATGGCAACGCGGCAACCTTTGTGGGCGACCGCACGGACTTCCGCGATGAGACTATCTACTTCGCGATGACAACCCGATTCTACGACGGTGACCACGACAACAACGTCTACTGCTGGGATGGCGTCAACAACATCAAAGACCCCGAATGGCGCGGCGACTTCAAGGGCTTGATCGAAAAGCTCGACTATATCAAGGCGCTCGGTTTCACTGCCGTATGGATTACCCCGGTGGTAGAGAATGCCTCCGGCCTCGACTATCACGGCTATCACGCCCTCGACTTCTCGAAGGTCGACCACCGCTATGTGGCGAAAGATGCGACTGCCGAAGATGCCGATGTGGCTTTCCAGGAGCTCATCGATGAGGTTCACAAGCGTGGCATGAAACTCATACTCGACATCGTGCTGCAGCACACCGGCAACTTCGGTGAGACTAACCTCGCTCCGATGTTTAAGAAGGATTACACCCAGGATCTCGCCGACATCAATGCCTCGATGCTCCCCATCACAGAGAAGGATGGCGGTCTGCTCCCCGACAACTATCTTCAGCTCCCGGCCAAGTCGCAGTATGACTCGCGTCTGGCCTTGATGAAGAACACTGACTTCACCAACAAGGATATCCACAACTACTATCACCACAAGGCATGGTTTGACTGGGATGACCCCTCACGCTGGTGGGGTCAGATTGCAGGCGACTGCGTTGACCTCAATACAGAGAACCCTGCGGTGACCAACTATCTTGTAGACTGCTACTCGCGCTTCATCAAGATGGGCGTCGATGGATTCCGTATCGATACAGCGGGCCATATTCCGCGTCTTGCCTTCAACAAGATGTTCCTGCCCCAGTTCCTCGAGGCTGCTGATTCGCCCGAGGCAAAGGCAAAGCGTGGTGATACTCCCTTCTTCATGTATGGCGAGGTGTGCGCACGCTCGATGGAGGTAATCTATCGTGGCGAGAACTACAACTGCTCACCCTGCTACTATACCTGGAAGGAGAACAAGAATTATGCCTGGGATATGGATCCCAAATCATGGGACTCAATCGAGGCTATCCCTACCGAAACTGAGGGCTCACACGACTACTTCACCGTAGCGGGCCACACCAACTGGGATTCAGTGCTTGAGAGCGGCACCGACGATCTTGGCCATGCCGACGCAATCTTGCGCAAGAGCGACAATGCCAAGCTCGAGGGCAACAACTACCATACTCCCGACTACACCGATTTCTCAGGCCTGAGCGTAATCGACTTCGCAATGCACTGGAACTTCAACTCCGCTGCAGGTGCGTATGGAGTGCGCAGCCAGGACAATCTCTACAACGACGCCACGTACAATGTGGTCTACGTAGACTCTCATGACTATGCCCCCGACAGCAACTACCGCTTCATGGGCTCGCAGGAGACTTGGGCTGAGAACCTCTCGCTGATGTTCACCTTCCGTGGCATCCCCTGTATCTATTATGGTTCGGAGGTAGAGTTCCAGAAGGGTAAGGATATCGACAAGGGTGCCATTCTCGCTCTTAAGGACACCGGCCGTGCATACTTCGGCGGCTATCTCGAGGGTGATGTGACTGTCAACGACTTCGCTGACTACACCGGCGCCACCGGCAACCTCGCATCAACACTGAGCTATCCGCTCGCCCTGCACATCCAGCGCCTCAACAAGATTCGCGCCGCTGTGCCCGCGCTGCGTAAGGGTCAGTACAGCAACGACGGCTGCTCGGGCAACTTCGCCTTCAAGCGTCGCTATACTGATGCCAATACTGACTCATATGTACTCGTCACTATCAGCGGCGATGCCACATTCACCGACGTGCTCAACGGCCGCTATGTGGATGCCATCACCGGCGATGTGCAGAATGTGACCGACGGCAAGCTCACTGCCAAGTGCTCAGGCAAGGGTAACCTGCGCGTATACGTACTCGACACCGACAAGACAAAAGCTCCCGGCAAAGTGGGCGTAGATGGCAAGTATCTCTATGGCGAGGCTCCTGTAGAGGCAGCCTGGACTGAATGGCCCGAGGAGACTATGCCCGATGAGACTTGGACAGAGAAGCCCGTGGGTGGCGGCGTTGTCGTAGGCGGCGACCGCGAGGAACCCGAAGAGGCTATCGAGCCCGCAATGGAAGAGGGCGAGCAGGCCATCTTCTTCGAGCATGACTCCTGGAATCCTGCCACTGTGTGGATCTGGAGCAACAGCGCCAACTACACCGGCGGCTCATGGCCCGGCCAGAGCATGACTTATCTTGGCAACAATGTCTACAAGTGGACATACTCAGGCGAAGGCAAAATCGCCGACGGCTCAATGATTATCTTCAGCAATGCCGGCAACAACCAGAGCTCGAAAGATGGCGTGAAGTTTGTCAACGGCGGCTACTATGACCTCAACGGCTATGTGAAGACTATCGAGGGTGCAGGTGAGATACCTGATGATCCGATCATCCCGACCGATCCCACCACTTACACTGCCTTCTTCGACAACTCTTCTGCCAACTGGTCAGATGTGAAGGCTTGGGTATGGGACCAGAACAACAACAAGAACTATACCGGCGGCACTTGGCCCGGTCAGTCAATCGCTCTCGATCCGGAGACCGGCTACTACCGCTTCACATGCACCGTGACCGATGCCAATCCCAAGATGATGATCATCTTCAACGATGGCAACGGTACGCAGACTGCGGATGCTGAGTTTGTTAACGGTGGCATCTACAATGCTTCAGGCTTCACCGGCAAGGTTGACTATACTACAGTCGTGAATGTGACTGACGCCAATGCCCTCAACGTCTGGGCTGCTTCAGGACGCCTCTACGTGGAGACTCCCGATGCCACAATGATCCAGATCGCACGCGCCGACGGTTCTTCGCAGATTGTCAGCCTCCATGTAGGCCGCAATGAGATCGAGCTGCCCCACGGATTCTATATCGTGGCCGGCAAGAAGGTGATCCTCTAACCGTAAGCTCTGACATGACGCCTGTCAGCCAGGACCCCTCCAGAGGTGGCTGACTGACATGGCAGACAATGATACGCAGGGGGCGGGACCGATTGAAATCTCAATCGTCCCGCCCCCTCTGCCATATGTTGATATTCCGGTCTGGCGTCAGGCAGAGAGCTTATAGATTGCGGTCACGCACAAGGCTGCTGGGTCTTATGCTAAAATTAATATGAATTAAGTGTGGTTGCCTCAATATTAGCTAATATTGTGAATTGCTATAACTATTTCGAGACTAAACTATTTCGGCAGGAAGGACTCTTCATGCCGTAGAATCCTGTAAGAGATGAAGAAATATCAGATTT
Source organism: uncultured Muribaculaceae bacterium (assembly GCA_910577585.1). Classification (GTDB taxonomy): domain Bacteria; phylum Bacteroidota; class Bacteroidia; order Bacteroidales; family Muribaculaceae; genus Lepagella. The sequence goes on along the minus strand of CAJTNN010000002.1, from coordinate 15,211 downwards.
GGATATGGCTCGGAGCGCTCGTGCTCGGAGTGGTGCTTGGATTGCTTAGGGTAGATGCGATTGATGCGGTGATGAATGTGACGGCCACTATATTCACGCGCCTGTTCAGGCTGCTGGCTGTGCCCACGATTGTGCTGGCCGTAGTCACCACGCTTGCCTCGATAGGGGGCGGACGCGAGATGGGGCGTATGTTTCGCGTAACGCTCACTTACACCTTACTCACCACAGCGGCGGCTGCGCTGGTGGGGCTGGCCTATTATCTGGTCATTGCGCCCGGGAATCTGCCGGTGGCGGATGTGGCTGCGGAGCGTAGTGCCGATATCGGGACCACAGAGATGTCGTATGCCGATCATCTGATGTCGGTCATACCCGACAATGTTGTGCGCCCGTTGCTCGATGGCAATGTGCTGGCTCTGCTGATAATGTGTTTTGCTGCCGGCATTGCACTTTCGCGCATGCCCGACAGTAAGCCGAAGCAGACCCTGCTCAATCTGCTCAATGGGCTGCAAGAGCTCCTCTTTGTGCTGATACGCTGGCTTATTGCAGTGCTTCCGATAGGTATTGTGGCCTTTGCGGCGCAGCTCGTGGCGGAGATTGGCGGCGGCATGGTGTTTGACTCGTTGGGGAAATATGTGCTCGTAATCATAGGAGGCAACCTCACGCAATTCCTCATCGTGCTCCCCATCTTCCTGCTATGCAACGGCATCAACCCCCTTAAAACCTTGCGGGCCATGATGCCTGCCGTGCTGATGGCTCTCTTCACCAAGAGTTCGGCTGCCACCCTCCCTGTGACGATGGAGAACGCCGAGCAGAGAGTAGGGGTGAGCAAGAGGGTGTCGCGCTTTGTGCTCCCGATCTGCACCACCGTCAACATGAATGGCTGTGCAGCCTTCATACTCGTCACCTCGCTATTTGTGATGCAGAACAACGGCATGCCCCTCTCATGGGGCACGATTCTGGTGTGGGTATTCATCTCGATCATATCGGCCATCGGCAATGCCGGAGTGCCTATGGGTTGCTACTTCCTGACCCTCTCGCTCATGTCGGGCATAGGGGCCAACATAGGTCTGATGGGTATAATACTCCCCATCTACACCATCATCGACATGGTAGAGACAGCCGAAAACGTATGGTCCGACAGCTGCGTCTGCACCATCACCGACCGCAAACTCCGCGCATAACCCGCCTCCATGCCGACCTTCCTTACACCCCGGAAGCCACCCTCCTTTATGGGGCGGATAATCCGCAGATTTCAACTTTTTAGCGGTGGAGTCTTGAATAAGTGGAAGTAAAATGTTAACTTTATGGTGTAGTTTGCGACAGAGGTTGACAATGAAGTTGTTTAATCTTTTTCGTAAAAAGTTAATACAATTTCACTGAAACGCCTGAATAGATGGATTCAATTTCGATAAAGGGTTATAAGTCATTCAATGACGTTAGCGTGCCATTGAATGCGATCAACATCTTGATTGGTTCAAATGGGGCAGGGAAGAGCAATTTTCTTTCTCTATTTGAACTCTTGGGGAATGCTTACGAAGGCTTTCTTGCAAGAAGTGTGGCACAATCGGGAGGTGTGGATAAACTTCTCCACAAGGGCAGAAAAACTACCGACCGTATCTCAATTGAGGTTAATGAAGGCAATAATTCATATGTGCTTGATTTAATAGAGTCAGACGGCTCCTTGATTGTGGAGAGTGAGAAACTTGGCTATACTTCAGAATCAGAGAATAACGCATATGCGTATCACTTTATTGCGAACTATAAGTCAGAGACAGTATTGAAGGACTATCATGGTGCCAGAAACGAGGACTACATCAAGCAATATATGTCTCAAATAAGGAAGTTTCATTTCCATGACACCGGTCGCACATCTCCATTTACCGGAGAATCAAATGTTGTCAATGACTCCTACTTGCTCTACTCTAAAGGAGGAAATCTGGCTGCATATCTCTATGGAATTATGACCAAGTATCCGATGGTGTATAAGCGGATGGTAAATGTGATTCAATCAGTAGCCCCCTTCTTTCACGACTTCTATCTCGTGCCGAATGAGAGCGGTGGAGTGCGGCTGCAATGGAGGGATAAATTCTCAGAGGTTATATATGGGCCTAATGAACTTTCTGATGGTACGATAAGATTTATAGCCTTGACAGTATTGTTCATGCAGCCCAATCTTCCGAAAGTGATTGTTATAGATGAGCCTGAGTTAGGGCTACATCCGGTGGCTATCGAGAAGTTGGCAGGGCTTATAAAAATGGCTGCAAATCGTGGCACTCAGGTGATAGCGGCTACACAGAATGCTGAGCTAATAAGTAATTTCCAACCTGAGGATATACTTACAGTTGACCAGCGTGAGGGTAAATCTACAATACGCCGGTTAAATTCACGAGAACTCAGTCAATGGTTGAATGACTACACTTTAGGAGACTTGTGGAAACAAAGAATCATGAAGGGGGGACAACCGTTATGAAAAGGCTAATTATAGTATGCGAAGGGCCCACAGAAAATGAATTCTGTATGGAAATGCTTGCTCCGGCATTACTTAATTTGGATATTTATGTAGAGGCTCCACTTGTAAAGAAATCTAACGGAGGTATTGTGCCTTGGCCCAATATCAAACGCCAGATTGAGACACATCTTCATGAAAACGGTGCGTATGTGTCAATGCTTGTGGATTATTATGGTATAAAAGATAGCTATAAGTTCCCCGGATGGAATGAAAGTAAGAACATACCATCCTTGAGTGAGAGGTTGAGGTTCTTGTGTGACAGGATGAAAGAAGAGATTGCTCCCGAATTGGCAGGCCGTTTTATTCCCTATATGCAGATTCATGAATTTGAGAGTCTCCTATTTAGCGATATAGCTGTATTCAAAGAGAATTTTGACAAAACAGAGATGGATTTTTCAATTCTCGAAGATGCCGTCCGAGAGTTTTCAAACCCTGAAGATATCAATTCTCGGCCAACGCTTGCTCCATCAAAGCGACTGATCAGAGCCATACCGGGTTACGAAAAAGTATTATTTGGTAATTATATCGCAAGTGTGATTGGCCTGACAAAAATTAGGGACAGATGTCCGTTGTTCAACGAATGGATTACAACTATGATGTCTATTCATTAGTGTCCTGTAAAAAATATGGATGCTTCTGAAGCAAATGCAGAAGGGAGGCGATGCCGTGGCATCGCCTCCCTTTGTCAGTATGGGGGTATGGGGGATTATTCGAATTCGATGAGGGGCTGGTCGGTGCCGATGACGTCGTTTTCGGCGATGAGGATGCGCTTCACTACGCCCTCCTGGTCAGAGGCGAGGTCATTCTCCATCTTCATTGCTTCGTAGACGAGCACGTTCTGGCCAGCTTTCACCTTGTCGCCGGGCTTGACGAGAATCTCGATGACAGTGCCACCCATCGGCGCCTTCAGGCACGGACCGGTGATGACCTCCTTCGGAGCCTCCTCCTTTTTGGCCTCAGCCTTCGGAGCCTCGGCGGGAGCAGCAGCCTTGGCAGCCTCGAACTCAGCCTTGCGCTTGTTCTTGAGGAAGCCTGTGGCTACGGCCGGGAGAAGCTGCAGCAGCAGATACTCCTCATCGTTCTGTGCCAGCTTCACGCCACCAAATTCGGGCAGCTCGGGGTTGGCCGGTTTGCGGTAGGAGTTGACATCGTAGGGAGTCTCGGCAGCGTTGCCGGTAATCTGTTCGCGGAATGCCGGGTCAACGGGCACCGGAGTCTTGCCGTACTCACCCTTCACGAGAGCCACAAACTGATTATTCTTATTAGTGTAGTCGGGCGCACCTTTGCGGCGGTCGAGAGCCAGAGCCACAGCCTGCGAGCCCACGATCTGCGAAGTCGGAGTCACCAGCGGGACCAGACCGGCGTCGCGGCGCACTTTCGGAATCAGAGCCATAGCCTCCTCGAGCACATCCTCAGAGTTGAGCTGGCGCAGGTTGGCCACCATGTTGGAGTACATGCCGCCCGGCACCTCAGCATTCTTCACAAGCTCATTCGGTTTCGGGAAGCCGAAGTATGCCTCGATCTTATGGCAGGCGTCGAGAAGATCCTGCTCGCGGTTTTCAGTGGCAGCCTTGATTGCGGCGTCGAAGGCAGCATCGATGTCGGCCGGCATAGCCTTGTAAGCCTCATCGAAGTCCTTGGGCCATTTATCCTTGTTGAGGTCGAATGCGGCGAGAGCCTTGCGGGCATCCTTGAGTTTGGCGCGGATGTTGGCCACAGCCTCCATATTGACGTCGACCTCAATGCCGAGTTTCTGGCAGAAAATCCATACCAGCTCGATAGCCGGGGCAGCCGAACCGCCGCCAAACCACCAGATGTTGGTGTCAACGATATCCACACCCTTGATGATAGCGGTCAGCACCGCAGCCAGACCATAGCCCGGAGTGCAGTGAGTGTGGAAGTCCACCGGCACAGTCAGCGCCTGCTTCAGCTTCGGCATCAGCGAGAAGATGCGGGCCGGATTCACCAGACCAGCCATATCCTTCAGAGTGATCATCTTCGCACCGAGGCGCTCCATCTCTTTGGCCTTCTCCACGAAATATTCGTCGGTGAAGATCTTCTCAGGAGCTGCGGGAGCCGGATCAGAGCCGCCGAAGAGGCGTGCGAAGAAGCCCTTCTTCTTGACAGGAGCCGGAGCCTCATCCTTCGGGTCGACAGTGTAGCATACAGCAGCATCTGCTATGCCACCCAGCTCATTGATCATGCGGATAGACTCGCGGATATTGTTGATGTCGTTGAGCGCGTCGAAGATACGCATCACGTTGAGGCCATTCTTGATAGCCTCTTTGTAGAAGCCCTCGAGCACATAGTCGGGGTAGGGCACATATCCGAAGAGGTTGCGGCCACGCGACAGGGCAGAGAGCAGTGAAATACCTTTCATGGCCTTCGAGCAGGCACGGAGACGCTCCCAGGGAGATTCACCGAGATAGCGCATCACAGAGTCGGGCACTGCGCCGCCCCATACTTCCATGATGTAGAAGTGTGCGTCACGATAGAGGGGGAGGAGTGCGTCGATATTCTCCTGCTTCATGCGGGTGGCGAATAACGACTGCTGGCCGTCGCGAAGAGTAAGATCGCGGATTTTCAGTTTCTTGTTAGCCATGATTTTTGATTTGTGTATAGATTTAAGTTTTGTTGTTATGTCTGGTTGAATCAGATTTATCTGCGGGGTGTGGAATGTTTTTTCTTACGCCCTGCGATGTTTCGGATGCTAATTTAGATGTTTTTTTTGAATGGAAAAAATAATTTGGCATAAAAAGCGGGTCAGACGGTAAATTTAGTATCGTCTGACCCGCTTTTATGTCATGTGGCTATGTCATGTGGTGTGAGGCGGCGTGGGCTTCTGCCGGCCATGTAGGCGCCACGGTGTGGGCGCCTCAGTCGAAGACACCCTCCACCACCTCTGTGCTGCCAGCGTCGGCTGCCGGTGCGGCTCCCCAGCTATGTCCGTCGCATGGTGAGAAGTCCGCCGGGAAGCTGAACTTCGAATCCTGCGAGTAGGGGAGTTTCTTGTCGGCATACACCTTCTTCATGAAGAGGCCGTAGATCGGCAGAGCCGCCTTCGCACCCTGCCCGTAAGCCATCGAGTTGAAGTGGATGTAGCGTTCGTCGCCGCCGACCCATATGCCGGTGACGAGTTCTGGTGTGAAGCCCATAAACCAGGCGTCGGAGTTGAAGTTGGTCGTACCGGTCTTGCCCCCCATCTCGGCGTTGATGCCGTAAGAGCCGCGCAGGCTGCGGCCTGTGCCCTTGTCGATGACATCGAAGAGCACCGATGTAATCTTATACGATGCATTCTCGTTGAGGGCCTCGGTGCGGTGGGCGGTGGGTGAGTATATCACGTTGCCCTGGTTGTCCTCGATGCGTGTCACGTAGACCGGATCGACGCGCACACCCTTGTTGGCGAATGTAGAGTAGCCCGACACCATCTCGCCGACCGAGGCATCGAAGCTGCCGAGCGAGAGTGTGTAGTTGGTCTCGAGGAATCCGTTGATGCCATACATGCGCAGCTTGTTGGCAAACGAGCGCGCACCCAGAGCCTGGATAACACGGGCCGAGATCCAGTTGTTGGATGTGGTCAGCGCCCAGCGCAGGTCGACATTCTCGCCGATGCGGCTCTTGCCCGCATTGCGGGGCATCCAGCCTCCGAAGTTGGGCTGCGTGTTGGGGAATGTGCTGCAGGGGTCAAACTCCTGCTCGAAGGCCAGAGCGTAGAGGAACGGCTTGGCCGTAGATCCCACCTGGCGCTTGCCCCGCGCCACCATATCGTATTGGAAATACATGAAATCCGGGCCACCCACGTAGGCCTTCACATAACCCGTCACCGGGTCCATCGCCATCATGCCGGTGCGCAAGATCGACTTCATGTAGAGCAGCGAGTCGTAGGGTGTCATGGTGACAGTCTTCGAGCCCGGCACGATTTTGCCATCTTTTTTCACATAAGTGAAGATATCCATCTGGAAGGGTTGGCGGAAAGCGGCCTGTATCTCGTCGTCAGAGTGTCCGGCGAGTTTCATCACGCGGTAGCGCTCAGTCTGACGGATGGCATTTCGGATCAGACGCTGTGCGCCGGCGCCCGAGATCTCCTGCGGATTAGTAGAGTAGGGACCTGTGGCCGACCCGCGCTTCTCGGCATCGAAGGCCGGCTGCAGAGTGCCTCCAAGATGCTGCCACACAGCCTCTTCGGCATATTGTTGCATTCTGACATCGATGGTGGAATATATCTGCAGACCATCGGTGTACAGATTATAGTACGACCCATCAGGCTTGGGGTTCTTCAGAATCCAGCCATAAAGTGGGTTATCCTCCCAGAGGGTGGAGTCGGTGGTGTATTGTCCGTAGGCGATATTGTAACCCAATTGGTTGGCATAATCCGAGCGGTCGGGGCGCGAAGGCTTCTTGGCCGTCATCAGTCGGCGTATCTCCTCGCGCAGGTAGGGGGCGCCCCCCTCGCGGTGGTCAACCTTATGATAGTCCAGCCCCAGCGGGAGCTGCTTGAGCGAATCAGCCTCCTGCTGCGAAAGCTTACCCTCCTTCACCATCTGGTCGAGCACTGTGTTGCGTCGGCCCAGAGTGCGTTCGGGGTGGCGCAGCGGATTGTAGTACGACGGGTTCTTCAGCATACCTACCAGCATGGCCGCCTCCTGCACATTCAGTTCATCCGGCTCTTTGCCGAAGTATACATTCGCCGCCGTCTTGATGCCCACGGCGTTATTGAGGAAGTCGAAGCGGTTGAGATACATGTTGATGATCTCATTCTTCGTGTAGAATCGCTCAAGCTTGATGGCGATCATCCACTCGATGGGCTTCTGCATCGCACGCTTCACCATATTGCTCGAAGGCTGCGAATAGAGCTGTTTGGCTAGCTGCTGGGTGATGGTGGAGCCGCCACCCGATGACTTGTCGCCCATCACGAGCGTCTTCACCACAGTGCGGCCCAGAGCCATGAAATCGATACCCGAATGGCTCAGGAAGCGCGCATCCTCTGTAGATATCAGCGCGTCGATCACATGTGGCGAGATGGCCTCATAATCATTATAGACGCGGTTGCCAGCGCCGGCGAAATATCTGCCAAGCTCAGTGGTGCCGTCAGAGGCAAACACCACTGAGGCCAGTTTGTCGTGAGGATCCTCAAGTTCCTCGATAGGGGGCATGTAGCCGATAACTCCATTATAGATAAGGAGCAGAAGCAGAGCGATGATGAACCCGAATCCCAGGAAAGAGATCCAGAGCCATTTCACGATTTTGTTTGAAGCAATCTTCTTAAGTGTCATCTTTCAGGCGTAAGCTTGTTTAGGATAACCATGTCGGTTGTCGCGATGAGCGATATCGGGCTGCCCAGCTCTCAGAGCTATTGCCGGAGCGAGGCGGCGGATGGCTGTGTCGCGCGGGGCATGGTCAGTCTCAACCTGCAAAGTTACCTAACCTTTTTCAATTCCCCAAGAATATAGTCTATCTTTATACGAAAATATTTACTCAAAGCTTCCGATGAGCAGAGGTGTGCTCGCTACGGAAGATTGTGTTGAGGTTGTCAAAGCCCTTTCGATTCGCAAGGTTTACCTTGTTTAGTAGCCGTAATTTTTTTGCGATTATTTTTTTGCGAAAAAAATGGTGGGGTGGCGAACCATTTTCGGGCCTGCATCGTTATACAGTCGAAAAGAAGATAAATCGTTTCATGATGTTAGGTTAGTTCGAATAAAGTATTATGGAAATGTTGCTGGTGGCCGCCTGTGAGGGTGGCCACCAGTTTTTCCGTCCTAAATGGTTGATTTATCGGGATGTTACGTGTGTGTCTTCTGTGTTCTCTGTGTTCACTCAGTTTCTTCCGATTCCGTTGAATTGTGCCAAAAACGGTTCGAAAAACGGTTCGAATTCTGAAAATTAGTTCCGCTTTTAGTTCCACTTTTAGCCATTCGGGGTTGTCGTTCTCATTGGGTTTATGAATATTTGCGGCGAATTAAACTTCTAATCCATCCTTTTTTTATGAAATACATAATCATCTACATCCTTATCGCCATTGCGTGCTTCGGGTTCGTATTCCGGTTGTTGTGGGTGGAAGACCATCCTGAAGAGATAGCAAGATTCAACGAAGAGCAGAGACAAAAAAAGAGAAGAAGCGTGCCGAGAAAGAGGCTCGCGATCTCGAGCGCCGTCGGGCGGCCCGCCGCCGCAAAATTGAGGCCAACAAACGCAAATACGGGTCAAATTAATTGAGGGGACGTCGCAATTTGTGGGAGGAGATGCAACCATTTCTACGCGTATAATATTTCCTGAGGTTAGAGTCAAACAAGCTCTTAAATCAGTTCGTCGGCCAAATCTTCTATTTCATAAGCAATCGTATAGAGCGCATCTTGAAGTGTCTGCAGCTCTTCGGGGGTAAACTCGCAGGGTTTGCCGTTTTTGATATTGTTGTTGAGCTTCTGGCTGAACCAAGAACCGGACCTGTTGAAAAAGCGTTCGGCGATGTATGCACCGTTCACTACTCTCAAAAGTTCTTTACGATTCCCCATGAATTGAATTTTTGACAGAATTGGATGCTTTGTTTTGATGGCATCAATCTCAGTCTTTGTAATTTCCTTCTCTGACATTGGGTATAATTTTATTTGGCCGCGCAGTCCTCTTGTGGTAGTGCTATAGGGTGAACGGCAATTTGTTTTTTATTTGCGATGGTAAAGTTAGTAATTATTTCGTTATTGAGCAATAGCTGTGACAGAACTTTTCGATTTTTTTCGTTAAGCTCAACCTGGCAGTAGGGGAGATGTGTTTTTTTGAGCTGAGATTTGTATGTGTCAATGTAAATTGGTAAATTTGAGGCATTAAACTACTTTTGTATTATGGCAGATAAAAAGATTGCTGACGCAGAACTTGTAGAAGAGATTATCCGACGTGCCGACTCTCCGGAGGGGGTGGCTATGGCTGAAGGCGTAATCGAGCGAATTAAGAAAGAGGGGATACCGGCTGATCAGAGGGTATTTGACTTTCGGGAGCATGATATCATGAAAGTACTTAATGCATCATATATAGCGGAGCGCTTTTTCGGTAGGTCTCGCTCATGGATATGCCATAAGTTGAATCATGATATCGTGAATGGCAAACCGGCGGATTTCACAGCAGCTGAACGTCAGAAGCTGAAGGAGGCTCTCGATACTATCGCCTACGAGATACAGATACTTTCTGACAATATCTGATTGCTACTGTAAATCGGAGGGTTGCTATTATTAAGGTGAATAACAATTTTAATATCTAATATAATGAGTGAAAATACAGAGAAACTTAAAGATGTGTTGATGTATCTGAAGTGGGGGAATATTTCCAAAGACTACTTCGGTTTATCAAGGACTTGGATATATGCGCCTCTCAATGGCTATGACGACAATGGTGAGCCATGTGAGTTTTCGCCCGAGCAGAAGGAGACTCTCCGCAATGCTTTGAGGGATATTGCCGCCAAAGTCGATGCAGCAGCTGATAATCTCTGACGTTTTTTGACGGCAGAACGTGCTGGATTATAGAACGTGCAGGGTGAGTGATAAGGTTTTGGGGATTAGGTAGGTGTGTTTAAACTCGATTCTTTGCCGCAGGGTCGGAGCGAGGGCGCCCGACGCCGTTAAGTTAAGGAAGGACCAATTGGTAAGATGTGGAAGGAATTTAAGGGCGCGGATCTCTTCGCTTGTCGCTGCGCGACTGCGCCGCGGATGGAAAGGATTAACGCGGATCCAATTTGCGTAATGCGCTGGGTTGCACGCAGATGGGGACGGATGCATCTCGGCGCTATGCGCCTTGATGCCCGCAGATTGGCTGCGCACTCCCCCTTGATACGGATTTCACGGGAGAACGGGGCTTACGGGAGAACGTAAAAGCCGTGCTCCCGTCACCACGTTCTCCGGTAAAAGGATGTAGTCTCTTGGGGGTCGACCTCCATCAGGCACCATCCGCGTCGCCACAAGGCGCATAGCGCCGATGTGCCTGCGCCCCATCAATTGTATCTGAAGCAAAAGAAAATCCGCGTTAATCCATTCCATCCGCGATCGCAACGAGCTGCGCAGCAGCGAGTAAGAGAATGATCCGCGTCTAAAAAAATTCCTTCCACATCTTCCAAGCCAACTCAGCCAAACTTGTATCCTTAACTAACGGCGTTGGGCGAGGATGCCCCTCCTTCCAGGAAGCTGACGCCGCACAACTCAATGTTCTCCCGTGAGCGTCGTGCGACTGTGAGGGCAGTGCGCATGTTGCCATCGTGCTGATGTGGCCAGCGGGTTGCTGTCACGCGTGTAACCGGGTCAAAGGGTGCAGATTCTTGGCGAAAATGTGGTGGGGAATTTGCGGGTGTTGGGTTAATTCTGTATATTTGGGCGATTAAACTAAAATGTGTTGATTATGGTTAAGACAATCATCATTTATGGCATTATTACCATTGTGTGCTTCTATGTGGTGTTTCGCTTGATATGGCTCGACCAACATCCTGAGAAGGTGGCCGAGATGGATGAGGAGGTGCGCCGCATCAAAGAGAAGAAAGCCGCTGAGAAAGCAGCCCGCGACCTTGAGCGCCGCCGCGCTGCACGCCGCCGCAAAATCGAGGCCAACAAGCGCAAATACGGCAATGACCAAAATAATTAGGCGTATATCCCTTGCCACAGTTCCATGAAAAAGAGAGGGACGACCTTAAAAAAAACGAAGAACCTTGCATCCGGCAAAAAACAGCGCCGACGAGTAGTTTTTGAGAGATTCTTTAGGATTGTAAACCTAATTTTTATTATATTTGTATTTTCTGAACGGCAAACTCCCCGCTGCGGAGTGTTATAAGTTCAGAGCGAGCAGAATTCTACAGGTATCCAACCGCACAAATATAAAATATCAATATAATATAATGGACAACGAAGCATTATTGAAATCATGCATCGAGCGTGCCGAAAAATGGCTCGGCCCGCAGTATGACGAGGAGACCCGCACCGCAGTGAAGGCTCTTCTTGACAATCCCGATAAGACAGAACTCATCGACGCCTTCTACAAGGACCTGGAGTTCGGCACAGGTGGTCTGCGCGGCATCATGGGTGCCGGCACCAACCGCATGAACATCTACACCGTAGGCGCCGCCACACAGGGTCTGGCCAACTATCTGAAAGACTGCTTCAAGGATCTGCCGGAGATTTCAGTGGCCGTAGGACACGATGTGCGCAACAACTCTCGCAAATTTGCCGAGATGGTGGCCGCCATCTTCTCAGCCAATGGCATCAAGGTATATCTCTTCGATGGCTGCCGTCCCACGCCTGAGGTGTCGTATGCGATCCGCCGCCTCGGTTGCCAGAGCGGTGTCAACATCACAGCCTCTCACAATCCCAAGGAATACAACGGCTACAAGGCCTATTGGAGCGACGGCGCACAGATGATCGCCCCCCACGATGTGGAGACCATCGCCTATGTCAACGCCATCACATCGGTCGACCAGATTAAATTTGACGCCAACCCCGACCTAATTAAGACGATAGGTAAGGATGTCGACGAGCCCTATCTCGAGGAGATACTCGGACTGTCGCTCTCGCCCGAGGCCGACAAGCGTCATGCCGACATGAAGATTGTCTACACTCCGATTCATGGAGTGGGTTCGTCGCTGATGTATGACTCACTTGCCAAGTGGGGCTTCAAAAACATCATCCATGTGCCCGAGCAGGATGTGCAGGATGGCAACTTCCCCACAGTCGTATCACCCAATCCCGAGAATGCCGAAGCCATGGCGATGGGCATAGCCAAGGCCAAGGAGACAGGCGCAAGCCTCGTGCTCGCCTCTGACCCGGATGCTGACCGTGTGGGTCTGGTGGTGCGCGACAAGAAGGGAAACTATCAGCTCGTCAACGGCAACCAGATAGTGATGATCTTCCTCTACTACATCATCACCCGCAACGCCGAGCTCGGTATGCTCAAGGGTAATGAATATTGCGTGAAGACCATCGTCACCACCGAAGCCATCAAGCGCATCGCCGATGCCAACAACGTGAAGTGCTACGACTGCTTCACAGGCTTCAAGTGGATTGCCGACGTGATGCGCAATCTCGAAGGCAAAGAGCGTTATCTTGGTGGCGGCGAAGAGAGCTACGGCTTCCTGGCCGAGACCTTCGTGCGCGACAAAGACTCAGTGTCGGCCATCTCGCTGATGTGTGAGATTGCAGCCTGGGCCGCCGACCAGGGCCTTGACCTCTACGAGCTCCTGATCGACATCTACGCCAAATATGGCTTCTCGCGCGAGCGCGGAGTGAGCGTGGTGCGTCCGGGCAAGACCGGTGCCGACGAGATTGCCGCCATGATGAAGGAGTTCCGCGCAAATCCGCCGAAGGAGATCGCCGGTTCGCCGGTGGTGATTGTCAAGGATTACGCCGACCTCAACTGCCGCAACCTCACTACAGGCGAGATTGAGAAGATGAACTTCCCCACCACCTCCAACGTGCTTCAGTTCTTCACAGCCGCAGGCGACAAGATCTCGATCCGTCCCTCAGGCACCGAACCCAAGATCAAGTTCTATATCGAGGTTCGCGAGGATATGCCCTCCAAGGAGGCCTACGAAGCCACAGTCGAGGCAGCCGACCGCCACATTGACCGTGTGCTCGCCGACCTTGGTGTGAAATAAATGAGCAGGACACTCCGTGAGGCGCCATAGGCCTCAGTCAGGAGAGATACAGACATAAAATATCGCCGCCGCTTCCATCAATCGGGAAGCGGCGGCGACTATTATATTACGCCTATCGGCGACTATGATTACGCCTATCAGCGACTATGATTACGCCTATCAGCAACTATTCAAGACTAATAGCCTGGCAGACACTTACTTCTTCTTCACCGAGAATCCGAAGGTGCCCAGCAGGTCGCCAAGAGCATAGTAGCCCCCATGCACATAGGCCATCAGTCCGGCATCCTTGAGCGAGAAAGCCCCGGTAGAGGGGTCGATAAACCTGTCGTCGGCCCTCAGGCAGAGCACATCAGCCAGAATCATATCGTGGCTCCCGAGATGCAACACCTCCTTCACCCGGCACTCTATGGCCAGCGGCGACTCAGCAATCGCCGGCGACTTCACCATCTCGCCCGGCATCGGCGTCAGCCCCGTCTGGCGCCACTTATCGTAATCACGTCCCGAGCGCACCCCCGCCCAGTCGGTGGCCCTCGCCATCGCCTCGGTGGTGAGGTTAAGCGTAAACTCCATATTCGCCATTATCAGCGGATAGGAATGGCGTTCGGGGCGCACGCTGATGTAGAGCATCGCCGGATTGGTGCAGATTGTGCCTGTCCAGGCCACAGTCAGCATATTCCATTCCTCAGGTGTGGCACCGCACGTCACGAGCGCTGCCGGCGCGGGATACACCATCGTGCCCGCCTTCCAAGTCACTTTAGCCATTTCTTTCAGTTATTTTGACTGCGAAGTTAGCCAATCATGCGCAAACTTGCAAATGCGCGGCATCAGGCCGGGGTCAACTTCGGCGTTGCGAGCGTAATGCCCGAAGGGGCTCAAAAATATGTTTGGTGGCAGGTCGGGGCCAATTAATGGCCTAAACTGTTGTGAGATGGCCGATTTTTGATTAATTTTGCGATAAAAGAGTGTGTGCCGACCTCATGTGGCACTCACTGAGGATTACGCGTCGCGGTCCGCCGAATATGGGTCGTAAGGGAAAATGGGGTAGAGCTGCCCCGGGAGAGGTAAGACCCGGATTGCGGAGATAGACATGGCGCAAAACATACATTAGAGATATGATATTGTCAATGACCGGTTTCGGACGCGGCACAGCTGCCTCCGCCACAAGAAAAGTGACTGTAGAAATCAAGTCGCTCAACTCCAAACAGCTCGACCTATTCATGCGGGTTCCCTCATACTTCCGTGAGATGGAGATAGAGCTGCGCACTATGCTTGCCGCCGAACTCGAGCGCGGCAAGGTAGAGATGTCGGTAAGCATCGAGAACACCGTGGCCCATGCCACAGCCTCGCTCAACATCGGCGCCCTCGAGAACTATCGCGCCCAGATCACCGAGATGCAGCAGCAGCTCGGACTCCCCGAACCCGCCGACTGGTATGCCACCCTGCTGCGTATGCCCGACACCATGCAGACCAAAGCCGAAGAGATGGATAGTGCCGACCGCGAGGCCCTCGTCGAGGCCACACGCCTTGCCGCCGCGGCCCTGACTAACTTCCGTCTTACCGAAGGGAGCAAACTCTACGCCTTCTTCTGCGAAAAGATAAAGAATATCGGCAATCTCCTCAAAGAGATCGAACCCTATGAGCAGAGCCGTGTGGGCAAGATACGCCAGCGCCTCGAAGACCAGCTCGCATCGCTGCATGGCGTAGACTACGACAAAGGTCGCCTCGAGCAGGAACTCATCTTCTATATCGAGAAACTCGACGTCAGCGAAGAGAAACTTCGCTTGCGCTCGCATCTCGACTACTTCATCGAGACACTCGGCACACCCGAATTGGTGCGCCACGGCGCCGGACAAGGCAAGAAACTCGGCTTCATCGCCCAGGAGATGGGGCGCGAGATCAACACTCTCGGTTCGAAGAGCAACGACGCTGAGATGCAGAAGATCGTGGTCAAGATGAAAGATGAGCTTGAGCAGATCAAGGAGCAGGTGCTCAATGTGCTCTGACCCCATGTTGAAGTCTACCAAAAGACTCAGCCAATAGCGAATCCATCAAGGGAGAGCACACATTATTATATATAATTATATATA
>CAJTNN010000001.1 GCA_910577585.1 uncultured Muribaculaceae bacterium | reverse complement strand
TAAAAAACGTACTCCCGTAAAAACGTACTCCCGTAAAAAACGTACTCCCGTAAAAACGTACTCCCGTAAAAAACGTACTCCCGTAAAAACGTACTCCCGTAAAAAACGTACTCCCGTAAAAACGTACTCCCGTAAAAAACGTACTCCCGTAAAACCCGTACTCCCGTAAAAAAATGTACTCCCGTTGAAAAGCCGTGCTCCTGTAAAAGCCGGGCTGCCGTTGAGCACGAGGTATGGTCCCGGGGTAGAAGGGGATAAATTTAGAGGTTGCAGAGGGTGCAACTTTGCATCATGCAAAATTGCAACCCGTCTGCAACCTCAAAATGGTGTCTATTTTTCATGCTGCCCCAGTGAGCCGGGGGAGCCGGAGATCATTCATTGCGGAATACGAGCTCATCACCCTTGCGGTCGATAACAATCGGATGAGCGTTGTCGACTTTCTGGGCCAGAATATCCTTCGACAGCTGGTTGAGCACCATGCGCTGGATTGTACGCTTCACAGGACGCGCACCGAATTCAGGATCATAACCATCCTCGGCCAGCAACTCAAGAGCCGGCTTGGTGATTTCGAGTTTCACGCCATTTGAAGCCAGCATCTTGCGCACACTGTTGACCTGAATATCAACAATCTTCTGGATATCATGCTTATCGAGCGGGGTGAACATCACAGTCTCGTCGATACGGTTAAGGAACTCGGGACGAATAATCTGTTTCAGCCGGTCCATCACATCCTGCTTCGTGGTAGAGATGATATTCTCCTTCTCCTCAGCCGACTTATCGGCAAATCCCTGGAAATTGTCGCGGATGATGTCAGACCCCATGTTGGAGGTCATGATGATGATGGTGTTCTTGAAGTTGATGAAGCGCCCCTTATTGTCGTTCAGACGTCCGTCGTCGAGCACCTGGAGCAGGATGTTGAACACATCAGGATTTGCCTTCTCAATCTCATCGAAGAGCACGACACTGTAGGGTTTGCGGCGCACAGCCTCTGTGAGTTGGCCACCCTCATCATAACCTACATATCCCGGAGGCGCTCCGACCAGACGGCTTACAGAGTGCTTCTCCATATACTCCGACATATCGATACGAGTCATCATATCCTCATCATCAAAGAGGTACTCGGCCAAAGCCTTAGCCAGTTCAGTCTTGCCGACACCGGTTGTGCCGAGGAAGATGAAGCTGCCGATAGGGCGACGCGGGTCGTTAAGTCCGGCACGCGAGCGGCGCACTGCATCGGCCACGGCGCGGATTGCGTCATCCTGCCCGACGACTCTGCGGTGCAGCTCCTCCTCGAGATGCAGCAGTTTCTCCTTTTCGCTCTGC
Source organism: uncultured Muribaculaceae bacterium (assembly GCA_910577585.1). Taxonomy (GTDB): domain Bacteria; phylum Bacteroidota; class Bacteroidia; order Bacteroidales; family Muribaculaceae; genus Lepagella. The sequence continues at coordinate 185,531 of CAJTNN010000001.1, read as the reverse complement.
GCCATCTTCTTGACAGGGATACCGGTCCAGCGGCTCACGATCTCGGCGATATCTTCGGCATCCACCTCCTCCTTGATCATCGCACCCTCACCCTGCAGAGTCTTCAGACGCTCCTGAATCTGGGCATTCTCGTCCTCCTTCTGCTTGATGCGGGAGTATCTGATCTCGGCCACCTTGGCGTAGTCGCCCTCACGCTCGGCACGTTCGGCCTCGAGCTTGAGTTGCTCGATATCGACTTTGTTCTGCTGAATCTTGTTGATTTCAGTCTTCTCTGCCTGCCATTTGGCTTTGAGCGACTTCTCGGTGTCGCGCAGATTGGCGAGATCCTCATCAATCTCCTTCAGCTTATAGTCATTACCCTCGCGTTTGAGAGCCTCGCGTTCGATCTCGAGCTGCATGATGCGGCGTGAAGCCTCATCGAGAGCCTGCGGCATGGAATCCATCTCCAGGCGCAGTTTCGAGGCAGCCTCATCAATAAGGTCGATGGCCTTATCGGGCAGGAAACGGTCGGTGATATAGCGCACACTCAGCTGAACGGCGGCAATGATGGCCTCATCCATAATGCGCACCTTATGGTGATTCTCATAGCGCTCCTTCAGGCCACGCAGAATCGAGATAGCCGCCATCTCATCAGGCTCATCGACCATGACCTTCTGGAATCGGCGTTCGAGCGCCTTATCCTTCTCGAAATATTTCTGATACTCATCGAGGGTAGTGGCGCCGATAGAGCGCAGCTCGCCGCGGGCCAGCGCAGGCTTGAGGATATTGGCGGCATCCATAGCCCCCTCACCCTTGCCGGCGCCGACGAGAGTGTGGATCTCATCGATAAAGAGGATAATCTCGCCATCGCTCTGGGTGACCTCATTGACGATAGCCTTAAGGCGCTCTTCAAACTCACCTTTGTACTTGGCTCCGGCCACGAGGGCACCCATATCGAGCGAGTAAATCTGTTTGGATTTAAGATTCTCAGGCACATCACCGCGCACGATGCGGTGGGCCAGACCCTCGGCGATAGCCGTCTTACCGGTGCCCGGTTCACCCACGAGCATCGGGTTATTCTTAGTGCGTCGCGACAGAATCTGAAGCACGCGTCTGATCTCTTCATCGCGACCGATGACCGGGTCAAGTTTGCCTGAGCGGGCGCGGTCGTTGAGGTTGATGGCATATTTCGACAGAGCCTGGTAAGATTCCTCAGCGCTCTGATCTTTGACCTTATTGCCTTTCCGGAGGTCGGCGATTGCGGCATCAAGCCCCTTTTCAGTCACGCCGGCATCCTTAAGGATCTGCGACGCCTTGCATTTGGTGCGCAGAATGCCCATCAGCATAGCCTCGACCGACACATACTCATCCCCCATAGACTTAGAGTAGTCGATGGCTTTCTGCATTGCATCGTTAGATTCGCGGCTGAGGAAGACATCGCCGCCGCTCACTTTGGGGAGCGCAGCGATTGCGGCATCGATACCCTGCACCACGGTGGGGGTGTTGACACCAAGCTTCTGAAAGATAAAGTTCATGATGGTCTCACTTTCAGAAAGCATCGCCTTCAGGATGTGTACAGGTTCTATCTGCTGCTGCCCCGCCTGGCGCGTCAGGTCGATAGCCTTCTGCACTATCTCTTGCGATTTGATTGTGAAGTTATTGAAATTCATAGTATCAAGTGGTTTAGATTCATAGCATTAGTAAGTTTCTATCCAGACTTAAAGCCTGGTCGATGTCGGGATTAACCGGGACCCCGACACCCTTCAAAGCCTACGATATTTTAACAATTGGCAAATTGAATAGGTTTAAAAATTATTCAAAAATGCAAAATCCGAAGTAGGCTTACTTCTTGCGCAGTATCTCGATCCAGTAGTCGTCGGGGTCATGGATGAAGTAGATGCCCATGGCGGGGTTTTCGTAGCATATCACTCCGTTGCGTTGGTGCAGGGCATGAATCTCATCGTAGTCGCCATCGTAGCGCAGCGCGAGATGCGATTCGTTCTCGCCAAGTTCGTATGGCTCCTTATGGTCACGAAGCCATGTCAGCTCAAGGCGGAAATCATTGCCGGGTGAGGAGAGATATTTGATGATGAATGCCCCGTCGGGGGCCTTTATTTCTCCCACCTCAGTCAGGCCGAGATTCTCCTTATAGAATCGTATGGAGCTGTCGAGGTCCATGACATTGATGTTGAAGTGGTCGAAATGCATTTTTATGTCCATGCGTGTATAGTGTTGATTAAATACTGTATTGATATAACAACTCCAAGGTCTTAAATGTAGTGAAGTTCGTTTAAAAAATGAAGTTAATTGCACTTGATTTAGAGAAAAAATATTATCTTTGCAATTGTAAATGACCGACGGGCAGATTGCCCGCCGCTCTCCCCGGCTTACAGACACTGTGCGGTGTGCGGGTAGAAATGCTTGCGCTACGGATTGACCATGCTGCCTAAGGGTCAAACGCATTGCATCCGCCCCCGACAATAATAGAGAAAACAAATAAATTATCAGACCATAAAAGCTAAATAAAAACCATGAGCAAACCTTATGTGCTTGGCATCGACATAGGTGGCACCAACACCGTGTTCGGCATCGTGGATGCAAGAGGCCATGTAGTGGCAAGTGACTCAATCAAGACTCGCAAACATTCGAATTTCGATGATTATATCGATGAACTTCATACAGAGGTGATTCGTCTGCTCAAGTCGAATGACGTCGAGAATGAGATACAGGGCATCGGCATCGGTGCGCCTAACGCCAATTATTATACCGGCGAGATACAGAATGCCCCCAACCTTCCGTGGGGCAACGGCATACTTCCGCTTGCCGAGAAAGTGAGCATGGCATTCAACGGCACTCCGGTGGCTGTGACCAACGATGCCAACGCTGCCGCTCTTGGCGAGATGACCTATGGCGCCGCACGGGGCATGAAAGATTTCATCATGATTACTCTCGGCACCGGTGTAGGCTCGGGCATAGTGGTCAATGGCCAGCTCGTGTATGGCCACGACGGCTTTGCCGGTGAGCTCGGACACGTGGTGATGAAGCGCAACAACGGACGTGTGTGCGGATGTGGTCGCACAGGATGTCTGGAGGCTTACTGCTCGGCTACGGGTGTGGCCCGCACTGCCCGCGAATTCCTTGAAATCCGCACTGACCCCTCTACGCTGCGCAATCTGGAGATTGAGAACATCACATCAAAGGATGTATATGATGCGGCTGTAGCCGGCGATAAACTTGCCAAGGAGATTTTTGAATACACCGGCAAGATTCTGGGTGAGGCTTTCGCCGATATGGTGGCCTTCTCAAGCCCGCAGGCTATTGTGCTCTTCGGCGGTTTGGCCAAGAGTGGCGACCTTCTGCTGCGTCCGCTGCGTGAGTCGTTTGAGAAGTCGCTTTTCCCGATTTTCCGTGGCAAGACCAAGATTATCCTGTCGGAACTCAAGGAGAGTGATGCTGCTGTGCTCGGCGCATCTGCTTTGGGCTGGGAGGCAAAATTCCGTGTGGAGACACCCGCTGTGTTCAGCACTCCCGCACCTGCCGCCGCACCTGCCCCTGCCGCTCCCGCAGCCCCCGAAGCCCCCGAAGCTTGATTATCTAATAAGTAATTGCTTCATATATTATTAATGGCCGGACATCTGAAAAAGTGATGTCCGGCCATTGACGTATTCGGTAGAGAGTGATATGTGGCTGGTGATTCAGGATATATTCCAAGGTGATTCAGAATATATTCCGGATAGGCTCAGAATTGCTTCAACTCCTGGTAAAGGCGGTGGATGGGGAGACCCATGACATTGTAGAAACTGCCGTGGATGCTTTCGACGGCCACCCCTCCGATCCATTCCTGAATGCCGTAGGCTCCGGCTTTGTCGAGAGGTGAGAAACTGTCGACATAGTACTCGGCCTCATCGGGAGTGATTTCGGCAAACTTCACGTCGGTGGTGGTGGTGAATGAGGTGCGGGTGGTGTGGGTGGCGAGGGTGACACCGGTTATCACCTGATGCTCGCGTCCGCTCAGCTCCATGAGCATCTCGATAGCCTCCTGGTGGCTCTTGGGTTTGCCGAAGATTTTGTCGCCGAGCACTACGAGCGTATCGGCCGTAATCACGAGTTCATCGCTTTTCAGACGTTTCAGAAAAGCGTTGGCTTTCACCTCCGAAAGATATTGCGGCACATTCTGCGGAGGCATATCCTCGGGATAACTCTCCTCAATGCCGGGGATGTTGCACACTGTGAAGGGGATGCGCAGCATCTCCAGAAGTTCGCGTCGGCGCGGAGACTTGCTGCCGAGCAGAATCTTGTATTTTGCTATGTTGTTGAGCATAAATAAGTTCTATTTATTCTTGGTATCAGTTGTAATTAATTCTTGAGTTCAGGCGCAGTCGTTATGGATGCCAGACGCAGTCGTTCTGAATGCCGGGCGCAGATACTGAGCCTCTACGAAATGGGAGGGTAGTCCCCGCCATCAGGAGAGTGCGGTGTCAATGCCGGGCCAGCGTGACTGGGCACGCATCACACACTCTATCAGGTCACGCACACATCCCTCGCCCCCTTTGGCTTTCGATATGAAATCGGCGCCCTCAAGAGCCTCGGGGGCAGCATCGCATGGGGCGGCGGCGAGTCCGGCAAGATTCATGCATCTCACATCAGCTATGTCATCGCCCATATAAGCGATTTCATCCGGTCCCAGTCCGGTCTTTGCCATCCACTGCTTGAGTTTGGGCAGCTTATCGGATATGCCGAGATAGATATCGGTGATTCCAAGCAAATTGAATCGTCGGCGCACAATCTCGTTCTTTCCGCCGCTGATGATGGCGATATGATAACCCTCGGCCAAGGCCGCACGTAGAGCGAAACCATCTTTAATATTAGAGGTGCGGATCAGCTGGCCATCATCGGCAATCATAAGGGTGTTGGCTGAGAGCACACCGTCGACATCAAGCACAAAGGCCTTGATGCGGCTTGCATCTTGCGGAAGTTTACTCATTGGGCAGGTGGGTGTTGAGATGGGTATTCATGATTGATTCAGACACGAGTTTATACAACGCCGCCATATCGGGGAAATCCTTGAGCGCTGCCAGATGTTTGGCTATCACCTTGCGGTCGCCTCTTACTGCAGGTCCGGTCTGAGCCAGCGCAGGTGTAGTGACGGATAATTTGGCAATAGTCTGGTTGAGCAGTGGGAGCAGCATCCGGAAGTCAAGATGTCTGGCATTGAGATACTGCGAAGCCAGAGTGCACATATGGTTGGCGAAATTGCAGGCTATGACGGCTGCGAGATGATAATGGGCGCGCAGAGTGGAGTCAGCCTCAGCCACATTTAGCGACAGGAGCTTGGCCAGGTGCATGAGGCGTGAAGTGGCAGCGGCATCCGACCCCTCGATAAGGAAGGGTATGTCGGCATAGTTCATCTCGACATCGTGCGAGAATGTCTGCAGCGGATAGAAGACTCCGCAGTGAGAAGCAGGTGGAAGATTGCCGGCAAGAGCCTCTATGCCCACGCTTCCTGAAGTGTGGGCGACTATCGACCCGGGAGATGGTTGAAGACGTCTTGCCACCTCAGCAATCGCATCATCCTTGACGGCGATGATGTAGGTCTCAGCCTGCGGAAAACATTCCTCGTGAGGATTGCAGCATATGGCCGGAATCGCTTTTGACTGGAAGGCTTTCTCAAGATGAGCCGCCACATTGCCACGTCCGATGATAAGTATTTCAATTGGCGGAATCCCCATAGTGCGTCGGAAGTTAAGTTCGATTCCACCGCGTATGCGTCCGTCGCTATCGGCGAGCATATCAATGCCGATAAACCCATGGTATCTGCTTCCGGCGGGAGAACTTTCGATTATCGACTTAAGCGCATCGCGTTGGGCCGAGATGAATTCATGGCCGAAATCAGGAGCCGCGCGGCGTATTGATTGCATCAGCTCACGCTGTGGCGCATGACGATTGGAGTGATATTTCCCTCTGAAGGATGCTTCGAAAAGCGAGACACCGAGAAATTTAAGCGAGACTTCTCCATCAGCATCGGTATCGGCTTCCCATTCGGTGGCGAAGTCAATTACTTTTTGGGCCGCTGACTCAGCCATGACACTACCCTGGCGGCGGATAATACCTGCAATCCAGGGTCTGATGCGCGACTCGGCATCGAGGGTGTCGGTGAAAAGGACGCCGCGCCCGGAGCTGCTCCATGGAGCCTTGAAGAAAGCCGGATGATTGGCGGCCTCCCATTGCATGGCCTCATCCGAATCTGTAAATTCAATTGCCTCCGGCGAAATGTGGCGCGCAAGTTCGGTCGACTTGCAGAGCTGCGCGTTGAGTAGGCGATTGAACTCGGCGGCTGTGCGGCGGTGAGAGAGTCGGCGTATCTCAGCCATCTCTTCATCCGAAGGGAGGTGAGCGTCGTCGACACCTGCCAGACGCAGCTGGTGGCACAGCATAGGATTCCAGCCCCACGGGCGAATCGTAGCCTCAGGGTTATCATCCAGAAATCCGCGGATGTCAGCCAGACTGATCAGTCGCAATCCCTTAGTGTCAAGCATTGACTTATCGGCATGCAACTCAGCCTTTTCATCGAGCATCAGGATGGCGTCACCCGGGATAGCCCATGCAGCCGGGGTAAGAGCCATGCGGGCCCTGAGTTGCAGAATCTCTGCCGGGGGTGTATATCCCGGGCTGAAAGATGCCAGGGCGTAGTCTGACTCCGGGTTAAAGATATGGATGGTCATGTCGGAAGGTTTGATGTACGAAGCTAAAGATATTAGCTTGTGGGGGGTAAATGCTTAAACTTAGGGGTGTAAATGCTTAAAGCGGTCCGGCTCATGAGCCGGACCGCAAATATGGTATATAGTATACGCGCCGGCGCAGCCGACTGTCAGTCTTTTTCAGTCTTTGAGGTGGTCTTTCTCCTTGAGGGGGTTGGAGAAATAGAGTTTATGGTCGATATACTCCTGTGTGGCGATAAGAGTCGGCTTCGGCAGCTTCTCGTAGAATTTTGAAATCTCGATTTGCTCGCGGTTTTCCGACACCTCCTCCATGTTGTCGGTCGATGCGAACTCCTGAAGTTTCTTTTCGAGTTCCTTTTTGAGATCTGCGCTGATCTGATTGGCGCGTTTGCCAATGATGCAGACAGTTTCGTAGACGTTTCCGGTCTGTTCGGCCATAGCGATCATATCGCGGGTCACGGTAGTGAGCGGAGCATTAGTCTTTTTGTAATCCATATCTTATATTCAATAATTAGGAAATTTCAAATTCAATCCTTGACGTGGCGGCGTGCCAGATTATAAATGTTTTCAGCCTCCTTAAGGTTCTTGGAATCCGGGAAATTATTCGAGAAGGAATAATATTCGTCAATCACGTCGCGGTATCTGTCCTCGCGTTTTTCGGCCACTGAGTTTTTTGCCTCCTGATACTTCGACTTAAGGATGAGCAGTTCGAATTCCTCGCGGTATTTTGAATAGGGATACTCCTTGAGGGCATTCTGCGAGGTTATGACAGCGGCTTGGTAGTTATTGCCGAGGAAGTTGCCAAGATTGTAGTAGAGCTGGGCGTTCTGCAGTTCTTTGAGAGTCAGACGGTCCTGCATCTCGAAGATGGCATTCTGGGCCATTGTGGCTTTGTCAGAACGGGGGAAGTAGTCAAGAAATCCCTGGAGCTCCTCGATGGCTTTGCGGGTGCTCGACTGGTCGAGCTGTGGGTCGGGTGAATCGAGGTAGTAGCCGTAGCCCGAATAGAAACGTGCGTCCTCCGCGAATTTGCCTTTCGGGTAGCGGGTGTAGTAGGTCTTGAAGTATACGCCTGAATTCAGGTAATCCTTATTTTCGTAGTAGGATTTGCCAAGTAGATAGAGAGCCTCCTCACCCTTGGCGCCACCGCGCAGGGGTTGGATAACATCAGAGAGCACCGTGATGGCCTGAAGGTATTTACCTTCGTCGTAGGCTCTCTTGGCATATTCGAATTTATAATCGACGTCGCGGCTTTTGAGCACTTTTGAGTACTCTCCGCATCCTCCGATGATGAGGAGCAGAAGCCCCGCCAATATGACAGAAATATTTCTCATTTTCTACAAAGCGCTTTGAGGTTGCAAAGATAGTGAAAAAATTGCGGATTACCGCTATTTTATCCTATTTTTATATGAATTTTCTCGGGGAAAGTGTCGATAAGGGGTGCGGCGGGGTAAATGTCAGTCTCAGGAGTGCAGCTCGAGCAGCTCTTCGTAGCCGCGGCGGAAGAAATAGAGGGCATGATCTTTAGGACGCTTAATCTCTCCGTCGGCTATCACGACATCAATGTCGAGAGGCACGCGCCCTTCGGCACGTGCTTCAGAAGTGCGCCCCTCCATCACCTCGCAGGCCTTGAGCATAGCCTCGAGAGTGGCGAGTTCACCCTCAAATTCCACCAATGCCACGGCGTTGAGGTAGTGAGGTTTTGGTGAGGCATCACGGCGCGAGCTTGAGAGAGCGGCCGACTCATAGGCGGTGCTGGCGTAAGAGGCGAGGCATATTTCGTCGAGGAAGTTCAAGGCGTGGCGCAGATGTGCCTCGCGGTCGCCATCATTGCTGCCCAGACTGAGATAGCATGTAATCATGGTGCTTTGCGCAGGGTTATCACCGTCAGTTCGGGAGTGGCGCCGATGCGTGAGGGTATCCCCACTTCTCCAGCGCCGATATTGACATATATCTGCAGTTTTTCGCCTTTGGCATTGATATAGTCGTAGAGGCCTCCCCATTGGTCATATTTCCATGCCGAGGGGCTCCAGCGCCAATTGCCGAACTTGAGTTCGAACTGCATGGCATGGGTGTGGCCCGACAGCGAGAGGTCGATATTAGAGATGCGTCTCACCTCCTGTCGCCAGTGTTCGGGGTTGTGGGTGAGAAGAATCTTGAAGCGGTCGTCGTTGAGATGCTGCAGACTGTCGGTGCTGAGCGGATAGGCGTCAATCAGATGGCCGTACTGGTGGAAAGGTGGTTCACCCCAGTTCTCGACTCCGATGAGCTGAATGGTGTCATTGTCGTGTACAATCTGTGTGCGTTGATTATTAAGGAGTTTCCAGCCGATCTGGCGCTGCCAGTTTTTAAGGAGCTGCAGATTGTCGCGTTTGTCGGCTGCCGAGGGCCAGTCGACATAGTCGCCGTAGTCATGATTGCCAAGTATGGAGTATACACCGTCGGGGGCATGCAGACGGGCCAGGGTGTTGAGGAATGGGGCGAGTTCGGTAGATTCGCGGTTGACGATGTCGCCGGTGAAGAGTATGATGTCGGGGTGCTGGGCATTGACACTATCTACGAGTTCAGCCACAAAGCTGGTGTCTTCGCCCCAAGTGCCCACATGCAGGTCAGAAATCTGCACCATCCTGTAGCCATCGAAAGCAGCGGGGAGTCTGGGACTGGATATCTCTACATTCACCACATCAATCTGGCGGCGGGTGATGGCGGCTCCCCACCACATGGCTCCGAAGGCTATCAATCCGAGGGGGAGTCCGGCCGAGAGCCCCAACTTCACGGGGCGACGGCGCCACAGGCGTGGCAGATTTCCAAGCCAGGAGAAGATGCAGAAAATGATTTTGGGTATAATGACAGTGGCGTAGGCATAGAGTCCCCACATCAGGAAGAGTATTCCTGAATCAGAGTCACGCCTTGGCGCGAGCAGGCAGTAAGCCAGAAAAATCCATCCGGCGCAAGCGAAAGCCAGATAGAGCCGGCTCCAGACTTTGTGGCGGCTGAGGCTATTGCGCAGGTCAAAATATATGTAGAGGTCGGTGATCAGCGACACGAGGCTCAGCAGCAGAGCCATCATAAGGGGTATACGCATACGGGGCGGGCAAGTTTATTCAATGCCTCCGAGAATGGTGCGGAGCTTATTCTTCAGAGGATTGGCATACATTGTGAGCATCATCGTCATCATATACTCGCGTTCTTCGGGCGTGACGTCCTGAAGGTCGACCTTATCAAGCTGGGCATTAAAGTAGTCGAGCACCTCCTGGCGGCGTTCGGGAGTATAGTTGGCGCTGAAGCGGTCGGTGGCGTGCAGCAGGTCGAAAGCCACATAGTTGATTGAGTATATCAGATAGCTGCGGTGGATAGCCTGGTCGATAATCTTGACCACATAGCGGGCGGCGGTGTTGATGTCGCCGAAGTTGCCTATCTGGTCGAGTTTCGAGTTGATGCGGGGGGTGAGCTGGAAATGTACTTTCCCCTTGAACTGCAGCAGACCGGTCTCCATAGAGAAGAGATCGTCGCGTTGCGACTTCTTGAAATCCGGATTGCGGCGGCGCATAAGGAACTCGCGGGCTTTCAAGTAGTCGTTAGGGTCATACTCATAGCTGATGGCCACGGGCATGAGATTGATTTCCTTGAGTTTCTCCATGAAAGAGCCTTCACCTCCGATAGAGAGCATCTTGACGAGCGACTCCTGTGTATGGTCCGACGAATCCTTGGCGCGGCCTTCGCGTTGGGCAATCCATACCGACTCATTCTTTTCGAGGATACAGTGGTGGATATATGCCGAGAGTTTCTTGGCCGCCAGCAGACCTTCGCGCAGTCCGGTGTTGCGTTTGACGATAAAACTCTTGTTAAGACGCACCAGATCGCTGATCCAGGGGAATATCAGTAGATTGTCGCCGATGGCCACCTCCGACGTGGGGAGGTCGCGGCGCAGGAAAGCCAGGTTGAGGAAGGATGCATCGAGCACTATATCACGGTGATTGGTGATAAAAGTGTAACTGCGCCCCGGATTGAGATGCTTCACACCCCCGAGCGTAATGCCGGAGGTAGTGGTTTTGGCCAGCATCTCGAGGAATGGAAACATCACCTGATGCTGGAAATCATATTTATTGTCGATTTTCAGGAGTTCATCGATAAGCGCGGGCACATCTTGCGGGGGCATGGTGTAGTTGACGGCGTGCAGAAAACCGGGTTCCTTGACAAGCCGGGCCATAGTCTCATGAAAGACTGCGTCATCGAGAGTGGCTATATCTGAAAAATCAATTTGTTGAGTCATGATACTGATTGCAAATTTCAGGTGCTACGATTGGAGGCGCCACGAGGCAGTGCCACGGAGCAGCCGCAATCTTTTGCAAAGATAATATTTTTAAGTCGAGAAGAGATGTGGCAGGGGTGCATAAAAGCCCCGCATACGCTAATAAATGTTAATTATGCCGGGCAAATCACTCATTTTCGTTGCGCGATTGAGCGGTGTAGGCGCGCCACTTATCAAGCAGGGCCTGCATGTCGGCCGGGATTTCGGAGTCGAAGTCCATTTGTTGGCCTGTCACGGGATGCACGAATCCGAGAGTTTTTGCATGCAGAGCCTGGCGGGGGCAAATGGCGAAGCAGTTGGCGATAAACTGGCGGTATTTTGAGAATGTGGTGCCCTTCAGAATCTGGTCGCCACCGTAGCGGGCGTCGTTGAAGAGCGGGTGCCCCTGCGATTGCATATGCACGCGGATCTGGTGGGTGCGTCCGGTCTCGAGTACACACTTTACGAGTGACACATATCCGAAGTCTTCGAGCACTTCATAGTGAGTGACGGCATGTTTGCCAATCGTGGGGTCGCTGAATACGGCCATCTGCAGTTTGTTGCGCGGATTGCGGGCTATGTTGCCGGTGATGGTGCCGGCAGGCGAGGGGAAGCTTCCCCACACGAGGGCGCGGTATTCGCGTTTGGTGGTCTTGTTGAAGAACTGCAGGCCGAGATGAGTCTTTGCCTCCGGGGTCTTGGCCACCACGAGCAATCCGCTCGTGTCCTTATCTATGCGATGCACCAGCCCGAGGCGTGGATCAGACACATCGTAGTCCGGGTTATCCTTGAAGTGCCATGCCAGGGCATTGACGAGAGTGCCGGTGTAATTGCCATGGCCGGGATGCACTACCAGTCCGGCCGGCTTGTTGACCACCAGCAGCGCGTCATCCTCATACACGATATCCAGCGGGATATCCTCCGGGATAATCTCGAGTTCATATCTGGGGCGGTCCATGACGATGCTGACGACATCGCCGGCTTTGACCTTGTAGGATGATTTCACTGCGCGACCGTTGACGATGATGCAGTCGGCATCGGCTGCCTGCTGGATGCGGTTGCGCGAGGTCTTCTCCATGCGCGCCACGAGGAATTTGTCGACACGCAGCATCTTCTGTCCCTTATCGGCCTCAAAGCGGAAATGCTCATACATCTCCTTGCCGTCGGCAGTGACGAAGAGGGGTTCGGCAATTTCTTCGTCTTGAGACTCATCGGCGTCATCCGGCATCATCGGGCCGGAGATTCCGAACTCTTCGGAGTCATTATCCGGCAGCATATCAGGGTCAAGTTCGCTCCCTTCGGATATCATATCGTTGTAGGAATCCATTTTATCTATGGTCAGAGGGGTATAGGTAGAGGATAGTAGGGGATGGTAGTGGATGGTAGAGTGATAATGAGGTACGCGCTGCCTTGCAGCGCGATTTATCAGAAGAACTCTATAGACTCCTCTTCCTGTGAAGTTGAGTTTGATGAAGATGACGTGGCGGCTGGTGCGGACTCAGCTGCTTCGCTGCCCGATGACTTCTGGGAGTAATCGGGTGAGGCGTCGCCGCCATCGTAGTCGTAGTCTTCATCATAGTCATTATAATTGCCGGCGCGGTAGTTTGCCAGAGCCTCTTCGCCCATAAGCGAGTCGGTGATGGCCGCCAGTCTGCCGTCGTAGACCTGCATCGTGAGGCGCGTGTTGAGTGCCACCTTCTGCATCTTCTTGACAGTAGCGCCGTTAGCCATGATTTTGGCCACACATTCATTGTCGCCCAATACCTTGACCACTTTTATATTCTTGAAACCAAGTTCCTGGAGTTTAGCCATGGCCTGACGGTAGGAGAATCCGCGCAGCGCATCCTCCATGGGATGATTATCATCGTCGATGACCACCTCTTTAGGATGCACGGCATTGATGTAGAGGAAAATCTTACGCCCCGGTTTGACGATAGAGTTGGCTTTCGGGAACTGTTCGATCACAAACCCCGGGCGCACGTCATCCTTGTAGAGCGAGTCACGGATGTCGACTTTAAATCCGTGGTCATGCAGAGTCTGTATGGCCTGGGTGTAGCTCATATTCTCTACCCCCGGCACCTTGTCGATTTCGCCATGCTTCGTAAAGAGGGCGATAGAGAAATATACTATCCATATACCCAAAGCTGCAACCGCCAAGATAATCAGCAGATTGACAATGATCGGGTGTTTGGCGGCAAAGCTGCCGGGCATAAGATTTTTAGGATCTTTATTCATCTCACTATTCTAAACTCCGGTATGTGCGGAGGTATTTTTGGCAAAATTAGTGCAAATAGTCGGGTTTTGCAAATCCGGCATATGGGGCTCTGCGGCTGATGCGAGGGTTTGCCGGGGGGTGGCGCTATGCTTTATGCCCCTCATCTCGAAGCCCTGCGGAATAGGAAAATGCCGATTGTGAGGTAGACCACGTTCGGAATCTCCATTGCGATAAAGGGAGTGGTGAGACCATTGATGGCCAGCGAACTTGTGATTGTAGAGAATAATATATAGCTGAAACTCAGCGCCAAACCTATGCCGATATTTATGCCCATACCCCCCTTCACCTTTCGAGAGCTCAGCGACATGCCAATGAGAGTGAGAATGAAAGCGGCAGCCGTAGAGGCGTAGCGTTTTTCGCGTTCGATTTCGAAGGCTTTGATGTTGGCCACCCCTCGCATCTTCTGTTTCTCTACATACTCGGTGAGCTGTGGCGTGGTGAGAGTCTCCTGGTCATTTACGGATATGAGGAAGTCTTTGGGGTCAATGGGAATGATGGTGTCGAGCGAATATCCCTTGGTGACATTCTCCTCCATGCCGTCGAAGTTGCGTATCATGTAGTCAGTCAGCCGCCAATGGTATTGGCGGGTGGTGTCGTATACGGCGGTGCGGGCGGTGAGTCGCGAGCGTATGGTCTTGTCGTCGAAACGGTCCATCGAGAAGCGGTAGGCTGTCTTGTTGGAGTTCTCGAACCGGTTGATATACACCACGTTGCCGGGTGATGCCATAAGCTGGATATTTGATCCTGACTCTACGCTCTTGTTCTTCACATATTTGTTGGTGTAGGCTATGCGGTCGACATTGGTGGGGGGGATGATGTAGTTGCTCAGCGCGAATGAGATGGCCGCCAGCACCGCCGCCCCGATCATATAGGGGCGTAACAGCCGCTTATAGCTCACGCCGCTTGCCAGAATTGCTATTATCTCGGAGTTGCCTGCCAGCTTGGAGGTGAAGAAGATGACCGAGATGAATACGAAAAGTGGCGAAAGCTGATTGGCGAAGTATGGGAGAAAAGAGGCGAAATAGTCGAAGAGAGTCTCCTTGAGGGGTGCGGTCAGGAATGCATCGAGTTTCTCGGTGACGTCAAACATGGCTATGACTGCCAGGAAGAGCAGCGTGGCCAGGAAATAAGTGCCGAGAAATTGCTTGAGGATATAGCGGTCGAGAATTGTGAATCTCCACACACGGCGCCACCATCCCGCAGGGTGGCGGAATGGTGAGAGCAGCATTGCCGGGATGGCTATGAGTCGTTGTTTGGTTTTTGGATGCTTTTGGTCGGAAGATTTCATGATGGGTAATCAGGAATCTGACTGGGCTATAGGAGAGGAGTGCCGGAGAATTAGTGCGGAGTTAAGGAGGGGTGGCGCTTCGGGTCAGTGTGCCTCGCGCTGAAGCGGGCGTGTCGGGTCAGAGGCGACGGGTGACAGCCTCCACCATCTCCGCCTTCCATGTCGGGAAATCACCGGCCAGGATGTGGCGGCGTGCCTCGCCGACGAGCCAGAGATAGAACGCCAGATTGTGGATTGACGCTATCTGCATGGCCAGCAGCTCATTGCTTACAAAAAGATGGCGCACATATGCCTTGGAATAGACTTCATCTACGATAGAGGCACCCCCTTCGTCGAGAGGTGAGAAATCGTCGGCCCACTTCTTGTTGCGCATGTTCATGATGCCATGGCGGGTGAATAGCATACCGTTGCGTCCGTTGCGTGTAGGCATGACGCAGTCCATCATGTCGACACCTCGGTCGATGGCTTCGAGGATATTTGCCGGTGTGCCCACACCCATCAGGTAGCGGGGTTTGTCGGCGGGAAGAATATCGTTGACGATTTCAATCATCTCATACATCTTCTCGGTGGGTTCACCCACAGCCAGACCGCCGATAGCGTTGCCATCGGCGCCGAAGTCGGCCACCGCCTTTGCGGCCTCGCGGCGCAGGTCGGGGTAGACACAACCCTGCACGATCGGGAAGAATGTCTGGCGATAGCCGTAGAGGCCTTCAGTGGACTGATATTGGTCCCATCCGCGCTTAAGCCAGCGCAGCGTAAGGGCGAGCGACTTCTTGGCATAATCATAGTCTGAAGTGCCGGGAGGGCACTCATCGAGAGCCATCATGATGTCGGCGCCGATGATGCGCTGGATGTCGACTACACCCTCAGGTGTGAAGAGGTGCTTCGAGCCGTCGATGTGGCTGCGGAAATATGCGCCCTCCTCCTTAAGTTTGCGGTTGGCAGAGAGCGAGAATACCTGAAATCCACCCGAGTCGGTGAGGATAGGGCGCTCCCAGCCATTGAATTTATGCAGGCCTCCGGCCTGACGCAAAATGTCGAGTCCCGGACGCAGGTACAGGTGATATGTATTGCCAAGAATGATTTTGGCATTGATGTCATCGCGCAATTCACTGAAATGCACACCCTTGACACTGCCCACTGTGCCCACCGGCATAAAGATCGGGGTGGGGATTTCGCCATGGGCTGTAGTTATCATACCGGCGCGCGCATTAGTGCCGGCTGGTGATGCTTCAACTTTAAAATCCATAATAGTCAGAAAGTTAGGCCTTTCGGGCCGGATTTATCAGGGCCGTAATCGGCTCTAACTTGCAAAGTTACAAAAAATATCCGTATTTTCAGCGTTTGCGGCGCCATGCAGCCCCAAAAATAAATGTGTCCACATCATTCTGCCGGAGCTTATTTTCGATGCACGGGGATAATCGCGCAAGCATAAAGAAATGCGGGTTGCGATCTGTAAGTCGCAACCCGCATTTATATCAGTCGTCTTTTTTAGAAAAATTTACTTGACTTCCTCGAAGTCTACATCAGTGATGTCCTTCTCGTGGTCGTTGCCGCCAGGCTGGGCTGCGCCTGCACCGGCTGCTGCGCCTGCACCGGCTGCGCCCTGCTGGGCTGCGTAGATGTCCTGAGCTGCAGCCTGGAGAGCATCGGTCAGAGCCTTCTCGGCAGAGTCGATATCCTCTACGAGCTGGTTCTTATGCACCTCTTTCAGGCGTTCGAGGGCAGCCTCTACGGGAGCCTTCTTGTCAGCCGGAATCTTGTCGCCGAGCTCATTGAGCTGCTTCTCGGTCTGGAAGATCATTGAGTCAGCATGGTTGAGTTTGTCGGCACGCTCCTTGGCTTTCTTGTCGGCTGCCTCATTGGCTTTGGCCTCTTCACGCATACGATTGATCTCGGCGTCGGTAAGACCGCTTGATGCCTCGATGCGGATAGACTGCTCCTTGCCTGTGTTCTTATCCTTGGCAGATACGTTAAGGATACCGTTGGCGTCGACCTCGAAAGTCACCTCAATCTGAGGCACGCCACGCGGAGCGGGAGCGATGCCCGAGAGGTTGAACTCACCGAGGAGCTTGTTGTCGGCAGCCATCGGGCGCTCACCCTGGAGCACACGGATTGTGACCTCAGGCTGATTGTCGGCAGCTGTAGAGAATACCTCGCTCTTGCGGGTCGGGATAGTGGTGTTGGCCTCGATGAGCTTGGTCATCACGCCACCCATAGTCTCCAGACCGATTGACAGAGGCACCACATCAAGCAGCAGCACATCCTTCACATCGCCGCTCAGCACGCCACCCTGGATGGCTGCGCCGATAGCCACGACCTCATCAGGATTGACACCCTTGTTGGGCTCCTTGCCGAAGATTTCCTTCACCTTAGCCTGGATAGCCGGGATACGAGTAGAACCACCCACCAGGATAACCTCATCAATCTGCGAAGAGGTCAGGCCTGCATCCTCAAGAGCCTTCACACATGGAGCCTTCACGGCATCGATAAGTTTCTCGGCAAGCTGCTCGAACTTAGCGCGGGTGAGAGTCTTCACAAGGTGTTTCGGGCCGGAAGCAGTGGCGGTGATATAGGGGAGGTTGATTTCGGTAGAAGTAGAGCTTGAGAGCTCGATTTTGGCTTTCTCGGCAGCCTCCTTCAGACGCTGCATTGCCATCGGGTCCTGACGCAGGTCGACACCCTCATCCTTCTTGAACTCATCGGCCAGCCAGTCGATGATCACATTATCGAAGTCATCGCCACCGAGGTGAGTATCACCGTTGGTAGATTTCACTTCAAAGACACCGTCGCCGAGCTCAAGGATAGAGATATCGAATGTGCCGCCACCGAGGTCGAACACAGCGATTTTCTCCTCCTTCTGCGATTTGTCGAGGCCATAGGCCAGGGCGGCGGCAGTAGGTTCGTTGACGATACGGCGCACTTTCAGGCCGGCGATTTCGCCTGCCTCCTTGGTGGCCTGACGCTGCGAGTCATTGAAGTAGGCAGGCACTGTGATTACAGCCTCAGTGACCTCCTGACCGAGAAACTCCTCAGCAGTCTTTTTCATCTTCTGCAGAATCATGGCCGAGATCTCCTGCGGGGTGTAGTCGCGGCCATCGATGTCGACCTTCGGGAGGTCGTTCTGGCATACCACTTTATAGGGCACGCGCTTGATTTCATCAGTCACCTGATCGCATTTCTCACCCATGAAACGCTTGATAGAATAGATAGTACGGGTCGGGTTAGTGATGGCCTGACGTTTAGCGGGGTCACCCACTTTGCGCTCGCCGCCATCGACGAATGCCACTACCGAAGGAGTGGTGTTACGGCCTTCGTTGTTGGGGATCACAACAGGATCCTTACCTTCAAGAACAGCCACGCAAGAGTTGGTTGTACCCAAGTCGATACCAATAATTTTTCCCATGATTTCTATAAATTTTAAGTTATTAATTTTCGTTTTACGTCGGCGGGGTAATTCCTTGCGGTAGCCCCGCCATACTGATTAAATTGATTAGCCTTATATATAGGTGAAGCGGTCAATAAGAGAATTAGGCTGCATCAGCTCCATATAATAAAGGTGTGCCGGGCTGCCTGACGGCCCTGAGCACTTGTGGAAGCTAAAAACTTAACTTCCTTTTCACCTATTTAAACAAATTACGCGCTAAATGTTTCGACAAGCCGGGAATAAAAAGTTTTAAAAATTGCAAATATCAGATATTCAGCAGATTGATTGATTTTGCGCGGCGATTAGAATTTATTGCAGGGGCGCCACAATTGTCAGAACTTTCAAAAAGATGGTCAGAAATGTCAAATTTGGCATGCCCGCGGGCCAGCTGACGCATGATGGCCGATACCTCGGCAGGAGCCAATGAATCGGAGTCGGCAAAAGTGATTTTAGCCAATCGGCGGCAAGATGAGGAGGAGTTGACCGTGGAATGTGCGAGGTTGGCAAAAAAATATGTTGAAGAATATGAAAAAATAGGTCGTCAGAGATTGTGGATTGATAAAAAAACACTAAATTTGTGGCCTAATATCTTGGCCTCCCCAAAAAGGAGGGTATGCCGTTATGTGCATTTTCCTCTGCGTGGAGAGCAAACTAAGCCAAATATACGATGAAACTTCTACAAGAAAAATTAGCGCGTTACGACGCTCCCCAGCGGGCCAAAGCCGCCGGAATTTATCCATATTTCCGTCCGATCTCAAGTGAGCAGAACACAGAGGTGATGATGGATGGCCGGAAAGTGCTGATGTTCGGTTCGAATAGTTATATGGGCCTGACCAATCACCCGAAAGTGATTGAAGCCGCAGTGGAGGCCACGCGCAAATATGGCACCGGCATGGCCGGCTCCCCCTTCCTCAACGGCACGATTGACCTTCACCGCAATTTCGAGCAGCGCATAGCCGAATATATGGGCAAAGAGGATGCGATGCTCTACAGCACAGGCTTCGGTGTCAACCTTGGTGTGGTGAGCACACTGACCGGTCGCGAAGATTACATCATCCTCGACGAGCAGGACCACGCCTCGATTATCGAAGGACGTCGCCTCTCATTCTCCAACTATCTCAAATATAAGCACAACGATATGGCCTCGCTTGAGGCACAGCTTCGCAAATGTGATCCTGACAAGGTGAAGCTCATAGTGTCGGACTCTGTCTTCTCGATGGAGGGTGATGTGGCCAATATCCCTGAGATGGTGCGCCTGAAGAAGGAATACAACGCCACTCTGATGATAGATGAGGCTCACGGCATCGGCGTATTCGGCGAAGGTGGCCGCGGAGTGGTGCATCACTACGGCGCCACCGATGATGTGGATCTCATCATGGGCACATTCTCGAAATCATTCGCCTCGCTGGGAGGCTTTATCGCCACCGACAAAGAGATTACCAACTATCTGCGCCATCACTCGCGGTCATATATCTTCACCGCCTCGATCACCCCGGCGGCCACAGCAGCAGCCAACGCCGCCCTCGACATTATGCTGGCCGAGCCCGAGCGCCAGGCGCATCTCTGGGATATCACCCACTACGCGCTCGACAACTTCCGCGCCATGGGGCTTGAGATTGGACATACATCCACACCTATCATTCCTCTCTTCATCCGCGATGACTACAAGACCTTCCAGGTGACCCACGACCTTCTTGAAGAGGGCGTATTCGTCAATCCGGTAGTGTCGCCGGCAGTGGCTCCGCAGGATACGCTTATCCGCTACTCGCTGATGGCCACACACACCAAAGAGCAGGTGACGCGTTCGCTTGAGGCAATCGAGAAGGTGTTCCGCAAGAATGGACTTCTGAAATAATACTCCTGCCTCGCGCGCTAAGGAGATACGCAATATCATCCGTGTATCCGCCGCCGTCGGCCACTCACGGCCTATGGCGGCGGGGGAGCGGATTGCCGGGATTGCAAGGCTACTTGCGCCCATGCCATGTAAACATCATTGTCTCATTAATAAATATCCGAAAGTTATAGTTTCACAGCAAGACTTCTATGGTATATAAGTTTAAACTTGTAAGCGATGAAGTAAGCAACTTCTCACGCGAAATAGAGATTGATTCCGAATCGACATTTCTCCAATTGCGTAATGTTATCCTTGAATCGGTCGGTTATACTAAAGATGAACTCGACTCATTCTTTATCTGCGACGACGACTGGACCCGTCATGAAGAGATCACGCTCGAGGACATGGGTTCTTCGTCAGACCAGGATGTGTGGGTGATGGATGACACCGTCATCAGCGAGTTTGTGGAGGAGGAGGGGCAGAAGCTCGTCTTCGTATTCGACTACATGACCGACCGCAGCTTCTTTATGGAGCTGAAGGAGATTATGCCTGGACGTTCGCTTGTGGATCCGATCTGCACACTGAAGCGAGGCAAAGCTCCGCAGCAGTCAATCGATATAGATGAGTTTGAGGAGAAGGCTTCAGCTAACGGCGGCATCAAGGAGGACCTTGATGTAGACTTCTACGGCGATGCCCAGTTTAATGACGACGAGATCGCCGAGCTTAGTGATGACATCGAATTCTGATGCCTCTCTTGGGGTATCATTTTAAGGGGAGTTCTTTCGAGCTCCCCTTTTTCTTATGGATTCAGGGGACTTCCGGGTCTTTATCAAATGCGGGGTTTGCAGTGGGGGCCGGATGGTGATGCTTAAATTTAAATTTTTACTGTTTTACGGCAACAATTGGGCAAACTCGATTGTTAGAAAAGTGTATAAAGAGAGGTGAGAATCTCCCCATCACTTCCCCTCAAATCTTAGAAGATATGATAACTGACCAAGTGATACGGGAAATATACAAGGTTAACAAGCGGCCGCCGAAAGATTTAAATGATTTAAATCTTCCGGAGGCACTTTATAATCTGCGTCAATATCATAACATGACTCTTGATAATGAGGATCTTACAAAGGCTGAGGTCATTATCAATGATCTTGAGGAGTACAGTCCTTTCAGGCGTTTTCTGGTCAGGAGCCTCCATGCGATATTGGAGTTTGACAAGATGGTGGCGTTTGTGTTTCGCAACCACATCCTCTTCCTTGGCAAGAATGATGCGCAGGTAAGAGTGCATTTCAAGCCCGAGGAAGATGATGAGGATGAAGAGGATGACCGCAGCTGGCTACGCAAACTCTTCGGGCGCAAGTAGAAAATTAACTCGGAGATTGGTGACATCCTGCCACGCGCATTACTTGATAAGATATTGGCTTGGATAACGGGCAGCCCATGCAGGCGACCAATATCCAAGCCAAAACTATGTTTAGAGCCCCGGGCAAATCAGTGTCGAAATAGGCGCTGATTTGACCGGGGCTCTTATATGAGAGTGGTGGGGGAGTGCCGTAATCAGTGCTGGGGTATGAGTCGCATGGCGAAGCCGCCTCCTGGGGCTATCGGCTGGGGCAGACGAGTGCGCGAATCCACCTTCTTGGTGCGTATGCGGTAAGCCTGCGGATTAGCTTTGTAATCAGCATCCGGTGCATCCTCATAGATGGTGGCTATATACTTCACGCCGGGTTCGAGAAATGACAGGTCGATTTCTGCTGTGCGCGCGTTTTCGTCGCTGACGCCGCCGATATACCAATCATCGCTATTCTTGTCGCGGCGTGCCACTGTGATGAAGTCGCCCGGTTCGGCCTCGAGCCATCGACTGTCGGCCCAGTCGAGCGGCACATCGCGAATAAACTGGAACGCATCGGGATATTTGCGGTAGTTGTCGGGCAGGTCGCACGCCATCTGCAGCGGAGAAGCCATCGTGACATATAGAGCCAGCTGTCGGGCCAGAGTGGTCAGGCCCTTGCTTGTAGCCCCCTCGCCATAGGCCGTCAGGTCGGTCACAAACAATCCGGGGGTGTAGTCCATCGGTCCACCCTTGAGTCGGGTGAACGGCAGGATAGTGGTGTGTTCAGGTGGATTGCCACCCATCGACTCCCACTCGCCTCCACGCGCCGATTCCTGGGCTATGAGGTTAGGATAGGTGCGGCTGATTCCGGTGGGGCGCACAGCCTCATGCGCGTCAATCATGATGCGGTTGTCGGCAGCTTTGCGCACCACATAGTTGTAATGGTCTACCATCCATTGACTTGAATGATACTCCGAGCGCGGGATAATCATCCCTACATATCCGGTCTTGACCGCCGGATAGCCGTGCTCCTTCATAAATCGGAAGGCAGTGTCGAGCTGGCGCTCATAGTCAGCGGCGTTGGCTGCCGTCTCATGGTGCATTATCATCTTCACACCCTTCTCTGCGGCGTAGCGCTGAATCTCGTCGACATCGAAGTCAGGATAGGGTTTATCGAACAGAAACTGTCGGTTCTTGACCCATCCGGCCCAGTCTTCCCAACCCTCGTTCCAGCCCTCGACGAGCACACCGTCGAGCCCATTTTCCGAAGCGAAATCGATGTAACGTTTTACATTTTCGGTGTTAGCCGGATGCCGGCCGTTGGATGGGAGAGAGGCGTAGTCGGTGACGCCGGGTTTGGCGTTATACTTGTCAGAGTATGCCCAGGTGCGGTTGCGTCCGATAAACATCTCCCACCATACTCCCACAAACTTCATCGGCTTAATCCAGTCAGTGTCGGCTATTGCGCAGGGATCGTTGAGATTCAGAATCAGTTGTGAGGCAAGAATGTCGGGAGCGTTATCCGCGATGATGATTGAGCGCCAGGGTGTGGCGAATGGAGCCTGCAGATATCCACGCACACCATTGCGGTCAGGAGTAAGATGGGCCTTGAGAGAGAGGCGTGCCGTGTCGGCTTCGAGAGCCATGGCCGGGTAACCCTTCAGTGCAGCTTCATGGATATTGATGTAGAGTTTGCCATCGTCGCGGCGAGCCACAGTAGGAGTCTGCATGGCCAGGCCCGGTATGAGCGAACTCTCCGAGTGGCGCGGCAGCTGCATATTCTCACCCAGTTTGCTTAGAGCCGACTTCACGTATAGGCGCTCATCAGTGTCGTAGTCACCCGGGATGCAGAAGAATGTAAGGTCGTCGGCAAGATTAAATTCGGTGGCCTCATCGCGCAGGGTGAGGTAATTGACACTCTTCTGTTCAGGAATATGATAGCGGAAAGCCACGCCATCGTCGTAGACGCGGAATATCAGGTCAAGCTGTTTGCCGTCGGCTGTAGTGAGCCTTACCGGAAGTTCATTATAATGGTCGCGCACGGATGCGAACTCACCCCACACCGGTTGCCAAGTCGAATCATGACTGCTCACGCTGCCCGGCGTGGCATTGCTGAACGTAATGAAGTCAGCCTCATCAGAGAGCAATCCGAGATGACTTGGCGCAATGACATCGCGTCCGTCGAAGCTGACACTATAGGTAGGGCGCCCATCTGCGTCAAGCTCGGTCTGCAGGATTATGCGTCCATCTGGCGAGGCCACATCAGCGGCGTATGCCGTGGTGCAGCAGAGAGCCGCACCTAAAAGAATAGGAAGTCCAAGAATTGAGAGTCGGGTTATCATAATATCAGGTTAACATTAGAAGTTGTTTAAACTTTTTACGAAAAACATAAAATGAAGTAAATTTTTTCTTCAAGCGCAATCTTAATTAATATTTTGGCATCTTTCGACCCTCTTCATCGGTCGCGATGCCCGCATCGCTCCCTCTTCGAGAGCCGAAACCTGCTCAAAATCTTAATTAACCTTGCACTTGAAAAAAGTTTAAACAACTTCTTAGTATGCAAGCACTCAAAAGAGTTTAAACAACTTCATTGAACGGAGTTTAAATCAGTTGAGTGAAAAGAGTTTAAATCAGTTGACTGAAAAGAATTTAAATCAGTTCGATGCGTGCTTGGAGAAATAGAGAGCGGCCCCACCGAGAATTACACTCGCCGGGGCCGCACATGAAATATTCGGCATTGCATATGTGAGTGGCGTCGGCAAATGGCGCCTCACACACTGCATGGAAAAGTATTAACCGAGGAAGCTCAGGAGCACACCGGCAGCTACTGCTGAACCGATCACACCGGCCACATTCGGGCCCATGGCGTGCATCAGCAGATAGTTGGAGGGATCATATTCGAGACCCACGTTGTTAGAGATTCGGGCAGCCATAGGCACAGCCGAAACGCCGGCGTTGCCGATGAGCGGGTTGATCTTCTTGTTCTTAGCCAGGAAGAGGTTGAAGATCTTCACACTCAGCACACCAGCCGAAGAGGCGATGATGAATGCCAGGAAACCAAGGCCGAAGATCTTGAGCGTGTCGATGCTCAGGAAGACGTCAGCCTGAGTCGAAGCGCCCACAGTAAGACCGAGCAGGATGGTGATGATGTCGGTCATGGCATTCTGTGCAGTCTTGGCCAGACGGGTTGTCACACCCGACTCACGCAGCAGGTTGCCGAAGAAGAGCATACCCAGCAACGGAATGCCCGAAGGCACCACGAAGCAAGTGAGCAGCAGGCCCACGATCGGGAAGATAATCTTCTCATTCTGGCTCACCACGCGAGCAGGCTTCATCTTGATCAGACGCTCCTGCTTGGTAGTGAAGAGACGCATCAACGGGGGCTGGATAAGCGGGATGAGGGCCATATAAGAATAGGCCGACACAGCCACAGCGCCCAGGAGCTTCGGATTCAGTTTAGAGCAGGTGAAGATGGCAGTAGGGCCGTCAGCACCACCGATGATAGCCACACAACCGGCCGACAGCGGGTCGAAGCCCACCAGCAGCGAGAGCATGTAGGCACCGAAGATACCGAACTGAGCGCAAGCGCCGATCACCATCAACTTCGGATTGGCGAGCAGAGCCGAGAAGTCGGTCATCGCGCCGATACCCAGGAAGATAAGCGGCGGATACCAACCCTTCTCCACACCGTTGTAGAGAATATTGAGCACCGAACCCTCTTCATAGATACCGATTTCCATGCCCGGCTGGAAGGGGATGTTGCCCAGCAGCATACCGAAGCCGATCGGCACGAGGAGCAGGGGCTCGAAATTCTTCTTGATAGCGAGCCACACAAAGAAGCAACCCACTGCAATCATAATGATATTTCCCCACTCGCAGTTGGCGAAGCCGGTGAAATTCCAGAATGTAGTCAGCGAATCCTCCAGGAATGTGGCGAAAGAACTAAGCAATAACATTTGAATGATGTTTAGAAAGACAGGTGGAGAGTTGGATTATTCGATGATCATGATATCAGTACCCTCGAGGATAGCGTCGCCGACTCCCACAAGGATCTGCTTCACAGTGCCCGAAGTAGCGCAGTGGATATCATTCTCCATCTTCATGGCCTCGAGCACACACACAGTGTCGCCGGCCTTCACGGCATCGCCCACATTGACGTTGATGCTCATGATAGTACCGGGCAGCGGGCTCTTGACAGCAGTGCCCGGGCCTGCGGCGGCAGCCGGTTTGGCGATCACCTTCTCGCCCGACTCAGTGCGCGGAGCGGCAGCCGGAGCTTTCGGCTTCACGAGCGGAGATACCTTGTTGGCAGTTGCGGGAGCCTTGTCGAGCTCCACATCGTAGGGGGTGCCGTTGACTTCTACATGCACCTTATTGTCGACAACATCGCCTACGGCCACATTGAAACGGGTGCCATTGATTTTATACTTGTATTCTTTCATTTTGACAGACAGTGAAAAAGATTAACGGGTGGTTTTATTGACCGGGAGCGGACGCTCAGGATTGCGGTGCAGCGCCGGAGTCTCGCGGATGTTGTAGATTTTAGAGTTCCAGGGAGAGTAAGCGCGACGCATGCGGCGGATAGTGAGGATGGTGTCCTCCATATCGTGCTGGTCGTTGAAGTGCTCGGAGAGGGCCATTGCGATAGCTGCGATAGTCTCGCCCGAGTCTACATCTTCATGATCGTCGTCGACCTCCTCGCGGGTTTTGCCGTGAGCCTCAAGTTTCTTTTTAGACATCAGCGAGTGAGACACCTTGCCGAAGATAGAGAAGAGGATGCTCAGGATTACGAGCGCACCCACCACGATACACATTGCGATAATCGTGATAGCGCCACCCCAAGAGTCATTCTCCTCGACATTCTTGGCCTTTTCAGCCTGGGTCATCTTCTGAGCTACGGCGCTCTCGGTGATGGTGTTGACCTCTTCAGAGGGTACTGCATCGCTCTCGAAAGCCACCTGGCCTTCGGGGAGTTCCTGCACTTCCTCCATGGGTGCGGGTTGCTCCGTCGGGGTCTGGGCGAATGATGCCGCCGGCAAGCCGGCGAGCATCATAAGGCTCAGAGAGACGGAGAGAGTTATTTTTTTCAACATTTTGCGAAAAATTACAGGGATACTTGATTACAAGGGGATATTGCCGTGCTTCTTGGGCGGGTTCGACACCTTCTTGGTGGCGAGCATCTGCAGGGCGCGGATGATGCGGAAGCGGGTGTTGCGCGGTTCAATCACATCATCGATATATCCGTACTTGGCTGCATTGTAGGGGTTGGCGAAGAGAGCGGTATACTCATCCTGTTTCTCCTGCAGGAACTGAGCCGGATTCTCATGCGACTTAGCCTCCTTGGCATAGAGCACGCCTACAGCACCCTCGGCACCCATCACGGCGATTTCGGCAGTGGGCCATGCATAGTTGACATCGCCACGCAGCTGCTTGCAGCTCATCACGATGTGAGAGCCACCGTAGCTCTTGCGCAGAGTGACAGTGACTTTAGGCACAGTAGCCTCGCCGTAGGCATAGAGCAGCTTGGCGCCATGCAGGATTACGCCATTGTACTCCTGGCCGGTGCCCGGCAGGAAGCCCGGCACGTCTACCAATGTCACGAGCGGGATATTGAAAGCGTCGCAGAAGCGCACGAAGCGAGCGGCCTTGCGCGAAGCGTTAGAGTCGAGCACGCCGGCAAGCACCTTGGGCTGGTTGGCCACGATGCCCACAGACTGGCCATTGAAGCGGGCGAAGCCGATGATGATATTCTTGGCATAGTCGGGCTGCACCTCGAGGAACTCGCCATTGTCGATGATTTTGCCAATCACATCATACATGTCATATGAGCGCTTCGGGCTGTCGGGGATAATCTCATTCAGTTCATCCTCCAGACGGTCGATCGGGTCAGTGCACTCTACGAGCGGAGTCTCCTCCATGTTGTTCTGCGGGATGAAGCTCATGAGTTTGCGGATCAGCATCAGAGCCTCCTCGCCATCCTCGCAAGCGAAGTGAGTCACACCGCTCTTTGAGGCATGCACGCTGGCGCCGCCGAGCTGCTCCTGGGTAACATCCTCGCCGGTGACAGTCTTCACCACTGACGGGCCTGTAAGGAACATATAAGAGATGCCCTTCACCATGATAGTGAAGTCGGTCAGAGCCGGGCTATATACGGCGCCGCCTGCGCAGGGGCCGAGGATAGCCGAGATCTGGGGCACTACGCCCGAAGCGAGGATATTGCGCTGGAAGATTTCAGAATATCCGGCCAGAGCGTTGATGCCCTCCTGGATACGTGCGCCGCCTGAGTCATTGAGGCCGATAACGGGGGCACCCATCTTCATTGCCATATCCATGACCTTGCAGATCTTCTGGGCCATTGTCTCAGAGAGAGAGCCACCGAAGACGGTGAAGTCCTGTGCGAAGACATACACGAGGCGCCCCTCGATAGTGCCGAAGCCGGTGACGACGCCGTCGCCGAGGATGTGCTTCTTATCCTGGCCGAAGTTGGTGCAGCGGTGAGTGACAAACATGTCGAGTTCCTCGAAGCTACCCTCATCGAGAAGCTGTGCGATTCTCTCGCGTGCGGTATATTTGCCGCGCTGGTGCTGCTTTTCGATGGCCTTTTCGCCACCGCCCAGACGAGCCTCGGCGCGTTTGGCGATAAGTTCCTGAATTTTGTCAGATTGTTTGCTCATGATGTAAGTAAATGAAAAAGCGGGACTGAGAGCCGGGCCCGGCGCCGTGAGAGTGAAGTCACACCGTGCTGGCGGTGTGGCATGCACTCTCGCGGGTGCCGGAGTCCCTCCCAATCCCCGGATTATTCTAAGAGATTATTTGTTGGGGTCTTCGCAAAGCTCAGTGAGCACAGCCTCGGTGCATTTGGGGTGCAGGAATGCGATCTGCAGGCCATCGGCGCCTCCGCGGGGAGCCTTGTCGATAGTGCGGATACCCTTCTCCTCGCATTCGGCAAGAGCGTTGGCCACGCCGTCTTCGATGGCGAAAGCCATGTGGTGCATGCCACCCTTTCCGCCATTCTTTTCGATAAACTTAGCGATTGTGGAGTCGGGAGATGTGGCTTCGAGAAGCTCGATTTTGGTGTCGCCAACTTTGAAGAATGCGGTGGTGACTTTCTGGTCAGCCACTACTTCCTGCTTGTAGCACTTCAGACCAAGTACATTCTCATAGTACTTGATAGCCTCCTCGAGGTTGGGCACTGCTATGCCGATGTGTTCGATGTGGGAGATTTTCATATGAATTTCTCTTTTAAATTTAAAGTTAGATTGTAAATTGTTGTCGTTGTCAGGGGTGCAGACGGGCTACAGGTGCTCTGACCCATCTACATGGCAAAATTAGAAATTTTGTATCAGACTGCCAAACTTTTTTATAATGTTTATCAGCATATAGGCTAACTTTTAATTTTTAGTCCGTCTGCAGGGGAGGGAAGTGGGCATCTCCCGGCGAGACGATGAGGGAAGAGGCGCAGAGATAAGTGTGAATAGCCCCTGAAAGTGGGTAAAAAGAGCCGATATCTTACGATTCGGCTCTTAAGATTGTGTATATGTCGGGATTTTTTACGATATTTGCAAAATAAAAAGCCGGGACCTCAAGCGGGGGCCTGGCCGGAATATGAACCATTTAGGCTGGATTCTCTGATATCTCCTTGGATGTCAGAGGTTTGGCGTGTGACTACGATATATGAGAATTACACCTAATCTGATTGCCTCGCTCACCGGGGGCACAGTAGAGGGGGATGGAGAAATCGAGCTGACCGGCTTTGGCAAAATCGAAGAGGCCGGCAAGGGATGCATAACATTCATAGCCAATCCTAAATATAGTCATTTTATACACACTACCGAAGCCTCGGCGGTGCTCGTCAATGCCGACTTTGATGCCGGAGCCGAAGTTCGCCCGACGCTGATACGCGTCCGTGATGCCTACGCCGCGCTTGCCGAACTGCTCACCGCTTTCGAGTCGATGAAGCCCCAGCCCCGTGGGGTAGAGGAGCCGGTGCATGTGGGTGAGGGCACTGAGTTGCCCGAGGATTGCTATATCGGAGCCTTCGCCTATATCGGACGTGGTGTGAAACTTGGCAGCGGAGTGCGTATCTATCCGCAGTGTTACATAGGTGATGGCTGCGAGATAGGCGAGGGAACAGTGCTGCGTGCCGGAGTAAGAGTCTACGAAGGTTGCCGCATCGGCAGCCGCTGCATAGTGCATTCAGGTGCAGTCATCGGGGCCGATGGCTTCGGTTTCGCACCGAAAGGTGAGATTTACGAGAAGATACCCCAGATAGGCAACGTCGTCATAGAGGATGATGTGGAGATAGGGGCCAACACCTGCATCGATCGTGCCACCTTCGGCCACACCCGCGTAGGGCGCGGCACGAAGCTCGACAATCTCATCCAGGTGGCCCACAACGTCGAGCTCGGCCAGAACAACGTGTTTGCCGCCCAGACCGGCATAGCCGGAAGCACCCGTATCGGCCACTCCAACCGCGTAGGGGGGCAGTGTGGCTTTGCCGGCCACATCAGTGTCGGCGACCACAATGAATTCGGTGCCCAGTCCGGCATACCCAACTCAGTGGGCGATGGCAAGCGACTTATCGGTTATCCGGCCGTCGAAGCTCGCCAGTTTGCCAAGACGCAGGTATATCTCAAGCGCCTCGAGAGCCTCTTCGCAAAGAAGTGATTGCCCGGAGCTCCGGCGGCATTTGACAGAGTGTCTCGCAATGGCCCACACCTCTGATATCTGAGTGCCATGCACGTATACGAAAGCAACGACAATAACAACATATCATATAATGAATCAGCTAACACTTAAAGACTCCTTCAGCGTAGAAGGGAAGACCCTCCATTCAGGCGAGGTATTGAAAGCCACATTCCGTCCGGCCCCGGCCGACACCGGCATCCGATTCAAGCGCATCGACCTCGAGGGTGAACCCGAGATTGCAGCGCTGGCCGAGAAGGTGGTCGACACCACCCGTGGCACAGTCATCGGACAGGGCGATGCTCGCGTGTCGACCATCGAGCACGCCATGGCGGCGCTCTATGCATCGGAGATTGACAACTGTGTCATAGAGATCAATGGCGCCGAGATGCCGATTCTCGATGGCTCAGCGTTGCCGTACATCGAGCAAATCGAGCGTGTAGGCACCGAGGAACTCGCCAAAGAGAAAGACTACTATATCATCAAGAGCAAGACCAAATTCAAGGATGAGGCCACCGGCAGCTCTATCACCATCTACCCCGACGACGGATTCAGCGTAGAGGTGATGGTAGAGTACAACTCACCCGTGCTGCCCAACCAGTTTGCCATCCTCGACAATCTTGCCGACTTCCACAAGAAGGTGGCTTCGGCCCGCACATTCGTGTTTGTGCGCGAGATCGAGGGGCTCCTGCAGCATGGTCTCATCAAGGGTGGAGATCTCGACAATGCGATTGTGATCTACGACCAGCCTGTAGACCAGAGCAAGATCGACGCCATCTGCGACCTCGTGAATGTGCCTCATGTGCAGCTCAAGCAGATGGGCTACATCAATCCGCAGCCCCTCAAGTGGGACAATGAGCCCGCCCGCCACAAGCTGATGGACCTCATCGGCGACCTTGCACTCGTAGGGCGTCCGCTCAAGGGTCGGGTGGTGGCTATCCGCCCGGGACACACTGTCAACAACGGTTTTGCCCGCATGCTGCGCAAAGAGGTGAAGCACACCGAGGTGCAGGCACCCGTGTATGACCCCAATGTGGCCCCTCTGATTGACATCAACGGCATCCGCGGCATGCTTCCTCACCGCTATCCCTTCCTGCTGATCGACAAGATTATCGAGATTGACCGCCGTCACTGCGTGGCCATCAAGAATGTGACAGTCAACGAGCCCTTCTTCCAGGGCCACTTCCCGCAGGAACCCGTCATGCCCGGAGTGCTTCAGATTGAGGCTATGGCCCAGGCCGCCGGTGTGCTTGTGCTCAATTATCTTGATGAGCCCGAGAAGTACAGCACCTACTTCCTGAAAATTGACAACGTGAAATTCCGCCAGAAAGTCGTGCCCGGCAACACGCTGATACTTTCGGTGGGACTGATGACCGAGATTCGTCGCGGCTGCGCCGTGGTGAAGGGATATGCCTTCGTAGGTGAGAAGATAGTTTGTGAGGCCGAGTTCATGGCCCAGATTATCAAGAACAAATAATAGGCATCTCTTAAAATAAGTTAATGTGTAAGTATCTTATGAGAGATACTTATCCCGCAATTCTGAATAGGAAATGAACATAATCAATCAGGTTCATCCCGATGCCCGGATCGGCAACAATGTCAGCATCGGCGCCTTCACCTGCATCTACGACAATGTGGAGATTGGCGACAACTGCGAGATAGGCAATAATGTGACCATCTTCCCCGGCGCACGCATCGGCGAGGGTGTGAAGATTTTCCCCGGTGCGGTCATCGCCGGTATCCCGCAGGATCTGAAGTTTCATGGCGAGGATACTGTAGCCATCATCGGCAACGGCACCACAATCCGCGAGTGTGCCACGGTCAATCGCGGCACTGCCTCGCGCGGCTATACACGTGTGGGAGAAAACTGCCTCATCATGGCTTACACCCACATCGCCCACGACTGTGTGATCGGCAACCGCGTCATCATCTCCAATGCCACCCAGCTTGCCGGCGAGGTGGTGGTGGATGATTGCGCAGTGATTGGCGGCGGCAGCCTGGTGCATCAGTTCTGCCATCTTGGCAAGCATATCATGCTGCAGGGTGGCGCACTGGTCAACAAGGATATCCCCCCGTTTGTGAAGGCGGCGCGCGAACCCATCTCGTTTGTAGGACTCAACACAGTCGGCATGCACCGCCATGGATTCTCGCAAGAGCGCATCCAGACCATCTCAGAGATTTACCGCATACTCTACATGAGCGACCTCAATGTCACCAACGCCGTGCGTCAGATTCGCGAGCTCATTCCCGAATCGCCCACCCGCGACGAGATACTCTACTTTGTCGAGAATTCGCAGCGTGGCATTATCCGCTCGGCCTTCTGATACGTCGAACTGAATTATCCCGCTACTTATAACCTATCCGGCTGCTAAGCATAGCCGGATAAGTATATACCGAAAAGACTGCGGCTCCGGAACGTGATTCCGAAGCCGCAGTCTTTTTTATATCGCCAGATTTGGGCAGTGTCAGAGATGCGCTATCAGGTCATCCTTCGATATGCCGAGCCGGGCCATCTCTTCAGAGATGGCCGGCAAGGTGACTTCAAAGAATTCGCGGCGTCGGGCCTCAGTGACCTTCAGCCTCGCATCCTGACATAGAATGAAGCCCATGCCACGTCGCGACTCAATGACTTCGAGCCCCTGGAGGTCCTCCATGGCCTTGAGCACGGTGCGGGTGTTGACCCCCATCTCAGCCGACATCTCCCTGACCGAAGGGATACGCTCACCCGGAGGCCACTTGCCATCGATAATCATATTGAAGGCATGGTCCACAATCTGGCGGTAGATAGGCTTATTGTCGTTGAATTCCATATTAGGGTGTCAGATTACAGATTTCGGCGTGCGATCACGCGGTAATTGAGATACAGCATCACAGCTGTAAAAATCAAGAGAATAGAGACCACTGTATAACCGAATGGGCTGCCATTGAAGAGATCCTGCATGAGGTTGCTGACAATCTGGTCGCCATCGAGGCAAGCGGGCTTCCCCTCCATGCCATCCTTATAGCCGGCTTTGAAGACTTCGGCCAGGCCGTAGAACGCACCCAGTATTCCTAAGCCTATTTGTGTGCCGAAGGTTGCGGCTATACTCTTAATCAGACGGTTGTGGCGTGCGTATTGCACAGTGTAGAGACATGTCAGAATTGTGGCCATGCAACCCAGTATGTTGATCATTCGCAACATCAGAGGCTGGTGCAGGTGCATGTCAGAGAGCATGCGCATCTCCTCCGTGATTACCTCAGGCATCTTGGAATATATCCAGATGCATAATTCCGGAATCAGGAAGGCCGCCAGCGGCACAGCTATCAGGAAGTAGAGCAAAAAGAATACGTAGCGTTCCGAAGCCTTTACGGGCATCATGCGCTCTACGATTCTGGCATCGCCATAGCGGGTAAGCATACATGGGCCGAAGTAGACCATATAGGGGATGATAGCCCAGCACAGAGTGAATAGGGCTGTCTGTACAGAGCCTCCGGCAGGAAGGAAGATCAGCACTCCTAACAGCAGAGATATGCCGAGATATATCAGCAGCTGCAGCTGGCACGACGGGCGGTAGAAATTGGCTATCTCCAACATCCGGTGCCATGAGAAACTTGATTTTACAGCGGGAGTTGGGTCGATATGCTGTGAAGAATTTGTGTCCATAAATGATGCGGGTTAATCAGTCATTGAATTGTCTGTACGAAGTGCTTTGCGCTTGGTCAGATAGCCGAGCAACGCATCGCGGCGCGGCGAATGCAGCGCAGAATAGAGCAGGCGCCAGTCTACACGTGTAGGCTCATCATCCCCGTCGGCCGGTTCGATGCACAGCGCCCCTCCGGGCACAGTCTCGTAGTACAGTGCATTCTCGGCTGGATTGCGGCGGGTGCGGAATGCCAGCGCGCCGACCGTATCATCCTCAGTGGCAGCATAGAGCAGATGCGACTTCTCCATTATCATGGCCCCATCGAAGAGCTTGTCGAGCTCGTTGACCGAGTGGGTGGCCACGATGACAGTCTGGTGGTCTGACGTGCATTCGGCAATCATGCGTCGCAGGCTCTCCTTGCTCTGGATGTCGAGTCCATTAGTGGGCTCATCGAGCAGCAGCACATCGACCCCTAAAGCCAGCGCATAAGCCAGCAGCGACTTCTTATGATTACCGAAAGAGAGCGAAGTGAGTTTCTCATCGCCCGAAAGCCCGAATGTGACAAGATTGGCCAGAAACCTCTCGGCCGAAAAATCAGGATAAAAGCGTGAATGAATTTCTGCGAATTTGCGTATTGTTTTGGCGGGTACGCGCATATTCTCTTCGAGCATGAAGATGTTGCCCTTTTCGGCGGGATTGTCGCTGGCCGGGTCGAGCGAGTCGATGCGGCATGTGCCGCTCGCCGGGCGGGCCACACCGGCAATGATGTGCAGGAGCGTTGTCTTTCCGGCGCCATTCTCACCGGCCAGGAGATAGATGCCCGGATCCAGGGTGGCAGTGACACCATCCAGGGCCGGCAACCCCTTGCGTCTATAACAGAATCTTATATTATCAAGTTCAATCATATTCTAAGTTTATGACTATATATCTTCCGGGTTGGATCTATGCATTAATATCATAAGTCATGGTCGCCGGAAGAGGATAATCCGGAGGGAGGGATTTCAGGAATCCGGTGTCCCTCCGGATATAGTCAAGTATAGAGGTTTAAACTGTTTCGTAGCGTCTATTAGTTGGGATTCGGTGTGTGTATGAGGTGATGCACTCTGAATCTCAGTCAATCGGAGTGACGGTGAACCCGGCCTTCTGCAAGCCTTCGAGGAGACCCTTCTCACCCGGCAGATGAGCAGCGCCCACCACCACGAGAGCCGATTCCGCCGGGAGCTTGTCAGTCAGGATGGCAATCCAGTTGGCATTGCGGGTGAAGAGGATCTTTTCAGCCGAAGAGGGGTCGTTGGCCATTGACTCTTCGGTCAGACGCCCGATAGTGTCGATATCGTGTCGGGCGTAAGCCTCGGCCAGCTCTATAGCCTTCTTCTCCTCACCCTCGATGTCGTCGACTGTCTTCATCAAATCTTCTGCCTGTTCGGCGATAGGGGAGTTGTAGAGCAAGTTGAGCTGATACTCCATCGTCTCCAGACCGTCGACTGCTTTGCCGGCTTCGCGTGCGCGGTTCTGCATGGTCACGTCTATACCCTCCATCGGGTTGAGATCCGGAAATACCTTGGCTGTCATGATTGCCGCCAGCTGGATATTCATCACACACGGCTTCATCGGATACATCATCTCGATCGGTGCGGCGCCGCCGGTAAACTGCTGCCAGACGTCGGTGAGGCGAGCGAGTTGTTCGGGCGAGAGCACCTTATCGAGAGTGCTGTCAGCGGGAGCCTGCAGCGAAGCCTGCATAGCCATTATAGTGGCCGGGTCAGATAGTTTCGACATATCGAATTCGCCATATACCTTATCTACCTCACTCATGATTGCCGGGAGCTCCGCAATCGAGTCGACTACCCCGAGATGCGCCATGTGGTGGGTTCCCAGGAGATAGCTTGGTTTTGAGTCGCCCCCTTTCTCTACCTTATAGAGAATCTGAGCGTCGGCTGAATTGAAAGATGCCGCGATAGCGATGGCTGCAAGTGCCATACCCTTGAGAGAGGTGAGGAAGTTGAATTTTTTCATAATCGTAAAAGTTTTGTTTTAGATAAGTTTGATAAGAAGCCTTGACCACTTCCGAGAGTGGTGGAGAGATTAATTGTAGTGTTGTGCCTTACTACAACACTGCAAAGGTAATACGGAATTTTGGAATAGTCAAGTTTTTAA
Source organism: uncultured Muribaculaceae bacterium (assembly GCA_910577585.1). Taxonomy (GTDB): domain Bacteria; phylum Bacteroidota; class Bacteroidia; order Bacteroidales; family Muribaculaceae; genus Lepagella. The sequence goes on along the minus strand of CAJTNN010000001.1, from coordinate 149,923 downwards.
ACACTTTTTAACATAAATCTTATTGTGCCGTGGATTGCAAACCCACGGCGGCTGCGCTGCTAAATGATTGGCAAAGCCCATTGTGCAGTGGGTTGGCTTATTGTGCCGTGGGTTGAAACCCACGGTTGCGGGCGAGTGGCGGCTTTGAGGCAGATGGATAAAAAGATCGGAGGACTGGGCTGACAGTCAGCTCGGTCCTCCGATTTCGTCGTAGTGCCACTCTGGTAGTGGCGTTGTTTTTCATAATTTCGGGCGGCGGATGCGCCCGGTTGAGGTGGGGGTGCGCGTTAAGCCATAAACATCTTGACGCGGTTCCACTGTCCATCGAGAGCGTCAGGCACGGCATCCACCTCTTCAGGCTGCTTCATGTCGGCAAACTGGCTCTGACTCCAGATAAACGGCAGCTGACGCACATGCGCCGTACCGAACTTCATCCAGAACGAAGTCTTCGTGCCGTTGATGTCGGGCTTTCGGCTCAGATTGGCCAAAGTGTCGAGAATCATCTTTCTTGAGAAAGCCTTCGCATCTACAGATCCGTCGGGGCGTGTGCGCGGCATCTCGGTTGTGCCGTAGCCCAGGTCCCATCGGCCGTAGATAGAGAGCGGTTCGCGGTCTTCGGTGTAGGTAATCAAGGCTTTGGTCGACTCCATATCCTTCACAGTGTCGAGTCGTGCCCAGAGTTGATTGCGTCGCATCGGGCGCAGATTCATACTCTCAAGCTCGTAGCCCACCCACCATGACACCGGCTGGTTGACGCCGAAGATATGTGTCGGCGAGATCAGATGGTGGTCATAGTCGAGGAATGTAGGCACATAGCCTGTGGAATCCTTCATCTTCACCTCCTTGCCGTTGCACTTGAAGAGCACGAAGCGGTTGTAGCTCATATCGAGCAGACCGATTTCGCCGGTATTGGCGTCGATGATGTGGTAGCCATTCAGATAGGTACCCGTGTTGTCGAGACTGCAATAGTCATAGAACTCATCGATAGTGCGGGCGAACTGCTCGGCAGCGGCCGAACGATAGGTGAGCCATACGCCCAGCACCTTCGGCTCATCATAGAGGTCGACGTGAGTGGTCTCATTGAAGCCGATGCCATTGCCGTTGAATCCGAAATCGGTGTTCGAGCCGAACTGACCCTGACAGTTGGCATTCTGCGTCACGAAATCATCGCCGATGCAGTAAGTCACAGCACACGACTGAGCCCAGAAGCAGCACCATGAATTGTGGGTCCAGAAGACCTCGCCGTCGGGCATCATCTTCGTGAAGGCAGTGCAATGGTCGGGCTTATCCTTTGATGTCGACTTCTTGGCTGTGCCATAGCCCATGACCAGGCCGATCTTATCGCCCACAGCGTCGAAGAGGTCATACTGCGAATTGATGAAGATCACATCGAGCAGTGTCAGAGGGGTCTTGTCGTAGCCCAGCGTCTGCTGATCGGCCGGGAAGGCAGAGAGAGCCAGGTCGGCAAACTCCACATTCTTTCGCGGGGTGGCCCCGACGGCCCCCTCGTAGATGCCCAGCTGACGGAACATCAGGCGGATTATCTTCTGCACCTTCTCGTCATCGCGTCGCTGCGAAACCCAGTCGTAGAGATAATTGTAGTTTTCGATAATTGTAGCCGCACAAGCGGTGAGGTACTCCGGCTTCACCTCGATTGAGAGGGCATCCTGCGGAGTGGCACCGATCAGGAAGTTACGCCAGGAATTGTTGCGTGTGGCGAGAATTACCTCGCCTGTCTGCACCTTTCCCTGCACATATCCGGCATTATATTCATTCTGGAAGATGCTCACGTCAGGGTTCTGGGCGTAGATGGCATAGTTCCAGTTATTGTCGACACACTGGGCGAAACCGCAAGTGTACTCATCGAGCACAAACTGAGTGGCCGGCGTATTTTTGAAATTTGGGGTGTATTTAGCCATGGTGATTATTATACTTTGGAGGGTTAGGTTATTCCATAAACATTTTCACGAGATTCCAGTTGCCATCGATGGCATCCGGGATGCAGTCTACCTCTTCCGGCTGTTTGAACTTAGCCCAGATAGAGTCAGACCACACGAAGGGGCTGCCGTCGATGTAAGGGCTGCCGAACTTCATCCAGAACGAAGTCTTCTTGCCATCCTTGCTGGGTTTGAAGCTCAGCGAGGCGAGCACCTTCTTGATTTCGTTGGTGCTGAATGCCTTGGCATCAATCGAGCCGTGAGGCTGATAGCGCAGGAACTCGGATGTGCCGTAATTCTTGTCCCAACGTCCGGCGATAGAGATAGGCTCCAGACTCTCGTTGTAGGTGACGAGCGCCTTTGCTCCCTCCATGTCGTGTACATTCGGGATGTTGCGGTAGAGCTGGTAGCGGCGTTTCGGTGCTCCGTCGATGGTCTCGAGTTCACGCCAGATGCGCTTGTACGACGGATTGTTGCAGCCCAGCACATGGGTCGGGCTGACCATATGATGGTCGTAGTCGAGGAAAGTAGGCTTATAGCCTGTGGAGTCGATGACTGTCAGCTTCTCGCCGTCACCCTTGAAGAGGGCGAAGCGCGCATAGCTCATGTCGATCATGCCGAACTCACCCTTATAAGCGTCCACGATCATGTAGGCATTCAGGTAAGTGCCGGTGTTATCGATTTTCACATAGTCATAGAACTCATCGATTGACTTTGCGAAGGCCTCAGCAGCCGCCGCACGCCATGTCAGCCATATGCCGATGGTCTTTGACTCGTTGTAGAAATAGGTCTCTGTAGTCTCGTTGAATCCTATGCCGTGGCCGTTGAATCCGAAGTCGGTGTTGGAGCCGAACTGTCCCGGGCAGAAGGAATTCTGCGTCAGGAAATCCTGACCGATCACATATGTTATGGCGCAGCTCTGAGCCATCAGGCAGCACCATGAGGTGTGGGTCCAGAAGATTTCGCCGTCAGGCATCTTCTTCACGAAACCAGAGCAGCGGCCCGGTTTGAGACGCAGCTCCTCGCCGCAACCGTTGGTGAGCGTCTTCTCGGCGTCATCCTTCTCCACCTTGTTGAATGCCACGCCCAGGGGTTTCGAGATGGCATCCCAGAGGTCCATCTGGGCATTGATGAAATAGATGTCGATGAAAGTAAGCGGCTCATCGCCTGAATTCATCTTTAGGTCGGCCGGGTCCATATTGGCCATCTTCAGGTCGTCGAACTTCACATCCTTCAGCGGTTCGCGGTCGGCAGCGCCGTGGAAGATGCCCAGCATGCGGTACATCAGTCGGATAATACCCTGCGCCTTCACATCGGCCGCATTCTTCTCAGCCCAGTCGGTGAGGTAATTGTAGTTCTTGGTCAGCGCATCCACAGCCAGGGGTATCGCACCCTCCGGCGGGGTCACAGAGTCGGCGCCCGGTCCCTCATCGAGGACATACCATCGCCAGGTGTTGTTGCGGGTGGCCTTGATGACGTGGTTGGTCTGGATCTTGCCCTGCACATAACCGGCATTGTACTCATTCTGGTAAATGCTCACCGAGGGGTCCTGTGCATAGACGGCGTAGTTCCAGTTGTTGTCCACGCACTGGGCGAATCCGCGGGTATACTCATTGAGCACGAACTCACGCGGTTCGGTATTCTTAAAATTAGGTGTGTACATAATTTTAGTATTAATAATTAAGATTGGCTTATATCGGGCCGCCGGGGTGCGGGCCTGGGCCGCACCCCGGTGGTCAAAACTTATTTTTTAGTGTCAGAAGCATCGGTGTGCGAGACCGGAGCAGCTGCAGAGGCGGCAGTCACTGTGGCGGCGCCCTCGGGGATAGGATTGACAGAATCACCCTTTGCCTCGAGCTCATGCTCCTCATGGTCGTGGCGTGCGGAGACGATAATCTTGCGGATAATCACAGCAGCCGCAGCGATGACGCAGAGCGCCAGACAGATCTGGAAAGCTACGATCGGATGACTCTGGGTAGAGCTGCCGAATACCTTGGCAACGCCGTCGATGATGAACGGGGCAACCACATTACCGATAGAATCCATCGAAGCAAACCAAGCAAGAGTCAGAGTCAGAGCCACACGGGTCGATGCCACCGACAGACGATTGTAGTAGTAAGGCTGGGCGATGCCATAGAAGTAAGTGGCAACCAGGATGCCTATGCCCACGATGATCACGTCGCTCCAGAAGGTCATCAGCGCGAAGCCGGCCAGGATGGCGATGATACTGATGATGGCCACCTTGTTCTTCAGCACACGCAGACAGAAATTAAGCGTGTAGCCCGAGGCCATGATGCCGAAATAGAGGATAGAGGTCAGGTCGCCGGCAGTAGATGAGTCAGTATATCTGAAGGGGATGTAGAGACTGATGGCAGCGATCACCAGGGTGATGAAGAAATAGAACGCGCAGTATCTCACCAGCATCGGGATGTTGACCTGCTGCGAGAACTTATAGTGCACCTTCTCGGCCTTCATTCCGGCAGCATCATTCTTTCGGATCTGAGCCGGCTCCTTGATATACTTCTTGAAGCCCTTGGCGAAGAAGAGGGGCACAAACGGCAGCAGATAGATGATGAAGGGGAGACGCCAGCTGATCTTGGCCAGATAGCCGGTGGCGATCACCGAAGCCATAAGCACCAGATTCAGGGTTGCTGAAGTGTAACCATACTGGGCTGTGCGGCGTTTGCCCTCAAACATATCGGCGATGAAAGCCGTCGACAGCGGGCTGAGGATACCGGCTGCAATACCGATAAGGAAGCTCAGAATGATAAGGGTGATCATGTTGGGCACAAAGAAGAAGAGCACACCGCAGATGCCATAGAAGAGACAGGTCCAGGTGGTGAGCTTGCTGTTGTTGAACTTAGTGCCGATCCAACCACCCAGGAACACAAACGGTATAGCCGCGAAATTCGGTCCGATGGTAAGGAATTGCGATTCGAGCGCGGTAGTGCCCGGGAAGATTCGGGTCAGGTCGCCCATGATTGGCGAGATGGCCAGACCCGGGATAGATGTACATATGAAAATTACGTACAGATTAAACACTGCCCACAATGGGAGCGTGTTCGTGCCGTAGCCGGATTTGATGCGTAACATAGTGGGATAAATTAAGATTGTGTGTAAATGAAGTGATTTGTATTAGGTATCCGGCGGGCATCAGAATGTGAATGCGAGCTGGGTCTGGATACGACTGTCGTTGGCGCCGCCGATATTCCATGTCTGACGATGACCCCAGAGGTATTCAATGCCCCATTGCAGCCATGGATTGATGTTGTAGAAGCAGTTGACGGCTCCATAGAGGGCGTACTTGTAGTTTTGCGACTCATCGAGGGCATTGCAGTAGTCCCCGACCTTCCAGATGCGCGACTCAGAGAACATGGCGTTGAACTGCAGTTTGCTTGTGGCGTTGAAGGTCACGCCCACGTTGGCACCCATCATCGGCGAAGCCTTCATGCGACCCGGGCGGGCGTCGTCGGGCACGAACGAAATCGGTTTGCCGGCGATATCCTGCAGATAAGCCCCTATGCCCTGGCCGTAAGCCACCTGGTAGTAGAAAATCAGCTTATCCACCGGACTGACATTGCCTGAGAGCATCACGCCCCATCCGAGCATATGGCGTGTCTTGTCGGCCACAAGGTCGCGGTAGGCGAAGTTTCTCAACAGGCCCGATACACGGATACGGTTGTTTTCCGAGAAGGTGTATTCGACCCATGCCGGGATATCCGGGATAAGTTGCTCGGCATCGCCATAATCGGCCACCTGCTTACCGTCAAACTCCGGGAAGTCTTTGCCGCGATAATATCCCTTCGATGAATAGAATGTAGGCATATCCAATCCGGCGGCGAAGCGGAATCCATTGTACGACTTCGACTTATAAGAGATTTCGTAAGCCACGTTGCTCACGCATCCGCTCGGGCCCTCGGGGTCGATCGTAGGTGGCTGGCAGGCGTAATCATCCTGCATCAGGGTGAGCTTCATACCGGCTGTGAAGTTGCGGTAGGTGATATATGCACGCTGCAGCACGATTGAGGTGTTGATGCCGTTGGTGCCGACCTTGATATATCCGGTGATCTCGTCAGGAGTCCCCGCCAGGCCCACAATTTGCATATCCACCGAGCCATTGATCGGGTTGATGTAGAAATCCCCCTTCTTACCCTTCTGGGCGGGCACCGGGATAGCAGAGGTCACGAAGCTGATGCCCGCGCCATCCTGCTTGTAGAGGTTGTTGCCGATATCGAAGCCCAGAATCGGGTTGATCATGCCGCCGATTGTCATAATGAACTTATTGTCGGCAGTGCGCAGCGAGAACTTCGGCACCGGGATAGAGCCCGACTCCACCGGTCGGCTCTTCTTAAGGATAGCCGCCACCTCAGGAGTGGTGCGTCCTACGATCACCTTGTGCGGACTGATGTCGGCGTCCGGCACAGAATCCTCCGCCATGGCCGGAAGAGCCATTCCAGCCGTCAGGGCAGTCGGGAGGATTAATAATTTGGATAGTGTTTTCATAGCATTTCCAATTTGAGAATGGATAATTAGGGTAGTGCCGTTTTGATGGCAGTTCCCCGTAGGGGTTATACGAGTAATTTAGTTTTGCTGTAGTCGCATGTTCGAAGCGTGTGGGATTACTTTGGCAGAGTGAACAGTTACTTCAACCGTAAGAATCGAAAACATCTGTGCAGTTGTCGGCAGCAGCCACCATGCGAAGTCTGCGGTAGAGATGACAATGCGTCAAATTTTCTCACTTACTGAATTTAAAACATTTGCCATCGGCAATAGTTAACTATCCAAATGTTAAAAATTAAGTAGTTGCTAAGAATTAATGAACGAATAATTTTGCTTTATCTTCGAGTGATTTTTGTCGGGGGAGGAAGGAACTTAGCGAGCTAAGTGACTGACGATGATGGCAAAAAGCGCCGAAGAGAAAGTGAAATTATTGTTCAAATCATTCTTTGAAAAAGAATCACTTATGATGTTTAATTCTTAGCAACTACTTAAATTTTAACATTATTCTTTGTCAACTGTGTTTGACTGGCTGGTGTTAATAAGATGTGTGATTACTTTATGGAGTAAGTATCTCTCGCTGGAGTCATTCGCTATCACCCATGGCAGATTGATTTTTGAGAGATACTTTAAGGTGAGGCGGCCATTCAGCCCATGCTTCGGTCAAAGGCGGGGCATGTCGATGGATTGCCGTGGCTCGCTGCCCGAAGCGGGTGACGTTTCAAGAATTACGTAATACAAAAGATTTTACTCCATGAAATATGTTGATTCCGGATGCGGCAAGATGCCGCTCATATCGCTGATTGCGATCCTGTCGATTTCGCTGACAGTGAATCTCCCGGGGCTGGCGATATCGCCGATCATGGGCAAACTCGACCAGGTGTTCAGTCATGTCACCGAACTTGAGATCCAGCTGCTCACGGTGTTGCCGAACCTTGTCACCATCCCCTTCATACTATGCTCGGGCAAGATATGCACGCCCAAGAATCAGATATTCATACTTGGCATCGGCCTCGGACTGTATGCTCTGACCGGTGTGCTCTATTTCTTTGCTGATTCGATGGTAGAGCTGATTCTGCTCAGCTGTCTGCTCGGTGTGGGCTGCGGTCTTGTGATTCCGCTTGCGGCGAGCCTGATATCGCAGTATTTTGTAGGCAAGGCGCGCACAAAGCAGCTTGGCATGAAGTCATCGTTGTCAAACTTCACGGTGATTTTCGCCACACTCTTTGTGGGTTGGGTAGCCGCCATCAGCTGGCACCTCTCCTTTATCGTCTACATGATACCGATTATCCCCCTCTGTCTGATACCCTTCATGACCTCCTCTTATATAGAGAGCCATAAGATTGATGCTCCGGCGCCGCCGTATACTCCGCTCAAGGAGCCCCCGGTGAGTGATTCCGACCGCAAACTTTCAGAGCAGATCCATAAGCCGGTGTCGGTAAACTTCCACTTCAGTGGCAAGAAGGCCCTCTGGCTTCTGTGTGGCATAATGGCGCTCTATTTCATGATTACATATGGCACAGAGGTAGTGTCGTATTACCTTCCCTTCACGATGGAGCACTACAAGCTCTCTACCGGTGATGTAGGTGTGGCTACGGCCATGTTCTTCACCGCAGCCACTATCTCCGGCTTCGCGTTGACGCGCATCATCGGCATCTTCAAACACAATACGATGCAGGTGGCCATCGCCCTGTGTGTGGTAGGACTCCTCTTTGTAGGCATCTTCCACGCCTACTGGACATTTATACTCGGAGTCTTCGTTATGGGCCTCGGCTACGGTGTGGTGCAGCCGGTGATTTATGACAAGACCTCCTACATAGCCCCGACGGCAGCCAAATCCACTGCCTACTTCTCCTATCTGCTCACATGCAACTATATCGGCATATCGCTCGTGCCCTTCATCGTGGGTGCGGCCAAGCGCCTCTTCAATGCCGAGCATGACGCCAACTTCTCGTTTATCTTCAACGGATGCGTGGTGGCTGTCATTCTGATAGTTGCCATCTGGAAGCGTCGCTCATTCGTGTTCGAGGCAGATCCGAACTCCTACGAGAAGCCCGCTGTCGCAGCCAAGAAGTAACAATTCCCCCTCAGATTTATAATAATACTTAACCCGGTCAAAATCACTGTTGCAGATGATTTTGACCGGGTTATTATATTGTGTCGCTCAATGAGGAGCAGGGGAGGCAGGTGGAGGTTAACCGAACTTCGAGATTTTGCGGAGCTGGGGTTCGTTGATAATCTTGATTTTACGCCCGTCGACAATAATCAGTTTTTCGGTCATGAAGGCGGTGAGGGTGCGTATGGCGTTAGAGGTGGTCATGTTGGAGAGGTTGGCCAGGTCTTCACGGCTCATATATATTTTCAGAGTCGAGTCATCGTCCTCAAATCCGTAGTTCTCCACGAGCAGCAGCAGCGCGTCGGCCAGGCGTCCGCGGATATGCTTCTGCGTGAGGTTGACAATCTTGGTGTCGGAACCGCCGAGATTGCGCGAGAGTTCATGGATGAAAAACATTGCCAGGTCATTGTTCTGGCGAATCAGACTGTCCACTATTTCCATCGGCAGCATACCCAGCACCGAGGGTTCGAAAGCCGCAGCCGACGACACATAAGGTTCGCCTGCGAAATAGGCACGATAACCGAAGTACTGCACCGGACGATACAGACGCAGAATCTGCACTCTGTCGCCTATGCCGGTCTTATACATCTTCACCTTTCCCTTCAGCAGACACCATAGCATCTCGGGAGTCTCCTTCTCAGCATAGATAATCTGATTCTTCTTGAAGTTCTGGATAGTGAAGTTGTCAGTGACTATGCGTTTCTGCTCGGGGGTGAGGGCATTCCACATCTCCGACAGATCCTGACTTATTATCTGATCAAATGTACTCTTCTTAATCATGCCAAAAATAATCCATCAAATCGGGCACCTTTTAAATCCGGCTGACAATCAGCAGATTGATAGTGGTTGAGTCCCAATGAAATGAAAAATAATGTTATTAAACACAAATTTACAACATTTAATTGAGACTTCCAAACCCCTCGCCCCGATTTTGCGAAATATTTTTGCTGAGAAGTTCCTCACGGGCGAACGCGTGGTCCCGTCAGAACGGAGACTGCGTGCATTTCCCATTTATCCCACATTTCCCACATTTGATGGGGAAGGAATTTAATGGCGCGGATCTCTTCGCTTGTCGCTGCGCGACTGCGCCGCGGATGGAATGGGATTAACGCGGATTTTCTCTTTTGCTCATATGCAATTTGGATGGGTCGCAGGCACATCGGCGCTATGCGCCTTGTGGCGACGCGGATGGTGCCGGATTGTGGTCTACCCCAAGTGATGATATCCCCCTATAACGGGAGAACGGTGTGGACGGGAGAACGGTGGTTAGGGGAGTACGGTGAGGACGGGAGGTGGCCTGTGCGGCGTCAGCTTCCTGGGAGGAGTGGCGCCCTCGCCCCGACCTTGCTATAAGGGTAGTCGAATTGAATGCAAAATATGTTATTGTAAGCGGTTTAGTATGCCGTGGATTGCAAACCCACGGTGACTGAATCGGAACCGGAAGAGCTTGCCGGGACGCAATCCGCGAGCATCAAGGCGCTCAGCGCCGAGATGCATCCGTTGCCACCCGCGTGCAACCAGCATTACAATACAATCCGCGTCAATCCTTCCCATCCGCGGCGCAGTCGCGTAGCGACAAGCGAAAAAATCCGCGCCGTTAAATTCCTTTCACATCTTCAAAACTACGCCATATTCAGATGGTGCCCGAACTTAACGGTGCAACCCACGGCTACTGCATCGTAAGTGTCTCTTAATAAGAGACACTTAATTCTGCTGCAAAGTTACGAAAATCCCTGAGAATTAGCGTAAAACGAATAGTTAATTTAAAAATGTTTTAAAACATATTAACACATTATCCCTTGATTTGTTTTGCAAATCTGAATCTCACGCAGGCCCAATAATCTGCCTACCAACAACTTACAAAATATCAACATCTCTTATTAAGAGACCATGATGACTCATTTCCAATCAGACCTCGCAAAGGCTTGATTCCTACAGGGGATATCCGCTGGGGTATACCTTGTCCGACAGAACTAACATAACATCATCTTATCGTGAAATTTAGATATCTACTTCTGCCGATGTTGCTGGCATTCCTCGCGGGGAATGGCATGGCGCAGACGTGTCAGTGCGAGACCGACACCGTGCGCCTCGGCCTGAATTTCAAGCAGAACAGCACCTCAATCGATTCGCTGTATGCCGGCAATGGCGAAAGCCTCGCGCGCATGCGTAATATCATAGGTGACTCATGCCGCGACATCAGCACAATACGCATCTGGGGCAGCACATCGCCCGAAGGCCCGAAGCGCGTCAACGAGGCCAAAGCCATGCAGCGCGCCGAGGCCATGCGCGACCTTGCGCTCTCTTACGGTGCGCCGGACTCACTGATACACTTCGACGCCAACCTACTCGAATGGCCCGACGCCACCCCCGTCGACTATCCCTCGCTGCGCGCCGCCTATATCATGATGGCAACATGCAGCAAAGCTGCCGCCCGGCAATCCACTCCCGCCCAGCCCGCTACGCCGTTCGATACGGAATCGGCCGCATTGGAGGAAGAGGCAGAGACCGACACTATAGCCGTAGCCGAAGAATATCCCGCTCCGACCACCTCAGAGAGAGGCCGCTACTTCTCGCTCTCTGCCCGAGCCAACCTGCTGCGCTGGGCCACTCTGACTCCCGATGTGGGACTCGAGCTGCGCTTCCGCCGGCACTATGCGCTGGTGGTGCACGGCAGCTGGACCACCTGGAGCTGGAACGGCAAGGAGCGCCGCTACGCACTGCGCGAGATAGCCCCCGAGCTCCGCTACTATATAGGCAAGGAGTGCCGCGGATATGTGGGCGTCATGTATAAGGTGGGCGCCTTCAATTATAAGTTCTCCGAATTCGGCAAACAGGGCAACATCCTCGGCGGCGGCCTCACCGGTGGCTACGTGCTGCCCCTCAACCGCTGCCTCGACCTCGACTTCACGCTCGGCCTCGGCTACCTTCACGCCCACTACGACCGCTACAACGTGATTAGCAGCGTGCGCGTGCGCCAGGGGAAAGGGGAGAAGAACTGGTGGGGCCCCATCGCCGCCGGCGTAACACTGACCTGGAAACTATTCTAACATTACCGACATACGATGAACAAGATCTCAACCATACTTTTCGCAGCCGCCGCTGCGGCAATGATGACTTCGTGTGTCAAGGATGAACTTTTTGACACACCGCATCCGGCAGCCGGTGCGCTGATAGTGACCGCCGAGTGGGGCTCGCGAAGCAGCAACGCCGACATACCGCAGGAATACACCGTGCGCATAGGCTCCGCCGAACAGACCATGACAGGGGAGACAAACACCTTCGGCGCCCTCCTGGAGCCCGGCTCACAGCAGATGCTGGTCTACAACAACCCCGCCGGCATAACGATCTCAGGCGACATAGCCACCGTCGATGCCGACTCTCGCGCCGACGACTGCGTGCATCCGCATCCGGAATTCCTCTTCCGTCATGCCACCGACATCCTCGTGGCCGCCGACGACACACTGCACGTCACCGCACCTATGGCGCAATATGTGCGCACTCTCTACATCGAGCTAAGTGTCGATGGTGGCGACGCATCGCGCGTGAGCCACGTAAGCGGCACACTCGAGGGTGTGGAGAGCTCCATCAACCTCCTCACCGGCGAGCGCCTCGCGCAGGGGGCCACTGTGGTAGATGACTACACTGTAGAGGCCAACAAGATGACCCTTACCTATCATCTTCTCGGCGTACATCCGCAGACCACGCAGCGCCTCACAACGCATATAGAATTCACCAATGGCGACACCCAGACCGTGATCAGCGACCTCACCGACCGCCTCGGCGACTTCCATGACGATGTCGAGCCGCTGCGCCTCACGGCGCGCCTCAATCTCCCGGCCCAGCCCGGCATGACGGCCACTATCGGCGACTGGCAACCAATGGGGGGCAGCAATGTCGACGCCCATTAGTCCACAAAAAAAACTATAGACAACAATAACTAAAAATACCAAGACAATGACTTCAAAAATCTACATGCTCTGCCCGCTGGCCATGCTTGCACTGGCCTCATGCTCAAGCGAGGGTGAGACACCGGCGACTGCCGGCAATGCCAACGAGGCACGTTTCTCAGCCTCGATCAATTCCCACAACTCACGCGCTTACGATGCAGTATGGGAGGCCGGCGACCAAATCGGCATCACCGGCACTTCAGGCAACAAGAGTTATAAGAATGTGGCCTTCGCCACAGATGGCTCAGGTGACTTCTCGGTGGTGTCTGCCGGAGAGGAGATCTATTACCAGACCGACAGCCCCGTCACCTTCACCGCATATTATCCCTACGAAAATCTTCTCAACGCCAGCGTGATACTCGCGGACACCCATGAGCAGTCAGAGCAGAAGCAGTTTGACTATCTCTGGGCACAAGCACAGGGAAGCAAAGCCAACCCCAACGTAGCCTTCAACTTCGCCCACAAGATGAGCAAGGTGGTGCTCGTGGTGAAGCGCGGCTCTGACGTGAGCTTCGAGGAGGTGAAGGAGGCTAAGGTGGCCTTCGGCGGCTTCATCAACGAGGGTGAGTTCGATCCCGCCGCCGGCGTAGCCAAAGCCACCGGCGAGGCCTCTGCACTCTACACCTTCGCAGGCAACGCCGACGCATCGTTCAACGCACCCCTCGCTGTTGATGACGCAGCGCAGACCGTAAGCTACTCGATGATCCACTTCCCCCAGTCGTTTGCCGCCGCACTTCCGATTGTGGCCACACTTGATGGCCGCCAGGACTTCAAGGCCGCCCTCGACTTCACCGACGGCAACAGCGCCGCCGGCGATGCAGATGCAGCCAACGAATGGGTAGCCGGACGCCAGTACACAATCACCGTGACACTGCACAAGACATCCCTCACCGTCAACGGCTGCACCATCACCCCCTGGACAGAGGCCAACGGTGGCAACGTCGATGCAGAGTAACCTATAAGTATCCGACATGAACCTCAACAAAACAAAATATCTATTATATGCGCTTCCGGCACTGATGCTGGGTGCCTGCTCTACAGAGGAGCCGGTGCCCGGCACAGCCGGCGCCGAAGGTGCGGCGAAGGTTAGAGCCGACATCGCCGGTATGATGGCGAGCCGCGCCCACGACAATGCGTGGGATGCAGGCGACCGGATAGGTATATCCGGCACCACCGGCGACGTGGAGTACATCAACGTGCCCTATGCCACTCCGTCGGGCGACGGTGTATTCGAGGCCAAAAGCGCAGATGAGGGTATCTTCTTCCAGAACAACGCCCCGGCGACCTTCTCGGCCTACTATCCCTATTCAGCCGATGTAGATGCCGACAACGCCGAGATAGCCGCAAACACCACCGACCAATCGGAATCGAAAGAGTTCGATTTCCTATTTGCTGATGGTGCTACGGGTAGTCTCGCGCAGCCGGCCCTCAACTTCGTGGGCGACGCCGCGTTCACCCACCGGATGACGCAGCTCGTGGTCAAAGTTACTCCCGACTCAGAGGCCGGTTTTGATGCCGACGCAACCCTCACGGAGGGTACAGGCACACTCAGCGGACTCAAATCAGCCGGTAAGTTTGACACCACAACGGGCATAGCCGAGGCTACAGGCGAAGCCGCCGACTGGACCCTCAATGGCAACGTCACTCCGAAAGAGGAGGGCAGCACCCTCACCTACGTCATGATACTCTTCCCGCAGGAGACAGCCGACGGCGTGACCTACCGCATAGAATACGACGGCGCCTCCTATAGCTGCAAGCTCACCCCGGCACTTGCCGCCGGCAAACGCTACACCTACAACGTGACTCTTCGCAAGACAGGCCTCACCGTAGCCTCATCCGACATCACCGACTGGATTGACGACACCGACGAGGATATCGAAGGCGGAATGGACGAGATGCCGGTTGTAGATGTGACTAATATTACAGAATCGATAACTATCACAAAGAATTCGATTATCACCGGCACAACCAAATTCCCCATCAATATCTCAGAAGGTCTTGAAATCATTCTTCATAATCTTGATATTAATGGTGGCACCAACTTAGGCATTATTTGTGAAGGAGACACCCATGTGTATCTAAAAGGGGAGAATAAGACTACTATCACAGCCGGTCTTTCAGGTTCAACGCTAACGATAGATGAGATAGATGGCGGCAAGTTAACCGCCGGTAATAATATCTTACAACTTGCAACTATCGGAGCGGGAACGGATCAGCCATGTGGAGATATTGTCATTAATGGTGGAACATTCAATCTTACTACCAATATGCGCGCTGCACAGATTGGCGCGAGCTACGCGAATGAATGTGGGAATATTACTATCAATGGTGGTACATTTGATTTTAATGATAAATATACTGCTTACCGTCCCTATATTGGAAATACCCTCTTTAAGTCGTGTGGTAACATTACCATAAATGGAGGAACCTTTAGTGCTAACCAAACCAATGATAATTCGCCAGCTGCGATTATTGGATCGGACTTTAACTCTGAGTCATACAATTCAACAACTGGCCCGATTCGCATTACAGGCGGTACGTTTGACTTTACTTCGAATTCAGCACCTTTCATTGGAGCCGGTAAGGCAGGACTCTGTTCTGATATATTTATTGAAGGGGGCACATTTAACTTTAGTCAATATATAGACTCTGGATCTGTAGAGTTGGTTGTTGGTATAGGGGCCTACAACAAGAGACATCCGGACACTTATATAATTTCTATAACTGGTGGAGAATTAAATTTTGATTACAAGCAGAAATATGAGAATCAAAGGGTGGAAGCATATTGGTTTTCAAAAATGCCTGACCCGTATGAGCCGGATTTCGCAGCCGGGGATTATATTCAAGAATTCTTAACCGATTAAGACAAAACAATGAAGACAAAATATCTATTATATGCGCTTCCGGCGCTGATGTTGGGGGCTTGCTCGAATGAGGAGCAGGTGCCTGCTATGAATGAGGCTGATGGTGCGGCTGTGGTAAGAGCCGACATCGCAGGAATGATGGTGAGCCGCGCTCACGACAGTGCGTGGGATGCCGGCGACAAGGTAGGTATCTCGGGTACTATGGGTGCAGTGGCCTACGTCAATGTGCCTTACACCACTCAGGGTGACGGCGCTTTCGCCGCCTCCGAGGGTGTGGCGAAGGGTATCTTCTTCCAGAATAAGGAGGAGGTCAGCTTCTCGGCCTATTATCCCTACTCAGCAGCAGTAGACGCCGACAACGCCGAGATTGCCGCCAACACCACCGACCAGTCGGAATCGAAATCTTTCGATTTCCTCTTCGCTGACGGCGCAAAGGGTAGCGTCGACAACCCCGCAATCAACTTCATCGGCGATGCTGCATTCTCTCACAAGATGACGCAGCTCGTAGTCAAGGTCACTCCCGACACCGACTCCGGCTTTGATGCTGAGACAGCCCTCGCCAAGGGTAAAAACTACCTTATCGGACTCAAATCAGAGGGTAAGTTCAATACCACTACCGGCGTAGCCGTAGCCGAAGGTGAGGCAGCCGACTGGGCCCTCAACGAAAACGTAACCCCGACTGAGGATGGCCTCAGCCTCACCTACGCCATGATACTCTTCCCGCAGCAGGTGGCCGACGGCATCACCTACCGCATTGAGTACGACGGTGCAGCCTACAGCTGCACGCTCAACCCTGCGCTCGAAGCCGGCAAACGCTACACCTACAACGTGACCCTCAAGAAGACCGGCCTCACCGTAGCCTCATCCACCATCACCGACTGGAGCGACGAAGAAGCCGTTGACGTCAACGGCGGAATGGAGGGTGCCGATCCCTTCAATGGTCACGAAGCTGTTTTGATGCGCAAAGCTACAGAAAACGCGCCGGCTCTCTATGTTGCCACTTGCAATCTTGGAGCATCGACTCCCTATGAAGAGGGCCTTTATTTCTGGTGGGGCGACGTGGTAGGGCATGTTCCCGGCGATGGATTTCTTTTTAACACACAGAATCAAGAGATTATCACTACTTATAAGACAAGTGGTCAACTTGAAAAACTTGGGATTGTAGGTAAAGGCAATATACTGACACCCGATTATGACGCTGCACAATCTCAGTGGGGTGGAGCTTGGCGTATGCCAACAAATGATGATATGTATTGGCTAATTGAGTCAGAAAATTGTACGTGGGAATGGGATGAAAATATCGAAGGACACAGTGGATATTGGGTAACATCGAATTCAACCGGCAATAAGATATTTTTACCAAAAACAGGAACGATTGAGGATGTAATTAATGTAGACGAGGATGAGGATAATGAAGATGAAATTATTGATGAGTACAGCTCTTATTATACATCTTCAATTTCTTATTACCAAGGACTCAATTTGAAAATGAATAAAAGTACGCACTACTTAGATGCTATGGGGTCTTGGTATGGCGCTACAATTCGTCCTGTTTTAACTCGTTAACTTTCTGAATGAGAATGGGAAAGTATTCATTTATTCTTTTTGCGCTACCGGCGCTGATGCTGGCGGCCTGCTCCGAAGAGGAGCCGGTCGACGGTTCGGCGGGCGCTGAGGGTGCGGCGGTGGTCACGGCCGATATCGGCGCGGTGGGCAGCCGCGCCGCCGGTTCGCAATGGGGCGCCGGAGACCGCATCGGTATCTCCGGCACCTCAGGGTCGGTGACGTATGCCAATGTGCCCTACGTCACCGCCGCCGGCGACGGCAACTTCGCCGCGCTCAACGGCAAAGCCGACGGTATATTTTTCCACACCAACGGAATCGCCACCTTCTCAGCCTACTATCCCTATAACGACGACTTGACAGGCGAAGAGGGCTCAAATACGGTTATCGCCGCCTCCACCGCCGACCAGTCGCAAGCAGCAGACTTCGACTTCCTCTATGCCAATGGTGCCAAGGGTAGCCTCGCAAACCCCGCGTTGAACTTCACCGGCGAAGCAGCCTTCAAGCACTCTATGGCGCAGTTGGTGGTCAAGCTCACGACCTCAGCTGAAGCCGGTTTTGCTGAAGGGATAAATGGAGTGACCACCGACGGCCGCATCACCGTAGGGGGGATAAAGCACAACGGCCGGTTCGACACCGCCACCGGCGAGGCCACAGCCAACGGATATGCCTCAACCCTCGTGCTGCAGAAACCCCAGGTAGCGGGCAACACCGCCAGCTACTCCCTGATACTCTTCCCGCAGACAGCAGAAGATGTAGAGTTGGTGATAGCCTATGAAGGTAACTCCTACAGCTGCACCTTCACCCCGACCCTCGCCGCCGGCAAGCGCTACACCGTCAACGCCACTCTCAGCAAGACCGGACTCACCGTAGCCACTGCCGAGATTGCCGACTGGACCGCCGGCGACTCCACTTCAGGCGACATGACCATTCATTAGGAAACATATGCGCTTATCGCGTGGGTGGTAAACTAACAAAACAAACGAAAATGAGAACTACAAAATACATCTATTTCGCAGCTGCGGCGCTGATGCTCGCAAGCTGTTCGAGTGAGGAGCCGAACGCGGCTCAGAGTGGCGAGCTTGTCGCCGCAAGTTTCTCGGCTGACATCGCCGGCGTAAAGTCGCGCGCCTACGACACATCGTGGGAGCAGGGTGACCGCATCGGTATCTCCTGCACTTCCGCCAACGGCAAGACAGAGTATGCCAACATGGCCTACGAGACAGCCGCAGCCGACGGTATTTTCGCGCACGTAGGTGGCAAACCGACCGGTATCTTCTTCCAGGACATGGAGGATGTGACTTTCTCCGCCTACTATCCCTTCAGCGGCACCGAGGGTACTGCGGCGGGTGTGCTGAGCGGTTCGACGGCCGACCAGTCGAAGCAGAGGGAATTTGACTACCTCTTCGCCGAAGACGTGGTCGGTTCGCGCACCAACTCCGCCATCTCCTTCACCGGCGCCAACGCCTTCAACCACTGCATGACCCGCCTCGTGATTACTGTAAAGGTAGACCCCGATGCCGGCTTCACCCCCGCTGAGGTGGCCGATGGCGCATTCGCCCTCCAAGGCCTGCAGCTCAACGGTACCTTCGACACCGCCACAGGCAAAGCCGAGGCCAGCGACGAGGCCGCTGACGCCGACTACTGGACCATTCCCGCCGTAGCAGGCACTGCCGCCGACACCATGGTCAGCAGCGTGATACTCTATCCCCAGAGCGTCAGCGAACTGAAATATCGCGTAATCATCGACAACGAAGAATACTTCGCCACAATCACACCGGCCCTCGCCGCCGGCACATCCTACAGCTACACCGTGACAGTCAAGAAGCAGGGCCTTGAGGTGACCTCAGCCACAATCAACGACTGGACCAGCCAGGATGGTGGCAGCGTAGACGCTGAAATGTAAAATTGACCCGCGCCCGCGAGGCGCGACCCAACCCAGCCACTGCCGTGCGCCGAAGCGTCAAGCACGGAGGGACTGCCCAACCGCAAAAGGTAGCCCGGCGGATTCGCCTCCGCCGGTGGCACAAACAACAAAACAACAACCGAAGAATGAAACCAACGTATAAGACTCTCATACTCGCCCCCGCGCTTCTGGCGCTCGCCGCATGCAGCAGCGACGAGCCCGCCGAGGGCCAGGCACTCCCCGAGGGGAAATACCCGATGGAATTCTCCCTCAGCTTCGCCCCCCAGACGCGCGTAGCCGCTGACGGAATGGGCTGCACATGGGAAGATGGGGAGCAAATCACTATCACAGTATCACAGAACGGTGTGGAGGAGACCACTACGATTACCCTCGATGCCGATGGCAAGATAGTAAGCTATCAGCCCCAGCTATATTGGACGAGCAACAAGCCGGCCACAGTGACCGCATGCTACACCAATCTTGACGCTACGTCAACCGAAAACTACACCGACCAGAGCCAAGGGCTTCCCTATGTGCTTGCCGGCTCCGCACTTGCCCCTTTTGGTAAGCCCGTGCAGCTGACACTGCAGCACCAGCTGGCGCAGGTGCGTCTGAAAATATCCGGTTACAGGACTGATACATTTACAGGTGTAAAGTTTTATGGCTACAGTGAGTACAAAATAGCCGATGATGGAGTGACCACCGGCGCAGCTCGCGGCTACATAACCATGCTTTATGATAAGAAGCTTGGCTGCTATATGGCAAATGTAGTACCCGGTGACCTTACAATCAGTGATGGCTCGCGACTCTTCAGCTTCAGCGATGTATTTAAAACGGACATAACCTACAATGCCAAAATAGAAGCAGGCAAAGTCTATACTTTCGACATTGCCTCACCAAATCCGGAACCCAACCTCAACGGTCATGCGGCGGTCTTGATGAGAAATGGCACTGCATCCACTCCTGCTCTCTATGTTGCCACATGCAATCTTGGAGCATCGAATCCTCAATCTATGGGGCAATATTACATGTGGGGAGAAATAGATGGGCATACGGCAGGAGAGGGATATAATTTCTCTTCAAATTGCAAAACTGAAAATAAGAATTTACTCGATTTGCATGATTTAGGATATATTTCTTCAACCTCCGAAGCCAAAGCGGAATTGTTGGCAAGTCATGATGCTGCGAGGAGAACTCTTGGAGGTGATTGGCATACTCCACGCAAAGAAGAGTTTGAGTGGCTTAAAGATAATTGTGATTGGACTTGGAACGCAAGCCAGTATGGCTTTACCATAAAGAGCAGGGAAACCAATAATACAGTTTTCTTGCCAAATTCCGGCCATATTATAGGTAATACCCATCATTCTGACCAGACTTGTTATCTTGGGTCAATTCCTTACGGTACAGCTAACCAATACGGGCTATACTTCATACCAAATGATTCAAGTTCTTTGATGGTAACCGGTTTCAGATCTATAGGTTGTCAAATTCGTCCCGTTGCAAGCGTATCCCTGTAAAAATAAGAGTTATGAAAAGATCAATATATATATTCCTGGCACTGGCAACCTCAGGGTTGACTGCATGCACTGACGATGAGCCGAAAATAGCGTCCGGCGTCGCTGCAGATGTGACCGCTGAAATCGGCGAGGTGTCGAGCCGTGTCGCGGCTGCAAGTACAAAGTGGTCGGCCGGTGATAAAATCGGTATCTCCGGCACTTCCGGTTCGGTCACTTACAGCAATGTGCCGTACATGACTGACGGCAGCGGATCTTTCGAGGCAGCCGAAGGTGTAGGAAAAGGAATATTCTTTCAAGACGAAAATCAGTCGACATTCACGGCATATTATCCATACAGCTATGACGTCACTGCCGACAATACTATAATCAAAGCCAATACGTCAAACCAACTTTCGTCATCGTCGTTTAACTTCCTCTTCTCATCCGGTGCTTCGGGTAGCAAAAACTCCCCGGCTCTGAACTTCACCGGTGGAGCTGCCTTCAAGCATAGCATGGCGCAGCTGATTATCCATATTACCCCTGATAGTGAGGATGGATTCGATCCGGAGGGAGTATTCTCTGACAGCGAGGTAACTCTCAAGGGTATAATCCAGGATGGAGAATTCAATACCGCCAATGGTCAAGCCAAGGCGACAGGTGAACCCAAGGAGATGGAGCTTGCCTTAGGTCAGGTCATACTAACCGTGCCGACCGGATCTTACAATCTAATGTTCTTTCCGCAGGAAGCGACTGATGCGGAGGTTAGTCTAACGTACGAGGGCATAACTTACGCATGCACCTTCTCGCCCAAGCTCGAGGCCGGAAAGAGTTACACAGCCAACTTCAACCTCAAGAAATCGGGACTTACTCTTGAGGCCGTTTCCATTGCCGATTGGGTGGCTGCAGGCAATCCAATCAAAGGTGATGCAGCATTTACGTATCCTTCAGAAGTTAACCTCAACGGTCATGATGCTGATGCCGTTCTTATGCGTAAAGCATCATCCAAGTATCCGCCTCTGTACGTAGCGAAATGCAACCTTGGAGCCTCAAAACCGGAGGATAAAGGGCTATACTATTGGTGGGGGGCTACCGAAGGGCATCCTGTCGGATACGACTTTGTGAGTCAAAATCCTCCTTCTTATGGTATGAATGTGAATGAATTGTATGCCAATGGTTACATTACTTCGACCAACTCAATTACAACCGTACTAACAGACAAGCATGATGCAGCAAAGCAAGCATTAGGTGGAAATTGGCATATGCCTGACTATGCAGACCTACAGTGGCTCATAATGAATTGTGTCTGGACATGGAATAATTCTAAGAATGGATTTGATGTGAAAAGTTTGGAAACATCCAATACTATTTTTCTGCCGAATGCAGGACGGATTTCAGCAGTCGGAAACGAAACAACTCTTTGTGATTACATGTCGTCAACTCCTTTAGGGGAATATCATACCCATGTGCTAATGATTAGGGCAACAGAAAAACAATTTGCTTTGATTAATTTCCCTCGCAATACAGGCCAGTCGATAAGACCTGTAGCAAGCGTGAGATATTCGTATTGATCCGTATTTTGCCAAAATAAAATGAAAACAAGATATACGCTAATAGCAGTTGCCGGAATGGCGCTCGCTGGTTGCGCGAGCGACGAACCGGCACAGCGCACCGACGCTGACGGCGCCGCCGTGGTAAGCGCCGAAATCGCCGGCGTTGCCGGTAGCCGCGCTTACGATACCTCGTGGGAGAAGGGTGACCAAATCGGCATCAGCTCCTCTGAGGGTAGTGTGGTCTGCACCAACGTGCCCTACGTCACAGCCGATGGCAGCGGCGCTTTTACCGCCGCCGAAGGTGAGGCAAGGGGTATCTTCTTCGATACCAATGCAATCTCAAAGTTCTCTGCATACTATCCATATGATGCAGGAGTGACGGCTGAGAATCCGGTTATCACCCGCGATGTCACCGTGCAGAGTTCCGGGAGGAACCGACAGATTGACTTCCTCTTTGCCGAAGGTGCAAGGGGAGCGAAGTCAAATCCCGCCATCAACTTCACAGGCGCCGCAGCATTCACCCACCGCATGGCGCAGCTCGTGCTCAATATTGTGCCTGACAAAGAGAGTGGGTTTGTTGATACGGATGCATTCGCCAATGGGGTGAGCACACTGAGCGGGCTTGCCGTAGAGGGTCAGTTCAATACTCTGACAGGCATTGCCGAGGCCACCGGCGAAGCCACCGACTGGCTCCTCGCAGATCAGCTCAAAGATGTTATCAACGTGACCCCGACGATTGACACCGCCACCGGTGGGGTATCTTTCACGATGCTTGTCTACCCGCAGCAGGTGAGTGACGGCGTCACCTACAACATCGACTATGGCGGCGCAAGCTACAGCTGCATACTCAATCCCGACCTCGAAGCCGCGAAGCGCTACACCTACCACATCAAGCTCAGCAAGACCGGCCTGACCGTGGCCAACTCCACAATCACCGACTGGCAGGATGACGACAGTGCCGACGTGGACACAAGCCTTGATCCTCTGACCATAATGATCGATGGACACGAAGCCGTATTGATGCGCCCGGCCACCGCAACAGAACCACCACTATATGTAGCTACATGCAATCTTGGTGCCGAAGATAGGAGTGCTACCGGCACATACTTTTGGTGGGGTGACGTTGTAGGCCACACATCCGGGTTTGAGGAAAGTAACCCTGAGATAATCGCCAACGGCAAGACGCGTCAGGAGCTCTACGAAGCAAAGATTATCGATGCCGAAGGTAATCTGAGGCCCGAATATGACGCCGCTACAGTTCAGTGGGGCAGCAAATGGAGAATGCCGACACGCGAGGATTTGGAATGGCTTATGGCCACTAAGAATTGCACATGGAGGCGACTTTACTATGATTATTATAATTGGGCAGTAACGTCAAAGCATACTAACATGGAGATATCTATACCTTTCAATCTGGGATATATTATTGGTTCAACCGTACTGGAAAAGGGCTATAAGTCGATTTACGGCGGAGCAACAGTTTCTTCGGAATATAACGACCGATACTATGGGTTAGTCTTGGAGTCAATGACACCTAGCGTCAGCTATGCTGCCACACGCACAATGGGCGTCAATATCCGCCCTGTCTCCAACCGATAAACCGGCTCCGACAAGTTTAAGCGGGTTGCAAACCTCAGACAACGAGGCTTGCAATCCGCTTGCTACATCCCCACTGCCCCGCCATAGCGTCTCAACCCCAAGCCTCTCCGGCTGACGCTGGCGAAGTTTCTCCGATCTACCACGTACTCCCGTCACGCCGCTCTTCCGTCAACACGTTCTCCCGTAAAAATTCGTACTCCCGTCAATGCGTTCTCTCGTCTGTAAGATGGGGAAGGAATTTTTAGGCGCGGATTTTTCTCTTACTCGCTGCAATGCAGCTCGTTGCGAGCGCGGATGGGATGGATTAACGCGGATTTTCTTCATGCAAATGGATGGGTCGCAGGCACATCGGCGCTATGCGCCTTGTGGCGACGCGGATGGTGCCGGATGCTAATCGACCCCAAGGGATGACCTCAGATTATCGTCAATACATCTATATCCAGACATATCAATCCGCAACTTCCGTATCAAAGAGGAATGCGCAGCCATCAGCGAGCATCAAGGCGCTCAGCGCCGAGATGCATCCGTCCCCATCAGCGTTCAAACCAGCGCATTACGCAAAGAGATCCGCGTTAATCCATTCCATCCGCGGCGCAGTCGCGTAGCGACAAGCGAAAGGATCCGCGCCTAAAAATTCCATCTCCATCTTCCAAGCCAACTCAGCCAAACTTGTATCCTTAACTTAGCGGGGGGCTGGCTGGTGGCGGCGGAGCTTGCCGTTGGGGGTGCGGGGTAGGGTGGGGAGGAGGTGGATCTCTTTGGGTAGGTGGTGCGCGGGGAGATGGTCGCGTAGCAGCGCGCGGATGAAGTCGGGTCGGTCGGTTGCCGGAAGGGCTTTGAAGGCTGAGAGAAGGCTTGGGGTGTCATCCGCTGGAGCGGAGATGTACGTTGGCATTTCCGCCAGCAGCACGAGACGCTCACCCCATTTCGGGTCGGGGGTCGATGTCAGCATCACATCTGTTATCCCCAGCGGAGCAAGCAGTGGCTGCAACTGCCGCTCCACCTCCTCAGGATGAATCTTCTTGCCACCGCTGATAATCACATTATCGGCGCGCCCCAGGATGCGAAACCCTCCGTTGGCCTGCAGAGTGGCCACATCGTTGGTAACCACAGGCATAGCCTCCCCCTGGTCAATCACCAGGCAACCGCGCGGGTCAAGACTAAGCCCGATGCCCTCAAGCGGTGTGAAGAATCCCTCAGCGTCAACCTCACGCACACGGCGGAGCGCTATGTGAGAGGCCGTCTCCGTCATGCCATACGACTCCCAGGCGTTCAATCCACGCTCCGCAATGCGCCGGCGAAGTTGCGGCGGAATCGCCTGACCACCTATGAGCCAAGCCACAGAGTCGGGAATTTGCTCAAACGTATCCAGTATATGCAGCATCTGCGAAGGCACCACCGAAATGAGGTCAGGCCACTCCGAAAGCATTGAAGCCTCGCCATTGCAGCTCTCCAAAGACTCAATTATCTCCGGCGAAGATGATATGATGGCAGGGCGATTTGAGGGTGTCTCCCAAGTAAGTCGGGCCCCCGACACTTCAGCGCGCACCGCCTGCATCTTCCCCCCGATGAAATCAGGAGATATGCACGAATGCAACCTTGACGAGGCCGACAGACCGAAATGATGAAGAGTGCGCCAAGCCGAGCGCTCCATCAGGCACTTCGGGAGCCGAATCAATTTAGGACGCCCAGTAGACCCTGAAGTGTGCACGCAGCAGAAGGGGGACTCATTGCGCCACTCACTGATGAACTCGCCGTAGGTCATGCCTTCCAGTCAAGAGATGTGAACTGAGCATCATCTATCTCAGCATCAGGGAGAAAGGTCAGCTCCTCACCCTGCAGCCGGATAGGGAGCTCGAAATTATTGGTGAAGAGAGCACCCGTGCCCAGCCCCTGGGGCATCGTCGTTGCCAGACTCCCCGCATACTGCGCGATAGCATTTAGACCCACATTCGACTCAAGCGCCGAAGTAATCCACCATCCGGCCCCTACGGCATCAGCCGCCTCGATCCACTCATCAGCCCCTGAGAATCCGCCGCACAGAGCAGGTTTCAGAATGATATACTGCGGCCGAATATAATCCAGAAGCTGCATACGCTCCTCACGCGTCGGCACACCGATAAGCTCCTCATCGAGAGCTATCGGCAGCGGCGATACCTCACACAGAAACTTCATCAGGTCAGGATTACCAGCCGGAATCGGTTGCTCGATTGAATGCACCTGCAGGTCAGCAAGCTGCTTGAGGACCGGCATCACGTGGTCCATCGAGAAACCGCCGTTGGCATCGACGCGGATTGTCAGCCGGTCGGCATCGTAACGGCGGCGGATGTCAGAGATAAGTTTCAGCTCCTCACGCCAATCGATAGCCCCGATTTTCAGCTTCACGCACTTGAAACCCGCATCGACCTTCTCGTCGAGCCGGCGGTGCATCTCCTCATAATTCCCCATCCACACCAATCCATTGATGATAATGGGCCGCTCACCCTGAGTGAACGGCGAATCGAAATATCGGCGCCGGCCACCTGATGCGAAATCTCGCAGAGCCTGCTCAATGCCGAACTGAATCGACGAATGGCGCGACAGATCCGTCGGGCGCCCGATAGCGATGTTGGCCAGCAGCTCGATGAGCTTATATTCATAGCGATGGTCGGCCTCAGGCGAAAGTCCCGGAAAGACCGCCGCCTCACCCAGGCCGAATATTTCAGGATTGCGTTCGTCCCACACCTTAAGCAGATAGGTAGGTTTCTCGGTCATAATGCCGCGCGAAGTGCCGGCAGGCTGCTTGAAATGCAGCATATAAGGGCATATAGCAAGACGCATGGGGTAACATATGTATATCCGCGCATCCTGTGGTGGGGATGCGCGGAATAAGTAATCGAGTATAAAAAGTTATCAGGGAAACATCGGGAACTGGTCGAAATCCGGGTCGCGCTTCTCAAGGAAAGCATTCTTACCCTCCTGGGCCTCATCCATCAGGTAATACATCAGCGTGGCATCACCCGCAAACTCCATCAGGCCATGCTGCCCATCGAGCTCGGCATTGAGTGCGCGCTTGATCATGCGTATCGCCAGCGGCGAGCGCTTGATGATATCGTCGCACCACTCGAGAGTCACCTCCTCGAGACGATCAAACGGCACCACGGCATTCACCATGCCCATCTCCAGAGCCTCCGCCGCAGTATATTGGCGGCACAGAAACCATATCTCGCGTGCCTTCTTCTGACCCACGCATCGGGCCAGATAGGATGAACCGAACCCGGCGTCGAAGCTGCCAACCTTCGGACCCGTCTGTCCGAAGCGCGCATTTTCAGAAGCTATCGAGAGGTCGCACACCACATTCAGCACATTGCCGCCACCGATAGAATAACCGTTGACCATAGCGATCACCGGTTTCGGCAGCGAGCGTATGGCCTTGTGAAGGTCGAGCACATTCAGGCGCGGAGTGCCATCGGCATCGATATATCCGCCATGCCCCTTATAGTGCTGGTCGCCACCCGAGCAGAAAGCCTTGTCGCCGGCCCCTGTGAGGATCACTACACGAATAGAGTTATCCTCGCGGCAGATGCGCATCGCATCAAGCATCTCCTGATTAGTCAGCGGACGGAAAGCGTTGTAGACCTTCGGACGATTGATAGTGATCTTGGCCACAGCGCCAAGCTTCTCGAATATTATATCAGTGTACTCCTTGATGGGGGCCCACTGGCGTGAGTTTTTAGTTTCGGTCGACATTATATGTAAGATATATTTAATCAGTTAACAATCAATTTCGTGCAAGCGCATTCCGCAGAATTTCAGCGCTCACCTCAGCTGGAGTCACCACTTCGAGCAGCGCGCAGCCATCCTGCCGGGCTATCCAGTTCAGAGCCGCATGCAGCTCATCGGCTGAGTCAGCCTTTCGGTAGGGGATTCCGAATGCCGTGGCAAGTCCCTCGGCCGGCAGGGCAGGGTCGGTGCAGAAGAGACTCTCGCGGCACTCAAGCTGCGCCGTCGAACTGATGAATCTGAAGATAGCCCCGCCCCCATTGCTGACCAGTATGATTTTCAATCGCGCCTGCAGACGCTGCAGTGTAAGCAGCGCGCTGAGATCGTAGGCGAACGAGGTGTCGCCGGTGAGCAGGAATGTATCATGAGCATACATCAACGCCCCGCCGATGGCGGTCGAAGTAGAACCATCTATCCCCGACACACCACGGTTGGAATACTCCGCATGCGGGATAGAGCGTGAGAGAATCTGGGCGTAGCGGATGCTTGTGCCGTTGGAGAGAAAGAGATTCGCACTTTTCGGCAGGCGGCTCAATATCGATGAATAGGCTTTCAAGTCGCACCACGGAGCCTCACGGGTCAGTCGCTCCATGCGCTGCATGCCGAGGCGTTTGCGGCTAAGCCACACCGAAGCATACTCAGTCTTGGGCTGAGCTGTGGGGGCAGTGCGTGCAAGATGCGTCAACTCACCCGCGATAGCCGTCAGCATTCGTCCCGGGTCAGCCTCGATGCGGCATGTGAGGGTCTGGAAGGGGTCGACTGTGGTGTGGCTATGCCCGATGGCCCAGTGCTGCAGCTGCGGATTGCGCGCCGCGCACCGGCGCAGAAACTCCTTAAGCATTCTCGACACCAGCGCCCCACCGACAGATATCACCACATCCGGAGCCAGATACCTCTCATCATTCTCATCAAGCATGCAGAGAGCGCTATCCACAGCGTAAGCCTCCGGGGGGAGGTGAAGGTTGGAGATAGTCTCCGCCATGACAGCCACATTCTCATTAGCCGCCATCTTCGCCACAGCCCTGTTGAGGCGTGCATCAGGCTCCATGAATCCCGCCACAATCATCACCCGTCGCCCCGTAAGCTGCGACGCCAGCTCGCGTGTCACGGCCCGGTCGGGGGTCGTGTAGGGGATGACATTGCGGATGATGCGCTCACCGACATGGTCCGCCCCGAACGGGCGCAGCTGACCTAACGGCGGCGACAGGCGCACATTGATGTGTACCGGTCCCGGCTTATCAGCCAGCGCATTCAGCATCGCATCATTAGCCACACGATTCTCGTACCATCCCGGGCGGTCACCCTCCTCGCGGTCAGAGATGCTGTAGGAGCCCTTCACAATATTATCGAGTGTATGAGGCTGGCGGATGGTCTGCGAGTCATCCTGGTCAATCCATTCGAGCGGGCGGTCAGCCGAAATCACAATCAAGGGTATGCCATGATAGTAGGCCTCAGCCACAGCCGGAGCATAATTCAACAGCGCCGAACCAGAAGTGCAGATCAGAGCCACCGGCCGGCGGCTCACCATAGCCATACCCAGAGCCACAAACGCCGCCGAGCGCTCATCAATCACCACCGGAGTGTTGATATCCAGGCGCGCATCAGCCGCAATCAGCAGCGGCGCATTACGCGAGCCCGGCGAACAGACGATGTCGGCCACCCCATGCTCAGCGAGCACATCGAGCAGGATGCGTGCCACATCCTTAGCGCTATCAAAATCTTTATGCTTCATGACTAATTACGTAAATATGCTCAATAACAGTGCGGTAGTTACTCAAACCGGGCAGGATGATAACCTAAAATAAAGGCATCCGCAGGCATGGCCCGTTTGCCGGCCGGCTGCAAAGCCAGAATCTCGACGGCCCCGTCGGGAGTTCCGGCATACATATGCTTGCCGCTCACCAATGCCTCACCCGGCGCCAGCTGCATGTCATCAGGGATGTCATGCAGCGAAGTGGCGAAGATCTTTATATCGGAGGGTTTGCCGTTGGTCTCGACCATGCGGGTCCATGCAGCCGGGTAGGGGGCCAGACCGCGCACGAAATCATGCAGCCGCTGGGCCGGCATCTGCCAGTCGATGCGGCATGTATCTTTAAAAATTTTCGGAGCCCCTATGAATTCACCTTCCGGTTGGGGTTGGGTGATGAGGGTGCCGTCGAGAATTGCGTTGACGGTATCCACGACAGCCTCGGCGCCGATTGCCATCAACCGGTCGTGCACCTCCCCCGCATTCTCATCAGGGCCTATGGCGATGCGGCGCTGGGTAATCATGTCGCCGGTGTCAATCTCATGTTTGAGGAAGAAAGTGGTGATGCCGGTCTCCTTCTCGCCATTCATCACCGCATGGTTGATCGGAGCTGCACCGCGATACTTCGGCAGCAGCGACGCATGCAGATTGAATGTGCCGAGCCGTGGCATTCCCCACACCACCTCCGGCAGCATTCTGAAAGCGATTACGATAAAGAGGTCGGCCCCGATAGCCCGCAGCGCATCCACAAACTCAGGCGCCTTCAGCTTCTCAGGCTGCAACACCGGCAGCTCATGCTCAACGGCATATCGCTTCACATCGCTCATCTGAATCTTCTTGCCGCGCCCTGCCGGTTTGTCGGGCATAGTGACCACAGCAGCCACATTGAATCCACCCTTCACCAGCGCATCCAGACTTGCCACCGCAAAATCAGGAGTACCGAAAAATACTATCTTAAGGTCTTTCTTATCCAAAGCAGATTGAATTTTAGTTTTATACAATTGAGAGAGAGCTATATGGAGAGAGCTCCATCCTCCGCATCGCAGGGAACCTGCGAGGTCCGGACCTACCGGAGAGTCAGAGCCCCTTAATCATCGGAATAATGGCGCAGCACACGGCGATAGGAGTTGAATATCTTTGATTTCGACACCAGCCCCACATACTTGCCATTCTCCACCACCGGCAGATTCCAGGCATTCGTATTGTCAAACGTCTTCATCACCTTCTCCATCGAATCACTCACCTCGATTCTGGCCGGCGGCATCGACATGAATCTCGACACCGTCATCTTGCGGTAGAGGTCAGGGCGGAACATGATGTTGCGTATATCATCGAGCAGCACTATTCCGGCCAGGGTGCCGTTGGCATCCGTCACCGGGAAGATATTGCGGTGCGACTCAGCGATGACATCCACCATCTCCTTCAGCGTCATCTCAGGGTGCACCACATGGCAGTCAGTCTCGATGAGATTATCGATTTTCAGCAGTGTCAGCACCGCCTGGTCCTTCTCATTGGTCATAAGCTCACCCTTCTGGGCCAGACGTATGGAGTAGATGCTGTATGGGATGAAGAGTTTGATGGTCATATAGGAGAGACACGACACTATGAGCAGCGGCAGGAAGAGTTCGTAGCCACCCGTCATCTCAGCCGTAAGGAAGATAGCCATCAGCGGCGCGTGCATCACACCCGCCATTACGCCGGCCATCCCCATCAGTGCGAAATTCTTATTGCTGATGTCGATGCCCACATCCAGATTATTCAGTGCGAAAGCGAAGAGGAATCCAGTCATTGCCCCCACGAAGAGCGACGGAGCGAATGTGCCGCCCACACCGCCAGCGCCATTGGTGGCCGACGTGGCGAAAGCCTTCGTCAGGATAATCAGGCCGATATATAGTGCGATAAACCACACTGAATCGCGGTCGACATAGAAGATAGAACCATCCACGATAGTGCCCGCATTCCCCTCAAGGAGGTTGTTGATAGCCCCGTATCCCTCGCCATACAGAGGGGGAAAGAGGAAGATCAGCCCCGCCAGCACCACGCCACCCATCATGATCTTCATCCAGGAATGCTTGATTTTGCGGAACACACCCTCCATCATCATCATCATGCGCGTGAAATAGAGCGACACAAATCCGGTGACTATCCCCAGCAGAATGGCATAGGGAATCTTACGGGTCATGAAGGGCTCGCTCTGTGCGAAGAAGAACTCCGCGTCATACCCCTCGAGCACATATGCCACCGTAGCCCCCGAAATCGATGAAATCAGCAGCGGCATCACAGTGGCACCGGTGAAGTCGATCATCAGCACCTCGAGAGTGAAAAGCATACCCGCGATCGGAGCGCGGAAAATGCCGGCAATACCCGCCGCCGCACCGCATCCGACCAGAATCATCAGAATCTTGGGCGAGAGGCGGAATGCCTGGCCGATATTCGACCCTATGGCAGCCCCGGTGAAGACTATCGGACCCTCCGCTCCCACCGAACCTCCGAAACCGATGGTGATTGACGATGCCACGAGCGAGGCATAGCAATTCTTCTTCTTAAGCCGCGACTTGCGTTGGGAGATGGCATAAAGCACACGGGTGACACCATGCGAGATATTATCCTTCACCACATACTTCACGAAGAGAGTCACAATCAATATTCCCACCACCGGATAGATGAGATAGCTGAAATTGGCCGATGTGGCGCTGACATGCGCGTTGAGAAAGCCCGAGATAGCATGAATCAGAAACTTCAGCAACTGGGCCGCAAAGCCGCACAGCACCCCCACCACCAGGGCCAGCAGATAGATGAATCTGTTCTCCTTGATGTGGCGCTCGCGCCATCTCACGAGGCGTAGCCATGCGTCGGTAAATCTGTTATGGGTCTCCTTATATGCCACTGTGTTGATAGATTGTCAATAATATACAGAAAGTCCTATACGACTTCATTGAAGAGTATCTTCAAAAATAAAGCATAGCTAATTTTTGACAGATACTTATGTTGTCTTCTCCATAATCCATATCCCCATATCTTTGTAGCGTAGTTCTCATATTCCTTTGCCGGTGAAGACGGTCTTGACCGTGTGGAGCAGGATTTTGAAGTCGACTGCCACCGACATGTTGGAGAGGTAGATGAGGTCATAGCGTGTGCGCTCAACCATCTCAGCCACTGTGCGCGCATAACCGAACTTCACCATTCCCCATGAGGTAATGCCCGGTTTGACCTGATGCACCAGTGTGTAGTAGGGTGCCTCGCGCACGATTTTCTCGATAAAGAAAGCGCGTTCGGGGCGCGGCCCCACCAGCGACATGTCGCCCTTCAGCACATTCCAGAACTGCGGAAGTTCATCGAAGCGGTATTTGCGCAGAAACTTCCCCACGTGGGTGATGCGCGGGTCATCCTCGTCGGAGAGTTGCGGGCCCGCCGCCTCGGCATCGGTGCGCATGCTTCTGAACTTATAGATGAAGAATGGCTTCTGGCGATATCCGATGCGCTCCTGACGGTAGATCACCGGTCCCGGCGACGACCACTTGACCGCAATCGCCAGCGCCAGATAGAGCGGCGACAGCACCACAAGCGCCACTCCCGACAGCACCACATCAATCACCCGCTTCATATTCTTCTGCCAGTTGTTCATGGCCGGCGAGGTGAGATCGATGAATGGTTCGGCGATGATGTCGTTGAGGCGTATGTTGGAGGTTAGGAATGAGAGCGAAGTCGGCGCGATGCGTATAGGCACACCGGTGCGGAAGTATCGGAAGAGCAGGTCGAGCACCTTAGCCTCCGGACTCCCCTGTTCGGGTACGATGATTATCTGGTCGATGCTGCCGTTATGGCATAGACGCTCGGTCTGGTCATGCGTGAGATGAGTCAGTGGAGAGCGTCGCGGGGTTTCACCCTCGATGGGCACATGGCCGATGACGTGATAGCCCAGCTTGGTCTGCAGGTTCTCAAGGCGCGAGGCCATCTCGGCCGCCTCAGGCGAATCGCCGATGATGACCGTATTGAAGCACCAGTCGCGGTTTTCGAAATGCCTTATAGCCGATGAGGTTATCAGCAGGCGCCCGATATAGGTGAAGAGGAATAGGCAGCTCCAGAGCACCCCCATCAGTTCATAGCTCAGTTTGCGTGCGGGGAGAGGGTCATTGATGAGCAACGCGAAGAATATCAGGATTGCATTTATCAGCGCCGACACCAGCGTGATATGTACCTCCTCGAGTCGCGACCGCGAGAAGGGATCGTTGTAATACCCCGACAGCCAGTAGACTCCCAGCAGGCATATCGGTATAAGCACCTGTTCCGTAAGGATTTTCGGCAGTTCCAGAAACTCTCCGATAGAGAGATGCATATAGCCGTTGACATCCATCAGGAAATATCGGAAGATGTTGAATATGAAGAAAGCCACAGCCGTAGTCACCAGGTCGGTGGCCACATAGCGGATGCGCTGAAGCTTTATTGATATCTGACGTCCTCTCATCTTGATGGAGCGGTAGGGTATATTGAAGTTGTTTAAACTTTTTACGAAAAACATTAAATGAAGAGATTTTTTTCTTCAAGCGCAATCTTAATTAATATTTTGGCATCTTTCGACCCCCTTCATCGGTCGCGATGCCCGCATCGCGACCTCTTCGAGAGCCGAAACCTGCTCAAAATTTTAATTAACCTTGCACTTGAAAAAAGTTTAAACAACTTCATTTGGTTATGAATCTGGCGATGGCAGCAGATTGAGTTGCGCGTGAAGACTTACTAACGGATTACGGTCACATTCCCCATATCGCTCACCTTCACGATGCGGCTCGGGGAGCAAGGCGTGAGGTCGTCGCGCCGGTAGCTGACGGCGTAATCCACACCCTTGCGGATCTCTTCGCAGATTTCGTTGAAGAAATGCGGGGTCGGTTGGCCGCTGATGTTGGCCGAAGTCGACACGACCGGTGCGCCCAGTGCACGGCATAGTTCGGCAGAGAATCGCTCAGAGGTGATGCGGATTCCCAGGGATCCGTCGGGGGCAGTGAGGTTATCGGCCACCCCCTTCGGAGAGTCGTAGATAATTGTCAGGGGGCCGGTGGCCTCCTCAATAAGCGTCATCGCCTGCGGAGGCACGTGGTCAACCCAGACTTTCAGCGACTCTACAGAGTCGAGCAGCGCCAGCATCGACTTAGAGTCAGCGCGGCGCTTAAGCTCGAATATCCTGCTGACAGCCTCTGCATTACGCGCATCGGCCCCTATGCCCCAAACCGTGTCGGTAGGGTAGAGAATGAGTCCACCTTCGCGCAGCACATCAGCTGCGTGGCGCACCTCGGCATCGAATTGTAACTCAGTCTGACTTTTCATCAAATGTCAAATTTAGCGAAATTTTACGGAATAACCAAACATCCCCCTTACTGAATCTACATAAATATTGCTGTAGATAAATACATGTGAGTATAGCCGGAATTCATACCGAAGTTATTGAGGTTGTCTATAAAACTTCAATAACTTCGGTATGAGGCGGGTATGAATTATCTGCGGAAGAGGAGGGTAGCGGTACGTCCGGCGGTAGTCGTGAGGCGTGCTGCGTAGATGCCGGATTCGAGAGAGGTAAGATCTATATCTGACTCTCCCTCACCCGTAAGGTTAATCATCGGGAGTGCATCGGTCGAAACGATTGAGATGGAGTAGGCTTCATCCGTGAGAATATGCAAATATCTGCCGGATTCAAGGCGCATGAGTTCGTCACCCTCGATAGAGATCTCGGTCACGGTAGAGGTAGGATTCGAGACGTTGAACAAGACCGGATTATTCTCGGTGATCTCAATTTCGTAAGTGAAGTAGTTGTTGAAGCGGATTGTATAGTGACCTGGTTCCACATTATCGAAGCTCGCCTCGATATCATAGAGACAGATGCAATCGGCTTGCGGTTCATCATTATCTATTTCGATAATGAAGTCAAGAATATTCTCCTCAGATTTTTCGAGTAGTATATCCGAGATTTTGAGAGCGCAATTCTCACTGTAGTTGATTGCTGTGATGGTCAGGATGCCATCGATATACTCCACAAAGAATCCGGTGTCTGTGACAGCGAATTCATATTTGCCACCTACTGTGTAATCTTTAGCAGGGATTGTTGAGGTCTGGTCGTCGCTTCCTTCAGGATTTTTTTCGGCATCCTGAAAATATAGACCAAGGTCGAGGTCCTTGCAAGAAGAGGCCGTTGAAGAGATTGCCGAATCAGCATAAGCTGAAAGCGGAGGGGTGGCACAGATAGCGACCATCCAAGCTGTGACAGCAAGTAGAAAATGTTTCATGCTCATAATGGCTGGATTATTAAAGTGTTAGTGATAAATAGGTTAGATAACTTCACGGGAATACTCCTTTTCGAGATCGGTCACTTCGTTGAGCCAGAGGGTTGCTGAGGCGTCAGAGGGCATGCGCCAGTCGCCGCGAGGCGAGAGGCAGACGCTGCCTACTTTGGGACCGTCGGGCATGCAGGAGCGCTTGAACTGCTGATTGAAGAAGCGGCGGTAGAAATTGCGCATCCATTTCAGTAGGGTTGCAGTATCGTATTGATTCCCGAAGGCTTCGCGCGCCATGAGGAATATCTTGCGGGGTGAGAAACCGTGGCGCAGAGTATGGAAGAGGAAGAAGTCATGCAGTTCGTAGGGTCCTACGAGATCTTCGGTGCGCTGGGCTATTGTGTCGGCATCATCGTCAGAGGGCACCAGTTCAGGCGAAATCGGAGTGTTGACGATGTCAATCAATATGCGCGTGGTCTCCTTATCTTCGCAGCGGTCGGCAAACCACTCCACGAGGTGGCGCACCAGAGTCTTCGGCACAGAGGCGTTTATGCCATACATCGACATATGGTCGCCGTTGTAGGTGCACCATCCGAGGGCGAGTTCCGAGAGGTCGCCGGTGCCGAGCACTATTCCGCCGGTCTTGTTGGCATAGTCCATGAGAATCTGGGTGCGTTCGCGGGCCTGTGAGTTCTCATAGGCTGCATCGTGGCATTGCGGGTCCTGGTCGATATCCTTGAAATGCTGGGCCACTGCCTCGCCGATGGGTATCTCCAGGCAGGTTATTCCGAGGCGCTCCATGAGTTGCCAGGCGTTGTTGCGGGTCTTGGATGTAGTGGCCAATCCGGGCATTGTAATACCGATAATACCTGTGCGTGGCAGCTTCATGCTGTCGAAAGTGCGGCATGCCAGCAGCAGGGCCAGGGTGGAATCGAGACCTCCCGACACACCGATCACCAGAGTCCTGCAATTTATGGCGCGCAATCTCTGACGCAGTCCATGACACTGAATCTCCACAATTTCGGTGCAATTCTGATTGCGGTGGGCCGGGTCGGCCGGAACGAATGGATGCGGGTCGATATGCCGCCCCTCGATACGGAAGCGGGCATCGCCAAACATTAGGTCCTGCTTATGCATGAAGGGGTGGGTAGCCTCGGTGTATCTGCCCGTAATGGCCGCTATCTCGGCAGTGGGGCGGAAAGTGTTGGAGCGCATGCGCTCGCGGCTGATGAGTTCGAGATCGACATCGCACTTCACCATTACCTCCGAGTCAGGGAAGGGGATTGACTCATTCAGTATTGCCCCATCTTCAGCTATGGCAGCATATCCGGGGAAGGCCAGATCGGTTGAGGATTCCCCCTTACCGGCCGAAGCGTAGGCGTAGATGCAATGGCAGCGGGCCGACTGCTGGGCTATAAGGTCGCGACGGTAGCGGTGTTTGCCGATTGTGGCGTTAGAGGCCGATAGATTGACGATAACGTCAGCCCCGGCCATGGCAGCGAATGACGATGGTGGTGCCGGAGTCCAAAGATCTTCGCAGATTTCGGCGCCTACGGTCATGTCGTGGGTCTTTACGAGCAGATGAGTCGAGATAGCGGTGGCGAAGGGGAGATTCAGTACGCTGTTGAAGGCATCTGTCTGCGAGACTGCCACCTCAGAGCCGGAGGCAAACCATCGTTGTTCGTAATACTCCGCATAGTTCGGGATATAAGTCTTAGGCACGATACCTATGACTGCTCCCCCCTCGATAAAGAGGGCGCAGTTGAAAAGAGCGTTGCCGATCTTAACCGGTGCGCCGACCACTATTGTAGGGTTAGCCCCCATGCACTCGGCAGCAATGTCGGTGATAGCGTTAAAGGCCCGCGCAATGAAGTGGGGTTGCAGGAAGAGGTCGCCGCAGGTGTAGCCGGTGATGCAGAGTTCGGGGAATACGATTAGTTCGCAATCGTCGTTCTGCCGGACGATGCGGATAATCTGCTGTTTATTATGTTCGATGTCAGCCACACGGATTTCAGGAATCGCGCAAGCGATGCGATGTAGTCCGCAGCCGGAGAATTCTTTATGGGTCATATGGAGAAGTTGTTTAAATTCGTCTTTGAAAAGACTGAGTGCATGTAGTGAAGGGGTAATCAACTTCAACAAAAGCTGCCCGTGAAGCGCAACCGTTGTCATGCAAATCAATTGCGAATCTAACAAAAAAAAATGACATCTCAAAACCGCCGAACTCCAAAGTGGCAAAGTAGAGAAGTTGCAGTCTAAGTTGCCTCAGCAATCCTCAGCAGTACTTCAGAATTCTCAGCAATCCGACATCGCGCAAAAGAGAAGCGAGGAATCCTCTCGCGGATACCTCGCTTCAAACAGGTTGTGACATTATAGTGTTGTCAGTCGGGAATACAGTTGAACACAGCCTTGTCGTTGGTCCAAGGGAACTGGATGAATTTCCAGCCCGTAGCGCGCGGTTTCTGTGCGTCGGGGGTGGGAGTGATATAGGGGCGAGGTCGATGGGAGAGGATAGGGAGTGCGATTCGGAGGCTTACGGGCCGGTAAAAAAGTTGGCCGGAAATCCTTTTGTGGGGATTTCCGGCCGGAGTATATATTTTTTGGTCAGACGAGACTGAAGATTGCTTACTTCAGGGCAGCCTGGACAGCGTCGTTGGGCACCATCTCCTCTTTGAAGACATAAGCGCCTGTCTTGGGAGACTTCTCCATTTTAATGACTTTGCTATAGGTGCGACCTTCACCTTTCTGAAGAGACGCGACGGTTTTCTTTGCCATAGTTCAGATGCTTATTTGATTTCTTTGTGGATGGTCATTTTTTTCAGGATGGGGTTGTATTTCTTCAACTCCAGACGTCCCGGGGTGTTCTTGCGGTTTTTAGTGGTGATGTAACGTGACATACCGGGCATGCCGCTTGCCTTGTGTTCGGTGCACTCGAGAATCACTTGCACTCGATTGCCTTTAGCTTTCTTTGCCATAGTTATATATGATTGCTTTATGCCGGAGGTGATGAGGTCGTTGGCTGGCGTGGGAGTCGGTCAGCGCGATGCAATCTCAATCGCAAAATCTATGCGACCGGATGCGTTGAGGCGTCAGACTTTTGCCAGCGGCTCAGGCGCTCCGTTTAGAGTGAAAGGATAGTAATGTTTTTGAAATCAAGGTTACCCTCAGCCTCAGCTTTCTTGAGAGCTGCATTCAGGCCGATTTTGTTGATGATACGCAGAGCGTGAGCTGACACGAGGAGCTCGATCCACATGTCCTGCTCAACCCAGTAGAATTTCTTCTTGTGCAGGTTTACCTCGAATTTGCGCTTTGTGCGGCGCTTGGAGTGAGAGACATTGTTACCCACCTGGGTCTTCTTGCCTGTAATCTGACAAACTTTTGACATGGCTGTTTAGTTTCTAATTGATTTTAAAACTCGTAGGGTGATTCCATGGCCGCCATCTCAGTTCTCATATCATCGCTAACTGCATCATTTTCAGCGATTTTAAAGGATGTGCCACAAAACCGTCTGCAAAGTTACGCAATATCTGCGAATTATGCAAATATTCGGCCTCCTTTTTATTTTGGAAACCGCTCAACGTGCGATTTTTGCGGTTAAGCGGGTCTATCGACGGTTGAACGGTTTTTTAACGGTTGAACGGAGTTTACGGTAGAACGGGTTGTTTACGCGTTAATCCATCCCATCCGCGGCGCAGTCGCGCAGCGACAAGCGAAAAAATCCGCGCCGTTAAATTCCTTTCCCATCTTGCCGATTATAAGATATTCAGGCCCTTCCTTAACTTAACGGCGTTGGGCGAGGGCGCCCCTCCTCCCAGGGTGCTGACGCCGGCGAAGTTTCTTCCGTCAACACGTTCTCCCGTAAAAATTCGTTCTCCCGTCTGTAAGATGGGGAAGGAATTTTTAGCCGCGGATTTTTCTCTTACTCGCTGCTATGCAGCTCGTTGCGAGCGCGGATGGAATGGATTAACGCGGATTGTTCTTCCTTTTTGGATGGGTCGCAGGCACATCGGCGCTATGCGCCTTGTGGCGACGCGGATGGTGCCGGATTGTGGTCTACCCCAAGTGATGATAGTTAAGCTGTACCGTAAAATCCGTTCTCCTGTTAAATCCGTACTTGCGTTAAGCCGTACCCCCGTAAAAGATGTTCTCCCGTAAAAACCGTGCTTCCGTTGAAGTGGTGTGGATTATTTCAAGATAAGGGGGGTAAGGTTGATTGCAAAATATTGAAATGGTTGTAAGTTTAAGTGAGAAGTTGTAAATTTGTGGGTGAATATATCTATTGGCACTTCGAAGATTTAAAAGACTTCGATGGTTGCAAGGCAGATACCTCATTTCCATAATAATTGACAGAATTTTGTTGGATACGTTTCACATATTGTTGTTGCGCAGGTCGATGACTCGCCCGGTCGGTGTCGGCAGGGGGATGTGGACGCTGTGGCTGTTTGCATGCTTGGCGCTATGTCCGATTCTTGCCAATGCCCGCTCGCAGACACCTCAGCAGATACTTGCCTCTACGCCTGCCGAATTGCTGGATAAAGCCGAAGACTTCCAGCGCCGCCAGATGCCCGACTCCGCACTGAAATATCATGTGGCCCTCTCTGCCACCTACACTCCTGATATGTCGCAGGATGTGAAGGAGATGTGCGCGCGTTCGGCGCTCAAGGCCGGCGAGCTCTATTACGGTCACTCATCATATGTGGCCGCCTTCAACTCATTCATGCGCGCAGTGAGGATGGGCAAGGAGTGCGGCTCCGATGCCATAATGGCCGAAGCCTACAAAGACCTCGGCAATATCAACGCCACATTCAACGACAATCTCCAGGCCATCTACTGCTACAAGACCGGTCTGCAGCACGCACGCGCCGCCGCCGATGCCCATACCGAGTTCAGTCTGCTCGTGAATCTCGCCGCCATCTGCACCTACGAAAACTCAGTGGCCGAAGCTGAAGACTACTATTCGCAGCTCCGCCGGAGTTCATTCAAATCTCCACTGCTGCCATATTTCACATATATAATAGGTGGACTGATTCATTCAGCCAAGGGTGAGGCCGAGGCAGCGGTGGCTGATTATGATGCCGCCTACAGATTTGCCGCCGCCAATGACCTTGACGCCGAATATATCTGCAGCATATACAGCGAGAAAGGGAAGACCTACAGCAAATGCGGCGACACGATACGCGCCATCGAAAACTTCCGCAAATGCGCCGATTATGCCGGCAAAGAGCGTGTAAACGGTATGCTTGCCGAAAGCTATCAGTCGCTTGGAGATATGTATGCTGCCCTCGGCGATGCCACGCAAGCCGCCGCATACCGCCATAAATACCGCACTCTCAAAGACTCGCTCATGCGTGAAGAGGAATACACGCGCATCAAGGGTGAGCACTTCGCCTATGAGATGGAGCGCAGCTACGACGACATATCGCGGCTCAACCGCGAGGTCACAGAGGGGGAGAACCGCGCCCGGCGCCAGCACCGCGTGATTCTGGTGACCTTGGCGCTGGTGGTGCTATTCCTGCTTATGGCATGCGGATTGTATGTGCAGAATCGCAGGCTGCAGCGTGCCTATGCCTCAATCTACCGCAAAAACCGCGAATTGCTCGAATCCGGTCATCTCAACCTCTCCATCACGGATAAGGGGGCGGCACAGAGCGCCTCGCAGAGCGAAGCCACCCTGCAATCGACAGAAAAACTCCCCGACATCAAGAAAGAGGAGATACTCGCTGCCATCCAGCAGGTGCTCGAGCATGACGACGAAATTTACAATCCCGACTTCAGTCTTGACCGACTCGCCGAAATCACATCAATCAACTCGCGATATCTCTCGCTTGTGGTCAACGAATCGATGGGTGGCAACTTCAGGAGCGTCCTCAACGACTACCGCATCCGCGAAGCCCAGCGCCGTCTGGCCGACTCCGAACGATATGGCGACCTCACAATCCAAGGGATAGCCAACAGTGTAGGCTACAAATCATATCCCAACTTCGTGTCGGCCTTCAAGCGCCAGACCGGCCTGACACCCTCAATCTACCAGCGCACCGCCCAGAAAGAGCGCCACACGCGGCAGCCTCACGACCCGACGGCGTGACGATGCGTCAGACGGGCGGTTTCTATTTTATGTTGGTCGGTTTCTATTTCATGTAAAATGCTTTCTATAACTGACTATTTGCATTCTAATTCATGAATCAGAATGTAAAATAGTTGCAAATATATGGAAGCTGATATAAATTTGCGGCAGAAGTTTAACCTAAAACGCAAGCTTATGAAACAGATTTGCATCGCACTGCTGGCCGCTGCCGCCATGACCTCATCGGCCGCCACGACCTCAGAGCAGAGTTACACAAAGATCGGTATGGGTGAGGCCCGGGGCATGTCGTCCGACGGACGTTACGCCGTAGGCACCGATATCTCCAACTACTTCAGCAGTTATCTCTGGGATGCCACCACAGGCAAGGTAGACTGGCTCACCGACTTCGACCTCGAGAGCAGTCCCGAGAAATATGACCAATCCGGCATGTTCAGCGCCGTCAACAAAGATGGTGTGATAGTCGGAGCATGCAAAGACAACGAGCTCATGATGTACTGGGACGATGGCTGGGATGCCTTCTACCAGCCCCTCATGTCAGCCGCCCTCTGGAAAGATGGCGAGCTCACCAAGCTCGGCATAGGCGACTTCTCGAAAGATGACTTCCTCAACCTCGAGGATGGCAGTTGCGCCGTGGACCTCACCGACGACGGCAAGACCGTGGTGGGATATGTGATGCGAGGCAACACTGCATACTACACCCCCGTAGGCTGGAAATACAACGACCAGACCGGCGAATGGGACTTCTCGCGCTACGCACTTCTGCCCGACACTGACAACGGCGAGATCGGCGCAATCTC
This sequence comes from uncultured Muribaculaceae bacterium, assembly GCA_910577585.1. GTDB lineage: Bacteria > Bacteroidota > Bacteroidia > Bacteroidales > Muribaculaceae > Lepagella. The sequence goes on along the minus strand of CAJTNN010000001.1, from coordinate 107,794 downwards.
GGCCGACGGTTCGATAGCCGTAGGCTACGCCAAACGCGGCGTGATGGCGCTTCCCGTATACTGGACCTCTCCCGAAACCTGCGTAAAAATCGAACTCACCCCCGAAGACGCAGCCATATACGAGCAGGAATTCAACTGGAACTACGCCTACGACGTCAGCCCCAACGGCGAGTATATACTCTTCACCCTCAACAATATCATACCCTGTGTATACAGTGTCAAAGATAAGACCTACCGCAAGATTATCCAGAATGGCGATGCCGGCAACCTCAGCGTCAAGAGCATAGCCGACAATGGCGATACAGCCGGTACTTTTGTCTACGGCAACTTCTTCGAAGGGATGTCGAACGTGGCCTTCTGGTATTCATATGCCAACGACGTATTCACCACTTTCGACTACTTCACCGGCCTCTATGCACCCGAACTCACCGACCTTCCCAGCTTCGAGACAGCTGTCATAAAGAGTATATCCGCCGACGGCTCGAAATTCTTCGGCAGCACGGGCGGCACCGTATGGCTACTCTCTACCGAGCCCGAGCGCCGCTCAATCCCCAAGGCTGTCAGCAACCTGAAAGGTGTCAACGACGAGGCAGGTCAGCTTCACATCACATGGGAGCCCTCAGCCTCCGTGCCCGCCGACCTCACCCCCGGCAACTACAACATCTACATCAATGGCCGGAAGAACGCCACTGTGGCAGCAGGCCAGCCCCTTGAATGTCGCGTAAAAGACCTTGACCAGGGCCTTTACGGCATCGAGGTAGAGCAGGAATTCGCCACTGCCGACGGAGGCATCATGCGCTCGCCGCGCACCGACAAACTCTCGGTAAAAGTGATGTCAGACTTCGCATTGCCCCTCTTCGACGACTTCGCCTCAAACAACTTCGACACCCACGGCTGGACAGCAGAACTTGCTGAGGGCAACATCTTCCACGACCTCAAATGGCAATACCGCAGCACCGACGAAGAATACAACCAGACCCTCACGATGACCACCATCATCGACACCGATGCCCCCTACACATCGCTGCTCACCTCACGCTTTATCGAGGCACCGGCCAACAAGGAGGTGTATGTGTCGTATGCCAAGAAGATGATGTTTGCCAACCGCGACGACTGGTATCTCAAAAATGACTTCCTCACCCTCGAACTCTCATACGACGGCAAGACCTGGCAGACCGTAAAAGACTACTGCGCAGCCGATGTCAACGCCGGCACATGGATCTACGAGCGCTACGACCTCACCCCGCTTGCTGCAGGACGCAAATTCAAGCTCCGCCTCAATGCCCACGGCACATCTGACGCCCACCTCTTCTGGCATATCGACAACTTCAAGGTTGGCAGCGAAGATGAAGTCGAGGCTCCGCAGGGAGTCATGGCACAGGAGCAGGATGGCGCCCTCACCCTGACATGGAAGAACTCTATCGACGCCTACGAAGTCGGCTATCACGAGAACTCACCCATACTATATGAGATTACTCTGGGCGACGACGAGGGTAAACCGATAATCGTAGCCAACAAATATGAGCCTGCCAAGCTCGCACCATACGTAGGTAAATACCTCACTTCGGTGACAACATTCCTTTACGACAACCCATGGTTTGGCAACGGCCAGCCGACCCAGGCCTCGATACTTGTATACGCCGACGGCGAACTTATATATGAGCAGGAGATAGGCGAGTTTAACAACGGCTACACCTTCACCGTCAAGCTCGACAAAGCCATACCCGTAGAGGCCGGCAAGACCTACATGGTGGGCATGAAGATTCATGACTACGATCCCCAGCAGCAGCCCATCTACTACCAGGTGACCGAACTCTTCGAACAGTGGAAGAGCGACCTGTACTCTGACGATGAAGGCAAGACCTGGAAGTCGCTGCACGAATACTACAAGAATGAGCCCGACGACATGCAATACTGGGGCATGTGTGTATGGCCCATACGCGCCAACATCACGGATGAAGAGGTGGTGTATGACGACTGTGTGCTCGACGAGACACTCGAAGGCTACATGGTGTATCGCGACGGCGAACGCCTCAACGACAAACTCGTGTATCCCGCTTACATGAAATACATCGATCTCAATCCGTCTGACGGAGCCAAGTATGAGGTGGCCGCATTCTACACCGACGGCGATGTATCAGAAAAGTCAGAGCCTCTGACATTTGAAAAATCAGGCGTGAAAGATATCTACGCCGACTCAGAGCCCCTCTTCAATCGCGAAGCCGACATCATCACGCTCGATGAGGGTGTAAGTGCTGTCGAGCTCTACGATATTTCAGGAGCAAAAGTTGCATCAGCAGCAGGTCGGATTCTTTCGGTCAAGGATGTGGCAGATGGCATATATGTCCTTAAAGCCCATAAAGATGGCAAGAGTGTAGCCCGCAGGGTGCTCATCCGCAAGTAATGCATATCCCGATATAGTACAGTTTTTCGCGTGCGCACTGAGGCACGCGCCCCACACACTTAGATAAGCGTTTGAACAGAGAACTCCCCGTAGCGCCGGCGATGCCGCACTGCGGGGAGTCGTATTGTCGATCTATAAGGATTTGCTTATCGAGGAATCTCAAGCCTTCACGCGGTCGGGGCTACCGAAATACTTCCATACCCCCGCGCTGCACAGAGCGCCCACAAACGGAGCCACGATGAAGAGCCACAACTGCGACAGAGGCACACCGTTGCCCTCGACAGCAGCGAAGATGGCAGGGCCGATAGAACGGGCCGGATTGACCGAAGTGCCAGTGATGGGGATACATGCGATATGCACAAGCACCAGTGTCAGACCGATAGCCAGCCCCGCCATTGCCCCCGCACCCTTCTTCGAATCAGTAGATGCAAGCGCCACGAGCACGAAGATGAATGTAAACACCGCCTCAGCTATGAAGGCCGGTACGACGTTGCCATCAAGGAATGAATTGGCTCCGGTGGTGGTAGTGTCGTTGAACACTGCCGACAGCCCCGCCTCATTGCCCGAATGCACAAGCACATAAAGCAGCGCCGAAGCGCAGATTGCCCCGATGACCTGAAAGAGCATGTAGCCCAGCGCCTCACCGCTCTTCATCTTGCCTGAAGCCCATACACCCAGCGTGATAGCCGGATTGATGTGGCAACCGGAGACATTACCGATAGTGTAGGCCATTGCCACGACCGACAGACCGAAAGCGAATGCCACACCCAGTGTGGTGATGCCGTAGCCCGTGGTGCCCAGACCGATACCGGCGAAAATGGCGCTTCCGCAGCCCATGAGCACCAACACGAAAGTGCCCACCATCTCAGCTAAAAATTTCTTCATACACGAAAGTAGTTTAAGTTGGATATATTGAAGTCGGTTAAACAACTTCATTGTTTATAGAGGAGTAGAAGATGTCAATACAACGCACGTTGGCCTAAGATGGTTCAATGCATGGTGCATCGATTGGCCGATTCATCGGGTCAAGGTGCGGATATGTCGGGATTTTTTCGTAATTTTGCTAAAATATTGTGCGGCGTGGCAGAGGTGTCGCTGCTGAGGTGATGCCCGGTGTGCCGCACTCCCCGACAAAAGATAAAGAGATGAACGCTATATTAGGTATTGAATCTTCATGCGACGACACATCGGCGGCAGTAATCATCGACGGTGTGCTGCGCAGCAATGTCATAGCCGGCCAGAAGGTGCACGAAGCCTATGGCGGAGTTGTGCCCGAGCTTGCCTCGCGTGCCCACCAGCAGAATATACTTCCGGTGGTGAGCGAGGCCATACGTCAGGCCGGAATCACCAAAGAGCAACTCACCGCCATAGCCTACACCCGCGGACCTGGGTTGATGGGCTCGTTGCTCGTGGGCACGAGCTTTGCCAAAGGGCTCGCACTCGGCCTGGGGATACCCCTCATAGATGTCAATCATCTCCAGGCCCACGCATTGGCTCACTTTGTGAAAGAGAGTGAGGAGGATGAAGTGCCTGAATTCCCCTATATGTGTCTGCTCGTCAGCGGCGGCAACTCACAGATAATACTCGTGGAGAGTCCCGAGAAGATGCAGATTATCGGGCGCACCATCGACGATGCCGCCGGCGAAGCCTTCGACAAATGCGCCAAGGTGATGGGGTTGCCATATCCCGGCGGCCCGCATATCGACCGACTCGCAGCCGAGGGGGACCCCAATGCCTTCAAATTCAGCAAACCCCATATACCCGGACTCGACTATTCATTCTCGGGTCTCAAGACCAGCTTCCTGTATACATTACGCGATGCACTGCGTCAGGACTCCGACTTCATCGAGCGCCGCAAAGCCGACCTCGCAGCATCGCTGCAGCACACCATAATCGAGATACTCCTCGACAAACTGACCTTGGCTGTAGAGCAGCATCACCCGCGCCATATCGCCATCGGAGGTGGTGTGTCGGCCAACTCAGGGGTGCGCAAGGCAGTGGCAGACTTCTGCGAAGTCCGCGGCATACGGGCTTGGATACCGAAGCGCAGCTTCACCACCGACAACGCAGCCATGGTGGCCATAGCCGGCGCCATGCGCCTCACTCCTGACTATCGCGGCGACCTCTCGCTTCCCGCCTACGCACGCACAGAGATCTGAGGCGCAGGGCCGCCACCGTCAGTAGCCGGCGATATCGCACAAGTCTATCGCCATTACTGCCGCCGAATAGTCCAACCCAAATTACCTCTCTCTAAAAAGAAACATCCCTCACCGACATATAAATCCATGGAGCAGCATACAGAGACACGCCACGTGGTTATCTACGGATACACCCACGAAGAACTCGGCAAGATATTACGTCATTTCGAAGCCCAGCTTCCCGACTATATCAGGATATCAATCCACAACTCAAACCTCGTGACCCGCGTCACCCTCACCGGCGTCAGCACCGGTGTGGAGCTCTTGCGCTTCAAGATGAACAAATATCACCGCAATCTCAACGATATCTTCACCACCGACGTCGTGGCCATGTCTGACCATACACCCGCCGAAGTGCTCGGCCAGCTGCTTAAAGAGAGGGAGCTGACAGTGAGTTTCGCCGAAAGCTGCACCGGAGGGAACCTGGCCCACTGCGTGACGCAGGTGCCCGGTTCGTCGGCCTACTTCTTAGGCAGCGTGGTGAGCTACGCCAATAACGTGAAGGCCGATGTGCTCGGGGTGTCGCGCAACGACATTGCCCAGCATGGCGCCGTAAGCTGCGAGGTGGTCAGCTCCATGGCCGAAGGTGTGGCGCGACTGATGCGCACCGACTGCGCCATAGCCACAAGCGGCATCGCAGGCCCCGACGGAGGCACCCGTCAGAAACCAGTGGGCACAGTCTGGATGGCCGCAAAACTCCACGACACCCTGGTCACAGAATGCATCCACTTCAAAGGCGACCGCAACGAAGTGATCGCCTCCGCCACCAATCACGCCCTCGTGATGCTTATCAATCTGCTTAGAAATTCATTTGTAAACCACGAAGATTTCAACGACGAGTGAGCGCTAAAGAGAAATGGCTGTGGGGCTACAGGGTGATGAGAAGCGTGCTTTTCATCGCCGTGGCTTTCGTGGCCGTACTCTACATAGGCCTTTATGTCACTCTGTCGATTCCAGCCGTGCAGCGCAGTGTGCGTGATGTTGCGCAGACCGAACTATCCAAACTCGTGGGGAGCCGTGTCGATATCGACGCGGTGGATATCTATCCATTCAACGAGGTGGTGGTCAGAGGCGTTACGCTCTATCAGCCTGCCGATACATTGCAGCGCACACTATATGTGGAAAAAGTCGGGGCCGGCATAAGCCTCACATCCCTCATATGGCGCCACCGCATAGTCATCACCTACGCCGAACTCATGGGGATGAAAGCCGACATATGGCAGCAGAGAGAGGGTGAACCGCTCAACATCCAGTTTCTCATCGACGCCTTCGCACCCAAAGAGAAGAATAAGCCCCCCACGCAGTTCGATCTGCAGATACGCAATATAGTCATCCGCAAGAGTGCCATATCATTCCATAAGCGCTGGATGCCACGCAGCGAGGGGGGCCGGATTGACTTCAATCACATCGACCTCACCGGACTCAACGCCGATGTCGCTTTGCCCCGCCTCTCCAACGACCGCACCGAAATCGACCTGCGCCGCCTGGCCTTTCGCCTCAACTCGCTCTTCGAGGTGAAGCGCCTGAGCGCCATGGCCATAATCGACCATGGCGATGTGGAGGTCAATAACTTCCTGCTGTCGCTGCCTAACTCAGTCATACGACTCAACGACCTCCGGATTCCGATAGGGTCCTATAAAGGCGACTTCCGCGCCATGCTTAGCGAACTCGACTTCAATATCCGGCTCGATGGCGAGCATGTTGTGGCTGCGGAATTCGCCGGTTTCTTCCCCCCGCTCGCCTCTCTTCAGACCCCATTCACCCTCAGCCTCGATGCCACCGGCAATGCCCATGGCCTTACAATTTCAGAACTCAGTGTAGAGAATCGCTACGAAGATTTCAGTCTACAGCTGAGTGGCGCCTCTCTCTTGCCCGAGTCCGGGTATACTTTGCTCGGCGCGTCGAATGAATCCTCGATGCCGGTGCATTCGGTGATGGTCGACCGGCTCAAGCTTCATGCCGGCCGCGATGCCATAGGCGCCGCAATCGAAGTGGCTGGTGATAAGGTCAAACCCAATCTCAGGGAGATGGCCGGAAGGGTAGGGAATCTTGACCTCGACCTCGATGGCCGAATCGATATCCCAACTCTTGAAGGTGAGGCGAATCTGGCTATCGAAAGCGGCGCCGGAGACATCGATATCCACACCACATCCACCCGCCGCGCCGATTGCAACGACATCGCCCTCTCACTCTCGACCGACGGCTTTGCCCTCGACCATCTTCTCGCCACCGACCGTATAGGCACCGTCGCCCTCAATCTGGAGGGGAACTTCAGTCTGCGCACATCAAAGTTGCCAGAGGCCGCCATGCTGCCGATGGCCGTAGCACCGGCTCAAGCTGACAACTCAGCATATACCCCCGACCGCATAACGGCCGCCGCCACCGGCATAATGAGCCGCATCAACCGGCTGCTGCCCTCGGCCGACATCAACCTTGAAGTGCCCACGGCGCAAATCAACGGTTATCAGCTCGCCGACCTCACCCTCAACCTCAGCAAAGATGCCGAACGCGCAGCCCTCAACATAGACTGCAACGACGAGAATTTCCTGCTCTCGCTCAACTCCGACATCCTTGCCGCCGGTGAAGCCTCGACTATCGCTCTCAACGGCGATATCACCCGCCTGCATCCCAGTGTGATGCTCCCGCTCGGCGGCAAACTGCGTGACTGCACACTCTCGGGCGAGCTCAGCATGGACCTTCAAGGTGATAGCCCCGACACACTCACAGGCAACATCGCACTCGACCGACTCTCCGTAATACCCGACAGTGACTCGCCAGCGCTGACTCTGACACATCTCGGATTATTCGCCGGATTCGAGGCCGACGGGCAACGCCTATACACGCTCGATTCCGACTGGATCAACGGTTCGATAGGTGGCAATTTCACCCCTTCACGCCTCCCCGCCCTCATCAGGAGTCTGACCGACCTCGATGCCCCGAGCCAACCGGACGACTATGCCGCCGCTCCCCCCGTGGCTTCCGCTGCCATGCATGACGCACCTGCCGACATAACCTCCGGCCAGCATCTCAGCTACAACTTCACTGTCAATCGTGGTGGCACCTGGAGCACATTCTTCAATCTTCCCGTCAAGCTTCTCTATGAGGCAGAGATCAGTGGCGAACTCGACGAAGCCGCAAATCTCCTCACCTGCCGTATCTCAGCACCCTACATCCAGCAAGGTAAAAATAAACTCATACAGCACACCCGCCTCGACGCCGAAGTGCGCGATGGCCGCGGGGTGCTCTCACTCTTCTCAAGCATACCCACCAAGAAGGGTGTGCTCGATCTCAATGCCGATATCCTTGCCCGGCGCGGTGTGTTTGATATCGACCTCGGTTTCAACCGCGAAAAGCAGGGGGGATTCTACGGCGACTTCTCATTGCAGGCAAGCATCACCCGTGCCCTCAACTCATCGGGCCGAATCATCAGCGCACATATTCTTCCATCCACTCTCTACCTCAATAAAGCAGCCTGGAGCGTCGGAGCCTCCGACATAATTTATGCCGACCGCAAAATCGACGTCACCGGTTTCTCTATCGCACACGCCGACCAATATATCACCATAGGCGGCACTGCATCGGCCGACCCCGAAGAGGAGATAGTGGTCAAACTGAAGGATATTGACCTCGACTATATCTTCGACACTCTCAACATCAATTATGTGGCCTTCGGAGGTCTGGCAAGTGGCGAGGCAGTGGGCCGCGGTCTCCTGTCAGGAAATCCCGAAGCCTTCACACGCCGGCTGGATGTCAAGAATCTCAGCTACAACCACTCCGTGCTCGGCGACGGGGCTTTGCGCGGCACATTCGATGCAGCCGCCAAGCGCGTGGGGATATACGCCGATATTGCCGAGGCCGGGCGGCATGTGGCCACTATTGACGGTGGCATATGGATAGGGCGTGACTCGCTGTCGTTTGGCATAGATGCCGATAAGGTCAGAATCGGATTCCTGCAGACCTTCATGTCAGCATTCTCCTCAAATGTTGAGGGGCGCGCCTCGGGTTCGGGACAACTCTACGGCACCTTCTCTGATATCGACATGAGGGGCCGATTCTTCGCCGATTCGATTGCATTGAAGGTTGATTATACCAATGTCACATACTGCGGCAGTGACTCAGTCATCATTGACCCGGGCCACATCACAGTCCCCTCATTCCGCCTCAAAGACCGCTATGGCAACAGTGCGTTGCTGCAAGGATGGCTCAGTCACAGATACTTCCACGACCCCGAATTCAATTTCAAAATTACGGGCGCACGGCATCTGCTCGTATATGACACCGACGGCTCGATGAATCCCGTGTGGTATGGACGCGTATTCGGCACCGGCGGCGGACAGATCACAGGCCGCCCCGGACTTGTGGGCATCATGGCCGACATGACTACTGATGACGGCACCGACTTCACCTTCGTGCTCAACGACCAGCAGGAAGCCATAGACTACAAATTCCTCACCTTCACCGACAAGCGCAAGGCCGCCTATGAGCTCGAGCATGCCGACGACCCCGATGAACCCGATGAGATAGTGGCTGCCTTCAACCGCAAAGTCGCCGAAGCCGCCGGACCCGAGTCAGAGTTTGCCATGGATATCCGCGCCACCATCACCCCCTGGGCACGCCTCACCCTCGTGATGGATCCCATAGCCGGCGATAAAATCCGTGCACGTGGCAGCGGGGCCATGAATCTGACCTACCGCCAGTTGTCCAACGATCTCAAGATGTATGGCAAATACACCCTTGCCGAGGGCACCTACAACTTCTCGCTGCAAGACCTTATACTCAAGGACTTCATAATCAAAGAGGGGAGCAGTATATCATTCAACGGCGACCCCCTCAATGGTCTGCTCGATATACGAGCGGCATACCGCGTCAACACCAATCTTACCGATCTCGACAAGAGCTTCGCCACCGACCGCGACCTCAACCGCACAAATGTGCCCGTCGACGCAATGCTCATAGTCAATGGCGAGATGACGCATCCTGACATCACCTTCGACATCGAACTCCCCACACTCAATGAAGAGGTGGCGCAGAAGGTGAGAAGTATCATATCATCAGAAGATATGATGAATAAGCAGATAATATATCTGCTTGCCCTCAACAGATTCTACACCCCCGAATATGTAGGCTCCACCACTACCGGCGGCGAATGGGCCTCGGTGGCCTCATCCACACTCTCATCGCAGCTCACCAATATGCTCGGACAACTCACCGACAAGGTATTCATCGCTCCGTCGGTGCGCTCTGACAAGGGTGACTTCTCAGATGTGGAGGTTGATGTGGCCCTGTCATCGCGACTCTTCAACAACCGACTGCTCATCAACGGCAACTTCGGTTATCGCGACCGCACATCGAGCTCCACAACCTTTATCGGCGACTTCGACATCGAATACCTGCTCAATCGTCGTGGCAACCTCCGTCTCAAGGCCTACAATCACTTCAACGACCAGAACTACTATCTCAAATCCGCCCTCACCACACAGGGAGTCGGACTGATATGGAGGCGCGACTTCGACCACTTCTTCGGCCGACGCAAAAAGCGTGAGAAATCCCCCCTCGCGCCCTCCGATAATCCTGCGCAGCAACCTGCCGACAGCATCCCGCAACCCGCCGACACTCTACTGCACCGCACCCCCTCCACGCGCGTGGCCTATCCATGAGCTTCCGAAACGCCGGGGGTCGATAAACATGACCCTCTGAGTATAATAATAAGACCTTGGGAGGATAGTCAAAATTCAGTTGGGGTGGCTGAATGTTAAAATTTGAACAATTTTAACAAGTAGCCGACTGAATGTTTTGTTTTTATGAAAAATTATACTAATTTTGCAAAATCCGGTGGAAGGTGTCTGCCTCTTCCGGACGAAAGACTCAACAGGCTATTTAACTAACGGGGTCATGGCTTGACCTCAATTCTTACATAATACTTAACTTAAAATCTTCATGAAGAAATTACTCAGTACGCTTGTACTGACAGCCGCGCTCACGCCGACGGCTGTGATGGGGGCCGACTACGGTTTGCCATCAGGAATTCAGGAGGGCAACATCCTGCACTGTTTCAACTGGACAGCGCAGCAGATCAAGGCTGAACTCCCTAACATCGCAGCTGCCGGCTATGGTTCGGTCCAGATGTCGCCGCTGCAGCGTCCCGACATCAAGATTGGCTATTCCTGGCATGATCTTTACCGTCCCTACGACCTCGCTTTCCAGTCATCAGAATTCTGCTCTGAGCAGGACCTCAAGGATCTCTGCTCGGAAGCTGCCAAGTATGGTATCAAAGTAATTGTGGACGTGGTGGCCAACCATGTCGACAAAACTGCCGGTTATCACGACACTTGGTGGGATGCCAACGGGCGTGTGCGCTGGAACGGCGGCATAAACTATGGCGACCGTTATTCTATCACCCATGGCCAGCTCGGCGACTATGGCGATGTCAACTCTGAAGATTCTGAGGTCATCGCCCGCGGTAAGGCGTATGTCGAGAAACTGAAGGCGATGGGCGTGAAGGGTATCCGCTGGGATGCCGCGAAGCATATCGCTGTGCCCTCTGAGGGTTGCAACTTCTGGAGCGAGGTGACCTCGGTGGCCGGAATGTATAACTACGGCGAGATTCTTAACGATGATGGCACTCCTATCGCTGAGTATGCCAAATATATGAGTGTCACCGACAACCGCTACTCTAACAGTGCTGCTCAGAACAACGGCGGTATTCCCGGAGGCCCCAACGGCGACTGGGTGTCTAACCGCGGTCTGGCCGACACTAAAGTGGTGTACTGGGGCGAGAGCCATGACACATACAGCAACGATGAGTGGTCGCAGAATGTAGACCAGTCTGTGATTGACCGTGCGTATGCTGCAATGGCCTGCCGCAATGGTGCGACTGCTCTCTACTTCGCGCGTCCTGACGTGAAGGGTTTCAACAATATCAAGGTGGGCAAAGGCAACGGCACTGCCTATAAGAGCAAACAGATTTCGGAGGTCAACAAGTTCCGCAATGCCATGGTTGGTAAGAAGGACTACTTTGAGACCAACGGCAACGCCTGCTCTATCACCCGTCAGAACGGTGGCGCTGTCATCGTCATGAAGGGTAGCGGCAATGTCAGCATCGCCAACGGTGGCGGCTATTGCCCTGCCGGCACTTACACCGACCGTGTCAGCGGCGGCACATTCACTGTGACTGCTTCTACTATCACAGGTAATGTGGGCGCAAGTGGCATCGCTGTCATCTACAATGAGGGCGACACCCCGATAGATCCCATCGACCCGATTGATCCGATTGACCCCATCGATCCCATCGACCCGGTTGATCCCACTGATGACTACTACGTTTACTTCGAGAAGGCTGCCGGATGGACCCCCTACGTATGGGCCTGGAATGACTCTGAAAACTGCAACGCCAACGGCACATGGCCAGGCGACAAGATGACTGAGCTTAATGGCAAGTGGTACTGGAGCGCACCTGCAGGCAAAGTGCCCACGCAGATTATCTTCAGCAATAATGGCGGCGACAAGGCAGGCTCCGGCGACCTCACGTATGTCAACAAAGCTACTTACAAGCAGGATGGCAGCTATACTCTGAGTGTTGATCCGATCGACCCGATTGACCCGATCGATCCCATCGACCCGATTGATCCGGTGGATACTCTCACCATTTATTACGATAACTCAACAACTAACTGGACCACTCCTCACATCCACTACTGGACCACACCCTCAACCACATGGCCCGGTGTGGAGATGACAAAGGTGAAGGATAATGTGTGGAGCTACACTTTCTCTGAGAGTCCTTCAAATCTGGATGGTTTCCTCTTCTGCAACGAGTCAGGTTCTGACCAGACTGCCGATAAGACCGGTGCTCCGGCCATGGGTCACCTCTACAAGGGTGTCGGTGGCAAGGGCGCTGTGACAGATGCCGGCGTCTATCAGTCTGGCGACATCGTGGTTAAGCCGGTGGTGACTGCCAATCCTGCTTCGGGCACTTCTTTCGAGGAGTCGCTGAGTGTGACTCTCACCGTAGCCCCCGCGGCCACAATCTATTACACTCTCGACGGTTCGGCACCTTCGGAGGCTTCGGCCAAGTATTCTTCTGCCATCAACCTCACTGCCACAACTACTATCAAGACTCTCGCGGTGACTGCCGATGGCGGTAAGAACACACAGAGCTTCAGCTACACCAAGAAACCCCAGGGTGGTGGCGACATCGTGGTTTCAGGCGATGCTCTCAACACTGACTATTACAAGGTTAACCCCAATGGTCAGGCCGGCACATTCAAGACCATCAACATGAATTTCGATGGCGCGAAGGCCACCAACGCACTCAGCAACTGGAGCGCATCTGACATGATTGCCCAGGGTGTGGCACGCGACGTGGCTCAGGCCATCAAGGGTGTGCATGAGCGCCCGATCATCGACTCTTACGCTATCTATGCGGCTTACGACAATGATTATCTCTATCTTGGCGCACAGTTCGTATATCTCGTGTGGGATCTCGGTGGCGAAGGCAAGCAGCCCGGCGAGTCTAAGCCCTATAATATGGATGGCCGCCTGATGTGGGCATTCGACCTTAATCCTGACGCCTCTTTCGATGGATATATCGATGGCACCAAGGCTATCTGGAATGATGAGAATAAGCCCGGCGCTAAGTTCGAGAATGGTGTTGATGCAGTGTGGGTCGGTTCTTCGAAACCCGGTGTAGGTACTCCCGGCTTCTTCGTGCCCACTCCCGACGGCCATGCAAGCTATGATGCAGCTTATTGCAAGAGCATCTCCGGCAGCTACTATGGTTATGCTGATGGTCTGCTCCCCTCAATCGACCACATCTGGGGTCAGGAGAGCTTCGGCTATGATCCGGCCGCTCTGGCTACCAACAATGGATTTGTTGACCTCAAGAATGAGATTGATGAGTCAGCTCATACGTTCTATGAGTGGAAGCTTCCGCTTTCAGTTCTGGGTGTGACTGCCGACTATATCCAGGAGAAGGGTATCGGCGTGATGTTCCTCGATATCTACGGTTCGAGCCCGATCGGTGGCACCCCGTATGATCCGAGCTACTTCGACAATGCCAAGGATTCATATTCAGCCGATCCCTCGTCAAGCGCTGAGAAGGAGGATGAGGATGTCATCAAGTTTGCACCTGCACGTATCGGCAAGGCGCTCTCTACATCTGTAGATTGCATCAGCGACGCCCGCGCAGACTTCAGCGTGTATGGCGCTGCCGGCAAACTCGGTGTTAACGGCGCTGCCGGCAAGCGTATGGTCGTTGCCGGCCTTGACGGTGCGGTTTACTTCAACGGCATCGTCGGCGCTGATAGCTTCACTCTCGATGTTGACGGCGGTCTTTACATCGTCAACGTCGCTGGCAAGGCTGCTAAAGTCGTGGTGAAGTAATCTTCGATTTGACTGAACATAAGTAATCTTCTATTTGACTGAACAAAAGCGGCTTCCGCCGCTACACTGCCCTTTGCGAGAAAGGAAGAGAGCCTCAAAACTCCCTTCCTCTCGCTAAAGTTAAAAAGGCGGGTGATTTCTCGAGAAATCACCCGCCTTTTTAATTCTATTCAATCACTCCTAAGTCAGTTTTGCCTTAGTAAAAATATATGGAAACTCCCGGCATAGCTCTTTAGGAGTTTCTGCGTAGCTCTTCGCTATTGACTGCCTGCGTAGCTCTTCGCGCCGAGGGCATAATTCTTTGCGACTGAGGGCATTGCTCTTCGCGACCAACTGCATTATGCACCGATAGCCCGATGGCCAATGAGGCGCGCTGCTCACTGGAGGGGGATGGGGAATGGAGGTAGTCGAGAATCACACAAACAAAGTAGGCCGGGCAACGAGTGTCCGGCCTACTGATAATTGGATGTGGGTTTATGCTGTAAGTTGTGATTAGCGAATTACAACTTTTTCGGGAGTTCCATTTGCGGTGCGTACTACATAGATGCCGGGGGCAAGAGTTGCAGATGCGCGTGCGCCTGAATAGAGGAGTACTCCGTTCATATCATAAATTTCGCATACTTCATCGGCAGCATTTTCGGGTGTCTCGATTTCCTCAATCTCTGTAGTTCCACCAATGGCGTTAATCTGGAGAGTTCCGTTTCCTGCACCCTCAAGAAGGATGGAATTTCCTTCAAGGCTGGATGTGATGTCAACACCATTGTAGATTACTGATTTCAGAGTTGCGCCATCTTTAAGATTTATGAAGATACGAGTGCCTTTGCTTGAGGATGATGTGCCAATCATTGCACCATCAAAGAGGCGTGCGAAGCTTGAGCCATCAGCAAGGCTATTGCTTGCTGCACGGCGTACGGCGCGGCGGCGGAGTTCGGGAGTCTCCTCCTCGTTGTTATCCTCATCCTCTTCGATATCTTCTTCAACCACGGGTGCATCCACGGCAGCCTGCAGGCGTTCTTCCTCAAGAATTTCCTGATATTCCTGCTCATCTACGGCAGTGACTTCCACACTCTCGGGAATCGCTACTACCAGGCGGTTGTAGAGTTCAGAGAACATACCCCACTGCGGAGCATTCAGGTAAGAGCGGAATGACTGCTGTGGCACTGTGAGTGAGCACTGTGCGGCACGGATACCATCGAAAGCGCCTGTGGCTGCTTCCGGAGCGTTGATGGCAGAGCAAGAGATTGCCGATAGCTTGAGAGAATTCTGGAAGATGTTGCGTCCGATAGACTCAAGTGTAGAGGGGAAGTTGATTGCTACGAGTCGCGGATTGTCGCAGAATGCAGAGTAATAGATATTCTTTACATTCTCCGGAATTGTCAGGGTGCGGAGACGCGTTTTGTTGAAAACACCGGCACTTATCTCAGATACGCTTTCAGGGAGTTCTATAGATTCGAGAGCAGTATTCGAGAATGCGCCAAATCGAATCTGACGCAGAGTGGCGGGAAGAATCACGTTGCGGAGATTAGTGCAACCATCGAAGAAGCTATCATAGATGCTCTCCATCTGTGTCTGCCCCATATCTACGAATTCAAGAAGGGTGCAGTCTGCGAAAATGTTGTAGCTTTCTCCCTGGAATACATAGCCGTTGTAATCATCAAATTGTGTGTCCTGCACAGGTGCTTTGAAATTCTCGCCGAATGTAAGTGAGCGAAGAGATTTGCACCCGTAGAATACTCTTGGCGCTGAAAGCCCGCTCAGAGCGTCGGGAAGTTTCGTGATGCTCAGCCATTAGTGTTAGATTTCTTATTTTCGCAGAATCCTTATAGGCACAGCGAATGAACCGATTTGTGCCGAGTTGGGATATGGTGATGTGAAATTCCAATTTTGTGTGGTAAATCACATTCAAAGTTAAATATAACTTTTCAAAATACCCCCCCCCATTTGTTAAATTATGTTAAAATTAGTGAAATTTTGAAATATTTGTTGGGTTTGGGGTGAATTGTTATCATTTTGTTTGGGGGGAGGGGGTGCGGTTGGGGGAGGTGTAGGGAGAATGGTGCATGACGGGGAGGAGGCGAGGTAGGCAAGGGAGAGTCAGGTGCGGTGGATGAGGTGGGGAAGTGGGTGAGGTGAGGATGGGGGTGGAAATGCGGGCGCCGCTGCGACGGGAGGGTCGCGGCGGCGCCGGGGATCTGGGCCGGATGGCCGCGCGGGGTCGGGGATTACTTGAAGAGGTACTGCGAGGAGATCGACTGGTTGTTGTGGATGCGGCGGATGGTGTCGGCGAAGAGCTTGGCCACGGGGAGCACCACTGCTTTGTTGTTCTCCTTGCCGTAGGGGATTGAGTCGGTGAAGATAATCTCGGTCAGACCTGAAGAGAGCACACGGTCGGTGGCCGGGTCAGACATCACTGCGTGAGAGCAGAGAGCACGCACAGACTTGGCGCCGAAGCCGAGCAGGAGGTCGGCAGCCTTGGTGATTGTGCCGGCGGTGTCGACGATGTCATCGATGAGCACCACATTCTTGCCCTCGACGTCGCCGATTACGGTCATCTTCTCAACGACGTTGGCCTTGGCGCGCTGCTTGTGGCAGAGCACGAGGGGCACATCGAAGTATTTTGCATAAGAGTTGGCACGTTTCGCACCTCCCACATCGGGTGAGGCGATGACCATCTCCTTGAGGTGGAGGCTCTCAAGATAGGGGATGAAGATTGAAGAGGCGTAGAGGTGATCGACGGGCACATTGAAGAAGCCCTGGATCTGGTCGGCATGGAGGTCCATGGTGATCAGACGGTCGATGCCTGCCACACTCAGCAGGTCAGCCACGAGCTTGGCTGCGATTGACACACGCGGTTTATCCTTGCGGTCCTGGCGTGCCCAACCGAAGTAGGGGAGAACGGCGATGATTTTGCCGGCTGATGCGCGTTTTGCGGCATCCACCATCAGGAGGAGCTCCATGAGATTGTCGGAGTTGGGGAAAGTGCTCTGCACCAGATACACTTCGGCACCGCGGATTGACTCCTCGAAACCTACTTCAAACTCGCCGTCGGCAAAGCGTTCAAC
Organism: uncultured Muribaculaceae bacterium; assembly: GCA_910577585.1. Classification (GTDB taxonomy): domain Bacteria; phylum Bacteroidota; class Bacteroidia; order Bacteroidales; family Muribaculaceae; genus Lepagella. Next base: position 90,749 of record CAJTNN010000001.1, on the reverse strand, counting down.
TTTCATTTTGCCGAGCTCGATGCCCAGGTCCTTGCAGATGGCCTCGCCGAGATACTGGCTGTTGGTGCCTGCAAAGACTTTGATGGGGGGAAGACTATTGCTCATAATTTAAGATAAATATATGAATTGGTGTGTATTTTTTTGTATTCAGGATTTTTTGGGCGTTCTCTTGCCGCTATTCTTGGATGCGGGAGCCTTTGGCTTGGTCTCTGCGGCGGTGTTTGCCGCTGCGGGCTCAGGCAGCGATTCGCCGGGAGCGTTGCGCAGCGTGGCAGCGGGTCCGGCGATGGGGATAACCACTGCATTGCGTCCCTTGACACTGACGTGTGCCGGAGCTGTGCGCGAGAGAGTGATGTCGCTTTTTAGTCCGGAGAGCAGGTCGGCCGAGCGGAAGGTGCCCTCACGCAGCCCTGCCATATCGAAAGCTAACTCCGGAATCACCACCGGTAGCTCTACAGCCTCGTCGCCGAAGTTGGCCACAATGAGCAGGGCCTCGTCGGCAGTGTATCGCAGGAAGCAGAAGCAATGGTGGGGGTCGAAGCCCTCATGGCCCAGATTGGCATACATGAGGTCGAAGAAATTGCCGCGTCGCAGCGGAGCGCTTTCGTTGATAAGGTTGAGCACACGCGAGTAGATGCCGCGCAGCCACTTCTCGTGGGCGTTGAGGCGGGAGTCGTTGCATTTCCCACCATTGTACCAGCGGCGCATCGTATCGTAGCTCCAGTAGTCGAAGATTGTAGAGCGGTTGTTGTAGCCCGCGAATCCCTCATTCTCAGTGGCCGACTCACCTAACTCCTGGCCGTAGTAGATCATCATAGGGCCGGTCGACATCATTGCCGACACCACCAGCGACGGAATCACCCTTGCCGGATCGCCGGCAAACTCTACCGAGCCGTAGCGCACCTCATCGTGATTCTCGAGGAAGTTGAGCATGCGGTGGCCGATGCCATCTACAGTCTGCCAAGCCGATGTGAGCTGAGCGGCTGAATAGTGCCAGCGTTCGATACCCACGAGTTTATCGTAGAGGTTCACCTTATCATAGAGGTAGTCGAAGCAACCGTAGTCGAGGAAGGGGCGGTAAAGCCCGATATCGTAAATCTCGCCGATGAATAAGGTCTCGGGATAATCCTGCTTGACCTGCGGTATAGCCCAGTGCCAGAAAGCGAGCGGCACCATAAACACCATATCACATCGGAAACCGTCGACACCCTTCGAAGCCCAGAAGCGCAATATGTGCAGCATCTTCAGCCACGTGTCGGGTATCGGGTCGAAGTGGTCGGAATTATCGCCGTAATCGTGGCCGTAATTGAGTTTGACGGTCTCATACCAGTCATTGCGGCTGCAGAATGCCGAGAAGCAGTCATTGCCGGTGGCCTTGGCGGGAAACTCTATGTAGGGTTGATTCCCCTCCGCAGCGATGTTGAAATCGGGCGAGAACTGCTGGTTGGGGATATAATAGTAATTGTTGTTATGACCGAAGAAGAGGGTAGAGTCATCGGCGGCGCCGAAATCCTCGATACCCTTCGGGGCCACGTCCGAGTGATACTGACGCGCTGTGTGGTTGGGCACGAAATCGATGAGCACCTTCATTCCCTCGTTGTGAATGCGGTCCACACACTCCTCAAACTCCTTCATGCGCTCAGCCGGATTGACGGCTATGGCAGGATCGATGTCATAATAATCCTTTATGGCATAGGGGGAACCTGCCTCACCCTTCACCACATTCGGATTGTCGAGCGGAATGCCGAAGGCGGTGAAGTCAGATTTAGTGGCGTGCTCGATCACGCCGGTGAGCCATATGCAGTTTACGCCCAACTTGCGCAGCGAACGCAAGAGAGTGGGGGTGTAGTCATTGAGTTTGCCCGCGCCATTCTCCTCGAGGGTTCCGGCGGGGGTGTTGGTGGAATTGGTGTTGGTGAGAATGCGCGGGAAGGTCTGATAGATTACCGGGCGCAGTTCGCCGTGGCCAATTTCTGAGGGTATATGTCTTGATTCAGTCATCAGATGAAGTGAGGAGTGATATAGGCGAAAGTATTATTTTTTTTCAATCACCTTCTCAAGGACTCTGCAGGTGGCCTCGTAGCCAACCTGCACGGCCTCTTTGAGGATATGCAGCTCGAAAGTGCCGAATCGCGAGGTTGCCGGTGTGCGCACCACATGGTCGCATAGCTCCAGGTCCTGCAGCGTATTGGCTTTCGACATGAGGCTATAGGTGCGGAGAGTTATGTCGAGCAGCGTGCCCTTGTATTTATAATGCGGATTGAGAGGTGCGCAATTCAGGCCGTAGAGGGTGGTGCAATGCTTGCGTATGGCCCAGGCCGGGAGATTGCGCAGCACCCCGCCGTCGACATAGTTGACGCCATTTATCTTGATAGGCTGGAAGATGATCGGGATACTGCAGGAGGCCATGACGCGGGGCACGATTTCGCCGCGCGACCAACCTACGGAGCGGCCTGCGTCGAGGTCGGTGGCGCACACCACGGCCGGAATCTTGAGCTCCTCAAGATTCTTCACCGGCAGCCAGCTTTCGAGGAGTTTTCCGAACTTATCCATTTTCAGGAATCCAGCCTTGGGGATTGTAAGGTCGGTGAAGGCCGAGAAGGAGTCATACTCCTCGAAGCATTCCATTATGTCGTTGGGGGTCAGACCTGCGGCATAGAGTGTGCATGCGATAGAGCCGGCGGAAACGCCGGCCACGATATCGGGTTTGATGCCGAAGGATTCGAATGCCATCATCGCGCCGATGTGGGTGAATCCTTTGGCGCCTCCTCCGCTGAAGGCTACCCCCACGCGCGGAGTGCGCGTGTTGAGCCCGATGCGTTCGAGAAGACCATCAATTTTCCATGCCATATTTGTCTGGATACTAATGGGGGTTATCGCCACGTAGGGAAACCGGAGAGTGGTCCTGTGGCTTATTTTTCTGCAAATTTAATAAATCCCTCTCTTATGACGAAATAAAAGGAGTGTTTTTTTATTGGTGTGGTGTGGGGCGGATGCAGGGTCATAAGTGGCGGTGGCGCGTCAACGGTTATGCCACGGGGGCTGGAGTGTGGGTGTAAATTCGGCTGAAAAAACATATTGATTGATTATGAGCAATACAGAAAAGAGAGTGCAACTTAACCTGAAACTCCGTTCAGAGGCCTGCGATGCATTGTGTGGCAACGGCGAGGTGGAGCGCTACCTGCGTGTGGATTGGCTTGATGATGCGGCTGCGGCCGAGGGCGGAAGCTCTACAGGGGGCAATGCGAAGGGGGAGGCAGTGGTCAGATATGCCACATCGATGACGTCGGCGGTTTCGGGCCTGGGTGAAGGAGTCAGGTTGCTGGCCATCCATGATGCACTGCATAAAGGTGTGCAGGGGGCAAAGATTCTGGTGATGGGTCCTGACCGCATGATCAGGTCGGTGGATATGCCGGGGCGCGTGAGCCGTGAGGTGACAGTGTTGCCGGTGAAGTTCGGCACATTGTTGCAGGCCATTCCATATGGCGATGTTGTGACGCTGGTGTGCAGCGGCGGTGTGTGCTGGCTACTGTATGATGCTGCTGCCGACACCTATAGTTTCGCCATCTCATTGCCCGAGGCGCCGCAGGTGAGCTTCTCGCTCACGCCGGCTTATCTGGCGGGATATACGCGCATGGCCGGAAGCCGGCCTGAGATGGAGGTAGGGGTGGACCTGAGCGATGTCGAAGGAGTGACTTCGGAGGCCCTCTCGACGTGGCTTGATACGGGCAGCAGCAGCCGTGTGCCTGAGATTGTGGTGAGCCGCACGTATGAGGCGGTGGCGTTGCGCATCAAGCAATATATGCGCGATGTGCGTGATGCCGGTTTGACGGCTACGCCGGTGAGATGCGTGGCTGCCTTCGGCGGTTTTCTCCCTTCGCAGTGTGAAGTGCCGGCGAGTGGGTACGCATCCCCCTATGCCCGCTTGTCGGCATGGCGCTGGGAGGCCTCGTCGCTGCGTCTGACAATTGCCTTCTCGCTGTTACCGCTGCAACTGGCAGCGAGCTTCAGCGTCAGCACCTTGCAGCGCCGCTGGCGTGAGCATTTCGGCGAGTTGTCGCTATATGTGAGCAGTAGCGCGCGATGGTGTGTCGGCGCGGTGTCGGACTCGGCAGATGCGGCCGATCAGTTGCCGCGTGTGAGCGGTTATACTTCGTTGGCGTCGGCTGATGGGGGAGGTTTCGCTTTCAGGTTTCATGCGCGCGATGCGTCGCGTATAGGTGAGGCAGTGGCAGGGTTGTCTGATTTCCGCAAGGCGGGGAGTGTGGCGATTGATGCCTCTGCCGCTTCAGGGATAGTAAGTATTTCAATCCCGGCTCCGGAGGCCGAGATATTTACACCCGATTACAACGATCATCGCACGCCTCAGGCCGAGGGGGCCGTGCTCACCGATGAGGGTGTGGTGATGTGGTGCGGATCTGAATTGTATGCACCTCATCCAGGGTCGGGGGTGATATATCGTCGGGGCACGGTGGTGAGTGATTCGCGGTTGCTGGCGGTGACGCAGGGTTACTCATCGCGCTCCACGAAAACCACCGGCAGGCAGACACTGCTCGGTTTCTCGGCCGATGGTGTTCGGGAACTGATGGCCGATTCATCGGGAGAATATGTGGTGAAGCGTCTGCTGAGCCGCGATGTTCTGACGGCGGTCAACGGTTCCGGCAGTCAGGTCGGAGCGCCATGGCGGCGTGTGGCGGTGATGGCGGATGGTGTGGCATTCCTGACGGCGCATGGTGTGAGGGTGATGTCGAGGAGTGGTACAGTCACCACTGTTCTCACGACTCCGCCTGCAGCGGATGTGGCGCTGACTGATATACGCAATATGGTCTATGATGAATCTTCAGGCCTGACTCTGTGTCTGGCTGCGGATGCTTTGCTGGCCTTTGATGCCGAAGGGACGGTGTGGTGCGAGGCTGCCGAAGATGATTGGGTAGATGGCAGATGTATAGCCACAGGTGGCCTGTATGGCTATGAGGGGATGGTATATTGCGCCGATGATAAAGGGAGAATAGTGCAGATTGAATGCCGGTCGGTCAGCATCGCTACTGACGGGGATAGCTCATCGGGTATTCCTCCGCAGCTTGACCCCTCGCAGAGCATGATTGTGCTCAGGCCTCTGAAATTGGCCGGTTGTTTAGGTCGGAGCCGCATCCGTTCGGTAGCCGCGCCGATTGCCGGCGTGGCGGTCCGCATCTCGGGAAGCGACAACCTGCAGGATTGGCAGGACCATGCAGAGGTCAGCCTCCCCGTGAAGGGTTTGCATCTGCCGGCCACGCGTTATCACCGGCTCATCCTTACTCTCTCTGCCGATAGTGTGGGCCAGCTGCGCACTCTGGTTTTGAGCTATGTTGAGAAATAAGTAGTTGCGAAGAATTAATGAACAAATCATTCTTTGAAAAAGAATCACTTATGATGTTTAATTCTTCGCAACTACTTAGAGATAAAGCATCGATTGATGAGAATGGAGAGAGCGGCGGAAATCCGGTTTATCACCGGGTCTCCGCCGCTCTTGTCGGTCGTAAGCCTCAGCATGGCTGATGCCAAGGGCTCGAATTATGATCGGGTTTAGCGGCGGTTGCAATCACATTCGCAGCTAAATATGTGTGAAATATCGACTTACCAGATGATTACACGCTCCTCGGCCGGACGGAACATCGGGTCGCCCTCCTTGATGTCGAAGGCCTTGAAGAAGGGTTCGATATTCTTCAGAGATACATTCACGCGGTTTTCGCCCAGAGAGTGCACATCGCCGATGGTGAGCTTACGCTTCTCTTCGTCGCGCACGTTCTGGCCCCAGAGGTTGGCGTAGTTCATGTAGAACACCTGCATCGGAGCCAGACCATCGATTTTGGCCTCTTCAGAGTTTACGTCGACACCTTTCTTCTTCTGAGCATCGAGGAATGCGGTCATAGCCACACGCAGACCACCCTGGTCGGCGATATTCTCGCCGAGAGTGTACTGGCCGTTGGCCATCAGGCCCGGGAGTACCTCGATTTCGCTGAACTGGTTGGCCAGGCCCTGAGTGAGCGAAGCGAAAGCCTCGGCGTCTTCGGGAGTCCACCAGTTGACCATATTGCCGACAGCGTCGAAGTTGCAGCCCTGGTCGTCAAATCCGTGAGTCAGCTCATGGCCGATTACCACGCCGATACCGCCGTAGTTCTCAGCATCGCTTGCCTCGGCATCAAAGAAGGGAGCCTGCAGAATGCCGGCCGGGAACACGATCTCGTTGTTGAGCGGGTTGTAGTAGGCGTTGATGGTCTGCGGAGTCATGCCCCATTCAGAGCGGTCCACGGGCTTGCCCCACTTCTTGAGGTAGTCCTGCACGTGCCACATGTTGGCGTTGTGGATATTCTCATAGTAAGAGAGGGAGGGGTCAATCTCCATTGTGGAGTAATCCTTCCAGTTGTCGGGGTAACCGATCTTGACTGTGATGGCGTTGAGTTTCTTGATAGCCTGGAGCTTGGTGTCATCGCTCATCCAGGGGAGATTGATGATATGTTTGCCGAGAGCTGTGCGCAGGTTCTCAACCAGACCCTCCATATAAACTTTAGAAGACTCCGGGAAATACTCTTCTACGTAGAGCTGGCCGATAGCCTCGCCGAGACGACCTTCGGTGGCACCGAGCACACGCTTCCAGCGCGGCTGCATCTGCTGCACACCGCTCATCACCTTCTGGAACTCGAAGTTGGCATCAGCGAAGTCATCGCTCAGATAGCTTGTGGCGGGGTTGAGATACTGCCAGAGGTAGTAGTCTTTCAGTTCGCGTGCTGAGAGTGATTTGAAGAGATTGTCGGCCTGCTTGACAGTGTTCATCTCAGTGACGATGAACTGGTCGGGAGTCTCGATACCCATAGTCTCGATAAAGAACTTATCCCAGGGGAGATTGGGGTAGTTCTGCTTCACCCAAGCCAGGTCGCGCACATTATTCATGGCGTTGAGGTCGCGGCTCTGTTCGCGGGTCCATGTTGAGTCGGCGAGCAGAGTCTCCACCTTCAGAGTGTTTTTGGCGATGCGGGCAGCATCCTTCTTAGAGAATCCGGCTAGGCGCATCTGCTTCTGGATGAGGTCGGTGTATGCCTTGCGGATCTTCTTGTTGTCGGCGTCATTCTTCAGATAGTAGTCGCGGTCGCCGAGTGATGTGCCGCCGCCGCTTATATACATGGCATAGACGGCTGAGTTGTTGAGGTCCTCCTGGATGCCGATGTTGAGCAGCGGAGCGCTGTAATATTTGTGGAGCCAGAGGAAGAGGTCGGTCATGTCGGCCTCCGCAGTGGTGTCGATTTTGCGCAGGTCGGCCAGCACGGGCTGAGCGCCGAGCTGATTGCGGCGTACGGAGTCCATGCCAGTCTCATAAAGGGCGGCAATTTTGTAAGCCACCGAGCCCGGCTGCGGATTAGTGGAGCTCACATTGCCCACGATGCGGCGCACGCGGTTGTCGCTTGAGTCAGAGAGGATATTGAATTTTCCATATCTTGAATGTTCGGCTGTAAGCGGATTCTCATCCATCCAGCGCTGGTTGACATGGCGGTAGAAGTCGGTCTTGGCGGGAATCTCATTGTCGATTCCTTCAGCCGAGAGGCTCTTGAGATGTTCGGCAAAAGCGGAGCTGACGGTCAGTGCCCCGAGAGCCGTAAGGAGTACAAACTTTTTCATTTTTAGATATTTGGTTAGAATGTTATTTCATTATGATTGGGTTATATATCGGGAGGAGAGCGCGAGTGAGAGAGTAAATGCAGCGGGGGTGGTGTCAGTCGGGGCGGTATTCGAGAATGTCGCCTGGCTGGCAGTCAAGAATCTGGCAGATTGACTGTAGGGTAGAGAATCGTATGGCCTTGGCTTTGCCGGTCTTCAGAATCGACAGATTTGACGGGGTTATGCCCATCTTTTCAGAGAGTTCACCGAGCGATATCTTGCGTCGGGCCATCATTACATCGAGATTAACTATAATCGCCATAGTGGAATCTGCAGTGAAGCGGGTTGTGGGGTAAGTGGGTTAGATTGTCAGCGCCTGTTCTTCCTGAATCTCAATACCTCGGGCCCATACCTGGGCCATGAGCAGGCTCACCAGGGCAATCAGCAGATTCGCCCAGGGGAAGTCCCATGAGGCATACACGCTGTAGCCCTCCATATTGACCGGATATTGCGAGAATACATACTCATGCACCAGTCCGCTGAAGATTTCAAGGGCCACGATGCCGAAGAGCAGGAAGGAGAACTGCCGCATGAGCCTGACATTCTGCCTCACGAAGATACGTTCTTTCGAGAAGTTGTAGATAAGGCGGATAAATTTCCATACCAGTATCAGCAGACAGACCGCCTGGATCGGTAGGCTGAAGAGCCACACGATATGGCACCATGAGGGAATTTTCTCATCGGGCACTATTATCGACACATTCCCGATTATGACGGGGAGCGACATGTCGCGGTCGAATTGCATTGAGTCGGTGGGCTGGATTATCTCGTTGCCTGTGGGTTCGAAACGCACGCTGATAGGGGTGCCGTCAGGGATTGCGGCCTGGGCCTCTCTCGACTGCTGCATACCTGTCTGCACGCTGTCGATGCCTGACGTGATTTCGTTATAGCCCGGCACTACAACCGATATCACCACCACGGCGATAATGATTATTGAGAGGATGTAGATACTTGTCTTTTTCATGGGGAATCGTCATGAATTTCGGGTGTGAGCCGACGGTGGGACGCGGCGGCTGACGGGGGTGGTAGCTCAGATGTTCTACCCCTTTGCAAAATTAATGATTATTTCCAAATATGCCATCAAGTTGGCTAAACTTTTTTTAAACAACTTCAAAGGGCAAGGATAATCAGGAAATTTTTATTTAAAGTATCCTTAATCATAGTGATTTGGTCAGTGTCGAGAGCTTGCGGCATGTTTCGTGCCACTCGGCCGTAGGGTCGGAGAGTGTGGTTATGCCTCCCCCGGCATACATGGTGAGTCCTCCCTGCGCGCTCCCTTTCTGCGCGCTTCGCAGATTGACATAGCATTCGAGGCGGGCAGGGGTGGAGATTCCCACCATGCCGCCGTAGAATCGGCGTGGGGCGCTCTCATGAGCGTTGATGAAGTCGACTGCCTCGCGGCGGGGATATCCGCTCAGTGCCGGAGTGGGCGAGAGGGCATGGATCAGCCCGGTGCGTTGGGCCGTAGAGAGCTCTTGGCTGAGTGGGGCGTGGATGATGGTGCAGAGATGTTCGACGCTTCCGGCGCGGCGGCTCATCAGGGGTGAGGGGCATGGGGCCAATCCTTTATCCGAAAGGGTGCGTATGAGGAAGTCGGTGACGATGCGCTGTTCGGCTATATTCTTGTCATCCCAGGCTTCGGCGGGGGCATACTCGGTTGTGTCGGTGGCGAGGCGTGTCCCGGCAAGCGACATGGTGGTGAGCTGCGATGCGTCGGCCTGGAGCAGAAGTTCGGGCGATGCGCCGATCCAGGTGCCGCTCAGCGGTGTGGAGAAGAGGAATATGCAGGCGTCTGGATATGCTTCGGCAAGTGAGCCGAAGAGTTGCGGCATGCTCTTGCGGGTCTGTGTGCGCTCTATGCGTGAGGCTATGATTTTGGTGTGTGAGCCGTGGTCGTGCTCGAGGGTGCGCAGATAAGATATGGTGTCGGCCACAAGCTGCTCATGTATGCTCTGTGGGGTCGAGACTGCGTACTCCGCGTGTGTGGCGTAGTAGGCACGGTCGTTGGCTTCGATCCACTGCATAAGCACTTCGTCAGAGGGAATCTCTGACGATGGAGCTGACAGGTCGGCCGGGATGGTGAATATCTCGCAGTCGAGTCCGAAGGGTGCGAAGATAAAGCCCTGATCTAATCCGTGGATAATATCAGGGCTATATCCGGCGTATATCATGCGCCGTTGTGGGGAGGAGGGGGGTGAGAATAGAAATAGGTTCATCACTGCTCCTTGATTTGTCATGCTTGTTTTGTAAGTAGTTAAAGCAAAATTATTGAACTGATTTAAACTTTTTTCAAGGTCAAGCTTTATTAAGATTTTGAGCAGGTTTCGGCTCTCGAAGAGGGAGCGATGCGGGCATCGCGACCGATGAAGAGGGGCGAAAGATGCCAAAATATTAATGAAGATTGGCCTTGAAGAAACATTTTAAAATACATTTTTAGTTTTCGTAAAAAGTTTAAATCAGTTCATTTGTTCATTAATTTTTGGCAACTACTTGGCAACTACTAAGGATTTTCCTGAGCGTCTGAGGGATTGCTTTGCAGCGCCACCCCCTCGAGGTCGAATGGTGCGGCTCCGGTGATTTCGACATCGATGAACTCACCCGGCAGCGCCCGGCAATTGCTTACATATATTTCCGGGTCAACCTCAGGCGAGTCCCATTGTGTGCGTCCGCGGGCCGGAGTGTCGGGGTCGGCAGGGTCGTTCTCCTCGATGAGTACCTTCACACGCTGCCCTATCAGGCTGGTGTTGAGGTCGAGAGCAATCTCCTCCTGAAGCTCCATAAGAGTGTCGATCCGGCGCTGCTTGATTTCATCAGGCACAGAGTCCTCAAGATGCTGCGCCCCCCATGTGCCCTCCTCCTCGCAATAGGCGAAGGCTCCCATGCGGTCGAAGCGTTGTGAGCGCACGAAGTCGAGCAGTTCGCCGAACTCCTCTTCACCCTCGCCCGGGAAGCCCACCATCAGCGTGGTGCGGATGCGTATTCCGGGTACACGGCGGCGTATCTCATCGAGGAGTCTGAGAGTCCCCTCCTTGTCGATGTGGCGCCGCATATTCTTGAGCACCGGGTCTGAGATATGCTGCAGCGCTATGTCTAGATAATTGCACACATTCTCCCGGCGCGCCATCACATCAAGTATATCCATCGGGAAATCAGCCGGATATGCGTAGTGCAGGCGGATCCAGCTCACGCCCGGAATATCGGCCATGCGGTCGATCAGTTCGGCAAGATGCGACTTGCCATCGAGGTCCTTGCCATACGACGACAGGTCCTGGGCGATGACATTGAACTCCCTCACTCCCGACTGTGCCAGACGCGCGGTCTCCTCAAGAATCTCGTCGATGGGGCGCGAGGTGTGGCGTCCGGTGATGATCGGTATGGCGCAGAAGGCGCAGAAACGGTTGCATCCTTCCGAAATCTTCAGATATGCACTCCATTGCGGGGTGGTGAGATTGCGCTCCCAGATTTTAGGCGATTCGGGGGTGCAGGTCCGGTCGGGGAGTTGCTCGATAAAGGCGTTCCAGTCGAATTTGCCGTACCATCGGTCGACCTCGCCGATCTCCTCCTTGAGTTCGGCGAGATAGCGCTCAGAGAGGCACCCCATCACTGCCACATGGCCGATGCGCCCCTCCTCCTTGGCCTGCAAAAGCTCGAGGATGAGGTTGATAGACTCCTCCTTGGCATCACCGATAAATCCGCAAGTGTTTACCATCACCCATTCGCCGGCCGGCACCTCAGTGTCGTGCGAGGTGTGGTAGCCCTTGGCCTGCAGGCGTCGCAGCAAGCGTTCGGAATCTACAAGATTCTTTGAGCATCCCATCGAGATGACATCGATTCGTCCTGGTTCCCATGCGGGTGTGTCGGGAGAGATATTCTCAGTCTTACTCATCTTTCTTAAAGAGTGATTTCACAAATTCCTTTGCATCGAAAATCTGCAGATCTTCGGCTTTCTCGCCCAGACCGATATATTTTATAGGTATCTTGTGCTTGTTGGAAATGCCAATGATGACGCCACCTTTGGCTGTGCCGTCGAGTTTGGTGACAGCCAAGGTGGTGACATTGGTGGCTGCGGAGAACTGCTTGGCCTGTTCATAGGCATTCTGACCGGTAGAGCCGTCAAGCACGAGCAGCACCTCCTGCGGCGCGTCGGGCACGATGCGCTTCATAACCTTCCCGATTTTCTCGAGCTCGCGCATCAGACCCACCTTATTGTGCAGGCGTCCGGCGGTGTCGATGATCACCACATCGGCCCCCTGGGCCTTGGCGGCGTTGACGGTGTCGAAGGCCACGGCAGCCGGGTCGGCACCCATCTTCTGCTTGATAACGGGGACACCCACACGGTCGCCCCAGAGCTGCAGCTGCTCGATGGCCGCGGCGCGGAATGTGTCGGCTGCGCCGAGAATCACCTTGTTGCCGGCTGCCTTGTATTGATGTGCCAGCTTGCCGATGGTGGTGGTTTTGCCCACGCCGTTGACGCCCACCACGAGAATCACGTAGGGCTTCTTATCCTCCGGCACCTCGAAGTCGCCGAGCTGCGGCGCCTCGGGGTCGGTGGCGGGCACGATCATGTCGGCCACCTCCTCAGAGAGAAGATTGTGGAGCTCGTCGGTAGAGACATATTTGTCGCGGGCCACACGCTTCTGTATGCGGTCGATGATTTCGAGAGTGGTGTCGACACCCACGTCAGAGGTCACGAATACTTCCTCAAGATTATCGAGCACCTCATCATCGATGGTGGATTTTCCGGCCACGGCGCGCGTAATCTTCTGCCAGACCCCCTGTTTGGTCTTTTCAAGACCTTGGTCAAGTTTCTCCTGCTTCTTTTCGCGGGAGAAGAGTTTATTGAATATACCCATATCTGCAGGTTATAATTTGCTTTGTGATGTGTTACTGTGTATCGTAGTTTCCGCAGAGCCGCAGGGTTGTAGCTGCGGCGTTGTGCCGGAGAGTATAAAATATTTTACAAAAATAGTGCAAAACGCGCTTATATGCAAATAAATTGCCCTGCCGTGGTGAGAGGCAGGGCAATATATCTTATACGACTTCTGTCGGTAGTGTCGATTCTCAGTCGGCAGGTGCTCGGTGGGGGATGTGGATTATGCGCTGATTTGACGAGCCGCGGAATTGCAGGTCCGGATCGCGCAATTCGGCCACGAAGGGCCCCTCGACGACTGCATCGGCCATCATGGCGCGGTGACGCAGCCGTGGTGAGCGGCGTATCTCTTCGATTGTGTAGCCGGTGAAGAGCCAGATGCTCTTCCCCTCATCGCGAATGGCTTGCATCAGAGGCAGGATGTCGGTGGTGTGCATCAGCGGGTCGCCGCCGGTGAGCGTCACGTCGAAGTCCTCCTCCCTTATGACTGCCATAATCTCCTCAAGGGTCATGGGTTGACCGGCTGTGGCCGGCCATGAGTCGGGATTGTGGCAACCCTTGCAGGCATGGCGGCATCCGGCAAGATAGATCGAGGTGCGCAGCCCGGGGCCGTCGACGGTGGTGCCTCTTCGGATATCGAGCACATTGTAGGTGGGCATCATCAGCGCTGGCTTGTGATGGCGTCAAGAGCGGCCAGGGTGGCGATATCGACTATGGCATCCGGGCGCGCGTTGACACTTGCGAAGTATATAGGCTTCTTGAGCCCCACCTGAAGCGGACCGATAGCCTTGCCGACCCCCATGCCCAGCAGCAGTTTATAGCCGATGTTGGCAGAGCTGAGATTGGGGAAGATAAGGGTGTTGACATTCTTACCCTTTATGGTGTTGAAGGGGTAGGCCTTGTCGCGCAGCTCAGCGTTGAGGGCATAGTCGGCCTGCATCTCGCCATCCACCATGATTGACGGATACTTCTCATGCAGAATCTTGACTGCCTCGGCCACACGCGAAGGCTCGGTCGACTCATGATTTGATCCGAAGTTGGAGAATGAGAGCATTGCCATCACCGGCTCCTGATTGAAGTGTCGCACGGCCTGGTCGGTGAGGCGTGCGATATCTACGAGAGCATCCGTGTCGCTGACGGGATTGATGGCCGTGTCGGCCAGGAAGTAGGTGCCACATCGGGTGTTCATGATATGCACTGTGGCGAAGTGGTCGAATCCCTCGCGGATACCCACGATGGAAGCGGCGCGCTGCGCCATCTTGTTGGCAGCCGAATAGCAACCTGCCACCAGTGCATCGGCATCGCCGCACTGCACCATCATCATGCCGAAATAAGATCGGTCGTAGACCTTGTCGAGAGCTTCGGCAAACGACACGCCCTCGCGCTGTTTGGCTTCAGAGAGCATGCGGGCATACTTCTCGCGGGCGGCCTCCTGGCGGTCATGGCGCGGATTGATGATCTGAATGCCTGAGATGTCGAGGCCGAGGCGGGAGGCGTGGCGGTTGATCATCTCGGCATTGCCGAGCAGCACGGGTTCGACGGTGTTTTCGTTATAGAGTCGGGTGGCGGCGCGGAGCATGTTTTCAAGATTGCCCTCGGTGAAGACCACGCGCTTCTTATCCTTGCGCACATGTTCGCTTACGGTGCGCATGAATTTGCCGTCGTCGCCCATGTATGCGCGGAGCTTGAGCTGATATTGGTCCCAGTCGGTGATGGGGCGTCGGGCAATTCCTGAGGCCATTGCAGCCTTGGCCACAGCCGGCGCCACACGCAGCAGCAGGCGCGGATCGAGGGCCTTTGGCAGAATCAGGTCAGGACCGAAATGCAGGTCCGACAGACCGTAGGCTTCATCGACCACACTTGGCACAGGCTCTTTGGCCAGTTCCGAGATAGCGTAGACAGCCGCCACCTTCATCTCCTCATTTATGGCCGAAGCGCCGCAGTCGAGCGCGCCGCGGAAGATGTAGGGGAAGCCGATGACATTGTTGATCTGATTAGGATAATCGCTGCGGCCGGTGGCCACGATCACATCGGGCGCGGCCTCCTTGGCGGCGTAATAGTCGATTTCCGGATTCGGGTTGGCAAGAGCGAACACGATAGGACGCGGAGCCATAGAGCGCACCATTTCAGGTGTCACCACACCGGCTACGCTCAGGCCCAGGAATACATCGGCACCCTTCATGGCCTCGGCCAGGGTGTGGATGTCGCGGGTGGTGGCGAATTCGCGTTTCTGGTCGGTGAGGTTCTCGCGATCGGCGCGAATCACACCCTTTGAGTCGCACATCACGATATTCTCGGCCTTCACACCGAGAGCCTTGTAGAGGCGGGTGCAGCTGATGGCCGCTGCGCCGGCGCCATTGACCACGAGTCGGATCTCACCGATATTCTTCTTCTGAATTTCGAGAGCGTTGAGCAGTCCGGCACCCGAGATGATGGCTGTGCCGTGCTGGTCGTCGTGCATCACGGGTATGTCGCATTCAGCTTTCAGGCGCTGTTCGATCTTGAAGCATTCAGGGGCCTTGATATCCTCGAGGTTTATGCCTCCGAAAGTGGGGGCCAGCGACTTCACTATCTCCACGAATTTGTCGGGGTCGGTCTCATTGATTTCAATGTCGAATGCGTCGAGACCTGAGAATATTTTGAAGAGCAGGGCTTTACCCTCCATCACCGGTTTGCCGGCGAGTGCGCCGATGTCGCCCAGACCGAGCACAGCGGTGCCATTGGAGATTACCGCCACGAGATTACCCTTATTGGTGTAACGGTAGGCATCCTGCGGATTCTGTTCGATTTCAAGACAAGGATATGCCACGCCCGGCGAATAAGCCAGCGAGAGGTCGAGCTGTGAGGCATACGGTTTTGTAGGAGTGATTTCAATCTTACCCGGGCGACCCTCCTCATGGTAGTCCAGGGCTGCTTCCTTAGTTACAGTGGCCATATATTTCAAGTAAGTGCCAAATAGTAAAATTATATGTATGCGCGAAGCCCCGTCGCCTCGAAGGTTGTGGAGAGGCGAGGGGCGTCACGCATCGAATGATGTTTCGTGAATTCTTCTTAATAACGCCTTGAAGTGTTAAAAAGATACGCGCAACATCGATTTTTTTGAAAAAAAGTGAGGTCGTGGCAGGCCGCAGGCTTGTGTAGTCTTACTTGTGCACGATGCGGTCATGGAGTTCGGCGAGTTTGCCTGAGTTCCAGCGGTCGGTCGTGCCCACGAGGTATCCGGTGATGCGTTGTATTGTCTCGAAGGGAATGTTGCACTTCGGGCAATGGGTCTGCGTGGTGTCGGCGTTTTCGTAGCCGCATTTGGGGCAGTGGTTGCGGTTGTGGTTGACACTGCCGTAGCCGATGTTGTGGCGGTCCATGAGGTCGACAATCTGGGCTATTGCCTCCTCATTGTGGGTGGCGTCGCCGTCGATTTCTACATAGAAGATGTGTCCGCCGCGGGTCATCTCGTGATAGGGGGCCTCGATTTTGGCTTTGTGACGAGGCGAGCAGTGGTAGTAGACCGGCACATGGTTGGAGTTGGTGTAGTAGTCCTTGTCGGTCACCCCGGGGATGACGCCATAGGTGGCCCGGTCGCGCTTTGTGAAGCGGCCCGACAGACCCTCGGCCGGAGTGGCAAGAATTGAATAGTTGTGTTCGTAGCGTTCGGAGAACTCATTAGCGCGGCTGCGCATATGGCTCACGATGCGCAGGCCCAGCGCCTGAGCCTCCTCCGACTCACCATGATGGTGGCCGGTGAGGGCGATGAGTGTCTCGGCCAGACCGATGAAGCCGATGCCGAGTGTGCCCTGGTTGATGACACTCTCGATGGTGTCGTTGGGAGCCAGGCGGTCGGCGCCGTTCCATAGAGCCGTCATCACCATCGGGAACTGCTTGGCGAGGGCTGTCTTCTGAAACTGGAATCGGTCGTCGAGCTGGCGCGCTGTCAGCTCGAGCATATTGTCGAGGCTCTGGAAGAATCGTTCGATTCTTTCCTGAGGGTCCTTGATGGCCATCACCTCGATTGCGAGGCGCACGATATTGATGGTTG
Source organism: uncultured Muribaculaceae bacterium (assembly GCA_910577585.1). Taxonomy (GTDB): domain Bacteria; phylum Bacteroidota; class Bacteroidia; order Bacteroidales; family Muribaculaceae; genus Lepagella. Next base: position 74,154 of record CAJTNN010000001.1, on the reverse strand, counting down.
TGAATGAGATGTTGCCGCGACCTACAGATGTTTTGGCGCCGTAGCGGTTCTCATACACACGGGTGCGGCACCCCATAGTGGCCACCTCATGCAGATAGCGTTTCGGGTCGTCGGCGCGCCATGCGTCGTCCTGGTTGAAAGTGGCGTCAAGATTAAGGAAGTTGGGGAAGAATCTGCGGGCGCTCACGCGGCATGCCATGCGGTAGAGGTCGTAGTTGCGGTCGTCGGGCAGATAGCTCACGCCGCGTTTCTTTTTCCATATCTGAATGGGGAAGATGGCCGTCGACCCGTTGCCTACCCCCTCGTAGGTGGTCTGCAGCAGTTCACGAATCACGCAGCGCCCCTCGGCAGAGGTATCGGTGCCGTAGTTGATTGAGGAGAACACCACCTGATTGCCACCGCGCGAGTGGATGGTGTTCATGTTGTGTATGAAAGCCTCCATGGCCTGGTGTACGCGGCCGACGGTGCGGTTTACGGCATGCTGCAGCAGTCGCTCGTCCCCCTCCAGCCCCTTGAGGTCGCGGCGCAGGTAGTCGTCGAGTTCCGCTTCGTAGAGGTGTGAGAGGTCGCGCTCCTCGAATGCCTCGAGTGTCTTGAGTTCCTCAATCAGCGAAGCTCTTACGAAAGGAGCGAGATAGAAATCGAAGGCCGGGATAGCCTGTCCACCGTGCATCTCATTCTGGGCGGTTTCGAGCGAGATGCAGGCCAGCACGGCGGCTGTCTCGATGCGCTTTGCCGGACGCGATTCACCGTGGCCGGCGATGAACCCGTTCTCCAGGATGCGGTCGAGCGGATGCTGCACGCATGTGAGCGACTTGGTGGGGTAGTAGTCCTTGTCGTGGATATGGATGTAGTTGTTCTTGACGGCAGTCTTAGCCTCTTGCGAGAGAAGATAGTCGTCGACGAAGGGTTTGGTGGTCTCGCTTGCGAATTTCATCATCATTCCGGCCGGAGAGTCGGCGTTCATGTTGGCGTTTTCGCGGGTGATGTCGTTACTTTTGGCCTCAATTATCTCAAGGAAGATGTCGCGTGTCTTTGCGCGGCGCGCTATGGAGCGCTGGTCGCGGTAGGCGATATATCGTTTTGCCACATCCTTGCGTGCCGATTTCATAAGCTCGATTTCCACGCGGTCCTGGATCTCTTCTACAGTCATGCGGTCCTTGCCCACACAACCTACGCGGTCGGTGATGCGCTGGATGAGCGATTCATCCTCGCCTACATCGGTCGAGAGCATGGCCTTGCGTATTGCGGCCTTGATTTTCTCTTCGTTGTAGCCGACTACCCGGCCATCGCGTTTCTCTACGAGCTGTATCATATCGGTATTGTTTTGAGGGGTATTGTTTTGAGGGGGTGATGAAGATTTTTTATCTTGCGGATAGAGGCTCTGAAGTGGGTTGCCGTCGGGGTGCCATTTCTGAAAGCCGCTGCAAAGATAAGAAGATTTTCAGAGCTATCCAAACTATTTGTGTGAAAATCTAAAAATAATCCACAAATGAAAGTTTTGGGAAACTTTTTGAGTGTGTAAAATTTTTAAATAACTGATTATCAGATAAAAGAAAAATATTTTGGAAAACATTTGGAAAATTCAAAATTTCAAAACTTTCTGATACTGGGCAACTTTACGGGAATTTTGAGTCTGTGTTACGCATTATTGGGGGGCTTGCGAGATGGTGTCGGTAGCCCATCTTTTCTTGCCTTCCAGCTTGCGGATATGCTCGTTTATAGGAGTTGAATAGCTGAAAAAAAGAGGAGGATAACCGTTATGGCTATCCTCCTTATCTCGGTCGATGATATGGGATGCTTAAGGAGAGGAGGCTCTTAAAATATAGCGTTAGTTATATGGATTCTTACGGCTCGAAGTATTCGGTGCTGTATATTTCGTAATACTTCATAAGCCATTCCGGCCGATAGTCATAATTCTCTTTAGCAGGGAACCAGATGATATGCAGCGGAAGCATATAGTAGCAACGCTTTGAGGGATCGGATGCGGCTCGAAGTTTATTCTCACTTCTGAATAAAAGCGATGTTTCCATAGCTGACTCTTTATCTCTGGGTGGAAAGTGAATTTTAAAAGTGTTGTCATCAACCTGCTCCACTTTTACGAGATCGGCATTCCCATTTTCCCAATCCTCTAATGAGGCAGAAGTATTAGGAATGGTCTTAAATATTTCGAATTTCCCCATTTTGTTCTCCTTAGAGAGAATGATGGTCCCTCCGTTTGCAGAGATTGGTATTGTCTGCATTGGCGTGGTTCTGAAGAAGATTGCTTTGGCGTATCCCTCTACTTCTACTTTCCACATCAAATCGTAGTCCATGATGTCGTTCATATACTCAAAAGAATTTCTGAACGTTTCGAAGTCTGTGTCGGCAGGGCGAACGAAGAATTCTCCAAAATGATGTATAGGTTCCTTACCTCTCTGCAGATAGTCGACAAGCATGTCCATCACCTCTGTCTGCGACGGATAGACGGGCGTTTCCGGCTCATCTTTGCTGCAGCTGGAGTTGAGGGAGGTGAGGATTCCAAGAATCATCAACAACGGAATCCAGATTTTGCGGGGGGGGGGATAACGTCTTCATAATAGTGTATGTGTTAGAATGAATAGATATATGTGTGGATATATGTGGACTTTTGAAAGGCGGATACTCAGATCGGTGCCTTTAAAAGGGAAAGTGGGATGGTGAAACTTGGGATGTGACGATTCTTAAAAAGGTTGTCAAATATCTATATTTGCTGATTGCTTGAGAGAATATAAATACTCAAAACGTTGTTTTAAGAGCACATGGTGTAGTTTTTATGCGGTAAATATAATGAATGATTCTGATATATGCAAATATAATCTCAAAAAAATATAATTTTTTTTAAAATTTTCTTTTGTAAACATTGTTAAATACATGATTTTGTGAGCATTAGTGAGGGTGTGTCATTGCTGATAGTTGTATTGCCGTGGGTTACATAACGGCGGCTACTGGAAAGATAGCCATTCTTGTATAGCATTTTTATTGAGGTTGTTGACGGGGGGCTGCGAGTGTAGGCTCTTGTTGTTAAAATTTTATAAATGTTGGATGGGATGGATGTTGTAAGGTATTGGAATTCAGTATTAGTAACTTTGAGGGGATGTTAGGGGTGGCGGCAGATGGTGTGGCGTGTTTGAAATATTCATTGTATTTTTGCAGTATCAAAAAGTTAGTAATGTTGATTTTTAGCTATTTACTGACTTTGGATAGAGATTGATTTCGTGTAGATTAACCCAATTATATAATACTGTAAAATGAAGAAATTTTTTTTTATTGCCGCATGTGCGGTAGCTGTGAGTGCGGCTGCCTGGGCGCAGAGTGAGTCTTGCAATGCACAGACTACGACTGAGAATTGCTGCAACGCCGGCGAGTCGACTGAGTGCTGCGCTGCAGTGGGCACTTTTGATGTGCAGGATTTCGGTAACTTCAAACTCCACACTTATCTTTCAGGCGACCAGATGGATGATGCGAGCTTCATCATCGAGGGTGCAGACTCGTTGGTGACGATGGAGCAGCCCCTCTTCAAGGCCAATGCGGCCACCTATGATAAGTATATCAAATCCCTTGGCAAACCGGTGGCTCACCGCATATCAGATTTCCATTTGGGAAATACAGGCGCGGAGACTCTTCTTGTGCCGGCAGGAATGACAGAGGTATTCAAAGGTCCGGAATATAGCGGCATGATGGCGCATTTTGCCAACCAGTATGGCGACGCCATTGTGGCACTACCCACCGGAAAGACCGAAGAGGTGGCTTTCGACACGACAGTCACTCTTGCAGGGGTGCCGTTTACCTTCACAAAGGGTGCCTCGAATGACTTCCCGGGTGCGGATATCCTGATAGGGAAAGATGTGGTGTATATGCACTTTGCCCCGGCCAAGGCTCATACCAACGCTCTTTACGCCTCATCAGTGGCTGGAGTAGAGGCCAGAATCGCCGAACTTGAGCAAGCCCTCGCCACCGGAGCAAAATTATTCGTAGGGAGTCATGGCCTTCCCGGCACGGCCGACGATGTGAGATTCCTTATCGACTACCTCAAAAAAGTTCAGCAGCTTCGCGCATCGCAGTCCGATGCAGAGAGCTTTGTGACAGCCCTCACAGCAGCTTATCCCGGACTTCCCGGAGCTGACGGACTCGGAGACTTCGCCAAGGCACTTTACGCAGCCGAATAATATAAGGTAGTCCTCCCACGACCCAAGCGAAAAACAACTCATTCTCCCGGAGTGCGGCATGCGCGCTCCGGGAGACTTTTTTCCCCTTCCGGAAGTTATTTCTTCCAGAAGCCGGGGGTGAAGAGCAAAAGGACGGTGTAGAGCTCCAGACGCCCGGTGAGCATCAGAAACGACAGAATCCATTTCGCTGTGTCGGCTACATATGAATAATTTCCTTCGAGGCCGGTGATGTCGGTGCCGAGTCCGGTGTTGCTCACTGCCGAAAGAGCGCAGAAGAAGCCGTCGCGCAGCGGGAGTCCGCACACCATCAGTGAGATGGCCCCCAGTGTAATGACGATGATATACATGAAGAGGAAGGCCAGTGTCTTCATCACAATCGGATTCGGAGTCCCCTTGCCGTTGATGACCACTGTGCGGATTGCATTCGGGTGCATCATTCGGTAGAACTCATTCTTAAGAAACTTGCCCAGAATGATGAAACGGTCGATTTTGGCGCCCCCTGAGGTACTTCCGGCGCAGGCCCCCATCACCATCATGATGATAAGGATAATCACGCTTACCGGTCCCCAGTCGTTGAAGTCGGGTTCGGTGATGCCTGTCGAGGAGAGAATCGACACAGCCTGGAAGAGCGGGTCGATAGTGAAATCGGTCCAGTCAGAGCCGAGATGCTGCACCGCGATATTGATGGTGAAGACCGAGAAGCATATCAGTATAATCCACAGATAGGTGCGCAGCGCATCATTATCGAAGAGTCCCTTCCATTGGCCGTTGGCCGCCTTGAAAAGCAGAGAGAAATTCACGCCTCCCAGAAACATGAAGATGGTCATCACAATCTTGATGTAATTGCTATCCCATTGTCCGAGCGACATATCGGAGTTGGCGAACCCGCCGGTGGACATCGTAGACAACGCATAGCACAACGCATCGAAGAACCCCATATCAGAACATATGAGCAGGATGAAAAGGAGGGCGGTCAGACAGATATACACCATCCATAGTCCCTTTGAAGTGCTCCCTACGCGCGGGCGCAGCTTGTCGTGGGTGATGCCGGTGACTTCGGCATTGAAGAGCTGTATGCCACCCTGATAATTCAGCATCGGCACTATAGCCAGTGTAAAGAGAATGATACCCAGGCCCCCGATCCATTGCGCTATGCATCGCCATAGCAGGATAGAATGGGGGACACCCTCGAGAGTGTCGAGCACAGAGGCGCCGGTGGTGGTGAATCCGCTCATTGTCTCGAAGAAAGCCGAACTGACCGAGAAATGTGTGCCGCACACCAGGAATGGCAACATGCCGAAAAGCGAAAGGATCACCCACGTCATAGCAGTCAGCAGCACAGCCTCACGCTTACCCATGTCGCGCGACTTCGGCCGCAGGCTCATCAAGCCCAGGCCGCAGGCCGCCGTGATGCCGATGCAGAGCAGAAACTGCAGAGCCGAACCCTCGCCGTAGCACATGCCTACGATGCAGGGTATAGTCATTATGCCCGCTTCGGTCATAAGCAGCCAGCCTATGACGCGCAACAGCATGCGGTAGTTGATGTAAGCCTTATGTCGGAAGAATGGGGTCACGTCGGTAAATGGGGATATAGATGAATGGAATCAATTGGGGTGGGCCCAGCGCATGGATACGGTGTGCGGATATCGAAGGGCGCAGCACATAGAGGCGTGGAGGTCTATCGAAGGGGAAGCGCCCGGGTGCGGGTCATATGGGCCGAAGTCGGGGGGGGGAGGGTCATGAAAACCACTTCTGCACCTTCGAGAATGTGCCCGACAGGCAGAAGACCACCACATAGTCGCCCGGCTCGATGTGGGTCTGACCGCTGATAAGCTCGCAAGACTCACCTCTGACCAGTGCCGCCAGCGTCATGCCGAAGGGGAGGCGCAGATTGCGCACCGGAGCCTTCGTGATTTTCGAATCAGGCTTCGCCTGCATCTCTGCCACCTCGGCATCGGCCAGCATCAGGAACTTCTCATTACTCTCGTCAGCATCAAGAAGCACCTTGAAGATTCTCGACGAAGCCAGAAGTTTCTTATTTAGGATAGTGCCGATGTTCAGATTTTCGGCCTGCGAGAAGAATTGCAGATTCTCGACATCAGCAATCGTCTTCGGCACACCGAACTCCTTGGCCGTAAGACAAGAGAGGATATTGGTCTCTGACGAATCGGTCAGCGCCAGGAAAGCATCGTACTGATAGATGTTGTTCTCGCGCAGCACCTCGATGTCGCGCGCATCGCCGCATATCACCTCGCAAGCCGGGAAGCGTGTGGCAAACGTCTCGCACACAGCCCTGTCCTGCTCGATGATGCGCAGGTCATATTTCTCGCTATATAGCTGGGCGAAACGCGAGGTGATGCGCGTGGCTCCCATAATCATTGCCTTGCGTATCACACGCTTGCGCTTGCCGCAGAGCTCACGCACCTCATCGATAAACTGCGGCGTGGTGATGAAATAGACTATATCATCGCGCTTCAGCTCATCATGGCCCGTGGGGATGATGGTCTCATTATTTCGTTTGATAGCCGCCACATGGAAGTCATGGCGGGCGAAAGTGATATCCTTCAGCTGCATGTCGATAAGTTTCGACTCACCGCGCAGCTTCACCCCTATCAGCACCAGCTGGCCGCCGTGGAGCTCACCCCAGTAACGCGCCCAGTTATGCGCCATAGCCATATCAATCTCATTGGCAGCGAGATTCTCAGGGTAGATAAGGAAGTCAGCCCCCACCTCCTTCAGAATCCGGCCATTCTGTGGCTGCAGAAACTCCGAATTGTCGATACGCGCCACAGTCTTCTTTGCCCCCAGTCGCTTGGCGATAGAGCAGGATGTGATGTTGCGGGTCTCAAAAGGGGTGACGGCAATATACAGGTCGCACTCATCTACACCCACCTCGCGCAGTGTGTTGAACGACGACGTGCTCCCGTTGTAGGTCATCAGATTATAATTATTGTCGATGGCGTCCAGTTTAGACTGGTCGTTGTCGAGCAGAATTATATCCTGATCCTCGTTGGAGAGCATCTTGGCGAGATGAGTGCCGACTTCGCCGGCTCCGGCGATGATGATTTTCATTTGCTTAGTCTTAGGTTATTTCCCGAAGCATTTTCTCACGGCACTCTCGATAGAGTCGGCATCTATGCCGGCCAGTGCGCGCAATTGAGGCACACTCCCCTGAGCAATCCACTTGTCGGGTATGCCGAGAGTGACGTGCGTCGGAATGTGGGTCTGCTTATGCCCCGTGTGCCACTCATCGAGCCATTGCGAGACAGCTGAGCCGAAGCCCCCCTCGCGGGCGCCATCCTCCACGCTCACGATGAAGTCATAGCGGGCAGCGATACGCTGCATGGCCTCCTCATCGAGCGGTTTGAGCCAGATCATATCATAATGCTCGCACGCGATTCCGTCAGCATTCAGCCGGCGGGCCGCCTCAGCAGCCTCATTGCCAATCTCGCCGATTGAGAGCAGAGCCACCTTAGCCCCCTCGACAGATGTCAGACAACGGGACTTGCCTGGCGAGAGCACTTTCGGAAGCACCGGACTACTCTCGGCCGGAGCCTTGCCGCGCGGATAGCGTATGGCCATCGGTCCGTCGTGCATCGAAGCTGTCAGCATCAGGCTGCGCAGAGTGGGGGCATCCATCGGCGCGGCAATCATCATGTTGGGGATGCAGCGCAGATACACGAGGTCGAAGAGGCCATGGTGGGTCACACCATCCTCGCCTACCAGACCTGCGCGGTCGATGCAGAATGTCACCGGCAGATTCTGGATGCACACATCATGGATGATATTGTCATAGGCGCGTTGCAGAAACGAAGAGTATATTGCCACAAACGGGTGTTTCCCCGCCGCCGCCAGTCCTCCGGCGAAAGTCACCGCATGCCCCTCCGAAATGCCTACATCGAAAGTGCGCTTCGGGAAGGCCTTCAGCATCTTTATCATCGATGTGCCCGTCGGCATGGCTGCCGTGATGCCCACGATGCGGTCGTTGTCGGTGGCCAGTTTCACCAGTGTCTCGCCAAACACCTCCTGCCATAGCTGACGCGGGTCGGGGTTGGCCAGCTTCACCCGCTCGCCTGTGGCAGCGCAGAACTTGCCCGGCGCATGCCATGTGGTCGGGTCCTGCTCAGCCTTCGGGAAACCCTTCCCCTTCACAGTGTGCAGATGCAGTATGCGCGGGCCCTTCATATCCTTGATTTCACCCAGCACCTTCACCACTTTCTCCACGTCATTGCCATCGAACGGGCCGAAATAGCGGATGTTGAGTCCCTCGAAGATATTCTGTTGCTTTGATATCAGCGCCTTAAGCGAATTGTTGAAGCGCAGGATGCGCCCCTTGCCATTGTCGCCGATATAACCTTTGGTGCGGAAGAAATCATAGACCCGCTTGCGCAGATTATTATAACGCAGCGAGGTCGAAAGTTCCGAGAGATAGCGATGCAGCGCACCGACATTATCGTCGATGCTCATCTCATTATCATTAAGTATGATAAGCAGGTCGTTGGGGTTATTGGCCGCATTATTCAGCCCCTCGAAAGCCAGACCGCCGCTGATAGAGGCATCGCCGATTACGGCCACCGTCTTGCGGTTTTCACAGCCCGGAGTCAGTTTGTCGGCGATAGCCATGCCGAGCGCCGCCGATATCGAATTGGAGGCGTGACCGGCCATGAAGGTGTCATAGTCCGACTCCATCGGATTCGGGAATCCGGAGAGGCCCCCCAGAGTGCGTTGCGACTTGAAGAGGTCGCGTCGCCCGGTGAGCAGCTTATGGGCATAAGCCTGATGCCCCACATCAAAGACGATGCGGTCATCCGGAGTGTTGAACACATAATGCAGCGCCACGATAATCTCTACCGCCCCCATGCTTGAAGCGAAGTGTCCGGGGTTCTCAGCCAGCGAGTCAATCAGGAATCTGCGCAGGTCGGCGCACACCTGAGGGAGCGCCGCCGCCGGAAGTTTCCGCAGGTCCGCCGGCGAATTGATGCGCCGCAGCATCGGGGGCACCGAATCATCGGCAGACGCCGGGCGCTCAGCCTCATCAAACATAGAGTAAGCACCGAAAGCCGACTCCCCGTCGGGGTCGGCGATATCCGCAGTCGGCGTCGCGGCCGGGGAGGGGGCTACTGCAGTCGCGTCGGCAGAGGACGGCTGCGATGTGGTCAATCCCTCTTCCGCTTTGCCAGCAGGGGCTGGATGTATCTCTTCCATAGTGGCACAAATATGATAATTCCCGATGCAACGGCGATGAAAGCGTTCTTAAAATCTACTCCACCGCGGCTGAAAAGCATATACACCAGCCAAACCCATATGAGAGCCAACAGGATAAGGCCGAAAATCTTTCCGGAGTCGTTGCCAATATCAGAATTATTGCGTTTCATTGACGCGAATTTAATAAAAAATTCTCAAATTCTTGTTATCTTTGCAGTCAGAAGTGCAGTGCGACCCCAAAGAGTTGGGGAATCCGGCAACTTTTTTGACCCGGGGGTGGTTTTAATCAAAAAACAGAAATGTCAGACATCTACCCCTCATTCCATTCCACAGTGCCTATGAACTTATCTGCCCCAGCTCACCGACACCGTAATCTCCGAGGCCTGCTTAAGCGGGCGTCGCATCTGGTTTGCGTGGTGATGGCGCCGGCAATCTCCGCTCTTGTGGGCGGAGTGGTGATGTCAGGATGTGGCAATGGCGGAGGTGCCGAGAGCGCATCAGAACTCAACTTTGAGGCTGTGATGCCCGACACTCTGATTGAACCCGAGCCCCAGCCGGCGGAGGAGGTTCAGCCGGTGCTGACCACCACCGACGACATCATGCGCTACATGAATGAGTCGGCCGACAGCGCCCGCTATCATCGCGGCATACTGCCGCAGATGGCCGAGGATGTGCCTGAGTACGCCGCCAAGCTCGTGCTCAGCGATGCCGAGGGCTTCCTGATTGTGGATAAGAACACGATGAAGCTCTATCGCTACGACCGTTTCGGAGTGGAGCAGGAGAGGGTGGGGGTTGCCGTGGCCAAGCCCTACGGCTCAAAGCATAAGCGGCGCGACAACCGCACCCCCGAGGGATACTTCACCATCGAAGGAATCTACGACTCCACCGAGTGGCTGTATACCGACGATGATGGCAACACATCAGAAGTGAAAGGACAGTTCGGACCGCGCTTCATGCGGCTGCGCACGCCGGTGTCGTCGCAGATAGGCATCCATGGCACAGTGGCGCCATGGAGCATCGGCGGACGTCGCTCGCACGGGTGCATACGCATGACGAATGAGAATATCCTCAGGTTTGCCGAGATTTGCAAACCGGGTTGGCCGGTGATAGTGTCGCCCGGTCCGCGCGACATGCAGGTCAACGAAGAGGAGGGCTACGACATACCGTCGGTGGCCGTAGTGCGCGGGCGCCCGCGCTGCAAGGCGCTTGCACCGGCCGTGGCAAAAGAGGATGCTGCTCCGACGCATGAGGCGGTCAGCAGCGAGGATACCCGTGACGCTGAGGAGCATGATACTGAACGCAATGCTCACGAAGCGACGCCCTCAGTCTCAGCTCAGCCTGCCGGGAATCATGGCACTGACACTTTGCCGGCCTCCGAACCCGAAGCCGACGAGCAACTCTTTGAATAATAGAGATGCACTTCACCGACTGACTTCCTGCCGCAGGTAGCCCGATGTGCGGAGCCGATGCTTCAGTACTGAGGCCCCTGCCGGCCAAAGATTAACATAACCAGATACATCAACCCCCACATGCTACGGGGGTAGCGACAATGACAGAACAGAGACGCAGACAATATTACGAAGAAACATATAATCCTGTATTCGAGGGTCTTGAAGGTCAGGAAAATCTTGAAGGCCTCGATGGCGAGGCATCGGTGCTTGAGCCACTTCCCCCACTCGGCCAGACCGAACCGAAAGCCGGAGGCCGGCGAGCAAGAGCCAAGGAGAAGGCCCAGAGTGCCGCAGCGCAAACCACACGCAAGCGCCAGGCCAAGCGCAAGGAGGCACAGCCACGCCCTGCAGCGGCCGCACCCGGCTCATTGCGCGAGGCCTCGGGTAAAGTGAAGAGCTTCTTCACCTCGCAGACTTTCCGCTGGCTGGCCGGCATCTTTATCGGTGGCCTCGGAGTCTATATGCTTGTGGCATTCATATCATATTTCGCCAATTGCGTGCAAGACCAGGCTGCGATAGCCAACAGTGCTGTCGGATCGCTTCCGGATGTGGGGAATGCCGGTGGAGAAGGTGGTGCCCGACTCTCGGAATTGCTCATCAACGAGTCGTTTGGCGTGGGGTCGTTTGTGGTGATTCTCTGGCTGATAGCCATCAGCCTGAAACTTCTTGCAGGGAAGCCCCGCTTCAAGACCGTCAACTTCACCATCAAATGCCTGGTGGCGCTCATCACACTCTCGCTGATTGTGGGGTTGCTCACAATCGGCTTCAATTCGGGTGTGAACTGGGGTGGCTATCATGGTCGGTATGTGAATGAGTTTATCGTGAAATTCATCGGTTGGTCGGGCGCATGGATACTTTGCCTGGCCCTTGTGGCCACATTCTTTGTGATCTGTCTGCGCGACTTCGTCAACTGGATATTGCGCAAGAAGGCCCAGCTCGATGAGAAGCGCCGCCAGGCTGCCGAACTCAAGGCCGAGCGCCTGCGTCGTGAGCGCGAACTTGAAGAGATGCTGCATCAGGAGCGTCTCGACGCAATCCGCGCCGGCGAGGCCCGCGCAGCCGACGAACCCGAACCCGAAGAGAGCCTTGTGACCTTCGGCACCTCCGACACACTTATCGACCCCTCGCTGCAGGCCTATGAGATAGAGGATGAGTCGGACGACTCAACTGATACTCCAGCCGGCTCCGCGCAGCCGGATTATTCCGCGTATATGCCCAAAGAGACGGCTGCCGCCTCGGCTGATGTTCAGCCTCAGTCTGACTCAGTTACCCCTATTGCAAACGCAGCTCCAATAGAGCCGTCAGCCTCAACCCCCGCCGCAGCCATGGCCCCCGCTATGCCCCAGCCTCAGGAATTGAGCCACGCGGGTGAAGCGGCCCCCTCAGTCGCACAGTCACCTTCCACCCCGGGCAGCTCTGCCGATGAATCCCCCGCCTCAGATGCAGATAGCACCGCCGCTGCTGCCGGTCAGGAGTCGGGCGCTTCCGAGTCGCCGGAGGCCTCGGATGCAGATAAGGAGGGTGAGAAGGAATTGGAGATGGTGGTCAACGTCAACCAGATTTCGCAGACCACACCCCAGCCCCGTCCCGCAGCCGCCAACGGCTCGATAAAACATATGTATAAATTCCCCTCGCCGATGTTGCTCAGAGAGGGAGACCATAAAGTGACGGTAGACATAGAGGAACAACAGGCCAACAAAGAGCGTATCCGCGAGACACTGAAATATCACGGCATACCCATCACCAGCATCGAGGCAACGGTGGGCCCGACTGTGACCCTATACGAGATACGCCCGGGCCAGGGTATAAAGATATCGAAAATCAAGAACCTTGCCGACGATATCGCCCTCTCGCTCGCCGCCAAGGGTGTGCGCATCATAGCGCCGATTCCGGGTCGCGGCACCGTCGGCATAGAGGTGGCCAACAGTGAACCCCAGACAGTGTCGATGCGCTCGATCATCATGAGCCGCAAGTATAATGAATCGCGCTATCGCCTGCCGGTGGCCATCGGTTCGACTATCGGCAATGATGTGTATATGGCCGATCTGACCAAGATGCCTCACCTGCTCGTGGCCGGTGCTACGGGTCAAGGTAAGTCGGTAGGCCTCAATGCTATCATTGCATCGCTCCTTTACAAGAAACGCCCTGACGAACTGAAATTCGTCATGATTGACCCCAAAGAGGTAGAGTTCTCGCTCTACGCCATGATTGAGCAGCATTATCTCGCCAAGCTCGAGGATTCCGACGCCATCGTGACCGACATGACAAAGGTGGTCGACACACTCAGCTCGCTTTGTGTGGAGATGGACAACCGCTACAAACTGCTGCGCATGGCGCAGGTCAGAAACATCGAGGAATACAACGCCAAGATAGCGCAGGGAGTCCTCTCCGAGATGGAGGGCCACCGCTTTATGCCATATATAGTGCTTGTGGTCGATGAGTTCGCCGACCTGATCATGACCTCAGGTAAAGAGGTGGAGACACCGATTGCACGCCTCGCACAGAAAGCGCGAGCCATCGGCATACATGTCATCATCGCCACGCAGCGCCCCTCGACCAATGTCATCACCGGTATCATCAAAGCCAACTTCCCGGTCAGAATCGCCTTCAGAGTATCATCGAGCGTAGACTCCAAGACAATTCTCGACACCACCGGCGCTCAGTCGCTCATCGGCCGAGGCGACATGCTTATCAGCAACAATTCAGAGATGGTGCGCGTGCAGTGTGCGTTTATCGACACCCCCGAGGTGGAGGCCATATGCGAATATATAAGCCGTCAACCCTTCAACGCCGGCCCCTACATACTCCCCGAACCCCTCTCGGCTGCCGAGCATGACGGCGGAGGAGGACAGATCACCGGCGGCGAGCGCGATCCACTCTTCGAAGAGGTGGCCGAACTCGTGGTCACTTCAGGCTTGGGCAGCACTTCGGGCATACAGCGCCGTTACTCGATAGGCTACAACCGCGCCGGCAAGATAATGGACCAGCTCGAGCATTACGGCGTGGTTGGACCGTCGCTGGGGGGCAAACCTCGCCAGGTGCTGATGGATATGTATGGCCTGCAGGAATTGCTGCGCAATCTATGATTCCAAATTGCCGGATTAGCCTACTGATGCGCCGCGCATTCTTATCGGCTGCCATGCAATTAGCCACAGTGGATTGACGTTATAATATACGGAGACCCTACTTTACGGTCAATCACATGAATCTTTTCATAAAAGTCATATAAGCATGATTAATGGAATGAAAGCCACATATTCGACCCGAAGGGGCGGAGCAATGTTCAGGGTGGTGCTGACGATGTTGATTCTCATGTCAGTTTCGGCCTCCCTCCCTATGTATGCCGCCACTCCGGCTGAGACTCTTCAGAAATGTGTGGCAAAGCTTAAAGGAGCCAAAAGCATGCGCTGCGACTTCACTATGACCTCGCAGGGGCAGACCCTCAATGGCACCCTGCTGACGCAGGGTAAGAAATTCAGCGTCACAGCCCCCGGCCACGGCACATGGTACGACGGCACGCAGATATGCAGTTACACTGCCTCTACCGGAGAAGCCACCATCTGGATTCCGGCAGCCTCCGAGCTGGCAGAATCCAACCCTCTGCTCTATCTGTCGGCCGCTGCAGACTACAATGTCAGCGCCGGAGAGAAAGCAAAAGGCGTGGTCAATCTCACCCTCACCCCCAAGAAACGAGGCAGTAGCGTAAAGTCTATCCGGCTCACTCTCAACGCCTCGACTCTTCTCCCCGCCCGGATGGTGGTGATGGCCTCGACCGGCCCGATTACCATCACTGTCAAGAATCTCAAGCTCGGAGCCCAGCTCTCAAACGCTACCTTTGCCTTCCCACGGGCCAAGTATCCCGGAGTGAAAGTGACCGACTTGCGCTGATGAGGCTTGCGGCGGTGAGCGCCGGACTCCCAGTCCTACTCACCATGGCCGAGCGACTACAAAAACTGAAAATAAGGCATTATATTAAAACCTAATACCTAAAAATCCAAACACAACACACAACAATGGCAGAAGAAAACGTAAAAGTACTGATTATAGGATCAGGCCCCGCCGGATACACCGCCGGCATCTACGCGTCACGCGCAAACCTCAACCCCGTGATTTTCGAGGGTAACCAGCCCGGCGGTCAGCTTACACAGACCACCGAAATCGAGAACTTCCCCGGCTATCCCGAGGGTATTCAGGGGCCTGAGATGATGGAGCAGCTGCGCCAGCAGGCTCTGCGTTTTGGCGCCGAGATCCGCTCGAAGACAATAGCCGAAGTCGACTTCTCGAAGCGCCCCTTCCGATGCGTCGACGAATCAGGCGATGTGGTGTATGCCGACACAGTCATTGTCAGCACCGGAGCCTCAGCTAAGTATCTCGGACTCTCTGACGAAGAGAAATACCGCGGCCTCGGCGTGAGCGCTTGCGCCACATGCGACGGCTTCTTCTATCGCAAGAAGAATGTGGCAGTAGTAGGTGGTGGCGACACTGCCTGCGAAGAGGCCCTCTATCTCTCGACGCTCGCCAAGAAGGTATATCTGATTGTGCGCAAGGATTATCTGCGTGCCTCAGAGGTGATGCAGCGCCGTGTCAGAGAGAAAGAGAATATCGAGATTCTCTTCAACTGCAACACTCTCGGCCTCTTTGGCGAAGATGGCGTGGAGGGTGCCAAGCTTGTGGAATTCAAAGGCACCGACAAAGAGCAGGTGTTTGACATCGAGATCGACGGCTTCTTCCTTGCCATCGGCCATAAGCCCAACACCGATATCTTCAAGGGTCAGCTCGAAATGGATGCCGAAGGCTATATCAAGACAGCCGCTCCCACCACACGCACCAACGTAGAGGGCGTCTTCGCCGCCGGCGACTGTGCCGATCCGATCTACCGTCAGGCAGTGTCAGCCGCCGGCACAGGTTGCCGCGCCGCCCTCGACGCCGAGCGCTTCCTGATGAACAACTGATAACCCCGACCAAGCCATTACACCACAGAGAGACCTATGAGAGAAGAGAAGCAGCGCATACTCGACGGGCGATACCTGCGCATGGCCCGCATATGGAGTGAGAATTCATATTGCCGCCGCCGCCAGGTGGGTGCATTGATAGTCAAAGACAAGATGATTATATCTGACGGCTACAACGGCACCCCCTCAGGCTTCGACAACATATGCGAATCAGCCGAGGGCAACACGCTCCCCTTTGTGCTGCACGCCGAAGCCAACGCCATCACCAAGGTGGCCCGCAGCAACAACTCCTCTGATGGCGCCACGCTCTATGTGACCGCCTCACCCTGCATGGAGTGTGCCAAACTCATTATCCAGGCCGGCATACGCCGCGTGGTCTTCTCTGAAATGTATCGAATAACAGATGGTCTCGACCTGCTGCGCAAGGCAGGGGTCGAGACCATATTTATGCCTCTTGATGACGAAGAAAATGAATAAGAAACGCAATACAGCCATGCTGCTCCTGCCGCTGCTCTTCGCAGTCGGCATAGCCGGCGGCATGCTTATTGGAAAATATTTCTTCACCACGCGCCTTGACCCGCGTGAGGAGAAACTTCATGCCATTCTCGGCATGATTGAGGAGCAATATGTGGATGAAGTGGATATGGACTCGCTGATGGAACAGTTCTATCCGAAACTCCTCGGATTGCTCGACCCTCATTCGGCATATATACCTACATCAGAACTTCAGTCGGTGACTGAGGACCTGGAGGGGTCGTTCAGCGGCGTGGGTGTGTCGTTTCAGATTATCAACGATACAGTCAATGTCATAGAGGTAGTGGCCGGCGGCCCGGCCGAAAAGGTGGGCATACTCGCCGGCGACCGTATACTGCGCGCCGACACCGTGGACCTCACAGGCAAGAACGCCACCAACGAGATGGTGTTCAAGACCCTGCGTGGCGTCAAGGGCACTAAGGTCAACCTCGTCATCAGCCGCTACTCTTCGAAGACACCACTCAATTATGATGTGGTGCGCGGAGATGTGCCGGTCAATAGCGTAGACTGCACCTATCTGCTCAATGACAGCACCGGATACGTGCGCGTCAGCAAATTCGCCCGCACCACAGCCGACGAATTCCATGCCGCCCTCGCCGACCTGATGCTCAGAGGAGCAAAAAGTTATGTCGTAGACCTGCGTGGCAACTCAGGTGGATATATGGACCAGGCTATACTCATGGCTGAGGAATTCCTGCCCAAGGGGCGGATGATAGTCTATACCAAAGGGAAGATACCGGAGTATCAGTCGATGGCCGTCACCCGCGACAATGGCCCCTTTGCCGATGCCTCGCTCATAGTGCTCACCGATGAATACTCAGCCTCAGCCTCCGAGATATTCGCCGGCGCAATACAGGACAACGACCGCGGTCTCGTCGTGGGGCGTCGCTCATTCGGCAAGGGTTTGGTGCAGAACCAGACCATTCTGCCCGACAGCAGCGGCATACGCCTCACCATCGCCCGCTATTTCACCCCCTCCGGGCGCTCAATCCAGAAAGAATACAAAGAGGGTGGACTCGATGCCTACGAAGCCGACATAGTGAAACGCTTCACCCATGGCGAATTCTATAGCCGCGACAGCATCAAGCTCGACGAATCAAAGATATTCCTCACCTCCACAGGCCGCAAAGTCTATGGCGGAGGTGGCATTATGCCCGACTACATTGTGCCTGAAGACACTACGGGACTCACATCCTATTACCTTCAGGTCAGCAACTCCGGCCTCGTGCGCCAATATGCCTACAAAGTGGCCCAGAGCTATCGCGAGGTGCTGAAGAATACGAAATCCATTGCCCAGCTCAAAAAAGTGTTGCCCCGCGACAACACTCTGCTTGAGGGATTTGTTGAATATGCAGTAGCCAATGGTGTGCCCGCAAGGTGGTACTACATACGCAAGAGCCGCAACCTCATCCTCTCGCAGCTCAAGGCCGTCATAGCCCGCGACGTGCTCGGCTATTCCGCCTTCATAGAGATGCTCAATGAGAATGACCCGGCTGTGGCCGAGGCTCTGCGTCTGCTCGAGGCAGGTGAGGCGCCGGTACTGATTCTCCCTCCGGCCGATGCCGCTGAAGCCGATGCCACTGCCAAGTCCAAGACATCAAAAGCTGCCGCCAAGTCAAAATCAAAATCCTAATCACTATGGAAAAGACACATATCCGAAAGAAAATCAATACGATGCGCCGCATGCTATCGGAAGCTGAGCGCCTCAGCGCCGCCGAAGAGGTCTTCAGCCGTCTTGAACAGACCGCCGCCTTCCTTATGGCCGACAAGGTGCTGATGTATCACTCTCTGCCCGATGAGCTCTCCACGCACTCATTCCTGCGCAAATGGGGGAGTCGCAAGCACTTCTTCCTGCCGCGTGTCAACGGCGTCAATCTCGATATACTCCCCTATGAGGAGTCGCGGCTCGAACTCGGGTCATTCCATATCGAGGAACCCACAGGCCACGACACCGTCGACCCCTCAGAGATTGAACTCATCGTAGTACCCGCTGTGGCCTACGACCGCAGAGGCAACCGTCTCGGACGCGGCAAAGGATTCTACGACCGCCTGCTTGGCGATGTCAAGGCCACCAAGATTGGTGTAGGTTACGAATTCCAGCTCCTTGACGAACTCCCCGCCGAACCGCACGACGTGCCCATGGATATGATAATCACCCAATCCACCACCATCGTGATACGCTGATCAGCGGCCACGCTCAATGTCGTGGAAGTGGAATGCCACCTCGATATGAGTGATAGAGGCAGCCGATAAAAAATAAACTACGGATAAAAAGTGTTAAACTCTTATAAATTTATCGAAAAACGATAAATTATTTAGGAATTACGCTATATGTTTCATAATTTTGCGGTGTCATCATCCGATGGCGCCGCATTATTTTTCACCTCAGCAGCGAGCCCGATCTCACGCAACGCGGGGAGGCCTCAGCTGCAATTGATAAATTTCTGTGGCTAAAGACTTGAAATATCGCAAAAAATTGTTAACTTTGATGCATCTACCTCATTCCGTGGCTCCCGATTAGGGTAGCCCGGCGTGATGCAATCAGAGCCGCAAGCGCCAGATTCTACCATTAGAAGTATACAAGACTGATAAATATTCAAATAACTTCAATATTAACTTTACATTATGAAGAAAAAAGTCTTTTCGTATCTGTTGATGCTCATGGCCATCATCATGGGCAGCAGCGTCATGCACGCCCAGCAGATGCCCCAGCTCACTCCGCTGCCGGATATGCCCGGCCTGCGCGCGGGTGTGCTCCCCAATGGCTTGCACTACTATGTGCTCCACAACGAGGAGCCGAAGGGGCGCGCCAACTTCTACATCGCCCAGAAAGTTGGCTCAACACTCGAGACTAAAGACCAGCTCGGTCTGGCTCACTTCCTCGAGCACATGGCCTTCAACGGCACCACTACCTATCCGGGTAAGACGATGCTCAACTACCTTCAGTCGAAAGGTATCCGCTTCGGTGCCGACATCAACGCCTACACTGACTTTGATGAGACAGTCTACAACATCAACCATGTGCCCACATCTGACGTGGCTCTGATGGACAGCGTGCTTCTCGTGCTCCGCGACTGGAGCGGCAGTCTGCTTCTGGAGGATGACGAGATTGAGGCAGAGCGCGGCGTAATCCAGGAGGAATGGCGCATGCGCAACACCGCCAACAACCGCTTCTACAGCGCCATGCTCCCCGTAGTCTACGACGAATATCAGTATCAGCAGTCGCCAATCGGCACAATGGAGGTTGTGATGAACTTCAAGCCAGATGTGCTTCGCGACTACTACCACAAATGGTATCGTCCGGACCAGCAGGGCATCGTGGTAGTCGGCGACTTCGATGCAGCCGAGATGGAGAAGAAAGTGATCGACATCTTCTCAGCCATCCCCATGCCCGAGAATGCTGCCGAGCGCACATATGCCACTGTCAGCGACAACAAAGAGCCCATCTACTTCGAATTCGAAGACCCCGAGATGAAGTTCAGCTACATCATGATGGCCTTCAAATCTGACCGTCTCCCCTTCGAGATGCGCAATACACTCGAGGCCGGCCTGATGTCGCAGGTGCTGCAGAACGTTGTGGCGATGCTTATCAACAATCGTCTCAGCGAGCATGCCAAGAGCGCAGATTGCAAATATATGCAGGCCGGTTGCGAATTCACCACATTCGAGGTGTCGAAGACCAAAGATGCCTTCTATGTGCGCATTGTGCCGAAAGATGATCCCGAGGCAGCCTTCCGCGACGCCATGGCAATCGTGGCACGCGCATGCAAGACAGGCTTCACAACTTCAGAGCTCGAGCGTGTGCAGTCAGAACTTCTGACAGCCTATGAGAGTGCATATAACGAGCGCGACAAGACAGACTCAGAAGACCGTGCGCGTGAGATTATCCGCCACTTCATCGAGAATGAGCCGGCTCCCGGCGCCGAATTCGAATATCAGTTCGTAAGCTCAGTGCTGCCGCAGATCCCCGTAGAGCAGTACAATATGATTGCCGCCGAGCTCCTCACTCCGGAGAATGAGGTGGTGGTTGTGGCCCAGCCCAAGGCTGAAGGCTACAAGCTTCCCGGCCGCGAGTCGATGCTCACCGCCCTCAACGAGGTGCTCAACGCCCAGTATGAGGCATATGTGGATGAAGTCATCACCGACCCGCTCCTCGATTCACTCCTCGCTCCCGGCAAGATTGTCAGCGAGAAGAAGAATGACCTCTACGGCACCACAGAGTTCATGCTCTCGAATGGTGTGAAGGTAGTTGTCAAGCCTACCGACTTCAACGCCGACCAGATTCAGCTGCAGTACTTCCGCATGGGTGGCTACCGCAACTTCGATCCCGCCGATGTAGCCAACCTGCGTCAGCTCGACCAGGCCTACGAATCAAGCAAGCTCGGCAACTTCAATGTCAAGACCCTCACCAAATATCTCGCCGGCAAACATGTAGGTCTCGGCTTCGGCATGGGCCAGGCCACTACCAGCTTCGAGGGTGTATCGACTGTCAAGGATTTCCCCACCCTCATGGAGCTTCTGTATGCTTCGAATGTGGCTCTCGGTGTAGACCAGGAACAGTATGATGTTAACCTTGGTAACCTCGTAAAACAGCTCACTCTCAGCGAGGCCAATCCCGACTTCACTTTCCAGACCATGCAGGCGAAAGGCATGTGGGGTGGCAATCCGATGATGATGCCCGCCACAGCAGCTGAGGTGCAGAAAGCCGATTATCCCAAGATGGTGGAGATGATCAAGCAGCTCACATCAAACGCCGCCGACTACACGCTCCTCATCGTGGGTAATGTAGACCTCGACACACTGCGTCCGCTCCTGGAGCAGTATGTGGCCTCACTCCCCTCTACAGGCAAGAAGAGCGAACTCCCCGTGGTCAACAAAATCGCGATGCCCGAGGGCCAGGTTGATCAGATTGCCGATGTGCCCATGCAGACACCCATCGTGAAGGTGATGAACCTCTTCGACGGCTCCAACCTTGAATACAATGTGGCCAACAATGTCCAGATCAGCATTCTTGGCGAAATCCTCACCAACGTGTATACCAACACACTGCGTGAAGAGGAGGGTGGCACTTATAGCCCCGGTGCATTCGGCACAATGTTCCCCAACAGCGACCAGTGGATGTTTGGCTACTTCTTCCTCACCAACTCCGACATGAGCCAGCGTCTGCAGGAGCGTGCCTACAAAGAGGCTATGGAACTTCTTGCCAACGGTGCATCGGCCGATGACTTCAACAAAGTCAAGGAGGCCGAAGCAGCACAGTTTGCCATCGCACTGCGCAACAACGGCTACTGGCTCCAGAACCTCATGCTCATCGAGCGTGGCTGGGACCTCATCACCGGACGCGAGGAATACCTCAAGAATCTCAAGGTCGAGGACTTCAACAACTACATCAAGACCATCTACAACGGTAAGAACCGCATCCAGATCGTGATGAACGGTGTGGAGGCCAAATAAGTCAATTTGAGTAGTATAATATTCAATTGAAGACCACAGGATAACTAATCTGACGGGCCCGAAGAGTTGACGCTGAATGATATCATCATCAATCTTTAGGCCCGTCAACTTTGATATCATTATGAAAAAATTCATTATCAGCGGCATCGCCGCACTTTCGATCATGACATTTGCATCCGTATCACGCGGATTCGCCGCCAACACCAGCAGCAATCCCCTTCTTCAGACCGAACTCCTCCCGTATGGTGCTGTCCCCTTCGACAAACTGACGCCGGAGCTCTATGAAGCAGCCGTCAAGGAGGCAATCGCCATGCAGAACCAGAACATCAATGCCATCACCATGCAGCGCAGCGCCCCCACATTCGAGAATACCATCGTGGCCCTCGAGCGTTCAGGAGCCGAGCTCAGCCGCGCAGTGCTCGCACTGGGCAATGTAGAGCATGCAGTGGGCGACCCCGCCATGATGCAGGTGCTGGCCAATGTCACTCCGCTTCTCTCAGAGCATGAGGCATCACTTCTGCTCAACGACGCCCTCTGGCAGCGTATTCGTCAGGTCTACGAACAGCGCGATGCAATCAAAGACCAGCTCACACCCGAAGATCTGCGTCTGCTCGACGAGACCTACAAGCAGTTCGCCCTCAACGGCGCAGCACTCGAGGGTGCCGACCGTGAGAAATACCGCAATCTCAGCGCTAAGCTCTCTGACCTCAATGTGAAATTCGCCCAGAATGTCACCAACGGCATGAAAGACCCCGCATCAAGAATGTGGGTAGGAGAGAATGACCTCGCCGGACTGCCCGACGCCATCGTCGAGGCCGCACGTGCCGAGGCAAAGGCAGCCCTCGAGGCCGAGGGTAAGACCGACGACGGCTCGACATACCTCTTCACCGTCTTCGCCCCCTCGTATGCCCCCTTCATGAAATATGCCGACAACCGTGAGCTGCGCGAGAAACTCTATAAAATCTATAACACGCGCAACACTGCGGGTGAGTTCGACAACACCCCTGTGCTGATCGACATTGCCAATGTGCGCCGCGAGATTGCCAATCTCATGGGCAAGAAGAACTTCGCCGAGTATCAGCTGCAGCACACCATGGCCGCTACTCCCGAAAATGTCTACGCCATGCTCAATGAGCTCCGCGAGGCATACACCGAGCCCATGAAGGCCGAGCTCAAGGAGATTGAAGACTTCGCGCGCCTCACCGAAGGCCCCGACTTCAAACTCCAGCCCTGGGATTACTCCTACTGGAGCGACAAGCTCAAGAGCGAAAAATATAGCTTCAACGATGAGGATATGAAGCCATACTTCGAACTCAACAACACCATCAAGGGTGTATTCGGCCTCGCCACCAAGCTCTATGGCTACACATTCAAAGAGAACAAATCGCTCCCCGGATATCACCCGGACGTAAAGATCTACGATGTCTACGGACCCGACAAAAAACTGCTCGGACTCCTCTATACCGACTTCTTCTATCGCGAGGGTAAAGCTCCCGGAGCATGGATGACCGAATATCAGACCGAGGTGAAAGATGATGAAGGCAACCGTACGCTTCCCCTTATCTCGATAGTGTGCAACTTCGCCAAGCCCGTAGGCAACAACGCAGTGCTCCTCACCCCCTATGAGGTCGAGACGTTCCTGCACGAGTTCGGCCACGCCCTGCATGGCCTCTCAGCCCAGGCCAAATATGCCTCTATCAGCGGCACCAACGTATATCATGACTTCGTGGAGCTCTTCTCACAATTCAATGAGAACTACCTCACCGAGAAAGAATTCCTCGACGGCTTCGCCAAGCACTACCAGACAGGCAAGAAGATGCCCAAGGAGCTGCTCGACAAATTCATCAAAGCCTCGCAGTTCGGTGCAGCATACGCCTGCATGCGCCAGCTCAACTTCGGCTTCCTTGACATGGCATATCACATGATGGAGGAGCCCCTGCGCGCATCTGACAGTGTCGAGGAATTCGAGGTGGCAGCCATCGAACCCGTCAAGATTTTCGATGCAGTGCCCGGATGCTTCATCTCTCCCTCATTCGCACATGTATTCTCAGGCGGTTATGCTGCCGGCTACTATGGCTACAAATGGAGTGAGGAACTCGATGCAGATGCCTTCGCAGCATTCAAAGAGGCCGGCAACATCTTCGACAAGAAGACAGCCGACAAATTCCACCACATGCTCGAGGCCGGAGGCACAGTTGATCCGATGACACTCTATGTGGAATTCCGTGGCAAGAAACCCACAGTCGACGCACTCCTCGTGCGCGACGGCATCAAAGCAGCCAAATGATTTGATGCCCGGCCATAAGCACCATTGACGCCGTGGCGCCCAAGCCCGGCAGTCATAACCAACACCAATCCCGGCGGAGACCCTCAGCGTAGAGTCTCCGCCGCTTTTATTAGCCTTCCACCCGAACTATACCAACCTTGTACCGACATTCAACTTGCTTCCCACATAAATAATCCTATACATAAATAATCTTATCTTGTAGGAGCATTTACGCGACCTTGCACTTTTACGCGACCTTGTACTTGAAGGGATAAATAATATTATTAAAAATAACATATCACCTTATGTTTAGACTATCGATAAAGCCTGACGGCAATTCTCCAAGCAGTGGTTTCATATTTCATAAATGCGCAGGGTGGAGATTAGAAAATAGCAAGCGAATTTGAATGTTCAGTCTTGAAGGCATTCCATCGGCTGACAGAATGATTATATTATTATTGCCGGATGCAATGTTTATTAAGAATAAATACAAAAATATTTAAATTATCTTTGGTGAATACTTAAAAAATGCTTACATTTGCAACAGAAGAACTACATCATAATCTTCCACCTCAGTTCAGGAGCAGCGCCACAACCACTACTCCTGCCGTTATTTTTTTACCAATATTCTTTTTATGAAACACTTATCCTCTATTCTTTCACTCTTATTGCTGGCATTTGCCGCGCTCGGATCGCACGCCGCAATCAAGGTCAATCTTCACACTACCGACACTTCGGCAGTATCTGTGGTACTGTCGCAAGGCTACAATTTCACTCCTCTGAGCTGGGATGCCTCAGGCAATGCCACTGTAAGCCTCGAGGAGGGTGCGTCGCTCAATATTAACCAGGTATACGGCTATGTCATCAACAGTGTCTCAATCTGCGGCACACAGGTGTGCGGCATGACGAGCCTCTACACCATACTCTATGCCGACCTCGCCGCACTTCAGGAGGAGGGGAAATTTACCGATGCCGCCACAGTCGAAATCAACGCCTCGACACGTCCGGAGTCGTATGTGGTCATCAACGGCGACAACGAGATGTTTGATGTGAGCTATCAATATCATGTATTCTCAGAGTCTGAATGGGGCGTAGGCTCGCTGCGCTTCAAAATCACCGACTCATCTCTCCCCATTGAGATAAGATCGAAAGCTGACTATGCCCTCAAGGCAGTGGTGAAAAATGGCAACAATGAACTCTCAGTCCCCGGAGCCACCAGCTTCAGCATCTACCCGTCGACTCTCTCGGCAGGCGACAATATCTTTGACGTGGAGGCCTACAGTCTTGATGATGCACGCACATCAAGCTTCACTCTCGATGTAGAGGGTAACCGCAACCTGGTGAAGGTGCGCAGGGCAGGTTCGGCTGAAAGCATACCCACTTCAGAATTGTCGGCACCCATCCGCTTCAATCCCGACACCGAGGTGCCCATCTTCATTTCGCATCAGACCTATCAGCAGCACCTCTACAGTGTGCAGCTCAATGGCGAGGAGGCTGAAGAGGTCGACGGTGAATTCCGCCTCGACAACATCAAATCGGGCGATGTGGTGAAGGTAGTGGTGGATTATCCCGACGTGGATGTCCCGGTGAAATTCAACTTCGCCAACCCCGCCACCGACGGCGCTGTGCTGATGGTGAGCAACACCACTTTCAACGCCTACGACCGCAAGCTCTGGACCTCAGATGACTTCACAGTCAAGTTAGGCTCGACAGTGCGCGTGACACTCGACAAGAACAACTACAACATTGAGTCAGCCACACTCAACGGCGAAGGGAACTACGATGAAAACATCACCTTCCTCGCATCCGACCCCAATGGCTATGTAATCGACGTGACAGCCCAGCCCAAAGAGCCCTATAACGTGACAATATATTACGAAGGCTATCCGGCCCACTTCCGTGTGCTTCTCGGTGATGACGACAATGCCGACAACTATATCGAGATGACCGGCGACGACACTATGGAGATAGCCGTTGCACGCAACATCAACCGCATACGCTTCATTCCAGACGCCGACTGGCTCATCACAGCCGTCTACGCCGATGGCGAGGAATCATCGGCCGACACATACGTGACCGGCAACATGGCATTCGATGTATATGTAGAGCAATTCGCCCGCCCGCTGCAGGCCTCCGTATACTGTGACCCCTCGGCAGCATGGGCCTATCGCAGTGTGACTCTCAGCAAAGGGGTAGAGGGACGTGAAAAGATCATCTATCCCGCCGACGGCTACACGCTCATCAACTATAGCGATGAAGACCTTCCCATATACTTCGAGGCCCAGTGTGCCGAGGGTGCACCATATGTGGCTTATCTGAATGGGGATGAGACAGCGCTCGGTGAGGTGACAGATCTTCCTGATGGCTCGGTGGTGAAGTATTATGCTGCCGCACCTCAGCAGTATAAGGTCAGCTTCGAGATTGATGATAATGTAGAGGCCTCGATAATGACCGACCTTATCACCGATCACGCCACACCCGCCGACCTCACTCTGATGGCCGGCACACGTGTCGACATTCGTCCGGCTGATTCCGAACTTTCAGAGGTACTGGTCGATGGCACACCGCTTGTGGCCGATGCAGCGGGTAACTACGCCTTCGAAGTGAAGGACGCTCATACAGTAGCAGTGCGCCAGGCGACACCTTCCGGAGTTGAGAACTTCGGCCAGGATGACCGGCAGCAGTACGACGTATTCTCACTTCAGGGCATTCGCGTGCGCAAGGGTCTTACAGCCAAAGAGGTGCGCTCGCTTCCCGCCGGAATCTATATCGTGGCCGGAAAGAAACTCATAGTTAAATGATCCGATATTCACTGCCATAGACTATAATACTGACCTATATATGAAGAAACTTCTCACCACGCTGACACTGTCAGCACTGGTAGCTGCGCCCCTCTCGGCGCAGCGCCTTGACGCCGGCAGCCAGGCGCGTCTCAGGAGCCTGCGCAGCGGTTATGCACATCAAGTGCAGCCCGATGGCTCGCGTCGCATGATGAAGCGTGTAGCCGCTGCCGCCCCCACTGTAGGCGGATTCCTCACGCTCAGACCCGGCTACACAGTGGCCGACCTGTCAGACTTCAATCCTGAAATCACCCGGCTTGCCGGAGGACTGCTGCTTTGCCGCGTAGCACTCAGCGATGTCGAGGCTGTGGCCGCGCATCCGGCGGTGGCCAGCTATCGCCTTGAACGCGATGTCGCTCCGAAGATGGACCGCGTGCGCACACTTATCGGCGTCGACCGTCTGCACGCCGGCGAGGTGCTTGACCATCCCTACACCGGCAAAGGGGTGCTCTGCTCATCGGTAGATGGCGGCTTCGATCCCAACCATGTCAACTTCCGCAATCCCGATGGCAGCAGCCGCATACAGAATTTCACATACTTCCGACCCGTACAGACCGGAGGCTACGCCACCGAAAACTACGGCCCTGACTACATGCCCAATATCGACACTGAGAACTCCACCACCTTCCATGGCACCCACACACTCGGCATCATGGCAGGTGGATACAAGGGTAATGTGACCGCCGGCCGCATGGTCTCAGATGGCAACGGAAGATATTCAGCCCTTGTAGAGGAGGATGTGCCGAATCCATATTACGGCATAGCCTGCGAAGCCGACCTTGCCACCGCCTCAGGTGTCAGCACAGACTACTACATAGCCCTCGGAGTGCAGGAGATAATGAAATATGCCGAGGCCAGGCAAGAGCAGCTTGGGAAGCCATATCCGATGGTGCTCAATATCTCGATGGGCTCTAATGTAGGTCCGCACGACGGCAGCTCGATGCTCTCTCAATATCTCGACCTTGCCACAGAGGAATCTGCCAACAATATGGTGGTATGCATCGCCTCGGGCAACGAAGGCGACCTGCCTATTTCGCTGCATCACCGCTTTGACGGCGATGATGATGCCGTGCAGACGGGCCTGAGATCCTATAACACCGAGCCGAATGAATATCCCAACGTCGTGGCAGGCCAGGTGTACGTCTATTCCGACACCGACGAGCCATTCGAGCTCCAGGCTCTCGTATACAACAAGAAGCGCAACAGTGTGTCGCTGCGTGCTGTGGCCTCGGGGAAT
The DNA here is from genome assembly GCA_910577585.1 of uncultured Muribaculaceae bacterium. Lineage (GTDB taxonomy): Bacteria > Bacteroidota > Bacteroidia > Bacteroidales > Muribaculaceae > Lepagella. Next base: position 46,028 of record CAJTNN010000001.1, on the reverse strand, counting down.
CCTGAAGGTTCGCAGGTATATTACTGCAGCTCTGACGAATTCGTAGGTTATGAAAGCGACATCGTCTCACCGCAGCTCGCGCAGAACTTCAACGGCTACCTCGGTGTGACCGGTATGCTCGACACCGACGAGAGCGGCCGCTACTTCGGCGTGGTCGACGTGATGCTCTGGGAGACACCCTCGAATGCCGGCGACTATGTGATTCTCGTGCAGGCAAAAGGGAAAGATGGCCAGCGGGTGGATATGTACACCGATGGAGGATTCTTCGACCTCTCCGACCTCGGCCTTGCCGACCAGGGAGTGAAGCCCGGCACCACCGACGGCACTATCGCCGACACAGCCTGCGGCCACAACGTAGTGGTTGTCGGCTCATATAACTCACGCGATGCATGGGCCTCGCTCGATGGCTCCATATACTCCTACGACCTCTTCGAGGGTAACCGCGTGTCCCCCTTCTCATCATGGGGCACGCTTGTGGATGGTCGCGAGCTTCCTACGGTGTGCGCTCCCGGTGCGACCGTCATATCATCTACAAACGAATATTATCTTGAGGATAACGGCATAGGCGACGATTATCTCCAGGCAGCCGTCGAGGCCGACGGACGCCGTCATAGCTGGCACCAGTGTGTGGGCACCTCGATGTCGACTCCGGTAGTGTCAGGTGCCATAGCCCTCTGGAAAGAGGCCGACCCGACGCTGACCTATACAGATGTGCTCGACATAATCCGCAAGACAGCCGTCAAGGATGCCGATGTCACTGCCGACCCGACAGAGGCGGTGAAATGGGGCGCCGGAAAATTCGATGCCTTCGCCGGCATGATTGAGGTACTGGCCCGTCAGGGCATAAACTCAGTGGCCGATATCGCTGCCGAGCCGGGCAATGCCCTGCTTATGCGTCAGATAGGGCCGAAAGCCTACGAATTCCATGTGGCCGGTGCTGCAGCATTGAATCTCGATGTCTACGACATGACCGGTGCCCTCGTGGGTAATGCCGCCGGCCCAGCCGCCGATGGAGTAGTGTATGACGCGTCGGCGCTTATGCCCGGTGTATACGTGGTGAGCGCCAACGGTGTCTTCTCGCGTAAAATCTGCGTCAAATAAGATTCGCAACTACTTAAGTAGAAATCAATAATCCATAAATACAACATCATGTCCAACTTATTCAAGTCAATCATGGCTTCGGGCCTGATGATGATGGCCGGACTGACGGCAAATGCACAGATGCAGGAGCCTATCATCAGTTTCCACACCACCATCTATGAGAACAATGGCAGCGACAACGCATTCACCATTGCTCTCGGCGCGCTCGAAGATACCTATGTAGACATCGACTTCGGATTCGGCCCCACCGAATATAAGGTGGGTGTGGCCGACTACGACTCGAGCTCAAGCGGCCTCAACGGCACCATCATCAATGGTCATGTCGACCAGCGTGGTGAAGTGAAAATCTATGGCGACCCGATGCTTATCGACTATCTTGACATCGAGGGCGTCTTCGCCGACCGTCTCGACTTCTCGGCCTGTGTCAACATGGAGATTCTCAATGTCGGCCACAACTATCTGCCCGAACTTGACCTCTCGCCCTTCAAATATCTTTCGGCAGTCTATCTCGAGGATAACCCCTTTGATGAGAAGCCACTCCTCATTGGCGACAATCACCCCGAGCTCGTGATTCTCGACATCACCAATGTAGGCAGTCTCGACCAGTCGCTTGATATCAGCAACTTCCCGAAGCTGAAGTCATTCACTGCATATCACTGCCTTGACCTGCGCGCATGCGACCCCACCAAGAGCCCCGGCCTTCTGGCCCTCGACCTCGACTGCACCAATGTCAGCTCACTCGATGTAAGCCAGAACCCAGAACTTCTGATTCTCAACATCTCGCAGACGAAAATCACCGAGATTGACCTCTCGGCCAACCTCAAGCTGCAGCAGTTCTACTGCGAGCATCAAGGCACACTGAACCAGCCTCATAAGCTCAAATCGCTCGACCTCAGTCTCAACGACCAGCTTATGATTCTCTTCTGCAGCTCGAATGCGCTGACAGAACTCGACATCACCGGCAATCCGCTGCTCTGGGAACTCAACTGCTCCGACAATCTGCTCACATCAATCGACCTCTCAGGCACTCCCGACATCTACAACCTGAATATATCGAAGAACTATATGGACTTCAATACTATTCCGGCATGGCGCGACACGTTTGGCGATTACTACTATGAGCAGCGTCCGCTTCCGTTCGACCGCAGTTATCCCGTAGATGCTGAGATTGACCTTGAGTCGCGTCTGGTGCGCCCCAACTCGACCACTACAGCCAAACTCTTCTGTGGCGACGACGAGGTGAGCGACGAGGCCTATTCATATTCCGACGGTCTCATCATCTTCCATCAGGAGCTCCCCGACAGTGTATACTTCACTTTCTACAACACCGACTTCCCCGAGTATAACCTCAAATCAACCAAATTTGTGGTGAAGAGCGTCGAAGACTTCGGTCGCGACAACGCTCTGGTGACGATGCGCCTCAAGCCATCGGCCAAGGATGTGGCCCTGCGTGTGGGCATCGCCGGCGCTACCGTCGACACCCCGCGCCGCTTCTCAGTGGACTTCGGCGATGGCGAGCCCAAGGAATTCTACGCCACAAGCGAGACTCTGCCCGAGACTCCCAACGCCACCGGCGAAAAGCAGAAAGTAGGGGCCATGACCCTCTATCTGCCTGAGAACACCGACCTCACAGCCTTCGGCATCGATGGCACCCAGCTCAGCACACTCGATGTGACGGCTGCCAGCCATCTGGAATATCTGGCCGTCACCGATTGCGCACTCTCCACAATCGATTTGACCCAGAATCGTCATCTGCGCAGCGTCGAGCTGCAGAACAATGCTCTCAAGAGTCTCGACCTCGATGGCGAGACTGCTCCGATGAGCAAGGGCAACCTCACATATATCAATGCCAGCAACAATCAGATTGCAGAATTCAAGAGCAATCAGGTCAGAAATCCCGAACTGCTCGACCTCTCGCACAACAATCTGACAGAGTTTGATCTCGGCCAGTGCTATTATATGCACAATCTCAATCTGGCCGACAATCAGATTACCTCCATCTCACTCGATGATTGCGAAGAGTTGCAGACACTCAACCTCTCAGGCAACAAGCTCTCAGCGATTGAGATTCCCTCATTCATCAAGCTCACTGCCCTGAATCTTGCCGGCAACAACATCCCCCTCTCAAAGCTTCCGCTCCCGGGTGAGATTGCCAACTATGTCTACGCACCCCAGCAGGTTTGGGGTATGCCGGCACAGGCACCCTCAGTCAACATGCAGGAGCAGTGGGTGGATGTAGATGGCCAGACCACTCAGTTCAACTGGTATGCCGCATCCGACAATCGTCAGCTCACAGATGCTGAGATTCAGAAGAATGGCGACTACCGCTTCCGCTTCAAGGATGTCAATACAGGCGACGTCTACGCCACATGGTCGCACCCCGCCTTCCCCGACTTCGCAGGCGCCGACATCTACCGCTCAGCCAATGTGACTCCGGCTGAGATGCCCACCAGCGTGCGCGCGTCATTCACCACTGTCGATGCAGCTCAGTCGTCCGTCATCATGACTGCCACCAAGCCCGACACTTATGTCTATATCGACTGGGCCGGCGATAATAACCCCGAGCAGTATAAGCTCTCGGCCGAGCAATACACCATCTTCCCCTGCGAGACTTATGCCGACGCCGATGTCAGAGTGCTCACTTATGAAGGTGAGGATGGAATCGGAGTCTTCAGCCTCTCTAATGTGGCGATGGAGAAAGCCGACCTCAGCGGCATGAATGAAATATATTCTCTCAATGCATCCGGCTGGGGCCTTGACAAAGACCAGCTTGTGTTGCCCCCCTCGAAAGCTCTGCGTGAGCTTACCCTTTCGGGCAACAATATCGGCAGCATCGACCTCAGCTATTACGAGAATCTCGAGTCACTCACCATCACCGATGGCAATCTGACCGCAATGGATGCCACTGTATTGCCCAAACTGCAGCGCCTAATGCTCGCCAACAATACAGTCAAAGACCTCAAGCTCGCCAACCAGGAACTTTGGGAACTTGACCTCAGCGGCAACGAACTCGAATCGATCGACCTCAGCGGTGCTCCGCATATCGTGCAGCTCTGGCTCTCCAACAACCTGCTTACGGCGATTGATGTCAGCGCGCTCAATGACCTGCGTGTGCTGATGCTCTATCACAACTACTTCAAGCTCACCACACTGCCGCGTGTGCTCTCTACATATAATGTGTACTATTATGCTGACCAGGTGCCTTGGGATGTTGAGCCTGAGAATGGTGTGGTCGACCTCAGTGAACAGCTGATGGTGGGCACTAACCGCACGAGCTACCGTTGGTTCCGCGATGGTCTGGCATACGACGAAGAGGGTAATATCGTGGGTGATGAGATGCAGGAGGGTGTGGACTACACCGTCAGCGATGGCGTCTTCACATTCCTCAAGTCGCAGCACAACGCCCGCTGTCTGCTCACCAATGTCGCATTCCCCAACATCGTGTATGTGACAGTTGAGATGGATATCGCTACCTCAGGTGTGGATGAAGTAGCCGCCACTGCACTTGATGTCGTGGCCGGTCATGGCTTTATCGAAGTCAATGGTGCCGAGGGTCGTGTGACCATCTTCACAGCCGATGGTCGCGTAGCCGGTCAGGCAGCTGGCTCAGCCCGCTTCGACTCTCTCGACGCCGGCATATATGTTGTCAGCGCCGATGGCAAGTCAGCCAAGGTGATTGTGAAGTAAAAGTTTAATCAACTTCATAAGAGTATCCACGGCCTCTCATGCCGGCATAACAGTCAGCAGTAGCAGGCACCACAAAAAATTATAGCCGTCCAATAATCGGGCGGCTATAATTTTTTGCATGTCCCAGACCTGAGAGGCGGAATTTTTTGAGCTATCGCAGATTAGATGCTCAATTCAGAGGCTTGCATTACCGAATGAGGATGGTGGGAAATAAAAAATACAAAAGATAGATGAAGGTTAAATAAGAAGTGGTGAATTACATTGAATACATTTAAACTTGCCGTCGTATCATGTGTCTAAATGACGGAATGAGACAGTCACGCTCTCAATTATGGTGAATAATTATTATGGGTGTTAAGAAGGGCAGAGATGCCCTTCTTAACTTTTTATACACATATTGACTCTCCTTCCCCCGGCGATCGCGTAGGGGAGAGTGGCGCATGGGGCAACCGATGGCATGCGTAAGTGTATCTCCATCTGTCGGGAGCAGATTATCCATGGCATGGATAATCTGGATAAATTATCAGAGAGGTAAGTAGTTGCTAAGAATTATTTGTTCATTAATTCTTCGCAACTACTTCGCAACTACTTATAATCAAAATGAGCGGCCGGCATTGATTCGATCTGGGAATCATTGCCGGCCGGTAAACGTTGAGGTGTCGAGGCTCCATGCTTGCTTAGTCATCGTGATGGTGCTTCTTCGACTTCTTATGTTTTTTTGGCTTTTTCGGTTTCTTTTTCTTCGGAGGTTTCGGGGGTTTATGATGGTGATGGCCTCCATCTTCGTAGTAGCCGCCGTTCCAGTTGTAAGCCACATCGTGGTCTACTCCGAAATGGGCACGGGTTGTGCCGCAGCTTCCCATGCCGAAGAGCAGCGACAGCGCTATTAGGGCTGCGGTGAGATGCAGCATGAATCTGGCACGTCGCATCGGGGCTTCGAGGGCCACCTGGGTGGTGCGGGGCGTATTATGCTGGTCGAGGGGTGTATGGTTGGCTTGTCGCATAGGTCAACAATGTATAGTGGAACAAATGTAGTTATTTGACTCTATATCTCTAACAAGACCGGTGTTTGAAAAGTTCACGCCACCCCTATGCAGAATCAGATTTAGCGCGGATTTATATCATAAGTAGTTGCGAAGAATTAAACATCATAAGTGATTCTTTTTCAAAGAATGATTTGAACAATAATTTTACTTTCTCTTCGGCGCTTTTTGCCGTCATCGTCAGTCGCTTAGCTCGCTAAGCTCCTTCCTCCCCCGGCAAAAATCACTCGAAGATAAAGCAAAATTATTTGTTCATTAATTCTTCGCAACTACTTAGCAGATTAGATTTCAATGCCGAAATATCGGTTTATCAGGCCGGAAGAGGCCATCTCGCGGGCAGGGAGATTGAATATTGTCGAGTCGGCGAGCAGGGCGATGTTGTCGGCACGTTTGAGGGCTATGTCAAGCTCATGGGTTGAGAAGATGATGCACTTGCTGCGCGTGTGGGCGAGTTCGTGAAGGAGTTCCACGAGTTTATATCGATTTGGCAGGTCAAGAAACGAAGTAGGCTCGTCAAGCAGGATGTTGGGAGTGTCCTGAGCCAGAGCGCGGGCAATCATAACTCTTTGGCATTCGCCATCGCTGAGGGTGTCGACAGGGCGGTTGGCATAATCGGCCATGTCGATGGCCTTGAGCGAAGATTCGATAATCTGATGGTCGGCAGGCGAGAGATTTCCGATCCAGTCGGTGTAGGGGGCGCGCCCCATGGCCACGACATCATAGCAGCTCATGTTGCTGACACGTGTGCGCTGGGTGTTGACAAATGCCAGATGACGTGCAAGTTGCGCCGGACGCAGGCCGCGCAGAGAGACTCCATCCACGTCGATATCACCCGAATAATCATGGTTAAGCCCGGCCAGGGCACGCAGCAGTGTTGACTTGCCGGTGCCATTCCTGCCGATGAGCGCCGTCAGAGAGCACCCTCCGAAAGAGGCTGATGCCTCGCTAAGCAGCAATCGCCGGCCATAGCCGATATTAAGATTCTCGATGGTAATCATAAGTGCATTTTAGCAAAAGGTATTTACCGGAATCCGGAGTTCCCGGCTCTTTAACCCGGCTATTGAATAAGTTCGACTTCAGAGAGAGTCGACTTTCAAGCTCACTTCATGGAATTCTTGACCACCACATACACCACCACCGGAATTCCCAGCAGCGCTGTGATGGAATTTATAGGGAGAGTGAGCGATTTGGAGATGATGTCGCATATCAGCAGCACCGCGCCCCCGGTGAGCATGGTGGCAGGGATAAGCACACGATGGTCGGAATTGTCAAACAACATGCGGGTCACGTGCGGCATAGCCAGTCCGATAAATCCGATTGGACCGCAGAAAGCAGTGGCCGACCCGGCCAATAGCGTGGTCGAAATGAAGAGCAGAGAGCGCGAGCGGCGTATGTCGAGGCCCATTGTGAGGGCGTACTCCTCACCGAAAAGCAGCAGATTCAGCGGCTTTATAGTCAGCACCGCCAATATCAGACCTGCCGCCACGGCAGGGAGCATAATCCAGAGTTGCTGGCGAGTCACATCGCCAAGCGAGCCCATGGTCCAGATGACGAATGACTTCAGCGCCTCCTCATGGCTCAGATACTGCAGAATCTGCACGATAGCCGCCACTCCGCTTGAGAACATCATGCCCAGTATCAGAATCACCATGATATCCTTTATGCGATGGCCCACGGCTGCAATCAGCGCCAGAATCGCGGCTGCCCCGATCCATGCAGCCCCTGCAATGCCGAGCGATGAAATCTCTGCGGGAAGCGCCAACATGGGTCCGGCCAGAATGAAGAGCGCCACACCAAGTGACGCACCCGAACTAATGCCCAATACATAGGGTCCGGCCAGCGGATTGCGGAAGAGAGTCTGCATCTGCAGTCCGCTCACCGAGAGGGCAGCCCCCACGAGGAGAGCCACCACAGCCTTCATCAGGCGGATATCGATGATGATTGACCGGTGGACAGGGTCGGAATCCATGCCCGTGAGTATCCCTATGATCTCGCGGGGAAGAATGCTAACGCTCCCTACGCCGAGGTCAATCACAAATAGCAGCAGCGTGATTATACCGCATGCTGCAAACATAAGTCTACTCTTGTCTCTTTTTTGCATAATATTCTTAAGTGGTCGGTCAAATTTCACCACTAAGTCGGTCGAGTTACAGCACTACGCCGGTAAGATGCAACCACTAAGGGTCTCAAATGAACCCACATGCAGGTGGTCAGTCGGCGATAGAGTCCGGCATCGCCATATCCGCGTCCGGCAGCGGGTCAGGCTGACGCTCGGGGAGTCGGCGATAATAGGTGAAGGGTTCGCTCACCAGCGACGGGTGCATTATCTTGATAAGGTCGCGCAGCACGAGGTCGGGGTTGACAACTCCTGATTCATAGAAGTCATTGCCACCCGAGGGGGTGGTGCGTTCGGTGTTGTTGTATAGTTCGGCCCTCTGCACCACAGGCAGATTGGCAAACTTTGGCAGCGCCTCGCGCAGGTCAGATACAGAATTGATGGTATTTCCCAGGTTGAGCCACTTGTCAGCCTTTGAAGTCAAGGTGAATGCCTCTTCAAGATCAATCGGTTTAGACTGGCGCGAGGTGTTGGCGCTATAGATGTAGTCGGCACCGGCATCCTCAAGCAGGGTCACGAAATAACTTCCCATCGGGGGCATAAACCATGAATCGCCATAGGGCATATTCAGCATCACCTTCGGGCGTGGTGCGTCAGAGGTCTCAAGTCGTTTGCGCAACGCGTTATATTTCTCTGGAATCTGTGCAAACACCTCCTCGGCCAGATTGCGTTTACCCACAATTTCAGCCAGTGCCATCATCCATTCCGATTTGCCGAGCGGGCTCTCCTCGACATATTCACCCACATAGATGAAGGGTATGCCGAGTTCCTTGAGCTTGCTCTCCATCGCGTCCGGGCCGCTTATGCCATAGAGCAGCACAATGTCGGGTTTGAGCGCCGCGATAAGTTCGTAGTTGATATTGCCATCATATCCCACATCGCCAATCTCAGCGCGGCGTGACTGAATCTCAGGCGCGGTGATAAACTCCATTCCCGAAACACCCACCACATTTTTTGAAGCATCCACCAGATGCAGCATAGCGATTTGGGTCGACGACATGCAGATTATTCTCTCAGCATCGCCCGAAAGGATCTGGCCACGGAAGCCTTCAGGCACACGCTCGCCGGCGCGCTGTATGAACAGCAGGCGCTCTTCAGGTTTGTCGCCCTGCCAGGGACGGGTGACTTTAAGTATCGAGCTTGCCTTGCCGGGAGCTCCGAAAATTTCGAAGCCCGTGGCATACTTCGGAGAATACAGTGATGTTGAATACTCCTTCTCGGCCGCGGATTGGTTTTTAGATCCGCAGCCCCCCATGATCAGGAGCAGCGCCAGAAACAGCGGCATCAGGCGTATAGGCAAGAATGCGCCTGACCGCATTGATGATGAGGATATATCTTTATTCATATTGAAATACCGAATGATATTTGAGCAAACCCGATATTGGGCTTATTTATCTGCGCCATCTCTTGATGCCGCTCAGTGAAGTGTCTGAATCCGAACGACAGAATCAGATTGCTCTGAAACTTAGGCCGCTGCACAAGGTTGAGGCCCGCGCCCACGGTGGCCATCGTGTCGCCGAACATCGGCGATGACGAGATGGTGTTGAAGCTATAACCCACACTCGCCTGCATGAAGAAGAGGGTGGGGGTCTTGCGGAATCCTGTGCGGAACACTGCCTGTATCGGCAGGAAGCTGTCGCGGGTGCCGAGCGATTTATGCAGGCCGACGCTCACACCCAGAAACTGGATTAGCTTATGCCGGTAACCCACGACTATGTCAGCATTGAAGGTAGACATGTCGGTGCTCGAGAGGTCGAGCCCTGTGCCCAGTTCGATACCGAACATCACATTCGACATTTTCTTCGGGCGCGGAGGTGCTTCGGGCTCTATCAGACGGTCGGCCGCTACGGTCTCCAGAAACTTGATTTCGAAACGCGAATAATCATCGGCTGCCACAGTGTCGGTAATCAGCGAACCATCCGAGAGGTATCGGCTCACGATGATCTTTTCGGTCACACGCGCCGAGTCAGGTTCAGATGCAGTATAGTCCACAAACTCCGATGGCGCTGCCGGAGTATCTGCAGCCGCCGGGACTGCGATATTCAGGAGCGCCATCAGGATGGGTATTATGAAAAACGTATGTTTCAAGGTTTCGGTGAGGTGAATGAGGTGCTGAGACAATGACCCGGCAAAGGGGGCCCTTTTATTCGCCGCCGAGATAGGACTTGAGGAGCTGGCTTCGCTGTCCTTTCAGTCGGCGGATAGCCTTCTCCTTAATCTGGCGCACACGCTCGCGTGTGAGGTCGAATTTAGCGCCGATTTCCTCAAGGGTCATCTCCTGGCAACCTATGCCGAAGAACATTTTGAGTATTTCCCGCTCGCGGTCGTAGAGCTGACGCAGGGCGCGGTCAATCTCTTTAGAGAGCGACTCCTGATTGAGCGAGCGGTCGGCCATAGGGCTATCATCATTGGCCAGCACATCGAGCAGAGAGTTATCCTCACCCTCCACAAACGGAGCGTCGACCGAAATAGATCTGCCTGACACCTTCAGTGAGTCGGCAATCTTCTCGACCGGAATGTCAAGACGGTCGGCCAGCTCTTCAGGTGAGGGCTTGCGCTCATTCTCCTGCTCGAACTTGGTGGCCTCTTTGGTAATCTTATTCAGTGAGCCCACCTGATTGAGGGGGAGACGCACGATGCGCGACTGTTCGGCGAGAGCCTGCAGGATAGCCTGGCGGATCCACCATACAGCATACGAGATAAACTTAAAACCACGGGTCTCATCGAATTTCTGTGCCGCGCGGATCAGACCGAGGTTGCCCTCGTTGATCAGGTCAGGGAGCGGAAGTCCCTGGTTCTGATATTGCTTGGCCACCGACACGACAAAGCGCAGGTTGGCTCTCACGAGTTTGTCGAGAGCCTTCTGGTCACCTTTCTTGATGCGCTGGGCGAGTTCAACCTCTTCAGCCACGGAGATAAGTTCCTCGCGGCCTATTTCCTGAAGATATTTGTCGAGGCCTATGCCGTCGCGGTTGGTGATCGATTTGTTGATTTTAAGCTGTCTCATAGGATACGGATATATTTATGTTGAGAAGAGGGATATATCAAGTCTGTAATATATGTTTGCGAGGAGGGAGGGGGTAGACTGCATAGCAACTCAGGGTACGGCTGCATAGATATAACAACCGCACTCTGAGCTGAATTGCAAAATTAATACTTTTTTATCATATTTGAAAGTTTTCAAGATGATTTTTAACACTGTCTATAATCTTAATTGTAATAGATTAAAGAATATCAGAGGCGTACTGCTCATGATTTCCAAAAACATAAGCGTAACCATCAGGATTTTAGAAATATAGAACCTCCGGTTTGAATCCTGTAAAAAAAGGATGAAAACCGGAGGCTCTGTGGATTTGGCTTCAACGCATAGCCGGGACCCGGATGGCTGCAAGTCACGCAGGCCTCGGCTGAATCGATGGTGGTCAGTTGAGATTGACTGCGTAATAGTATTTGCGGCCCGAGTTGGGGTAGATGCCCGAGAGGAGCATCACTTTGTCGGCATCCTCATCCTTCATGACTTTATTGTAGAGATACTCCACATCGTCAGAGGAGTTGACAGCCTTGCCGTTGATTTCAGTGATTACGAAGCCATCCTTGACGCCTGCATCGCGGAAAGCGCCTTTCTGCAATCCGGCCACCTTCACACCTGAGCGTATGCCGAGTTCCTCCTTCTCCTTATCAGAGAGTTTCATGAAAGCGGCGCCAAGTTCGGAGAATTCGCCGGGTTTGGTTATTTCGGTGCTCCCCTGGTTGTTGCGCAGAGTGGCTGTGGAGGTCATCTTCTTGTTATCGCGATAGTATGTGAGGGTTATGCGCTCGCCGGGGCGGAACTTATTGAGCTGCTCCACGAGTTCGGCGCGGTTCTTGACATTCACATTATTAATGGCGGTGATTACATCGCCGCTCTGCAGGCCCAGTTCCTTGGCAGTAGAGCGCGCGGTGACACTCTCCACGAGCAGGCCGGTCTTGGTGGCCGTGATATCATTCTCCTTGGCGAGTTTCGAATCGAGCTCACGCACAGTCACGCCCAGGATTGCGCGCTGCACAGTGCCATACTGTCGGAGGTCGGTGATGACCTTCTTGACAATCGTGGTGGGGATTGCGAAAGAGAAGCCCGAGTAGCTGCCGGTGTTGGAATAGATGGCTGAGTTGATGCCGATCAGTTCACCCTTGAGGTTGACGAGCGCACCGCCGGAGTTGCCGGGATTGAGTGCGGCGTCGGTCTGGATGAATGATTCGATGCCGAGCGAGCCGGAGGTGGAGTTAGTGCCGAGGCTGCGGGCCTTGGCGCTGACGATGCCGGCAGTGACGGTAGAGTTGAACCCGAAGGGATTGCCCACAGCGAGCACCCACTCGCCGATTTTCACAGCCTCGCTATCGCCGAAGCTGATGGCCGAGAGGTCTTTGGCGTCGATTTTGATGAGAGCGAGGTCGGTGGCTGGATCGGTGCCGATCACTCGGGCCTCATAGCTTGAATTATCGTTGAGCAGGATTTCGAGTTTCTCTGCGCCATCGATGACGTGGTTGTTGGTGACGATATAACCGTCGGGCGACACAATCACGCCCGAGCCGAGTCCACTCTGCACGAGGTCCTCGTCAGCACTCTTGCGCTGCTGGCGCGGCTGCTGCTGGCGCGGTTGCTGCGGACCGAAGAAGAAATCAAACATTCCGAAGGGGTCATATCCATTGCCCCCATACTGCTGGCGGCGCGAAGTGAAGCTCTTGATGCAGACGACTTCATTGACTGTCTTTTCAGCTGCCTGGGTGAAGTCGGTGTCGAAGTTTGTGGAGGCGGCGGTGCGCACAAAAGCGTTGTCGTCTTCAGATCCCGGGCGAGATGCCAGGATTACTGTAGCGCCCAGAGCGAGAGCGAGGGCGATAGTGGATGTTTTCAGTATGGTCATCTTCATAATGATAGTTTAGGTTTTGAAGGGTGGCGGCAGGGAGTGAGCAGAGGGCTGACTCGAGTACCAGCCGGCTGCGCGGCAATTCTCTCCGCGTCCACAATAGTAATACCCCTTAAGCGTGCAAATATTACACCATCGGCGGCGATTTACTCTGATTTTTAAAAAAAATTAGTATTAGCTTTGAGCAAGTATTAAAAATGATTAATTTTGATGCTTGGTGTGGCCTGGAATGGGGCGGCTGAATTAACTTCGCATGGCAAATGCGTGGTGGCGGAGCTGCGATTTACGTGTCTTTGGCAGTCTGGCAGTTGTGCATCAGAGCAGCCGGTTGTGCGTTAGCGCACGGTTGCGAAATCAACGATTCTATAAATTTATATGGCGATTTTATCTCAGAGATTATATAGAGGTGAGTATGGGGCTTGGGGCCGCTGGCTGGCGATGTTGCTGGTGGTGGCGGTGATGTCGGTGTTGCTGGCCGGGTGTTCAAGCCATCGGCGGTCGGTGAGGTTTCCTCGCCCGGCGCAGGGTGGCGAACCGGTGAATGTGGAGTTTGCGCATCTCAGCTCAGCGCGTCAGCGCCTCATCAGCGAGGCCCAGGAGTGGGTTGGCACCCCATATGCCTATGCCCGCTGCGACAAAGGGCGAGGCTCAGACTGCAGCGGGATGGTGCTGCAGGTGTATCTGGATGCGCTTGGCATAAAACTGCCACGCAACTCAGCCGAGCAGGCAGCCTTCTGCACCCCGATATCGCTTCGGAAGGTGTTGCCCGGCGACCTGGTGTTTTTCGCCACCGGCAAAGATGCGGCCCGCATCTCGCATGTAGGGATAATGCTTGACTACGAAAACTTCATACACGTCAGCACATCAAAAGGGGCAGTGATCTCGAAGATCACCACCCCTTATTATGTGCGTACATTCATGGGGTTCGGGCGAGTGCCCACCCTATGATTTCCAAGAGTGTGCTGTAATTCAGCGCACTCTTAGAGGATAGCTGCGAGTTTAGCCTCGAGGTCTGAGAGTTTCACCAGACCCACGCTGCGCTCCTTGAGCTCGCCATCTTTGAAGAAGAGCACTGTCGGGATATTGCGCACGCGGTTTTCGCTTGCAATCTCATCGTTCTCATCGATGTTGAGTTTGCCGATCACCACTTCGGGGTGCTTTTCAGCGAGCTCCTCCACTACGGGACCGAGCTTGATGCAGGGACCGCACCATGTGGCCCAGAAATCGATTACTACGGGTTTTCCTGACTCGATTGCCTCGCGGGCAGTCTGATCTGTGAATTGGATTGCCATTTCGGATTAGATTTAGATTATTTAGTGTTTAAAAGATTGAATTTCAGAATTGATAGTTCCCTCATCGTAGCTGGCCTTGATGGCGCCGTGATGCCGGGGTTCCGTATTCCTTCCCAAAATTATTGAATAATTCCGAGTCGGCCAAATAAAATGGATTAAAAGTTGAAAAGGTGTGCCCGATTCCGCAGTGATTGCGGAGTGAGGCCGATGTATCATGCCTGAGTCGACACGTCATACTCCACGCCCCATTCATTGAGGAAGTCGACGAGTGCCTTGTCGAGTCTGAACTTCTGACGCGAGTGGATAGTGATATATTGCTCGCGCGAGTAGTCGAGAAGCATGATGAAAAGGTCTCCCTTGCGGTCGTCGTCAGAGGTAGAGCGGAAAGCGCTCAGCTGCTGCAGGAAGTCGCGGTTGTCGAAATTCTTGTCGAGGCGTATGCGGATGCAGTTGGCCAGGTGGCCGCTGACGCTCGAGAGAGGTGTTATCTCATCGATGCTCATATCCATGAAGTTAGGATTGAAGCGTCCCTGCTGGAATCGCATCTTCATGTAGACTGCATCTCCCACCACGAGTTTATTCTTGAACGACTCATACGACTTGCCGAAGAGGCGTATCTGAGCCGAGCCGTTGAAGTCCTCGATAGTCACCAGTCCCCAGGGGCGTCCGCTCTTCTGGCTTATTTTCTCATCGAAAGCGGTCACCATGCCACCCATTGTGATATTTGCACCATCCTCCTGCTTCTCCTCAAACTCGGCGCAGGGGGTGTTGCATGCGTAGGTGAGCTCCATATAGTAGGGGTCGAGCGGATGGGCCGACAGATACATTGTCACCAGATTCTTCTCAGCCTCGAGGAGTTGGAGCCGGTTCCATGGCTCATATTCGGGGTAGGGGGGCTTGTTGGTCTCGATGGGTTCGAGGTCGGCGAAGAGAGAGCTCTGCAGCGAATTTGCGTCATTCTGCACCCGCTGGCCATACTTCACGAGTTGGTCGGCCCATGTGGAGTCAAATAGCGGCGCCACCACCATTTCGCGGGCCACGCCGAAGCTGTCGAATGCGCCGGCGAGCGCGAGGTTCTCGATTGCACTGCGGTTGCAGGCCGAGAGGTTCACACGCTCCACGAAGTCGTAGAGGTCGGTGAAGGGGCCATTCTTGCTGCGCTCGATAACGATGGCATTCACCGCCGAATCGCCCACACCCTTGATGCCGCTCAGTCCGAAGCGAATCTCACCCTTCTTGGTGACGCTGAATTTATGCAGCGATTCATTGATATCGGGGCCCTTCACCACTATGCCCATTCGCTTCGTCTCATCCATGATTTTCTGAAGCTTATCGGCCGCAGTGAGGTTGCGGCTCATCACGCCGGCCATGTATTCAGCCGGGAAGTGGGCCTTCAGATAAGCTGTCTGGTAGGCCACCCAGGAATAGCATGTGGCATGCGATTTATTGAAGGCGTAGGAAGCGAATTTCTCCCAGTCGGCCCAGATTTTCTCGAGCACCTCCGGCTTATGGCCGTTGCCCTGCCCCTGCTCCATGAATTTCACCTTCAGTTTGGCCATCTTGTCGATCTGCTTCTTACCCATGGCCTTACGCAGCATGTCAGACTCGCCGCGGGTGAAGTTGGCCAGAAGACGCGACAGTAGCATCACCTGCTCCTGATAGACGGTGATGCCGTAGGTCTCCTCCAGGTATTGCTTCATGATGGGGATGTCGTACTGAATCGGTTCGCGGCCATGTTTGCGGGCGATGAACGAGGGGATATAATCCATAGGTCCCGGGCGATAGAGGGCATTCATGGCGATTAGATCCTCAAACTTCGACGGCTGCAACTCGCGCAGCGACTTCTGCATGCCCGGCGACTCAAACTGGAAGGTCGATGTGGTGCGTCCGTCGCAATATAGCTTGAAGGTCAGTTCATCATCGAGCGGGATGTTGTCGATGTCGAGGTCGATGCCCCGGCTCCCCTTGATATTGGCCACCGCCTCCTTGATAATCGAGAGGGTTTTCAGGCCGAGGAAGTCCATCTTGATCATACCGGTCTCCTCGATGAGTGAGCCCTCATATTCAGTCACGATAATCTTCTCGCCCCCGTCGTCGACGGCCGACACCGGCACCCAGTCGGTGATGTCGTCACGACCGATGATGACGCCGCAGGCGTGCACACCCGTGCCGCGCACGGTGCCCTCGAGCTGGCCGGCGTATTTCATCACCTCCGCCACGCGCGGGTCAGGGCTATTATATGCCTCTTGGAATGACTTATCGTATTTCAGCAGGTTCTTGAAGTTGATTTTGGGTGATTTGCCATCAACTTCAGGCAGGCGGTCTACGACGAGTTTGGCCAGCTTGTTGGTCTCCTGCGGAGTCATGCCCATGATGCGCCCCACATCCTTTATGGCCGATTTCGTGGCCATGGTCTGATAGGTGATGATGTGGGCCACCTTCTCGGCACCATATTTGCGGGTGACATACTTCAGCACCTCATATCGTCCATCGTCGTCGAAGTCAACATCGATATCAGGTAGCGAAATACGGTCAGGATTAAGGAATCGCTCGAACAGAAGGTCATACTTTATGGGGTCGACCTGAGTGATGCCCAGGCAATAGGCCGCAGCCGACCCGGCTGCCGAGCCACGCCCCGGGCCGATGCTGACTCCGAGTTCCTCGCGGCCGGTGTTGATGAAATCCTGCACGATGAGGAAGTAGCCCGGGAAGCCCATTGTCTTCATTATATAAAGCTCAAACTTCAGGCGTTCAGCCACATCGGGCGGCAGCGGGTCGCCATAGCGTTTGACTGCTCCCTGCATGGTGAGATACTCAAGATAGTCGGCCTCGAATTTGATGCGGTAGAGTTTGTCGTAACCGCCGAGGCGATTGATTTTCTTCTCAGCTTCCTCTTGCGAGAGCACCACATTGCCATGCTCATCGCGGGTGAACTCATCAAATAGTTCCTGCTCGGTGATGCGGCTGCGATACTCCTCTTCGGTGCCGAACGAAGCCGGAATCTCGAAGTTAGGCATGATTGGCGCGTGGTCGATGCTGTAGAACTCCACCTTATCCACAATCTCCATCGTGTTGGTGATAGCCTCCGGCACATCGGCGAATATGGCGCTCATCTCGGCGGTGGTCTTCAGCCACTCCTGCTTGGTGTAGTGCAGACGTTCATCGTAGAACTTCTTGCTCATGCTCAGGCAAATGAGACGGTCGTGGGCCTCGGCCTCATCTTCGTTGACGAAGTGGACATCGTTGGTGGCCACGAGCTTGATGCCATGCTTGTGTGCCATCTCAATCAGGAAGGCGTTGACACGCTGCTGCTCGGGATAGACATCGCGGTTGGCATTCTCCTTGAAGGTCTGATGGCGCTGCAGTTCGAGATAATAATCCTCGCCGAATATCTTCTTATACCACAGTATTGTCTCCTCGGCATGTTTCAGGTCGTCGGTCATCACCGCCTGGGGCACCTCTCCACCCAGACATGCCGAGCATATGATGAGCCCCTCATGGTACTTCTCAAGCTCAGCATGGTCAGTGCGCGGCTTATAGTAGTAACCCTCGGTGAAGGCCCGGCTCACGAGTTTTATGAGATTATGGTAGCCCTGCAGATTCTTGGCAAGCACGATGAGGTGATAAGCCTTCTGGTCGACTTTGCCACGCTTCTGACTCATCGATTCGGGAGCCACATACATCTCGCAGCCGATGATGGGCTTGAAGCGGTCGGCCGGTTCTTTGCCCGAATTGATTTTATTGACGTAGTTGTAGAACTCCTTGATGCCATACATATTGCCATGGTCGGTGATGGCGATGGCGGGCATACCGTCAGCCACAGCCTTGTCGACGATAGCCGCCACAGGCGACTTGCCATCGAGGAGGCTGTATTCAGAATGCACGTGCAGGTGTGTGAATTTAGAGGGGAAGGACATTGCCGAAGATGCTTAATAGTCAGAAATAATGGTCCTGAGCCACCGTAGAGATGCGTAATCGTGGTCAGGGCCGTGGAGGAATAAACTCTCAAAAATTATCCGGTCATTGATTTGACCGGCAACTTAGTCCACGACTTAAGCCAAATTGAGAGCTGCCTACAACACAAAGTTAGTGAAATTTTTCGGATTTTCCTAAAAAGTTTCTATCTTTGTAGTCGCGAGGTGCGGCCTGCGACAAAGGCCCCTTGTGAAACGCCAAAGAAACTAAATCTAACAGATACAGACCATGAACGACAACCGGATTCTGCTCACGGCCGAGTGGCCTGAGAAGCCCGAATTCCAGGCCGGCATACGCCGTGCCCCCGACCGCGGATTCACACTTACACCCGAGAAGGCGCGCACTGCGCTGCGCAATGCCCTGCGTTATCTTCCCCCCGAACTGCATGCCAAGGCTGCTCCCGAATTTATGGAGGAGCTTCGCACACGTGGCCGCATCTACGCCTATCGCTGGCGTCCGACCGGCGACCTCAAGGCCAAACCTATTGACGAATACAAGGGAAAATGTCTTGCAGGCAAGGCCTTTCAGGTGATGATTGATAATAACCTCTGCTTCGACATCGCACTCTATCCCTATGAGCTCGTGACATATGGCGAGACCGGACAGGTGTGTCAGAACTGGCTGCAATACAATCTTATAAAGAAATATCTCGAGGAGCTGACCGACGACCAGACACTCGTAGTAGAGTCCGGCCATCCGCTCGGTCTCTTCCCCTCGCGCCCAGAGGCCCCGCGTGTGATCATCACCAATGCGATGATGGTGGGCATGTTCGACAATCTCCACGACTGGCATGAGGCCATGCAGATGGGTGTGGCCAACTATGGCCAGATGACCGCCGGCGGATGGATGTATATCGGTCCGCAGGGAATCGTGCACGGCACATTCAACACCATCCTCAATGCCGGGCGCATGAAACTCGGTGTGCCGCAGGATGGCGACCTCTCGGGTCACCTCTTCGTAAGCTCAGGCCTGGGAGGTATGAGCGGAGCACAGCCCAAGGCCGCGCTGATAGCCGGAGCCGCCTCAATCATAGCCGAAGTCGATCTCTCGCGCATCGAGACACGCCGCAACCAGGGATGGGTGCAGCACGTCACCGACTCCATCCCCGAGGCATTCCAGCTTGCCGAGAAGGCTATGGCTGCCCGCGAGCCTATCTCGATCGCTTACCATGGCAATGTGGTGGACCTGCTGGAATATGCCGTAGAGCACGACAAGAAGATCGAGCTTCTTTCTGACCAGACCTCATGTCATGCCGTCTACGAGGGTGGATATTGCCCCGTGGGTATGAGCTTCGAGGAGCGTACGCGCCTGCTGCATGAGGATCCCGATAAATTCCGTCAGGAGGTAGATGCCACACTGCGCCGTCATTACGAGGCCATCAAGGCACTCACCGGGCGCGGCACATATTTCTTCGACTATGGCAACTCCTTCATGAAGGCTATATATGATGCCGGTGTGAAAGAGATTTCAAAGAATGGCATAGATGAGAAGGATGGCTTCATATGGCCGTCGTATGTGGAGGATATCATGGGCCCGATGCTCTTCGACTACGGTTATGGTCCCTTCCGCTGGGTCTGCCTCAGTGGCAAGCATGAGGATCTGGTCAAGACTGACCGTGCCGCCATGGAATGCATCGACCCCGACCGTCGTGGTCAGGACCGCGACAACTACAACTGGATACGCGATGCCGAGAAGAATGCTCTCGTGGTGGGCACCCAGGCGCGTATCCTCTATCAGGATGCCATGGGGCGCCTCAAGATTGCGCTCCGATTCAATGAGATGGTGCGCAATGGCGAGGTCGGGCCGATTATGCTCGGACGTGACCACCACGATGTGAGCGGCACCGATTCACCCTTCCGCGAGACCTCCAACATCAAGGATGGCTCGAATGTGATGGCCGATATGGCCGTGCAATGCTTCGCCGGCAACTGTGCCCGCGGCATGAGTCTTGTGGCTCTGCATAATGGTGGCGGTGTAGGTATCGGTAAATCAATCAACGGCGGATTCGGTATGCTTTGCGACGGCTCGGAGCGTGTGGATGAGATTCTGCGCAAGGCAATGCTCTGGGATGTGATGGGTGGCGTGGCACGCCGCTCATGGGCCCGCAATGAGAATGCGATGTCTACAGTGCGCGAATGGAATGACACCCAGGCTGCCAACGGCTTCATGATTACCGAGCCCTTCCTGGCTGATGATGAGCTTATTGAGGCAGTCGTGAAGTAAATTTGACTGATGAAACAGAATAGAATAATCAGAAACGTGCATATCGTGACTCCTCTGGGCAATGAGGCCCGGAGGGGTGCCGATATGGCGAAGGTGGCGCATTTCGAGAAGGGAATCATCGTGATTGTTGACGGCATGATAGAGTTTGCCGGCGATGAGAAGGATTGTCCGGCTGAATTGCTCGCGCTGCACACATATGAATATACCGATGCCGGGGGGCGTGTGGCCATCCCTGGCATTGTCGACAGCCACACGCATCTCGTATTCGGAGGCTATCGCCCGGATGAGTTCTCATGGAGACTGAAGGGGGACACCTATATGTCGATTATGGAGCGTGGCGGCGGCATACAGAGCACAGTCAACGCCACACGCGGCTGCACAGCCGAGTATATGGCCGAGAAGGCTGACTGGTTTTTGCGTCGAATGTCGGAGATGGGTGTCACCACTGTCGAGGCTAAAAGCGGCTACGGGCTCGACCTCGCCACTGAGCGGCGTCAGCTCGAAGCGATCCGCATGCTCGCCGAGAGGGAGGATGCCGCGCTCAACATCGTCAGCACCTTCCTCGGGGCTCATGCGGTGCCCACAGAGTATAAGGGGCGCACGGCAGAGTATGTGGATTTCCTCATTGCCGAGATGTTGCCCGAGTTTCGCGGTCTGGCGCGTTGCTGCGATGTGTTTTGCGAGAAGAATGTGTTTGAAATCGAGGATAGCCGCCGTCTGCTCAAGGCTGCCCGCGAGCAGGGTTACGCCCTCAAACTTCATGCCGATGAGATCGTGACTCTCGGAGGGGCCGAACTTGCCGCCGAACTCGGTGCGCTCTCGGCCGACCATCTGCTGCATGTGAGCGATGAGGGTGTGAAGCGCATGGCCGAGGCCGGCGTGGTGGCCACACTCTTGCCGCTGACTGCCTTCGCTCTGAAGGAGCCCTATGCCCCGGCCCGAAAGTTTATCGAGGCAGGAGGTGCTGTGGCACTTGCCACCGACCTCAATCCCGGCAGCTGCTTCTCAGGCTCGATACCCCTCACGATAGCCCTGGCCTGCATCTATATGCAGATGACAATCGAGGAGACCATCACCGCCCTCACCCTCAATGGAGCCGCCGCACTCGGCATGGCAGCCGACACCGGCAGCCTGGAGCGTGGCAAGCGCGGCGATGTGGCGATACTTGAGTTTGACAACATCAATTATCTTCCTTACTATGTGGGCATGAACTGTGTGGCCACCACCATCCATGATGGCCGCGTAGTGTGGCAAGCCCCTCAGTGAATAATCAGAAAAACTTAAATTTTAATACCCTATAAAGACATATGGAAACTTATGCTATCGGTAGCTCACCATTGACCTACGACCTGATAGAAGAGATCCTCAAGAGCGGCGCCAAACTGACGCTTTCGGATGAGGCAGTAGAGAAGATTCAGTATTGCCGTGACTTCCTCGACAAGAAGACGGATGCCAACACTGTGCCTATCTATGGCGTCACCACAGGTTTCGGTTCGCTCTGCAACAAGCATATCTCGCCCGAAGACCTCACCACACTGCAGGAGAATCTCGTAAAGAGCCATTCATGCAGTGTCGGCACTCCGGTGGCTCCCGAAGTGGTGAAGCTCATGCTCCTGCTCAAGGCCCATGCCCTCTCGATGGGCTTCAGCGGCGTGCAGGTAGAGACAGTGAAGCGTATACTCGATTTCTATAATAATGATATCCTGCCGGTGGTCTACGACCGTGGCTCACTCGGAGCCAGCGGCGACCTGGCCCCTCTGGCCAATCTCTTCCTGCCACTTATCGGCGAGGGTGAGGTGATGTTTCAGGGTAAGCGCCGCTCGGGCCATGAGGTGCTGAACATCTTCGGCTGGAACCCGATCAAACTGAAATCAAAAGAGGGTCTGGCGCTGCTCAACGGCACCCAGTTCATGAGCGCCAACGGCATCAAGGCCCTCATCGACGGCTGGCATCTCGTGAACTGCTTCGACCTCTTCGGCGCAATGTCGCTCGAAGCATTCGACGGCCGCATCGAGCCCTTCTTCAACTGCATCCAGCAGGTGCGCCCTCACCCCGGACAGATTGAGACCGGACGCATGTTCCGTCAGCTGCTCGAGGGCTCAGAGATTATCAAGCGCGAGAAGGAGCATGTGCAGGATCCCTATTCATTCCGCTGCATTCCGCAGGTGCATGGCGCGGTGAAGGATGCCATGAACCATGTCACCGATGTGCTGCATATCGAGATCAACTCAGTCACCGACAATCCCACAGTCTTCCCTGATGAGGATATGGTGGTGTCGGGTGGCAACTTCCATGGCGAGCCTCTGGCGCTGGCCTTTGATTATATGGGTGTGGCGCTGCATGAACTCGGCAATATCTCCGAGCGCCGTGTGGCGCAGCTCATCATGGGTCTGCGCGGATTGCCCGAGTTCCTCGTGGCCAAGCCGGGCCTGAACTCTGGCTTCATGATTCCGCAGTATGCTGCGGCATCGATGGTGAGCCAGAACAAGATGTACGCCTGGCCGGCAAGCTGCGACTCGATTGTGAGCTCGAATGGCCAGGAGGACCTTGTGTCGATGGGTGCCAATGCCGCCACCAAGCTGCATAAGATAATTGACAATCTGAAATATATCGCAGCCGTAGAGCTGATGAATGCCGCCCAGGGCATTGACTTCCGCCGTCCGCTCAAATCCTCTCCCTATATCGAGACTGTGATGGAGAGCTACCGCAAGGAGGTGCCCTTCGTAGAGGACGACGTGGTGATGGAAGACTACATCAAGAAGACTATGAACTTCCTCGACCACTTCGACATCGTGCTCGAGAAAGCCGTCGATTGATAAGTACCTCCGAATAATAAGGCACAACTACTTTTGAGAGATACTTGACATCGACCCACTGATAAAGTAACGGCCTCCCGGCATGAAGGATACGCAATCCTATCATGCCGGGAGGCATCTTTCTGATGAAATCAGGGATTAAACTACCGCATCGCAGAGGTGGGGGCATTTACCAAAGTATTTCGTCGCAGATTTTGCCAAATGAGTATCTCTCAGAAATTAGATAAGTAGTTGCGAAGAATTAATGAACAACTACTTATGCATTATTTTTGAGAGATACTTAAGGTTGCTTACTTGTTATTTGAGGATACCAGTGTGGCTATAATCCTTGTGAAGTCACTGATGTCTGATGATACACTGGCTTTTTCAAGAGCCTTCATATATTCCTTTCGTGATTCCAAAGGAACTACAGTCCAAGGATAACCTCCGGATGCAAGCATTGCATTAAGGATAAAGCGTCCCATTCGACCATTCCCATCCATATAAGGATGGATAAATACGAACATAAAGTGCCCAAGTACGGCGCGGACTCTTGCATCGGGTTCATCCGTAAGCAGTCTGAAAAATTCAGGCATTGCGTCAGCCACAGCCTTCGGATTAAGTGGAATGTGCTGCGAACCTCTGATATAAACTTGGCTGTTACGATACCCAATGAGATCAGAAGCAGAGAGTATACCAGCAGTGACAAATGGCATCCACATCTGACGGTACCATCTCGAATGGTCTTTACCAACAACTGCGCCGGGATTTGTATTTCTGATAATCTTATTCACAGAATCCTTCACAGCTTGAAAGGCTTGGTAGTAACCACGGGCTACCAATGCGTTTCTGTGTTCTCTGTCGTCTGCATCTGGTTTCCAATTGCCACTCCGCACTTTTTCAATAAGTTCACGTGACACTTGATAACCCTCTATTGACAGTGAATGATAAGCGTCCTCCAAATATTTTTCGTCAACTTGTGCGAGATATTTGTCGGCATCAGCGACATGATGAGGCAACTCAGGGAAATTATCGATTACTTGTTGTCGCATATTCTGCCACATGAGCCTTAATCTACCTACATAAGGTGAGACGGGTCCGGCGATTGAGGTCGGAGGCAACTCCTCAAAAGGATTCTCTTCTACGATAGTATAGCCAAAGTCTTTCATTGTGGTTGAAATTTCATCAGCCGCAATGGAATTGCCTATGGATCTCATTGCTCCAATTATGCGCCCTGCTCGCGTAGTCGCACCATTTCTTGTCAACACCTTCAAAATATTCACAGATGTTGCAAGCATAGAAAGGCACACTTTTGCAGATGTCGAATCATTGCGATAATAAGAAGGGGAAGCATAGGCCAACGCATATTCAAGCGTGAGGAGATTTAACCCGGAGTTTGGCTCTACCTCAATATACTCTTGCTCGACGTCCCCCCTAAGTGTAAGCAAAGAATGCCCATAAGGAAGCCCAACCAGATTATTGTTCGCTTTGGGCGACTTAATTATAAGTTGTGTCGGCACAGTTGTTTTCCCTGAATGAATGTCAAGCGACATTTCTGGTGACAAGCACCAGTCTGAACCAAATTTCCATTTAGCATAAGCACGGATGAAATGCCAGTATGATGTATACCATACAGCAGTGTCACCCTCACTGCCTGGATGTGATGGGACATACCATCCTTTCATCACCTCTTGCAACCAACCATTGTCGAGGAGGCGTTTCAAATGAGTACGAGACAGTTGTTCTGTTCCCCGTATTACAACATGAGGATTAGAATCTTGAAGCCTGTGCAGTTCTTCAAGAGAGTCTGCAAGAAGTTGCTGTGGTGTTGCCATTATTATAATATTGTTGTGTTGCTCTTATATTCTAACTGACAGTTGTTCTTATTTATTGCGATTGTAATACTCTTATTTGATGCAATTGCAATACTCTTATTTGATGCAAATATAACGCAAAATTCCTGAAATTCAAAATCTGAACAGCTTCTCTTGTCAACTGCATTGAGAGTTTCAAAAAATTGAGAGTGGTATTTGAACGCGGTTAGGGACGGAGCGGTAGCCAGTGTGGCGGAATATACGACTGTTCCGTCCCTCCTTCCACGGTAAACGGCCCAAACTCCGCGATGCAGTAGTTTGGGCCGTTTACGAATCAAAAATGCAATTTTCGTGGGGGGGGTACGGATGGGGAGAGGGTCATTCGCGTCGGCGTAGGCGCACCACATTCTCCACGTGGTGGGTGTGTGGGAACATATCTACGGGTTGCACATCGGTCACGCGGTAGGCAGAGTCCATCAGCGCCAGGTCGCGGGCCTGGGTGGCCGGATTGCAGCTGACGTAGACTATCACCTCCGGGGCGGCGTTAAGAATCACCTTCACCACATCCTCGTGCATACCGGCCCGCGGAGGATCCACAATCATCACGTCAGGACGTCCGTGACGGCTGATGAAATCATCAGTCAGTACATCCTTCATGTCGCCGGCGAAGAAGGTGGTGTTGTCGATGCCGTTGACCTTAGAGTTGAGGCGTGCATCCTCAATGGCCACCTCCACATACTCAATGCCCACCACAGCCTCGGCCTGGCGCGCCACGAAGTTGGCGATTGTGCCGGTGCCGGTGTAGAGATCATACACCAGAGGCTTGCGCCCTTCGGCAACCCATGAGGGTATAGCCTCGCCTGTGGCAGCAGAACCTGCGGCATAACCCGGATCTGACGGGTCAAGACCGGCGAATAGGCGAGTCACCTTATAGAGTTCGTAGGCCTGGCGAGAATTTGTCTGGTAGAACGACTTCGCATTCACCCGGAAGCGCAGCCCCTCCATCTCCTCCTCGATAAACGCCGGGCCACGCCATGGGTTAATCTCGACGTCAGCCAGCGAGTCATTGAGCTTCAGGTTGATGGCATATTGAAGCGAGGTGATTTCGGGGAATTCGGCAGCCACAGCATCCATCAGCGAAGCGATAGCCGCAGCATCATCTTCGCCGAAGGCCACCACCACCATTTTCTGACCAGTCGAGGCGGTGCGTATCATCAGTGTGCGCAGCAGCCCATGGTTGTTGCGGATGTCGTAGAAACTCAGGCCATTCTTCAGCGCATAGTCATAGATGAAATTGCGCACCCGATTGCCGAACTCCTCCTGCAGCCAGCACTTCTCGATGTGGAGCACCTTATCGAACGCACCGGGTATGTGGAACCCAAGAGCATTCGGCGAGTCGGTGAATTCCACTCCCGAGCGTAACTCCTCAAAAGTGCGCCACTTCTTATTGGAGAATGTATACTCCATCTTGTTGCGGTAGGCCACCGTCGCGGCCGACCCGAGAGTGGGGCGAATCTCAGGCAGTGAGATTTTGCCGATGCGTGTGAGTGCATCGCTGACCTGCGTATGCTTCTGCACCAGTTGCTCGGCATAGGGGATATGCTGCCATTTGCAGCCGCCACAGATACTGAAATGGCTGCACATAGGCTCGCAGCGCATGGCCGAAGGTGTGACCATGCGTGTGATGTGGGCCTCGGCATACGAATGCTTCTTCTTGTCGAGCTGAATATCCACAATATCACCCGGTGCACCGTAGGGGATGAATATCACAATCGGAGACTCATCCTCAGGCCGGAGTCTGACTTTGGCGAGAGCCTTTCCTTCAGCAGCCAGCCCGGTTATCTCAATACCCTCCAGCAGCGGAAGGGGACGTTTTTTTCTACCCATTGTTCAACCTTTATAGTTGTTGTTTGTTGAAATTGTAAAATAAATCTTAACTTGATGATTCCTTTCGGGTGTGTGGAGGCTGATGATCAGTCCACTCTCTATACCCTCAATCCGGCAAACATCTGCCAAAGATGTAGCGGCATATAGCCACCGATTCCGGCTGATTCCACCCGGAGCGGAGAGCCGGGATTGCGAGGGAATCATAGAAAAACTTAACTTAATCTTATTTCACTATGATTAAATCAATGCTTATTGCAGGTGCCGGCGGATTTGTGGGCACATGCGGACGATTCCTTGTCGGGAAATGGAGTTCAGGAATGTTTCACGGAGCCTTCCCTATGGGCACGTTCCTGGTCAACATCATCGGATGCTTCCTTATCTGCATCTTCTTCGGATTGCTTGAGAAGGCCCACGTGATGACACCGGGTGAGAATGTGCTTCTCATCACCGGATTCTGCGGCGGCTTCACCACATTCTCATCGTTTGCCGATGACATGTGGGTGCTTGGCAGCAAGGGTGACTGGGGCACCTTCGCAGCCTATCTCGTTGCCACTGTTGTGATCGGCATACTTCTGGTATGGGCCGGTCGTGCAATCATCAGATAATCGAGCCTCATCAATCACAACGTCTCGCGCCGTGACGGTCAGATGAAGGAGAGTATCATGCCATCTGCATATGCTCCATCATCGTGCCGGCGAAGGGACGCTCACCTACACTCCGGAAGCCTGTCGACACATATAGTCGGCGCGCTTCCGGATTGTCGTAATCCACAAGCAGTCCAAGAGGTTTGCCATTCTCACGCGCGCGCTGCGCAGCCAGTGCTATCAGGCGTCCGGCGAGCCCACGGCGCCGGTAGGCCGGGCTCACCATCAGCGAGTCAAGATAGAACTCATCGGCCGATGTTTCATCCTGAAAATCATTCTGGGTCACATTCCAGCCGAGCAGCGCGTTGGCCTCATCTACAAACGCCTGGCGCAACTCATAGAGGCGCGCCCCGTCGTAGCTCACTATCGCAGCGGCCGGATTACCCTCCGGGTCGAGTGCAATGAGTGAGTTGAGATAGCTGTACTGCGAGTCCTCACGTCGGGCAAGCCGAGTGAATACCTCCCTTACGAGAGGCAGACGTTGCGCGCCGCCAGCCATATGGCAGCAGATTTCATTGCCGATGGCGGTCATTACCGCCTCGGCTATAAATTCGGCATGTGAGGGTGATGCCGGTATGATTCTGAATTCCATAGTGCAAATTTACTCATTTTTTCCGGTACCTCAAATAATCCCCATATCATATGGCGGTTATATGAGGCCTATAGGAAGCCAATCTGAATTTGATATGAAGCTCCCCGCTGCCGACCCTCGTTATTGAGGACTGGCAGCGGGGAGTATTTATGTAAGATATAGGTTCTTTTAGATTTCGCCTCGGATAGAGTCGTCGAAGGCTGTGAGGGCAGCCTTGGCGCCTTCACCCATGGCGATGATAATCTGTTTGTAGGGGACGCTGGTGACATCGCCTGCGGCGTAAATGCCTTTCACGCTGGTGCGGCAACGTTCATCGACCTTAATCTCACCAGCGCGTGTCATCTCAAGGATATCCTTGAAAAGCGCGCTGTTGGGGCTCAGACCGATTTGCACAAACACGCCGTCGACACTCACCGTCTTGACCTGGCCGCTGAGACGGTCCTTGACCTTCAGTCCGGTCACATTGCCTGGGCCACCCTCGACCTCCATCACCTGCATCGAGGTGTGGATGTGCATGTTGGGCATAGACTCGGCCTTCTCCTGAAGCACCTCATCAGCCTTAAGAGTATCCATAAACTCAAACACCTGCACATCGGGGCATATTCCAGCCAGATCGATGGCTGCCTCTATACCTGAGTTGCCGCCGCCGATTACGGCCACCTTCTTGCCTGCGTAGAATGGACCATCGCAGTGTGTGCAGAAGGCCACACCCTTGCCGATATGGTCCTCTTCGCCGGGCACATTCAGTTTGCGCCAGCTGGCACCAGTGGCCACAATCAGCGCCGGAGCGGAGAAGCTCTCATTACCGGCGCGCAGAGTCTTGCGCTTGTCGCTGACCTCTACGGCATCTACGGAGCGGTTGTCGAAGATGGCAATCGGATACTGCTCGAGGTGGATGCGCAGATCGGAGGCAAGTTTCGGTCCGGTGGTCTCGGGCACCGAGATAAGGTTCTCGATTCCCATTGTCTCCTTCACCTGTCCGCCGATAGCTTTGGCCACGACTGCCACCTTCGCCCCCTTTCGGGCTGCATAGATGGCAGCGGCTGCACCGGCAGGACCTCCGCCGAGCACCACCACATCAAATTCATGCTCCACAGGAGCTGCATCGGTCTCATTCTTGCCGTAACGCTCCTCGAGTTTATCGATAAGGTCGGCCAGCGACTGGCGGCCAACACCGAGCATGGCATCGCCGGCGTATACCGTAGGCACTGACTGGATATTGAGTTTATCGACCACAGGCTGCACTACAGCGCCATCAATCACCGAATTGCTCACCTCGGGGTTGAGAATGGCGATGACGTTGAGTGCCTGGGCCACATCCGGGCAGTTGGTGCAGGTGAGCGACACGAATGTGCGCAGGTCAATCGGACCACGGAGAGCCTGAATGCGTGCCGAGAGGGCATCGTCAGGCATATTCTTACCCTTTCCGCAGGCATTGAGCACAGCCAGCAGAAGTGTGGTGAACTCGTGTCCGTTAGGTATGCCCACAAACTTCACCCCCGTAGGCTCTCCATCCTTTAGGATTTCAAACTGCGGAGCCTCGACTTGAGCAGTAGTCTCCTCAAAGTCGATGTCGGGCGAAGATGATGCGAAATCGCCGAGAAATTCCTTCATCTGGCGAGCCTCATCGGCCTGAGGATCGGCTGCTGACATGCGCAGAGTGATGCGTGCGCCGAGATCGGCGAATATTGAGCGTAGTTGCTGTATGATATCGTTATCTAACATATCGTAATTTCTAATTATTGTCTAAATAAATATGTAGTTGCCTGATTGCTGCGGTTTAAATTTTTGTTTGCGAAGCAATTAAAACCGCACAGATGATTCGTTTCAAAAAAATCCGGCTAAAATGAGTATTTAGCCGGATTTTCGTTGAGTTGTAGTGTACTGTCTCGTTACGTTATTTATCATTTGCCTTCATCCTTAGCAGATGAAGGTGCCGGATATTACCGTCTTACGGGAATCTGACTAAAATCAGATTTTACCTACGAGGTCAATGCTGGGCTTGAGAGTCTGCTGACCCTGACGCCACTTGGCGGGACAAACCTCACCGTCGTGGCTTGCCACAAACTGGGCAGCCTCAACTTTGCGGAGCAGCTCATCGGCGTTACGACCGATATTGTTGTCCTGTACCTCTACGAGTTTGATCAGACCCTCCGGGTTGCTGACGAATGTGCCACGGTAAGCCATACCGTCGTCCTCGATCATCACGCCGAATGCGCGGGTCAGAAGACCGGTGGGATCGGCGAGCATGGGATAGTTCACTTTCTTGATGGCCTCAGAGGTGTCGTGCCATGCTTTATGCACGAAGTGGCTGTCGGTGCTGACAGCGTAGATCTCTACGCCCATATCTTTGAACTTCTCATACTTCTCGGCCATGTCCTCGAGCTCTGTGGGGCAGACGAAAGTGAAGTCTGCGGGATAGAAAAAGAAGATGGCCCATTTGCCAAGTACATCCTTGTCAGTCACTGTCTTGAACTCGCCGTTATGGTAAGCCTGCACCTTGAACTCAGGGATGCGGGTGTTAATGATAGATTGCATGTCTACTTGAATTTATTTTATTGTTTTATGAAATATGTTATGATTTTACAATGTCATCGGGGATTTTCTGAACTCCTTTCTTTGTTCCCTTCAGACGTCATTATAACGCCATAGACCAATGATTGGTTCTGCTCAATTTAATTAATAAAAGTTAATTCAAGCATACTCTCTGGGAGTGTGCTTGAATTAGACTTGGATTGAGATGGGTAGTATAGAGAGGGTGAATTTGCTCACCACTCATAGCTGGCGTTGACGCCGAGGGCGTTGAGGGTGGTATTGCGTTGCCAGCTGTCCCAGTAGTTGGCAGTGAGAAGCTGGTAGGAGATGCCGATATTGAATGCTGAGGTGTTCTTCTCCGGATTGACCGGTATGTGGATACCTATCGAGGGGCGCAGATAGAAGTATTCATTGTTGGTGATATAGCCTTCGTTGATGCGCAGGTCGGAGTTGGTGACGAGGAATGACGCACCGAGCCTCACATCGGCGAAGAAGGAGATACCTTTCGGGCTGCCGATATTGAAGCGGAAGTCGGTGAACACCGGCACCATGCAGCCGCTGCGGCTGCTGCGGTTGATGGCATTGCCGGGGTAGTATGTGGGTTGCCAATCCTCGGCCGGAGAGGTATGCACATATTGCACGCCCAGTCCGGCGCCCATGAAGAACCATGAGGAATAGCGGAATCCCTGCACCGTAGAGATGCCAAAGAAATCGCAAGAGTTATCACCCACACCATGCAGATATTCCGCCTCTATGAATCCCTTGTAGTTGAATCCACCCTGCAGAGCGGGGGTGATGAGGTTTGGAATCTGATTGGCAATCTCATAATATTGTGCCGATGCGGTGGCGCCGCCGGTCAGTGCCAGCGCGGCGAGTAATGTAAGGAGTCGTGTATGCATATGCGGTGGTGTTATGTTTTACTTAAGATTTTCAGTTGATTATATAACTACAACAAACCTACGGCAGATTTTACATATCGTCATCACGAAATTTCCGTACCATCATCATAATAATAATGTGAGGGTCTGTGATATTTTAGATGCTTCTGAACACGAAAAACCGCGTGAATGTTGTTATAACATTATAGATGGCGTCAAAAAGATGTCATCAAATAGTCAACTAAAGGATTCAAGTATGAATATACAATACAGCATCGAGGCTCTGCAGCGGCGTCATTCAGTGCGACGCTATTCAGATGCAGAGATTCCGCAGGCAACTGTGCAGGCGCTTGAGGATGAGGTGAAGACTATCAATGCCGCATACCCCGGTGTGCGCTTCAGCCTGAAATTCGCATCCCCTGAGGCGTTCGGGAGTTTCAAGAAGAGCTATGGCTTCTTCAAGGGGGTCAGCAATTATCTTGTGGCGGTGATTGACACACGTGAGGCCGACTCGGCCGAGATAGCCGGATTCGCTGGCGAGCAATTCGTGATGCTTGCGGTGAGCAAGGGGCTGGGCACATGTTTTGTGGCCGCCACCTACGACCCTTCGAAAGTGCAGGAGACCCTCAGCCCGGATGAAAAGATAGCTTTCCTGATACCCTTCGGGTTTGCCGAAGAGGCCGAACCGGGCTTGATGTACAAGATGATGCAGAAGGTGGTCAAGAGCAAAGGCCTCGAGCCACAGGAATTCTATGACGATAAGTTAGCCTTCTTCACCTATAGCGAGGCGTTGCGTCAGAATCCGTGGCTGGCAGAGGGGCTGCAGGCAGTGGCTGCCGCCCCCTCGGGGATGAACCGTCAGCCCGTCAGAATCTGGATGGGAGAGGACACCTTCATTCATGCAGGGGTCAAGAGCAAGGGTGACTACACCGATCTTGACCTTGGCATTGCTAAGTTCAATTTCCAGGCCACTGTGCCCGGCCGATGGGACTGGGGCGAAGGGGCGCGATTCTATCCTGAACTCTAAACCGGATACACATATATTTTCTTAAAAATCAATCATATGTCAAGCGTAACACTGGCCAGCTATGATTCTCCGCAGGAAGCTTATCTTGTGAAGGGTATGCTCGAGAGCAACGGCATACCGGCCATGGTAGAGAATCTGAATAATCTGTATGTGCCCGTATTCAACGGTTGCAACGTGGTGATCAATTCAAAATATCTCGATGAGGCCCGCAAGCTGCTTGCGGAGCATGATGGTGGCAGTGGGTCGGCAACCGATTGAACATCCCTGCTATCGTGTCAGCCCACAGATGTGACTGCGTGAGCTGACGCATCAATCAATATTGGCGCGCACGCGGGTCAGGAAATCCTTCATGGCTCCGGCATCGCGTGACTCCACGATCTGCTGCAACTCGGCCAGCTGCTCGCGGATGCGGCTGAGCTGTGCCGAAGTGTGCGGGTTGAAGAGTATCTCGCTCAGAAGATAATCATCCTCCGACAGCAGGCCGCGCGCGATGGCCATGTGGCGCTTGAAGGTGGTGCCGGGAGCATCCTGATGTTTCATTATGCCGGCAAACACGAGTGTCGAGGCGAAGGGTATCGAGAGTGAGTAGGCTATTGTCTCGTCGTGGGCGGCGAAGGTATACTCCTCGATATGTAGGTTGAGGCGAGTGTAGAGGTCGCGGAAGAAGAGTTTCCCTAAGTGGTCACCCTCGCTGATGATGATGGCATTCTCCTGGCTGAGATTGCTGAGAGAGGCGAATGTGGGTCCAAACATCGGGTGGGTCGACACGAAGGGATGTCCCGCCTCGGCATAGAATTCAGGCAATCCCGTCTTAACCGACGCGATGTCGCTCAG
This sequence comes from uncultured Muribaculaceae bacterium, assembly GCA_910577585.1. GTDB lineage: Bacteria > Bacteroidota > Bacteroidia > Bacteroidales > Muribaculaceae > Lepagella. The sequence goes on along the minus strand of CAJTNN010000001.1, from coordinate 12,678 downwards.
AATGGCATTCGGCGGCAGTAGCGGCAGAATCTGGCGGAATGCCGGGATAGTGTATTTCACTGTGGCCGCATTGATTACAAATTCGGGCGCGAACTCGCGAATCTCATCAATGTCGGCAAAACGTCGGCAGTTGAATGAGAATAGGAGTCGCTGCGGATCGCGGTCATAGATGGCCACATCATGGTCTTTCGAGAGGAGATCGCAAAAGAAGGAGCCCATCTTGCCGGCTCCGATTATCAATATCTTCATTCTGTTGTTCGTTCTATGTAGTCATTCAGTCGGCGGTAAAACGGGTGCCGCGCCAGTGTGGGGAGATTGCCGATGAGAATCAGTTTCATCCTTGCCCGAGTCATGGCCACATTCATGCGCCGCAGGTCGCGCAGGAATCCTATCTGGCCGTCGTCATTGCTTCTGACGAGCGATACTATTATCACATCGCGTTCCTGCCCCTGAAAGCCATCGACAGTATTGACAGTAATCTGACGGCGCAATTGTCTGAAGAAATCGACTCTGCGCAGCAGATGGCGCAGATAATCCACCTGGGCACGGTAAGGCGATATCACACCCACATCAATGCGGTCGTCGATAAATCGCTTGCGCCCGATGCGGTTGATGTAGTTCTGGAGGGCGATGATAGTGAGCAAAGCCTCATCGCGGTTGATGCGCCCATCGCCTGCAGTGGCCTCGCGGAAGGCTTCGGTGTCGGCCTCTCCGTCGGTATCGAGTATTCCGGAAGTGTCGAGCCATTCGATAGCCGGGTCGCCGGCGATTATCATGCGGTGGCGCACTTCGGGAGCGGCCTTCATCTTGCCGCCATAGAACCACTCGCTTGAGAACCGCATGATATCCTCATTCATACGGTATTGCATATCGAGCAGAGTCACACATTCAGGGTGGTTCTCCACAATCCGCTCCATCAGCGATTTGCCGAGCCCACCCTTCATTGCCTCGATGCACTTCACAGTCGGGGGGAGCTGGCAATGGTCTCCGGCGAGAATCACGCGTCCCGCGCGGCGCATCGCTATCCAGCATGCGGCCTCAAGAGCCTGCGCGGCCTCATCGATAAAGAGGGTAGAGAAGCGCGTGCCGTCGAGCAGACGGTGGCCGCTACCTACAAGAGTCGAGGCTATGACGTGGGCGTGGCTCATGAGGTCCTGATTGATGCGGAACTCCAGTTCGGTGGCGCGGCTTTTAAGGCGCTCGATCTTCTGCTGCCATTGGTCGGTGTGGCGGCGTGCCGAGCGAAGCTCGCGCATGGCTTTGCGTATGCTCCAGAGGGTAGTGTAGTCTGGGTGAGATTCAAAGCGGCGTTCGTAGGTGAAGGCGAGCATCTTGTCGGTGACACGTGCCGGATTGCCGATACGCAGCACATTGACGCCGCGGTCCATCAGTTTCTCACATATCCAGTCTACCGCCAGATTGCTCTGCGCGCACACCAGCACCTGGCTTTCGCGGCGCAGTGTCTCAGTGATGGCCTCGACGAGAGTTGTGGTCTTGCCCGTGCCGGGAGGCCCGTGCACGATGGCCACATCCTTGGCCCGGAGCACCTTGTTGACCCCCTCCTCCTGAGTGGGGTTAAGATAGCTGAAGTGCATCGGCGGGAGTGAGTATTCGCCAGCCCTGCGATGCGAATAGATGAGGTCGCGCAGGTCACCAAGCTGACCTTTACCCTTGATGGCGCGGTCGAGGGCGTCAAACATTGCCCTGTAGGATGTCTCATCAAAAGATAGCATCACTCCGAGGGTGTCGTCAGATGTAATCACAGCATCATCAGCCACGGCGATGGCCATACGGTCGGCATCGGTGAAACTTACGGTGCCATTCGCAACGATATCGAGTGGAGCATCCTCCTCCTGCGGCACTCGGAATAGAGCCACCGGACGGCCGTATTCGAAGTCGTGGTCGTCAGGTGTGGCGTCATCTTCGGCCGGGGTGCGCGTGATTTCTACGATGCGCTGATTGAGCGAATTGTAATATGTGCGTTGCAGCCCGACAGGCCACCATGCGCTCCCGCGCTTCACGAGGCGTGCGATGCCGTTGCGACCGATCTTTCGGCTGAAGGCCTCCTTCTCGGCCCGATATTCTATTTCAAGCAGTCGCCGCTGCTCTCTCAGAGACTCCACTGGATTCATATTGCAAAATTAATCAAAATTTCTTCAAGGCGGGTTATTTTTATGCATCCTATCCGGGGGAGAGTGTGTGGGGGGATATGTACAAATAATAGACAAACGTGTGATAAGGCGCCCTACAGGGTTGTGAAACCGGATAAAAATCACTACTTTCGCCCGGTTACATATAATCATAAGTTATCATAAGCTTTTTCATGAGACTATATCCGATTCTTTTTGCCTTGGCTGCCGCGCTGCTGTTGCCGGCTTGCACTGACGAGATTGATGGGCCGGATGAGCCGGAATTTCCGGGGGATACGTTTGTGGGCGACACGCGCGTCATGGCGCTCGGTCCGGAGACCGAGGGCTTCAGTTCGCCCGGATTCACACTCGTGCTCCAGGCACCCGACGGCTCGATGATCAGCCGCACAGGTCAGCATCAACGCTCGGGAGCGAGTTCGCGTCTGACTCTCGACACCGGACTATCCGACGGTGAGTACAGACTGATGTATCTTGAATATCCCATCGAGGAGAATCCTGCATTGGCCGATCTTAAGAGTGAGTTTGCGACCACTCAGTTCGGTCTTGGCAGCCGTGTGGAGATTGCCGGGGGCACAGTCACGGTGCTCGATACGTATGATGAGGAGATCGGCCTCCCCGGCAAGGGCACGGCCGACGAACCCTATGAGATATCATCCTACAACAATCTTATAAAACTCGCCCAGGTCGTCAACAGTGAGGAGAAGAATTCTCTCATCACTGCCGACACGCATTTCCGCCAGACCGGCAAGATTGACATGTATCAGGCCTCGCGTGAGGTCGACCGCCGCTACGGGTGGTTGCCGATCGGTGCCAATCCGGCGTTGCCTTTCCGTGGGCATTACCATGGCGCGGCTATATCGACGCTGATCATCGATCGGGAGCATTCGGCGGGAGTTGGATTGTTCGGTTATGTGCACAACGCAGCCTTTGATGGCGTGTCGTTCAGCAACTCGGCTATCAGCGGCAACTTCGCCACAGGTATGCTTGTGGGCGCATCGCTCACCGGAGGCAACGACCGTGGAATGCTGACCATCACCGATTGCCATGTAAGCGGCTGCGAAGTGACAGGGAGTGATGAGAGTGTGGGCATAGGCGGGCTGCTCGGTGCGGCCGACATGCACACACGCGCCTATCTGCAGAATTGCAGCTCGACCGACAACAAGATTTCGGCCGCCTACAACGCCGGCGGTCTGGCCGGAGCGGCAGGCATATACTCATGCCTGGCCTTCAGCGATTGTGTCAATACCTCGCCGGTGAGCGCATCTTATGCCGGTGCCGGCGGGATGGTGGGCTCGTGCGACTCGCTCTATACCACCGCCTGCTCGAATGCCGGAATCATCAGAGGGGCTATGGCCTATAGTCCCGGCGACACGAAGAACAGTGGCATAGGAGCCGGCGGATTGGCCGGAGGTGCAGGCATGACCAGTGTCACGTCATCATCCAACACCGGAGCGGTGAGCGGATATGCCGGAGTCGGAGGCCTCATCGGAAGCACCCGTGTGAAGGGGAGTGACGCGGATGCCTATATGTATAATAATGTAGTGGCGCGTTATTGCTGGAATGAGGGTGAGGTGAGCGGCACTGAGTGTGTGGGCGGTTTGATGGGTGAGGCCCAGGCCGGCACCTACGCTGTCTACAATACCGGACGTGTCAGCGGCACAAGCTATGTGGCCGGAATCGCCGGTTGCACCTCAATCGCCGTGGTGCATAATGCCATCAACACCGGCGAGGTGAGCGGTGGCGATTATGTGGCCGGAATTGTGGGTAAGACGCAGTTCGGATCAATAGCTCTCAATCATAATTATGGGCCCCTTGCCGCCACCGGGCGCAACCTTGCCGGAGTCGTTGCTTTGGCCGGGAATAACACAATCGTGCACTATTGCGGCAACTTCGGCGACCTCAATGCCACAGGCACCGGACCGGTGGGTGGCATAGTCGGCGAAATCGGCGACCCGCGCGAATGGACTGCGATGAATATCGCGGAGTGCGTGATAGGGTCGATGGAGGTGGTGATGGGTTTTGTGGGCCCGCTGCTGGCTGTGACAGAGCATCCTATCGCCCAGGCAAGCAAGGTGCTCAAGAATTTCCTGCGCGTGGCCGAAGTGGCTACCGATGCCGGACTCCTCATCTCTGACACTGTGCTCTGGGGCATGGGGGTCGACGAGATGATTGAAGAGGAGGAGGTGGCCGAGCTTCAGGCCACTCTCGACGAGAAGAGCATCAGTATCAATGAGGAGATAAAATCATGCATGCGCCAGATGCGCGCATCGGCCACTTACGCAAGTGGAGCGTTCGACACATCGGCTCTCGCCGAAGGCTATCTCACGGAACTCGAATCTACGCTTGCCTATTATGAGAGCGAGGGGGGCGAACTTGCCTTCAATGAAGAGATTAACCTGACCCGCGAGGATCGCGCCGGATACCTTGAGAAGACTCATAAGACGAATGAGATCATACACCAGGTGGTGAGTGGAGTCTGCATCCTTGTAGGCACTGTAGCCTCGATCGGGGGCATTGTGGCCACGGGTGGGGCGGCAGCGCCGTTTGTGATAGCCGGTTCGCTGGCTTCGATAGCGGGCGGTCTGAACGCCATCACCAAGTCATGCATGGAGTTTGAGGATAACGCTGTCTTTATCAGCCAGTGTGTCAACACCGGCGCAATACGCGCATCATCGGGCGATGTGGGTGCCATAGCAGGCAGGGTAGAGGATAACAGCATCGTGCGCGACTGCCTCAACACGGGCAACGGCAACCGCTACGGCTGCCACACGATAGGGCGCGCCGGCAATAACGTCAAACTATGGCGAATGCTCTCGCTGGCCGATGCATCGACCTGGAAGGATGCCAATCCGGTGCATTCCGATGGCACAGTGGCGATTTACGCCCCAGGCAGCAGTAAGCAGGAGAAGGATAACGCGCGTGCGCTCAGCGTGTGGCTGATGGATGATGCCGATGTGTGCGATGCCGGATTCTACAAGAAAGTTGACTCTAACTGGAATGTAGGCACCTCCACCACATCACGATGGCGAGTGGGGTCGGCCTCGGCCAGGTCATTCCCCGTGCCGGCATGGTCGGAGATGCGCAAGTGATGATGAATATTGTAGTCAGGTATTTGAAAAACAAATTGATAGATTATTGGGTGTTTGCCCACTACTCAATATAATCCTAACCAGATGAAACGACTAACCAAAATATTTGCTGCGCTTGCCCTCACCGCCGCACTGGGTGGCGCGCTGGCCGGATGCAGCGATGAGCCGGTGGCACCCTCGGTGCGTCCGGGACTTGAGCAGACAGAGGACTATACGGTAAGTTCCTTCTCGATAGATGCAGCCCACTTCGGTTTGCCCGACGGCACGACCGAGGTGGAGCTGGCCTTGATATCGGCTGAGGGAGCGACACATTGCTTCAGTGCCGCCGTTGAGGAGGATGAGCCTCCGATGCGCCGATTCCATATGCGTATTCCGGAGGGGTATGAGCTGCCCGATGGTGAGTACGTGATGACCATGCGCGCCGGTGGTCGCACCGTAGCCGGGCGTCTGCTCGCTACATTCTCAGAGAGGCGCCTCGCTGCAGTCTCAATCATACTTCCGGGTTATATGTTGCCCGGTTCCGGCACCGAAGATGACCCCTATATCATCGCCGACAGCGAAGCCTTCGAGATGTTTATCATCAATCTTGGCGACGACCGCAAGACGAATGGCGCCGGACTATTCTTCCGTCAGACCGGCGATGTCACGCCTACCGACCAGAGCAGCCTCGCCTCAGGGCGCGGATATTGGGGTGCACCCTTTGCCGGATGCTACGATGGGGGTGGCCATGAGATGAAAAATCTCTATTACCGTGGCAGCGCCCGCGATGACAGCGACACCGGCTTCGGCCTCTTTACCGAACTGCGTGGCACAGCCACTGTGAGCGGCATAAGCTTCACCGGCGTGAATGTCAGCGGACTCTATGCCGATTGCGGCATATTGGCGGGCACTACCTCGGGTAACGTGGTGGTGAGCGACATTTCGATTGCCGGCACATTCGGCGACTCAGCGTCCGGGCGTAACATCGGTGGCATAGCCGGGCATTGCGTGTCGGGCTCACTGCAGCTGAGCGGTGTGACGCTCGCGGCATCGGTGCTTGGTGAGGAGAATGTGGGTGGACTGATTGGCCTGGCCGACGCTGAGGTTAGCGTGGATGGCGTGGCCACCCCTGACTATCATTTCTCGGTGAGCGGTAGTCAGAATATTGGGGGAGTAATCGGCCGCACCAACGCTCGCGTGGAGATATCTGATGTGCGTGTAGAGCACAAGGTGAGCGATGAGGATTCAGATATCCGCATCATCGAGGCCAAGGGCTCAAATGCCGGCGGAGTCATCGGTTATATCGAGAATGCTGCCGGAGAGAGCCGCCTGACCGGTGTGAGGATAATATGCCCGGTAGGTGGCAAGGGGGCCGATAATGTAGGTGGACTTGTGGGCGCACTTACGAATGCCTCGACACTCACACTTGATGACTGCCGCGTGTATTCAATCGTGGGTGGACGCAACTGTGTGGGTGGACTGATAGGTAATTGTTACATAGCCGATTGCCTCACTATCGAGGGCGATGATTTCTCGACACGTGTGGCGGTCGATGATGCGGCGGCTTCGGTGAGTGGCGATACGTATGTGGGTGGCCTTATCGGCCAGCATTACGGAGCGTTTCACGTCAACACGAAGGTGAAGGTGAATCTTCCCGTAAGCAGCTCGGGCAATTATGTGGGGGGAGTCATCGGTGATGCCTATGGTGTGACCCTCGATCCGTCAAAGATTATGGTTGGCGACTTGTCGTCGGCTTCGGGCTCCGACCCGGTGATGAAAGTGTCGGGGGGCAATTATGTGGGTGGCTTCTTCGGTCAGCTATTCTATTCTACGATAAGCGGACAGGATGCGTTTGATTTTGCCGAAAATGGGCTGTCGATACGGGTGCCTGACGTGAATCGCTTCACTCCGGTATTCAGCAGCGTGGTGAAGGGTAATGATTGTGTGGGTGGTGTGGCAGGCATAATAGTGGGCTCGAAGCTGATGCATATGTTTGCTGATTGCCGTGTCGACGGCACATCGAATCTGGGTGGACTCGTCGGCATGATCAACGACATCAGCGGAGAGTGCAACGTGGAGGACTGCACCTTTGCCGGACTCATCGATGCCCCTGACTCAAGCTGTGTCGGGGGCATAGCCGGACGCTATCATTCATCTCACACCGGGCGTATGCGTGACTGTGTGAATTATGCTGACATCACAGGTGGCGACAATACCGGGGGTGTGGTGGGCTACGTGCTGCGTGTGCCGCTTGAGATGGACACCCGCGAGGCCACGGTTGATATCGCGTGGTGTGTAAATATGGGCGACGTCAGCGGTTCGCTGCATGTGGGAGGCGTGGCCGGACGGGTGCATGTGCAGGATGCCCACAAGGGATTTCCTGATGATGAGTCGATAGGTGTGGCTCTATCCAATTGCATGAATGCCGGAGGTGTGACGGCCTCCGGAGGCTCATCAAATTCGGCTTCATCCGGAGTTGGTGGCATAGCCGGATTCACCAACTTCCGCATCTCAATCACCTCGTGCGCCAACCATGGTCCGATCTATGCCAAGGGAGCCGTGCATGGTGTTGGTGGTGTGGCAGGTTCGATGGGTGGCGACCCTACAGGCACCGGGCTGACCAACTCCTTCCGTAATGTCCAGCTCTCGCAATGCTGCAACACCGGCGTTGTCGATTCGGGCAGCAGCGCATCATATGTGGGTGGTGTGCTCGGCTATCAGGAGGAGGGTAACAAGAGCGACGTGCGCGACTGCTACAATACCGGAGCCGTCAATCCCAAGCTGAGTCACGATGCCGGGGGAATAGTGGGGTGTGTTGACCATATGACCAACATCTACCGTTGTGTCAACAGTGGCAAAGTCGCGCATGGCAATGCCGCCATCGGCACCCATAAGTCGGCTTCGCTCTTCGATCATGGTTCGCTATACTATCTCGAGGGCACCGGCAGCAGTTGGCCGAGTGCCACAAAAGTCAGTGCCGCAGATTTCACCAATCCCGCGAAGTTCGGCGGCCTTGATTTCAATGATGTCTGGCAGATGGGCACCGATGGCCCCCAGTTGCGCGTATGCCTCTGGCAGACTCATTCCTCTTGATAGTCCCGATGATATTCAGTACTTTCGGGGGCGCGTGGATTCATTATTAATCCACGCGCTCCTGAGTGTTTCGGGCAGTCCCCAAACCTGTTTATACTAAGCATCGTCCGATGTCGTTACCTCATATAGATGCGACTTCGGGCAACTCTACGGAGTGCTCTTTGACCCGGTCGCCGACTTATAGCTTAATCTGATCATGAAACTTAAAGGATATATTCTCGCGGCGTTGGCCGCCGCCACATATGGCACAAATCCTGCCTTTGCCGTGCCGCTGTATGGCGACGGCATGAATCCCACGAGTGTGCTGCTATTCCGCTATCTGCTGAGTCTGCCGATTCTTCTGCTCATCATACTTGGTCGCGGCTGGAATCTGAAGCTCAACCGGCGCGAGCTAGCGCCGGTGGTGATACTCGGTGTGCTTATGGGTCTCTCTTCGCTCGGACTCTTCGAATCGTATAAATACATGAATGCAGGTGTGGCCTCTACTTTGCTCTTCATGTATCCGGTGATGGTGGCGCTGCTTATGACATTCTTCTACCATGAGCGTTTCCGGATTACCACCGGTATATGTCTGGCTATCATGACGGCCGGACTACTGCTGCTTGTGCGCACCGATGGGGGCGATGCTGAGGGCGGCGTCAGTCTTGTGGGGTTCCTGCTCGTGTTTCTGTCATCACTCACATATGCAGTATACCTTGTCATGACCAATGTCTCGACTAAAATCAAGGGTATCCCTACGGTCAAACTGCTGTTCTATCAGCTGCTGGCCGGATCAAGCGTATTCATTTTCATGCTCGTTGCCGGCGAACCCCTGACGCTTCCCGGCGGACTTAACGGCTGGACCGATGTCACCGCGCTCGCACTGCTCCCCACGGTGATGTCGCTTTACTGCACGACAGCCGCCATACACTGCATCGGCTCCACGCCCACTGCCATATTCGGCGCCCTCGAACCCGTCACGGCCGTGGTGCTCAGCGTCGTGCTGCTGCATCAACCGATGTCGACCAACGAAATCCTCGGCGGCCTGCTCATCATCATCGCCACCTCGCTCGTAGTAGCCTCCGACCCTGTCGACCACGCCCTGCTGCGCATGCGCCGCCTCTTCCCGCGTCTGCGCCGCTGACGCCTCCTCTCGGCCGCCATTTTCCGCCTTCCCCAAATCCGGGCCCTATGGTAGTCCGGTTTTTATGATTGCTGCAATGATGAGCCAAAACGTTGATTATTAGAATGAAATTGTTTAAACAACTTGTTGGTCAACTTCATTGCACGCAGCTGATGATATCCTCTATCAGAGCATCAAAATGCTTGTTGAGATTCTCATTGCTTTCACGTGATGGATGGATGGTGCGGGCAGCGTATTTCACACCGGGAAGGTTGATGCGGTCAAGAAATACCCCCTCTTTCACAGATTTGAAATCCTCGTCCGACAGGTCGAAAATCTCCTTGATTTCCCGGTCGGCATCACGTCCGGTAAGGAATATGACAACGTCAGGCTTCAGAATCTGCACTTCATTGGCTACGACGTTAAAGAATTGGCGTTCAATGTCGTGGATTTGTGCTGTAGGTTTGCCACAGCTGTTGCCGAAGGCTTTGCCACCGCATCCTATTTTTGACACATTGTTCCACACTGCCTCCACCTTGCGGTTGCCAAGGCGCTGGCTTAATCGTTGCATAAGTTCTCTCTGCCGACGGGTAAAGATGGACTTCCGCACGCCGTTCTCTTCATAGCAGTAAGCATGGTAGATGTCGCCAAGCCCAAAAATTTCCGGTTCACCTTCAATATGCTTCCCCCTAATCTCGTGGAGCACATCATCTGAAGTTGAAAGGTTGAAATTGTAGGTGCCATAAGGATACTGGCTTCTTTCGTCGGTGTCGTTCCAGTTGTTGGTCTCGCGTCCGAATACCATCACACGGAGATCGGCGTTCTCATACGATTCGTCATCGTTGAGCTCTATTACCAGAGGTAAAGCCGGTTTTATAGCATCGGGGTCATCGAATAGGGGTTTGACGGCCGCATACAGGCCCGGAATCTTTGCCCCATACAGGTTCACCAACTTATCGTTGAGCGTTTTCTCCTCGATAGGGTTGTATTTAATATCTTTCATAATAATGCAATTGAAGTCATCTTAGGTACTTATGTTGCAAAGTTAATGGATTCCTGTCTCATTTTGCGATGCAGGTCGGCTTTTTTTCAGTTCCCGCCAGTCCTTAATCATATTGACAAGGGCGCTTGCCACGAAGTATTCGGGAGGGGTGGGGGTGAGCCCCATCCATGGTTGGCGGCGGCGTATGTCACGTACTTTGGTTGCAAGGCATGTTGTCCATCCTTCTCCCGTGATAAAGAATTCTTCATGATGCAGAATAGAGTCATCAGATATATATGAGCCATCAACTGCCAGAGCGCCCTCTTTATCTTCGTAGGGATTATGATTAAGCTCTTTAGAAAGTTCTTTGAGTAGAGTGAAGGTCATTTCGCACTCTGCCAATCGATGGTCGTAATAATCCGGCTCATTTATACGGAGATATTTGCGGACTTTGTCCCAGTTTGTTAGTCGGAAGTACTGTTCAAGGGGCAAGTCAATGGCCCTCAACTCGTCATAACTCAGAGAATTGCAATAATCCCCTCTATTCAGACGGAGTCTATCATCAAGCCCTCTCTTATCAAGATGTGTGCTGAGGATGCAAATATTATTCAAGATGTTATTTCGAAGCATCTTCAACTCAGAGATAGGATTGAAGGAGCAATCGAGATGTGAGAGCGCCGGACAATGACGTAAATCTAAAGAACTGATATTGTTGTCTCTACAGATTAAACCATAAAGGTAGGCTTTATTTGAATAGCTGTTGGTGCACAAATCAAGTGATTGAAGCAGCTGACCTACAATGACTACTTTCTTTAGTCCGTTGCATCGTTCAAAATCTACAGAGAGAAGTTGGCGTTTGTAGCGGCAGAATTCAAAAGCTTCGATTGAATTATGGCATGCAGCTTCGATTGCAACGCTGTATATACCCGGCTTGCGGTAAGTGTGCTGGAAGGATACTTTTTCATGTCGGTCAAGCATGTCGCAACCATCTATCTTATGCCTCTCGGGTGGATGATCCCCCCAGTTGATTGTAGCAAAACAATAGGGCGGCAATTCGAGTGAAAATTCACACACCCGGTTTTCGGGCTCAATTTTTACTGTCAGTTGTATGCGGTCACGCAGTGTGATGCAGCATTGGTCTGTCACACATCGCCTGAGCATTTTTTTGATGAAGGGATTTTCATGGTTCGCATACGGCTTTTGCAACTCTTTTATGTATAAATCAAACTGTTGCCGACCCCCTGCGAAGCGGCCATACAGGTCGCCCAAAGCCCATATAACTTCCGGCTCTACGCACCACACACTCTCATGATACCTCTCAAGATACTCTTTTGCCAACTCATGATTCTGCTCTGTCCCTTTGCCATAATAATACATCAAGCCGAGATACTTCGCAGATTGAATGTCCTCCAGACCTTTCAACGAATTGAAGGCCGCTTCATAATCTTCCGATTCATAATAATATATCCCCAGCGAGAAGGCATATCTGTGGACTCCTTCGGAAGCTTTCTTGATATACATCTCCCTGACAGCCGGAATATAGAGTAATTTTGAGAGGGGATAACCCATGGTAGCCTTACATCTCATTATGGTTTCAACCAATTCGCGTTCTGACAAATCAGTCCGACGATTCTTGAGTTCTTTGCTTAGCTCGACTGTCAGAATCTGCGCTAACCCATTGTTGGAGTTCTCATAGCCAGATTCAAACCATTTTGTAAGGCGCTCCACGGCGTATTTGAATTCAGATTTGCTTGCATTGCATAGAAGTGCGGCCAAATTCATGACATTGAAAGAGGCAAAGTAATCGTGATCCCTATGTTCGGTAGACCATTGGAGGGCCAACTCAAGATAATCCATCCCCTCAATAAGAAGCGCACGTATCGAGCCATCCGTATTCGGCGGCTCATTCCGGAATTGGCGTAATAATTCCATAGCCCTTTTAGAGCAATCAGAAGCACATTCCCCCTGTTCTTTAGGCGTATTTCCCCAGTTCCTTATAACGATAGAATTCTTCATGACGGCAAAATTAAATGGCAGGTGGCGCAGTATGTGATACAGCTTGACATTGTTTTTCGCGAAAAGTTTAAACAACGTTATTTTCTGTATCCCGTCATGGCACCCTTTTGGATGGAGGCCTTACATTCTCGAATAGAGCAATAATGAACAGCAATTATTCAGATTTCCTGCTTCCAACTATAGTAGTTGCCAAATATAGAAGTCCCGACAAGTTTGGCTGAGTTGGCTTGGAAGATGGGGAAGGAATTTTTTAGGCGCGGATCGTTC